>CAYQQJ010000004.1:0-174486 GCA_964419935.1 uncultured Cellvibrionaceae bacterium
ATATGGTGGGTCGTACTGGATTCGAACCAGTGACCAATTGGTTAAAAGCCAACTGCTCTACCAGCTGAGCTAACGACCCATAGTTCCTTGGAAGCCCAACCTTGGCCTCAAAGAGGCGCATATACTAATGATTTGACGACAAAACTCAAGAAGTTTTTCCGATTTTCGTTCGATGGCGTCTTCCCGCTTTACTCAGCGCCCACATAGCGGGTCGGATCAGGAACTCCAGCATCGGAGAATCCCTGGCGGCGCAGCCTACAGCTATCGCATCGGCCACAGGCACGACCTTGACCATCAGCCTGATAGCAGGACACCGTCAAACTGTAATCAACGCCCAGACGCCGTCCGGCCTGAATGATCTCGGCTTTGGTCAGATCGATCAATGGCGTATGGATTTTTAGCGATCCACCCTCAATGCCAACCTTGGTCGCCAGATTGGCCATGTCCTGGAAAGCCTTGATGTATTCCGGTCGGCAATCCGGGTAACCCGAGTAGTCAACGGCATTAACACCAATGAAGATCGCCTCGGCCTCCAACACCTCTGCCCACCCTAACGCAACGGACAGGAATACAGTGTTGCGGGCAGGCACGTAGGTCACCGGTATGCCGGCGGGGGAATCCTCCGGTACCGCAATCGCCTCGTCCGTCAGTGCGGACCCTCCGATGGTGCTCAGATCCAGGGCGATTTGCTTGTGCATTGTTGCCTCGAGCGATTGCGCAATTCGCTCCGCAGCAATTAGCTCTGCCCGATGCTTTTGACCATAGTCGAAGCTCAGGGCAAAGCAGCTGAAGCCTTCTTGCCGCGCTATTGCCAATACGGTGGTGGAATCAAGGCCACCAGAGATCAGCACGACGGCCCTTTTTTCTGACATAAGATTCACTCTTGTAACAATTCTGGAACTGGTCACCGACCTGGAACAACTTGGGGAAGCTTGAGCTGTGGTTAGTGACCCGGCTTATCGCCCCACAACTGCTTGTGCAGTTGCACCTGGAAGCGCACGGGCAAACGGTCCTGCAGAATCCAGTCGGCCAGCTCGCCGGGTGCGAGGTCGCCGTAGCTTGGGGACAACAGGACTTCCCCGACGCGCTCAGGCAACCGGTATTCATCCAGCTTGAACTTGGCCCAGTCATAATCGTCTCGGCCACATAGGACGAACTTCACCTGATCCTTCTTATCGAGTACATGGATGTTGTCATACAGGTTCTTCGACATCTCCCCGGACCCCGGCGTTTTCAGGTCCATGACAATCGTCACGCGAGGGTCTACCTCATCAATCGCCAAGGCGCCGCTGGTTTCAAGGGATACTCGATAACCTCTGTCACACAGCGCTGACAACAGCGGATGGCAGTTTGGCTGGGCCAGGGGCTCACCGCCGGTGACGCAGACGTAGCGCGCTCCCAGCGCTTCCACCCTGGTCAGAATTGCGTCAATCGAATAACGCTCGCCACCGTGGAAGGCATACTCGGAGTCACAGTAGCCGCAGCGCAACGGGCAACCAGTCAAGCGTACGAAAACGGTTGGCAATCCCACTGTGCTCGACTCGCCCTGCAGGGAATAAAAAATTTCGGTAATACGAAGACTAATGTCATCCATAGTGGGCGGGAAACCTGGTGAAGAAGTAATAGGTGATGCGAGGAACGGCCAAGCGGGTCAGAGAGCATTGTAAACGAACGGAGCGAGCGCGACAGAAAATACCGCGCTCGCTCAACGTCACCCAGCAGCGACAACGACCGCTAAGAAGAGAAATTCTGTCTCAGGTAATCCTTCGCCAGATCAGCTGCACTGGTATTGGAGCTTGCCACCTCTTCCAGAAGTTCCCGTGCCTTCGCCTTGTCCCCCAACAGGTGGTAAACCTTGCCAAGCTTGAACTTGGCTTCGGGCGTTTTCTGGTGATCCGGATGGTCTTGAAGCATGGCCGCGAACCACTGCCGCGACTGTTCAAGCTCATTCTGCAGCAGATGGATCTGTCCCAGCCAGTACTGCGCATTGGCCGCATAGCGTCCGTCGGGATAATCCGCCAGATGCTGCTCCAGTGCCACGATACCTTTGGCATAGTCCTGTTGCTTCAGCACCAGATCGATGGCCGCACGATAGTTGGACAGTTCATCCTTACCGACAGGCGCCCCTGAGGAAGCCGCAGGATCTGCATCAGTCGCCGCCGCAGGGACCGAACCCTGGGACAACTGGCTCAGACGTCGATCGAGATCCAGATAATCGTCCATGCGCTGCTGTTTGAGCTGTCTGAGTTCGTGAGCCTGCTCTTCAACAAGCCCGCGCAGCTCCAACACTTCCTGTTGCAGAGTCTGGACCTTGTAGAAGAGTTCGACCGCAGCATTGGATGCTATAGGTTGCGCAGCCGATTCCATGGAACCGACCGGTGCGGGCGGGGGTGGCATTGCGCCAATGGTCGGCTTGGAATCGACAACCTTGACCTGTGCCAGAGACACAACAGCCGCCATCGAGAGGATGGCGGCTAAGGGATATTTAACCATAAAACCTAATTTAACTATTTCAGCTCAACGCGACGATTTTGTGACCAGGCACCTTCGTAGCTGCCCATAACGGCCGGACGCTCTTCACCATAGCTCACGGTTTCGATCAGGCTGCGGTCAACACCTTGCAGCACCAGGAAGTCACGCACCGAGTTGGCACGGCGCTCGCCCAGGGCCATGTTGTACTCACGGCTACCGCGCTCATCGGTATGGCCTTCCAGACGGATGTTGCGTGGCTCTGCCCGCAGACGCTCAGCGTGTACAGTCAATGCTGCACGAGCATCAGGACGCAAAGTAGATTCATCGAAACCGAAATAGAAGACAGTGTCCACTTCAACTTCAGGCTCTTCTTGAACTGCAGGCTCTACTTGCTCAACAGTTTCTTGTTGAGCGGTTTGCGCATCCTGTTCAGCCTGCTGATCTTCGGTGGAGGTTGACGCACAACCCGCCATCAAGCCCAGGACTGCAACCAGCATCAAAAAGCGTGTAAACATGTTATTCATTGTTATGACTCCCATTGTCAATATGCACATAAATTAAACACAAATTAAAAAACAGTAAAATACCTATTTCTTGAACGGAGACCAGGCCGGTTCCCGCACATTCCCTTGCTGTGAAGGCAAGCGAAATTTCACCCCGGCATCCATAGATACCGCCGCCAGCACGCCTTTGTTGTTGTGCTGCGTAGCGTATATCAGCATGGCGCCATTAGGCGCTATGCTCGGTGATTCGTCAAGCCAGGTTTCCGTAAGTATTCGGATATTCCCTGACTCGAGGTCCTGCATGGCAATGTGAAATACATCATCATACCGATGGATCATGACCAAACTTTTACCGTCCGGTGACACTCTCGGTCTGGCGTTGTAATTTCCCTCGAAGGTTAAGCGCTCAACCCGCCCGCTGGCAAGTCCTACTTGATAAATTTGTGGGCTAGCGCCTCTATTTGAGGTAAAAATAAGACTTTTACCGTCGATCGTCCAGTTGGGTTCTGTATCAATCGCGAAATGATTGGTGACCCGCGTCAGCCGTTTTGAAGCGATATCGAGGACATAGATTTCCGGGTTGCCGTCCTTTGACAGTACCAGCGCCAGCTTCTGATCATCTGGCGACCAGGACGGTGCGCCGTTGAGTCCCTGGAAATTGGTCAACTGCTCTCGAGCACCCGTGATCAGATTTTGGCGAAAAATGGCCGGTCGCGTCGTCTCGAAAGACACATAAGCAACCTGCGTCCTGTCGTTCGACCAGGTCGGCGACAGTATCGGTTGACTTGAGGAAAAGATCATTTCCGGTCTGGCGCCATCAGCGTCAGCCATCATCAGGCGATAGCGGGAAGGGCCCGGCTCCGTCAGATCTTCCACATACATGATCTTGGTGGCGAAAATTCCGCGGATACCCGTGATGGCCTGGTAAACCGCATCACTCACTGCGTGGGCGCTATCCCTTTCCGTCTGCGGCGTGCCGGTGACCGTACGGCTGAGCAGCCTGTTTTGACTCAGAACGTCGTAGAGTTCATAAGTGAGGGAATGCCCCGTAGGCGTTTCTGTCAGCGTTCCAATAACCACATAGGAGGCCCCCAGCACGCGCCAGTCCCGGTAGTGCAGCTCAGATTCGTTCTGCGGGAACGACAACATGTCCTGCGGCGGAATCGGCCGAAACAGGCCACTGCGCTCCAGATCCGCCGCCACTATGCCGCGCAGGTCTTCACTCAAACTGCTGGTCACACCAAAGGGAACAACCGCAATGGGTGTCGGATTGTCAACGCCCTGAGTGATCTCGATAGTCAGCTGTGCATTTGCACACACAGCAACCAAACTCAGTACTAGTGCCGTTAAAATTCTCACTGTCGCAAATCCTGTGGTTTGAAGAGTAAATTGAATTGCCGGTAGTAACGCTCGAATACCTCCGGCGGCATATCTTTCACTTCAGGGAATATTTCCACCTGTCGCACCGCTTGCTCCGCGGACCGGTCGAACGCCGCATTGCCACTGCTTTTCACCACGGCCACGCTCACCACTCTGCCAGTGGGCACCAGCTGTATCGATAAAAGTGCCTGCATGTTGTTGCGCGCGGATGACGGCCGACTCCAGTGCTGTTCGATACGCTGCGCAATGGCCTGGGTGTAACCCTGGGCTTCTGTGGCGTATTCATCTTCGAGAATCAGCCCCTGCTCTTCCCGCAGCGCCTCTTCGAAAGCTTCCGCCTGGCGCCGTTGACGCTCCCGCTCTTCCTGTTGCTCCCGTTCCGCCCGCAGTTTTTGCTCGGCGAGTTCCTGTTGGCGTTTTTCCTCGGCTTCCTGTTGGCGCTGCTGCTCCAGCTGTTTTTGCTCCTGCGCACGTTTTTCCCGCGCCCGCCTCTCCCGCGCCTCCTGCTCCCGGCGCTTCTTGGTCAGATCAACTTTTTGAACTTCTTTGGGTTTGGCGCTGGTGGCCTGCTTGGCCTTTGGCTTGAGCTCAACCAGTTTCGCCTCGATGTATTGTGGCATTTTGACGGGTGACTGAGGCATTGTCGACGATTCCCAGCCAACCACCACGAACGCGATAATTGCACCGTGGAAAAGCACGCTTATGGTCACCGGCCACAGATAATTGCGCAACAACATCAAAGCCTCATCAACCTGCGGGAGGCTCGGTAACCAGGCCTACAGAGGGCGCGCCGGCACCTTGAAGCTCTGACATCAAATTGACCACCACACCGTAATCCACCGCGCGATCGCCCCACACGAGCACCGGAGTGCCCGGCTTCTGTCGCAATACCTTTTCGACGGTTGAGGTAATTTCCTGCAGGGGCCGTGGGGTTTTCTCGTCTCCGCCGACATTCAGATAATAGGTACCGTCCGCCTTCACCGACACGATCATGGGTTCCAGCTGGTTGTCCTGCATGGGCGCAGAAGGCGACTGGGGCAGATCGACCTTGACGCCCTGCATCAGCAGCGGTGCAGTCACCATAAATACCACCAACAGCACCAGCATCACGTCGATGTAGGGCACCACGTTGATTTCTGCCATGGATTTGCGTTTTTTACCGCCCGCCATAAATACGCGTCCGCTCTATTTGGAATGCACCTGACGGTGCAGAATGGAGGAAAATTCTTCAGCAAAAGTTTCGTAATTGCTGGTCAGGGTTTCTGCCGTTGCAGAGAATCGGTTGTACGCCAGAACGGCCGGAATCGCGGCGAACAGACCCATAGCCGTTGCAATCAGCGCTTCGGAAATGCCCGGAGCCACAGTGGCCAACGTCGCCTGATGCACGCTGGCCAGGCCCCGGAATGAGTTCATGATGCCCCAAACTGTGCCGAACAGGCCGACGTAGGGGCTGACTGAGGCGACACTGGCGAGGAAGGGCAAATTGGCCTCAAGTTTCTCTTCTTCCCGGCGCAACGCAACGCGCATTGCACGCTGGGTGCCTTCCATTATGGCATCCGGATCAGTGCTGCCCTGCTGGCGCAGTCGGCTGAATTCCTTGAAGCCCGCGCGGAACACGCTCTCGACACCGTCGACACTGCCATCACTGGCTCGTGCATTGCCCTGGCGATACAGCTGGGTCAGATCGATACCGGACCAAAACTGCTTCTCAAAGGCGTAGAACGCGCGTCGCGCCTTCTGCTGATAAATACCGCGTTGCACGATCATGCACCAAGAAATCACCGACGCCAGAAACAGCAACAACATCACGATTTGCACCAGCAGGCTTGCCTGGGTTATCAAATGAACAATGGATAAGGATTCGCCCTGATTCATAGACTACCGATTTCCTTCAGAGAGTTGTAAAAATGTGGAGGCAAGGCTTTCGGACGCATGGCCTGTTGCGAGACACAGGCCACCTTGACGCTGGCCTCAGCCAAGCATTGATCAGCCCGTAGAACACGCTGCTTGAAGACGACGTAGGTTTTACCCAATTGCTCGATTTCGGCAGTGACATCCAGTGCATCATCCAGACGAGCAGGACTTTTATAATTGATTTGCGCAGAGTGCACCACCAACAGTAAACCTTCATCAAGAACAGCCGGCTTGTTGAACCCCAGAGTGCGCAGCAATTCGGTGCGGGCCCGCTCCATGAATTTCAGGTAGTTCACATAATATACTATGCCGCCGGCGTCAGTATCCTCGATATAGACGCGGACAGGGAAAGAAAATTCCGGCATTGATCACATCCTGATAAATTGGTTCTTCGGGAGCTTCACGGTATGTTGGTCCAGCGAAGTCAAAGCCCCGGCAAATTGTCCTGTTGATGTCGGCTCGGCACCGGAATGCCAAAATGATCATAGGCCGCCTGAGTCGCCGTTCGGCCCCGCGGTGTGCGCAGGATATAGCCCTGCTGTATCAGGTAGGGTTCCAGTACATCTTCGATGGTGTCACGCTCCTCACTGATGGCCGCCGCCAGGCTGTCGACGCCGACTGGACCGCCTCCGAATTTTTCCATCAGCGCCAGCAACAGCCGTCGATCCATATGATCAAAACCCAGCGCGTCGACGTTCAACATGTTAAGGGCGAGGTCAGCCACTTCACCGGTTACCACACCGTTACTTTTCATTTCAGCGTAGTCCCGCACCCGACGCAACAAGCGGTTGGCGATACGCGGGGTGCCCCGCGCGCGCTTGGCGATTTCAGCCGCACCGGTTGCCTCAAGGGCAACGCCCATTAGCCCCGCGGACCGCTGCACAATGTGAGTCAAATCCGCAACGTTGTAAAATTCCAGCCGTTGCACAATGCCAAAACGGTCGCGCAATGGGGATGTCAGCAACCCGGCGCGGGTAGTGGCACCCACCAGGGTAAAGGGCGGCAAGTCCAGCTTGATGGAACGCGCCGCAGGCCCTTCGCCGATCATGATATCCAGCTGAAAATCTTCCATGGCCGGGTAAAGCACTTCCTCCACAACGGCACTGAGCCGGTGGATTTCGTCGATAAAGAGTACATCGCCGGGTTCGAGATTGGTCATCAGTGCGGCCAAATCCCCGGCTTTTTCCAGAATGGGTCCGGAGGTGCTTTTCAGGCCGACCTGCATTTCTTCGGCAATAATATTGGCCAGCGTGGTCTTGCCCAAGCCAGGCGGGCCAAACACCAGGGTATGATCCAGAGCTTCACCACGGGCTTTGGCCGCACCGATGAAGATCTCCATCTGCTCGCGTACCACAGGCTGTCCGACGTAATCCGCCAGTCTTTTGGGGCGCACAGCACGATCCTGCAGCTCTTCGCGCGGTTGGGCGGTAGGTTCGATCAAGCGATCTTGTTCTATCATTGAGACGTTTTTCCGGTGATGTGCATGCTACCCGTACTCTAACAGACTGTTGAATCAACCCGGCACCATTGCCCGCAGAGCCAGCCGAATCAAGTCCTCGCTGCGCTGTACTTCCTGGTCATTGAGCACAGCGGACACGGCCCGCGAGGCCTCGGTCGGCTTGTAACCCAAAGACACTAGGGCGCTCTCGGCTTCGGCGATGTAGCTGTTGGCTGTGCGTTCAGGTGCCGCGGTGCTGTCGCTTGCGGGCAAGCTACCACCCGTTGAGGTTTCCCAGCCCTTGAGTTTGTCGCGCATCTCGATGATGAGCCGCTCCGCGGTTTTCTTGCCCACCCCCGGCACTTTGACCAGGGCAGAGCTGTTGTCTTCTGCCACGCATCGCACGAAGGTTGGGGTTTCCATACCGGACAGTATGGCCAGCGCCATTTTGGGGCCCACGCCACTGACCTTGATCAGTTGCCGAAACAGCTCCCGATCGGTTTTTTCATAAAACCCATATAACTGCTGGGACGTTTCGCTAACAGCCAGATGCGTGTGCAGCACCACTTCCTCACCCAGGTCCGACAGGTGATAAAAGCTGGTCATCGGCGCCAGCACATCGTAACCGACACCTTGAACATCAATCAGCAGATACGGCGGTTGTTTTTCCAGCAGTATTCCCTTGAGACGGCCAATCATGTTGCACCTGTTTTTGACAAGAATTCTTCGCGATGAATCATTGTGATGATCTGATTAAACAATTCGTCCGCGCCGGAACTGCCGACCGGTGGCGACGCGAATCATATGTTGTTGTGTATTGGCGTGGCACAGTGCCACAGCCAGAGCGTCCGCAGCATCCTCCTGAGGTGAGCCGGGCAGTTTCAACAATGCCTTGACCATGTGCTGCACCTGAAGCTTGTCCGCCCCGCCATTGCCCACCACTGATTGCTTGACCTTGCGCGCCTCGTATTCCGACACCGGCAGCCGATGATGGCCGGCAGCCACAATGGCAGCGCCCCGCGCCTGCCCCAATTTCAGCGCGGATCCCGCACTTTTGGCCATGAACACTTGCTCAATGGCAAATTCCTGGGGCGCGTAGGTTTCAATGATTTCACAGATGGAATCGAAAATAACCGCCAACCTCTCCGGCAAAGGCACATCCGGCACGCGAATCACGCCGCTGGTGACGTAGGTAGCGCTACCGGAAAGTTGGTTAATGATACCAAAGCCGGTCTTGCGGGACCCAGGATCCACGCCCAATATCAATGCCATAGGTGGTTATTTTCACAGTACTTTTGAAGTTGGCAGTGTCCCAAGGGCACAGAGCTGCGTCAAGTGATTAAGGAGAAGCGGCAAGCCACAAGCTTCAAGCCGCAAGTTAGTGGCTGGTCGTGCTTGCCGAGAGCCCTGCCAATGCGGTAGGTCGAAAAAGCCGTAGGCGCCTTCCGACATCGACATCGGATGGTGGCGTGCGCGGAACTGACCTTACCATTGGCCCATCGAGTCCGTTCAGGTGCGCGGTGTCCCCCTACAGGAGAGTGCTATTCTTTTCCCTTTCCCTCGCTTGCCGCTTATAGCTTGCAGCTTGTCGCTCTTTCTTTTCCCTTTTCCCTTTTCCCTTCTTTTTCTTTAGCTTACAGCTTGAAGCTTGCGGCTTGCAGCTTACGCTTATCCCTCTCCCCCCTCCTCCGGAAAATCCCCATTGGTATAAACATTCTGCACATCATCAAGATCTTCCAGCATATCCACCAGCGTCAGGGTTTTCTCTGCATCTTCGGGGTTCAGGGGTATGGTGGTGGAGGGAATCATGGTTACTTCGGCATTGGCGAACTCCAGTTCGGCAGCCGTCATGGCATCCCTGACGGCGAGAAAATCCTCGAAACTGGTGGTGACTTCCACAGATGAGTCGTCAAAGGTTTGAATATCTTCGGCACCGGCGTCCAGGGCAACTTCCATGATGCGATCTTCATCAGCACCAGGCTCAAACATGATCTGACCCTTGCGCTCAAACAAATAAGCCACTGAACCGTCTGTACCCAAATTGCCACCGCGCTTGGTGAATGCGTGGCGCACGTCGGACACGGTGCGGTTCCGGTTGTCGGTCATGCATTCAACCAAAATCGCCACGCCGTTAACGCCGTAGCCTTCGTAGGTACACTCCTCGTAGTTATCACCCTCGCCGGCACCGGCGCCCCGTGCAATGGCTTTGTCGATGGTGTCTTTTTTCATGTTGGCTGCCAGGGCTTTATCCATGGCAGCACGCAGACGCGGATTATCTTCGGGGATAGCGCCGCCCTTGGCGGCTACTGTCAGTTCGCGGATGATTTTGGTGAACACCTTGCCGCGCTTGGCATCCTGCGCCGCTTTGCGGTGCTTGATGTTCGCCCATTTACTATGGCCGGCCATAAAATCTACTCCCCCGGCGGTACATGTACCGCCGGTAACACCTGTTTATATCTTTTAACTCAAGTTTCGGAGTTCGCTGCAACTTTTCTTATAACCAGACAGGTAGAGAAGGTAACAGGTGGATACGCCACAGTGGTGATGCAGGGGGAGAGTTTCTAAAACCGTCACAAGAGGGACCTTGTGCCGGAGCCTACAGGGATGTATTCACGGCGTTTTTAGAAACTCTCACGCTGCAGCACCACACCTTGCTTACGAAGTGCTTAGCTTCAGCACATAAAAAGCTGTAATCCAATTCCGAAACTTGAGTTTTAACTAAACCTTTACTTACTGCGCAGGCTTGGGTTCCTGCTCTTTAGTGCGCAAACGAATGTGCAATTCACGCAGCTGTTTGGCGTCCACGGTTCCCGGCGCATCGGTCATCACACAAGCAGCACTCTGGGTTTTCGGAAAGGCGATTACATCGCGGATCGATTCCGAACCGGTCATCAGCATAATCAAACGATCGAGCCCGAACGCCAAACCACCGTGGGGTGGTGCACCGTATTTAAGCGCATCCAACAGGAAGCCAAATTTTTCCCGCTGCTCTTCTTCACTGATACCGAGCACACGGAATACCACCTGTTGCATTGCCTGGTCGTGAATACGAATTGAACCCCCGCCGAGTTCGGTGCCGTTCAACACCATGTCATAGGCGCGACTCAGTGCTGCAGCGGGATTGTTCTGCAGGTCTTCCGGAGAACAGGAAGGCGCGGTGAAGGGGTGGTGCAACGCGGACAAGCTGCCGTCATCGTTTTCTTCAAACATCGGGAAGTCCACAACCCACAGCGGTGCCCACTGGCAGGTGTACAGATCCAGATCGTCACCCAACTTGCAGCGCAAGGCGCCCAGCGCCTCGGACACGACTTTGTAGCTGTCCGCACCGAAGAAGATCAGGTCGCCATTTTCCGCACCGACACGCTCGAGGATTGCCTGGCGAATGTCGTTGGGCAGGAACTTCACGATCGGTGACTGCAAGCCGTTTTCAAGATCGCTCAAGTCATTGACCTTGATATAGGCCAGACCTTTAGCGCCATAAATGCTGACGAACTTGGTGTAGTCGTCGATCTGCTTGCGAGTCAGTTTTTCTGAACCGCCGGGAACCTTCAATGCCGTCACGCGGCCCTTGGGATCTTTCGCAGGACCGGAGAAAACCTTGAAGTCCACTTCGGTCATCAAATCCTTGACTTCGACCAGTTCCAGCGGGATGCGCAGATCCGGCTTGTCAGAACCATACTTGTCCATGGCCTGCGCGTAGGGCATGCGCGGGAATTTGCCCAGCTCCACCGACATCATCTTGCTGAACAGCCGACGGATCATGTCTTCGGTCACCGCCATGATCTGTTCTTCATTCATGAACGAGGTTTCGATATCGATCTGGGTGAATTCCGGTTGGCGGTCCGCCCGCAGGTCCTCGTCGCGAAAGCATTTGGCAATCTGATAATAGCGGTCATAACCAGATACCATCAGCAGCTGCTTGAACAACTGCGGGGATTGCGGCAGCGCGAAGAACTTGCCGTCGTGTGTGCGCGATGGCACCAGATAATCCCGTGCGCCTTCCGGCGTTGCCCGAGTGAGGATTGGGGTTTCGATATCCAGAAAGCCATTTTCGTCCATGTAGTTGCGAATGGCAGTAGTGACCTTGGAGCGAAAGCGCAGGTTGTGCTGCATACCGGAGCGACGCAGGTCCAGATATCGGTACTTGAGGCGAACGTCCTCACCCACAGTGGTGTGGGAGTCCAACTGGAACGGCGGCGTTTCTGCGGTGTTCAGAATTTCCAGGGCCTGGCCGTAAACTTCGATTTCGCCGGTCGGCATATTGCGGTTCACAGTCTCGGGCGTGCGTGCCCGCACCTTGCCCTTGACCTGCAGCACATATTCACCGCGCACCTTGTCGGCGAGAGCAAAATTCTGCTCGCCGTCCGGGTCGAAGACCACCTGCACGATGCCATCACGATCACGCAGATCAACAAATATGACCCCGCCGTGATCACGACGACGATCCACCCAACCGCAAAGGGTTACTTCTTCATCTATATGTGAGGCATTCAAGCTGCCACAGTAAACACTGCGCATGGTCAGTTCCCGTAATTAATGCATGAATTCGTGCGGACAGCGCCCGGCTCAGTTTCCCGCTGCGGGCGTACTGGGCTTGCTGTCCGCTTTCTTTTCTGTTGTTGCGGTTGTGCCGCTCCCGGCGGTACCGTCCCCGGATGACTTGTCTCCCGCAAGGTTTTTCTTCTTGTCGCCGGATTTGAAATCTGTTTCATACCAGCCGCCTCCCTTGAGCCGGAACGCAGCCGCCGAGATCTTTTTCTTCAGCGCCGGCTTGGCACAGGCCGGACAATTGGCCAGGGGAGCATCGCTCATTTTTTGCAGGGCCTCAAACTCGTGGCCACAGGATTCACACTGATACTCGTAAATTGGCATTTTTGCTAACTCACACCTCACTCAATCAAACCAATGCACACTGGCCGCTGAAAGCCGGTTTGCTCACCCGTTTTTCAATGCAGGTCAGCCCCAGGGCAACAGCAACGCGGGGCGCGCATCCAAAAAGCGGGGCATTATACCCCAGTTGACCGGCATGTTTCATCGCGCAAACACGCTCTTTTCCGGCTTGCTTCACCAAACAGCGATCCTGCACGACCATGTGCTCCAGCGCCTGATCCGGCGCCCAGATCAGGCCAAAACTCCCCTGCCGGGCCGCATGATGAAGTTAAAAGCCCAAAAAACCCTTAAAACGCGCAGTTTTACGCATTTTCTTGTTGCCGCTGGCCCGCGAATCCTCTATATATAAGCGCAATTCGCGGGAGCGTCGTGTCCACCGAGCAGTCAGCGGTCGTCGATCTCGCGAAATACTTGGTGTGAATAGTCCGATCAGCAGGTTCAGAACGATCAAGTAGAGCACTACAGTTAAAACAAGCAGTTAGAACCATCAATCAAAACTACCATTTAAAAAGAGGTTTACTCTATGGCCGCACGCAAAGCTCCAGCCAAGAAAGCTCCGGCGAAAAAAGCGCCTGTTAAAAAAGCCGCAGCCGCCAAAGCTGCTCCTAAAGCCGCCGCCAAGCCCGCCGCTAAACCCGCCAAGAAAGTGTCTTTGGCGAAAGAGCGCTACTCCAAAACCCAGATCCTGACGCAGATCTCCGAAAGCACTGAACTCAGCAAAAAGCAGGTTCAATCGGTTTTGGACGAGCTGACTGACATCATCGAAGCTCACGTGAAGAAGCGTGCGGTTGGAGAGTTTGTGCTGCCCGGCCTGCTGAAGATTGTTACCGTGAAAAAGCCGGCCCGCAAAGCGCGCAAAGGTATCAACCCGTTCACCGGTGAAGAAACCACGTTCGCCGCCAAGCCCGCCAGCACCGCAGTCAAGATTCGTCCGCTGAAAAAACTGAAAGAAATGGCGGAATAATTCTGCCAAAAAGTGTTGCAGCACCGCCTGCTCTGGCAAGCGGTGCTTTTTCCTGATCACGCGTTAATTGGAAACGAACCCCTCGCCTTCCAGCGCACTGCGCAAGCGACGCACACGACGCGTCAACTCGTCCTCCTCGTAAGTCTTCGCCTCTACCCTGCCCCACACCGGCGCCGGCCATGCCGGGTCATCGGCGAATCGCGCGATATGGTGCACGTGCAACTGAGGCACTACATTGCCCAGTGCCGCAACGTTCATCTTGGTCGGGCGAAACAGATCGGTCATCACCTCCGCGAGGTGACTGGACTCATGAACCAGCTGCACCTGATCTTCCACATCCAGGTGATGAATCTCTCTCATATCTTCCCGTTGCGGCACCAGAATGCACCAGGGGTAGTTGGCGTCCTTGTGCAGCAACACCAGAGAAAGGTCAAACCGACCCACCACCACCGTATCCTGTTGCAGACGCGAATCTAGCTCAAACATACTTTTATCTCCTTTGTCGTACTACCGGGCTGGCACATAAGGGCACCTCTACTAATTGCTTGCGGTCTCTGGCTTTCAGGCGGAGCCTGTATCAAGGCATCCCATTGAAGTAATACTGGTTATCTTTCAAAATGGGATAACGCCGAGACACTTTCCGTGTCGGAGTAAGCGCCTGGAAGCCCCGACGGGCGAGGCCTGACAGGCGCTATTGCGGCGTTGGCTTGCTTGCCAAGGACAACCAGCCTTGGCTTGCGCAAACCGCCTTGCACTAGCGCCTGTCAGGCCACGCACGACTGCATGGATGCAGGAGGTAGAGCGAAGCAGGAAGCCAGAGCCGAGAGACCACAATCAGTTAATAGAGGTGCCCTTTAGGAATAAGGCACCGTAGAATAGCGCTTTTGACAAGCAAAGCAGAGAATCAGCATGCGAGCAAGCCAGTTTTTGATTGCCACACAGAAAGAAACCCCCGCCGATGCGGAAGTCATCAGCCATCAGTTAATGTTGCGCGCGGGCATGATCCGCAAACTCGCCTCCGGTCTGTACAGTTGGCTGCCGATGGGGCTCAAAGTTCTGCGCAAAGTCGAGGCGATTGTGCGACAGGAAATGGACGCCGCCGGCGCCCAGGAATTGCTGATGCCCGTGGTGCAGCCGGCCGAGCTATGGGAAGAGTCTGGCCGATGGGGCCAGTTCGGCCCCGAACTGCTGCGCATCCAGGACCGTCACGAGCGCGCCTTTTGCCTGGGGCCGACTCATGAAGAGGTCATTACCGACCTGATTCGCGGAGAACTCAAAAGCTACAAACAGCTGCCCGCGAATTTTTACCAGATCCAGACCAAATTCCGCGACGAAGTGCGCCCGCGCTTTGGCGTGATGCGCGCCCGGGAATTTTTGATGAAAGATGCCTATTCCTTTCATCTGACCCATGAAAGCCTGGAAGAAACCTACGCCACCATGCGCCAGGCCTACTGCAACATCTTTGATCGCATCGGCCTCGACTATCGGCCGGTATTGGCGGATACCGGCTCCATTGGCGGGTCAGCGTCCCATGAGTTTCATGTTCTTGCCGCCAGCGGTGAAGACGATATTGCCTTCAGTACCGGCAGTGACTACGCCGCCAATGTGGAAATGGCCGAAGCACTGGCCCCGACAGCGGCCAACGTTGATCCAGCACCCATGGCTGAAGTGGCGACACCGGACCAAAAGACTATTGAAGAGGTCGCGAGCTACCTGGAAATAACGACTGATTCCCTGGTTAAGACACTGATCGTGCTGAGCGAAGCCGACGATAACGGGGAACAAGGGTTGGTTGCACTGGTGTTGCGCGGTGATCACGCACTCAATGAAGTGAAGGCAGAAAAACTGGCCGGTGTTGCAGCACCATTGACATTTGCTGCGGAACAGCGAGTAGCCGCCGAGCTCGGAGCCGAGGTGGGCTCGCTCGGCCCCGTTGGTCTGGACATCCCAGTGATCGTGGATCGCGCTGCCGCTGCCCTTGCCAATTTCGTCTGCGGCGCCAACCGCACCGGCTACCACTTGACTGACGTGAACTGGCAGCGCGACCTGCCCTGCGAGCGCGTGGAAGACATCCGCAACGTGGTCGTGGGTGACCCCAGCCCCTGTGGACAGGGTACGCTGGAAATCAAACGCGGTATCGAAGTGGGCCATATCTTCCAGCTGGGCAGCAAATATTCCGAAGCCATGAAGGCCCGGGTGCTGGACGAGAATGGCAAGGAACAGACACTGACCATGGGCTGCTATGGCATTGGGGTTTCGCGCACAGTGGCGGCGGCCATCGAGCAGAACCATGACGACAAGGGCATCATCTGGCCGGAGGCGATTGCGCCCTTCCAGATCGCTATAGTGCCGATCAATATGCATAAATCGGAACTGGTCGCGCAAACCTGTGAAAAACTCTACGCCGAGCTGCGCACCGATGGCTACGATGTGCTATTTATGGATGAGGCGAAAGCGCGATTGGGCGCCATGTTGGCCGACGTTGAACTCATCGGCATTCCACACCGCCTGGTTGTCGGTGATCGCGGGCTCGAGGGTGGCACCATCGAATACAAGGGCCGTCGGGATGCAGAAAGCCGCGACGTGCCATCGGAACAGCTGCGCGAATTTCTGGCCCAGGTCGTGCGCCGTTAGCCGGTTTTCCGCCGTAACGTCAACCACAAGGTGGTCCGACAGTCGCTCGCCACGACTCCAGACGATCAAACCCAAACCCTGAACATGAATAACTCGGCACAATTCCCAGTCTGCAGTACAGCCAGAAACAAACCCTTGACGCTGGCGGCAGCGCTGTGGCTCTGCCTGTGTGGCTCCGCGACCTTTGCTGAGGGGCAACCGCCCCTTACCGTTGCCCATACGAATATTGATCCGTCCCTGGTTCAAGCAGCGCCACGGGATGTGGAGCCAGAATTGCGCAAGCTGTTGAAGGAATCGATTGCCGCCTCCGACAGCTTTGAGGATCGCTATGACGCCGAGGTGTGGCTGGTACAGAAGTCCGGGCAACTCGAGAAATATGTAAAAGATCCCGCCACTCGATTCGAGATTCTGCGCCACGTTCACCTGGAGGCTCACCGCGCCGGCATTCCTCCCGAGTTTGTATTGGCTGTGATTGAGGTAGAAAGCCATTTCGACCGCTATGCCGTATCCCGTGTGGGTGCCCAGGGAATGATGCAGATCATGCCGTTCTGGAAAAAGGAAATCGGCCGCGAGGATGACAACCTCATCGACCTGCAGACCAACCTGCGTTACGGTTGTACCATCCTGAAATACTACTACGACCGCGCCAAAGGCAACTGGGCTGAAGCCCTGGCGCGCTACAACGGCAGTTATGGTTACTACTGGACCTATTCCGAAAAAGTGATGGTAGCCTGGCAGGAAAACTGGCGGTAGGCTGGTGATGAGTCAATGGTGAACAGATGTGGGTAGGTCGAAAAAGCCGTAGGCGCCTTCCGACATTGTCTCGGTTACCAGCGCTTATGAAACGGCAATGATGAGTGAATAAATCATAGCCTTGCATCCACTAACGACAACCGGGCGCTGAACCTCAAGCGTTAACCGATGTCGAGGAACCACGACTTTTACCTTTTACCCTTTATCAAAGAGCCTAGCCATGCAACCACATCACGGACCGCTTTTGATCGTCGTCATGGGCGTATCCGGCAGCGGCAAATCCACCATTGCCACCGCGCTTGCCCAACATTTTGGATTCCGTTATCTGGATGGTGATGACTATCACTCGGAAGAAGCGCGCACGCGCATGGCGAAAGGTACACCCTTGTCCGATGAGCTTCGCGAGCCCTGGATTAAAAAAATCTGCAGCCATCTGAAGCAACTGGCGGCCCAGGGTGAAAACTGCGTTCTGGCATTTTCCGGGCTAAAGAAATTTCACCGCGAGCCTTTGCGACACACCGACTTCGACACGCTGTTTCTGTTTCTGCAAGGCGACAAAGCCACCATCCAGCAGCGGCTGGTAAAACGCACCGACCACTTTATGCCCCCTGGGCTGCTCGATAGCCAATTTGACAGCTTGGAAAATCCCGCCGGCGAATACAACGTCGTCAACGTAAACACGGCGCAGCCTCTGGAGCAGGTGATCGATCAGGCAGTGGCCGAAGTGAGCCGCTACACTGCACGCGAACCCTGAGAACTGAGAACTGAAAGTCCCGTTATCTGACACCACTTACGCCCTCACGCCGCAGATTACTGAACACCTGGCTGATCTTCACTGCTGGGATGCAGCGCCCATTCTGTTTACAATAGCGGCTGTTTGCTCACTGTTTAAGAACTCCAGGAATTTGTCATGGCTCAAGATTTCACCATTTATCACAATCCGCGTTGCTCAAAGTCACGCCAGACTCTGGCGTTACTGCAGGAAAACGGCGTTGAGCCGACGGTCGTACTGTATTTGGAAGCGCGACCAAGCGCGGCCACACTCGCCGCTCTCGTCAAGAAATTGGGAATCAGTGCCCGGGAGCTGTTGCGCAAAGGTGAAGATGCCTACAAGTCCCAAGGACTCTCGGACGCAGCGCTGTCTGAAAAAGCCATCATCGACGCAATGGCCGCCGAGCCAAAGCTCATCGAGCGCCCTATCGTGGTCAAAGGGAATCGCGCGGTACTGGGTCGCCCACCGGAAAATGTGCTGGAACTGCTATGAGCCAGCCCTACGTTCTCGTTCTTTATTACAGCCTCAACGGCGCCACCCGCGCCATGGCACAGCAGATCGCCCGAGGCATCAGCCTGGTGCCCGGCGTCGAAGCGCGCCTGCGCACGGTACCGAAGGTCTCTACAGTGACAGAGGCCACAGAACCTGCCATTCCTGCAGAAGGTGACATTTACTGCACGGAAGACGATCTCCGTTCCTGTTCCGGGCTGGCTGTGGGCAGTCCGACGCGGTTCGGCAATATGGCGGCGTCCTTAAAATATTTTTGGGACGGCACTGCCAGTCAGTGGATCAATGGCGATTTGATCGACAAGCCCGCGACGGTGTTCACCTCCACGGCCTCACTCCACGGTGGGCAGGAAACCACGCTGCTGAGCATGATGTTGCCACTCATCCACCACGGTATGGTCATCGCCGGCATTCCCTACAGCGAAGCCGGCCTGCACCGAACCGAAACCGGCGGCACCCCCTACGGTGCGTCACACACTGCCGGCACCAAAGCGGATCGCCCGCTTAGTGAGGATGAATCGGAACTGTGCCGTGCCCAGGGCAATCGACTGGCGCAGTTGGCCTTGAAGTTGACGGCGGAAAATTAATGGCCGAAAAAACTATTAATCACCTGGCAATCAAGCTGCGCATAGCGCACCTGTGCGTCAATCTGGCCTACGCCGCGTTGATCGGCGTGCTGACGATCTGGGCTTTCGGTAATGCAGGGCTCGCGGGTGCAGGTTTTTCACCCATACTCTGGGCCATCGTCTGCGTACCGCTGCTGATTCTGTGGCCGTCGATGCGTAAAAAGCGCTACCGGGCCTATAGCTGGCTCTGTTTTGTGATCCTGCTTTACTTTATCAAGGCGGTTGAGGGCAGCATGTCTTCCGTTGCCTCCTGGATAGACTTCAGCATACTCGCGCTCAGCGTAGTAATTTTTGTCAGCGCAATGCTGACCAGCCGTTGGTTGCAGTATTCCCAGATACAATCGAACCACTCTCTCACGGACAAGGAAAAACCATGACTGAACGCCGCAACCCCATCGCCCGCTTGTGGATTGGCTTCTGGGGACTGATCACCTGGTTGCGCGTGGCGACCTTCAACCTGATATTTTTGTTGATTCTGCTGGTGGTGATTGCAGCGATATTCAGCCCCAAACATTTCCCCATACCCAAGGAAGGTCCGCTGGTCGTTCAGCCCTCCGGTTATCTTGTGGATCAGATGTCTTATCGAAGCCCGGGCCTGTGGTTGCTGGAATCCAACTCCATGCCCACCGAGACTCTGGTACGCGATCTTGTACTGACCATCAAAGCCGGTGCACAGGATGCCAATATTTCTGCGTTGATTCTCGACTTGAACTGGCTTGCCGGTGGTGCTCTGAGCAAACTTGAAGAAGTCGGCACCGCGTTGCAGCTGTTCAAGGATTCAGGCAAACCCATTATTGCCTACTCCGATAACTACACTCAGGCGCAATACTATCTGGCGAGCTACGCCGACGAAATCTACCTGAATGACATGGGCGGTGTGCTGCTCAGCGGCTTCGGCATGTATCAGCACTACATGCAGCAAGGGCTGGAAAAACTTGATATCAACGTGCACGTCTTCCGCGTGGGTCAATACAAGGATTTTGTTGAGCCTTTCACCCGCAACAGCATGTCCACCGCATCCCGTCAGCACAACACCCAGTGGATCAACGAGCTCTGGGGCATGTATAGCAGTCGCATTGAGACAGCCCGCCAGTTACCTGCGGGCGCAGTGGACAATTTCATCAACAACCTGGATTCCCACCTTGCCAGTACCCAGGGCGACAGTGCACAGCTGGCTTTGGAACATGGGTTTGTGGACAGCCTCGTATCGCGAGTGGCGATGGAAAACCTTTTGGTATCACGCTTCGGCGTCAATGATTTCGGCGATGGATTCAAAGCGATACACCAGGATCAGTATCTTGCGCAAAAAGTCGTGCAACCGCTGAAAATGGACCGCGTCGGGCTGATCGTCGCCAGCGGCAATATTGTGGACGGCGAGCAACCCGCCGGCAGCATTGGCAGCGACAGCTTGGCGCGTCTGATTCGTGACGCGCGGGACAACGACGGAATCAAGGCCCTGGTGCTGCGTGTGGACAGTGGCGGTGGCAGCGCCTTCGCGTCTGAAATCATTCGCCAGGAATTGGAAGCGGTCAGTGCTGCGGGCAAACCCATTGTGGTATCCATGGGCAGCGTGGCGGCATCCGGTGGCTACTGGATCAGTGCGCCGGCAGACCAAATCTGGGCCACACCCTCCACCATCACCGGCTCTATCGGCGTGTTCGGGCTGTTCCCCACCTTCGAAAAAACCCTCGATAATCTCGGCATTAACGTGGATGGTATTGGCACCACAGACCTGGCCGGTGCCGATCGGCTGGATCGCGCTCTCGATCCCAAAGCGGCGCAAGTGGCCCAGGCGAGCGTGGAATCCATCTATCAACGCTTCATCGGTCTAGTGGCGGACGCACGCAATAAATCGCCACAGGAAGTTCATGAAGTGGCCCAGGGGCGAGTCTGGACGGGCGCAACAGCCGCGGAGCTTGGATTGGTGGATGAGTTGGGTTATCTCGAGGATGCCATTGCCGCAGCTGCCGAGCTGGCCGGCGTAACAGACTACAGTGTAGAGCTGGTGGAAGCCGAGCTGAGCCCGGGGCAACAACTGCTCCGCGCCATCAACGGCGAAGTGGAAAGCCTTGCGGCCAGCCTCCGCGGCAATGCCATTGGCAACCTGTTGGGCAGCAACCTGAGCCACAACCTGTCCGGCAACAGCGGTCTGCTGGCCGGCCAAGCATCGCTGGGCCAGTTCTACGGCCAGTTACAGCAAAGCATCGCACCACTCGTCAACGCCCGACACAATGGCATCTACGCCCAGTGCCTGCAGTGTGGGAGGTTGTGATTTAAAAGACAGGGAAAAGGGAAAAGGGAAAAGCTACAAGCTACAAGCTACAAGCTACAAGCTACAAGCTACAAGCTACAAGTATAGGATCAAGGGTAATTTTGTGCTTTGGCTCATCGCTGCTGATTCAGCTCCGAGAGCGTAGAGCGATGCCTTGGCTTGAAGCTTGCGGCTTGTGGCTTGCGGCTTACAGCTTCTCCCATCAAAACCCCAACACATCCTTGACGAATGGAATGGTGAGCTTCCTTTGCTGCTGCAGGGATTCGTCGTCGAGTTCGTTGAGCATTGAAAATAATTCGTTGGTGTCGCGCGGTGCGCGACTCAAGATGAAACGGGCAACGTCATCGGGCATTTCCAGGCCGCGCGCTCTGGCGCGCATCTGCAAGGCGGTTTGCTTTTCTTCATCTTTCAAATTGTGCAGGTGATAAACCACACTGCCGAGAATTCGAGACTTGAGATCCGGCAGCAAAATCGGGATTGATGGCGGGCTGGTGTGTGATGCCATAAGCAGGCAGTGGCCAGCATCACGGAGATTGTTGAATAGGTGAAACAGCGCCTGCTCCCATTCCCGATTACCGCAGATCTCGTCAATTCCATCCAGGCAAACCAGTTGCAGGGTTTCCAGGCCATCGCAAATATCCGTCGGTGCGTAACCGACCAGTTCACGCAATGGGAGATATTGCACGGCAATGCCCGCTTCGCTGGCAACGCGGCTACATGCCTGGAGCAAATGAGTGACGCCGGCGCCACGACCACCCCATATGACCAAACTGTTGTTACAGGCTTGGTGACTCACGGCTTCGACCGCCGCAAGAATTTCCCGGTTGTTGTCATCAGCCGCGTAAAAATTGGAGAACGTGGCATCATCCCGCAGGGAGACACCCAGGCTCAGCTGCACTGGTGAAACATTGGTCATTTCAATTACTCGACATCATTCTGATTTGGGCTCCGCCAAACATTATCCCTGCCAAACCCTTCGTATCAGTCACGCTCTTTCTTAGTCCCGCCATACATA
Source organism: uncultured Cellvibrionaceae bacterium (assembly GCA_964419935.1). Lineage (GTDB taxonomy): Bacteria > Pseudomonadota > Gammaproteobacteria > Pseudomonadales > Cellvibrionaceae > CAYQQJ01. The sequence goes on from CAYQQJ010000004.1 coordinate 22,141, forward strand.
CTGCAGTGGACGCGCCGGTGTACCTTCTTCGACTCGAAGCCAGGGTGGCGTATTCACGTCAACCGGGGTGGTATAGGCCGGCTGCAGCTTGCCATCCAGCGCCAACACATTGCGCAGGGTCTCCGGATCGCCCTCGGCCTCAACATTGAGCAACAAGGCATCACCACGCACAGCTTGGAGCGCCACGTCCGACACCACCGCGAGATTGCCCAGATAGTTCAATGCCTGCCAGTAATCCCCAAAGTTGGAAATGCCGGATAGATTCACAACCAGTCCCGGATTCTCGTAGTCCTGGGGAGAAACCGCATACAAGGTCGCGAGGTAGTCCGCCAGGGGGGCCAATGCTGCCATTCCCAGAGACACACCGTCATCGGCACGAAAATCGTATTCCCGAGCCACACCGCGATGAAAGAATTCCCAGGTCGACAACCATTCGCCGCGAGAGGTCTCGGAATAACGCCCCACCAGAACCGTGTCCGCGTTGTAGCGTTCAGAGGCGGCCAGTACGGCGGTCTCATTCAGCTGCCACAGTTTATTGGACGGCAGTGCCAGTTGATCTTCCAGATCCAGCAAGGGCAGACGAATCTCCAGCCCCCGTTGCCGCCCGCTTATCAGCAACCCCTGGACCACAGGCGCCTCTGAATTATTGACGAGGAGTTTGCCTTCACTGGCAGAGTCCTCGACCAGCCAAATCAAAACGCTGGGGCGGTTCGGCGGCCAGTACGGCTGGCCCGCGTCGCGCAGCAGTCGCTCGATGACGCTTTGTGCAAATGTCATCACCAAGAGTTCATTAGCGCCGCTAACGGGTTGGACATCCCCGGCAGGGTCATAAGGCTCGTAGTGGAACTGCTCGATGTAATTCTGAGCCTGGATGTAGGCTTCCTGCATGCCTTCGGCATCCGCTGCAGCCGGTGAGCCCGACATGCGGGTCAACACCTTGCGCAAACCGGCCCGCGCAGCTTCGGCCCGTTCCGACGAACTCTGGGATGCTACGGGTACGGAGGCCTCGAACAGATCAAGAGGCTCCGCTGACCACACCGGGTTGGCAACGGCGACTGCCATCAATAGACATCCAACTACTCTCAGGGCAAGACGGACCAAGTCGGCTACTCCAATTCAGTTCTGTGATTCAGGACATTGTAACTCTGTAATTCAAGACATTGTAACAAGGCCCGCACTACGACAAACAGTACTTCGTTCAGAGTTTTGATGTCCGTTCTCCCGTTATTTCGCCGCTCCATGCCAACGATCCTGGACGGTCGCCAAGCGCTCCTGCATCGCGATGGGTTTTGCACAGAGCTCGCTGAAAGTCTGATAGAATACGCGGGTTTTTCAAACCGGAAACCGAGACTGTCGTACCACAGCCCTATAGACTTTTGCACGAACAAGGGTGTGTTGCACAGCTCGTTTCAGCGGCCTCGCCCAAACTCAACTGCGATAAGACTCATCATGACCTCCACCGACAAACCCAGCCCTACTTCCAAACCGAGCTTGAGCTACAAGGACGCCGGCGTCGACATCGACGCAGGTAATGAGCTCGTCAACCGCATCAAATCTGTGGCCAAGCGTACGCGTCGACCCGAGGTCATGGCGGGTCTTGGCGGTTTTGGTGCTTTGTGTGAATTGCCCAAGGGCTACCAGGAACCGGTTCTGGTGGCGGGCACCGACGGCGTTGGCACCAAGCTGCGCCTGGCCATGCAGCTGAAGCAGCACGGCACTATTGGTATCGATCTGGTGGCTATGTGTGTCAACGACCTGATCGTGGGCGGTGCCGAGCCATTGATGTTTCTGGATTACTACGCCACGGGCAAGCTGGACGTGGATACTGCCGCCCAGGTTGTAAACGGAATCGGTACAGGTTGTGAGCTGGCCGGTTGTGCGTTGGTGGGCGGTGAGACCGCCGAAATGCCCGGCATGTATGAAGGTGAAGACTACGACCTGGCGGGTTTTTGCGTCGGCGTGGTTGAGAAATCTCGGATACTGGACGGCACCAAAGTGCAAGCCGGCGATACGCTGATCGCCCTCACGTCCAGTGGCCCGCACTCCAACGGCTATTCCTTGATCCGCAAGATTCTGCAAGTCTCCGGTGCGGATTTGCAGCAACCCCTGGGGGAAACCACCCTGGCTGATGCCTTGATGGCGCCCACTCGCATCTACGTGAAGCCACTGTTGAAATTGCTGAACGAGCTGCCGGTACACGCCATGGCCCACATCACTGGCGGTGGCTTGCTGGAGAATATTCCCCGGGTCCTGCCCACTGGCAGCAAAGCGGTTATTGATTGCAGCCGCTGGCAATTGCCGGATATTTTCGTCTGGTTGCAGGAACAGGGCAATGTTGCCCATGAAGAGATGTACCGCACCTTCAACTGCGGCATCGGCATGGTCATTTGTGTTCCCGAAGCCTCCGCTCAGCAAGCGGTGGATCTGCTCAACCAAGCCGGCGAAACAGCATTTATCATTGGTCATATCGAAGCCGGTGATACAGCCCAAGCTGAGGCCGAAGTTCTGCTGAAGAATCTGGCCTAGGTATTCCTTACCCATGACAACACAGCCAATACCTGTGGTGGTGCTCATATCCGGCAGCGGCAGCAACCTTCAGGCACTGATTGATGGCCAGGAAAATGGCAGTCTGCCAATACGCATATGCGCGGTCATCAGCAACAGGCCGGATGCCAAAGGGTTGGACAGAGCTGAGCGGCACGGCATTGAAGCTCATGTGATTAACCACAAAAACTTCGACAGCCGCGACGCCTTTGATGAGCAGTTGCGTCAACTTATTGATGGGTACGAACCCGCGCTGGTGGTACTGGCCGGGTTCATGCGCATACTCACGCCGGGCTTCACCCAGCACTACAGCGGCCGCATGCTCAATATCCACCCCTCCCTTTTGCCCAAGTACCAGGGACTGCACACCCACAAGCGCGCACTCGAAGCCGGTGACCGCGTCCACGGCGTGACGGTTCATTTTGTTACCGATGAACTGGACGGCGGCCCCGCAATTATCCAGGCGCGAGTGCCCGTTTTACCTGGCGATGACGAACAAACCCTGTCCCTGCGTGTGCTGGAACAGGAACATATCATCTATCCCCAGGCGGTACGCTGGTTTGCCGAAGGTCGATTGGTTTGGCGTGAAGGTAAAAGCTGGCTGGACGACAAGGCGCTGCCAGAAACAGGCGTGGTGATAGAAAGTGCGGTTTGATCAACCCATGGTTGGATAACCGAACGAAACTCCTTCCGCGATACCTCTCTATTTGCCTCTCCATGCTGAAGAACTCCTGAGCTAGCAGGTTGTTGTTACGACAACCTGCCAAAACTCGGAGTACCTGACAGCGGTGCAGATGAAGTGCCCCCAGCTAGTCAAAGCAGTGACTGATTTGTCCAGCACCCACGTTGGCGTTGAGGTGAACCTTGACGAACTGTGGGTCCATCAACGCGTAATCATAAGGGGGCATAAAGCTCCCGGTCGATATCCCGTGCGCACTTCTGCATGGTGGCGTACTGGCATTGCAGGAACCGCCTCCGGTAATGTCGGAAAACAGGTTGTGCTCTACATTCCAGTAACCCAGTTCAGGACTATCCATAGACACTATGGGGTCCTTGACGCTTTCAAAGACGTTCCCGTCAATACGCATCTCCGCTCTCATACGTGCATTGATACCGGAGCCTGCGACCTGGTGATAGTAATTGTTAAAGACGTGGCCTTCGCCATAGCGGAACAGGGGCAAACGGGAATTCACGTTTTCCCAATAGTTGTGGCTAAACGTCACCGTGCGTTCTGTATCTTCTTCGGCACTATCGGACGAACCCCATAATGATGTTTTCCAGCTGTCGTGCAGGTAGTTATAGGAGATGGTGATATGCCCCACGTCTCCCCGACCACTGACGAGCTCGTCATGATAGTCCTTATTGTTACAATCGCTTGTGCAATCATCCGGAATAGCTGGTGTGAGCGAGTTGAACAGTTCGTTGTGATCAATCCAGATGTTGCGAATTGGTCCATCGCGCCCGTCCAGGCTGATGATATCCCCCGCGCCATGGGACTGGGGCACTTGGCTCATAGTGAGGTTGCGGATAATAATATTGCTGGCACCGTGTCTGATCTCAAGACCCACGCCAATAAACGCGGCATTGGCACGCCCCAAAATCGACACGTTATTGCGACGGATATCAATACCGTCCTTGTTTGAATTTTCCCAGGTAATTTCACCATCCACATAAATAGTCAATGGACGGTCAGCGAACTCCTCCGCTTGCAGGGCATCCCGCAATTCAGCTCCGGTGGAAACCGTCTGCTCATAAATACCACTACCCAGGTCCGCGCCGCCCGTGGTGCCGTTGCCCAGGCTGGCGTAGCCCTGCACCCTATTGGCCGCGTCACAGGATAATGTTTCACTGGGATCACCTTCGAAGGTGAAGTCATCAGTTATTGAGCCACCAGAAGATGAACTGCTGGATGAACTGGAAGATGAACTGCTTGAAGAAGAACTTGACGAGCTGCTGGAAGACGTCGTCGAACCACTATCAGAGGAGCCGCCGCCGCATGCTGTCAGCAGGCCGGCAAATACAATAATACCTAAAGGCTTCGTTGCCATCATGACGATATTCTCGCTTATTGGAGATAAATTGCGTTTCAGGAAGGAACAGGCCGCAGCTCCTTTAGCGGAAGCTGCGGCCGTTTGCTAGCGTTTCTGAGTTCTCACGCTATGGTCTTCAAAGTGGGTTATTCAGCCGTAACCGGTGTGATTGAAATGTTGTCGAACTCCATCGTCACGTCAGCATCTCCTGGTGCACCGAAGAATCCAACATACCAGGCATCATCGGCTGCGGTCGCAGCAAAATCGGCACCGGATTTGCTATTTTCCTTGATCCAAGTGCTACCATTATCGTGAGAGATCCACCAGGTAACGCGTTTATCTTCGCCGTCATCAGCAACCTCCATGCGAATCCAATCACCTACCGCCAGAGGTTCGCCAACGTCTGACCGGGAGCGACTACCGCCGTCCTTCAACGTAATGCGTGAACCTGTGAGTGCGCCACCATCTCCATCGACATAGAAACTCAACTCAGCATAGGCTCCCAGATCCGCATAGACTTCCGCGTACTCCAGGCTGGTAGTCACCATCATGCCAAAACGATAGCCATCGCCTCCGGATTCCGGGGCATCAATGGCTGTCACTTGAGCCGTTATCGCGAAATCGCTCATATCGATCTGCTGATGAGCAAAAAAGAAGGCGTGATTACTGGAGTTAACCTTGCCACCCGTCGCAGTCAAAGTAACGGATGATTCGGTATTCTCCGCAATGCTTCCTGAAGGCGCGACACCCGGTTCACCAAGCAACGGTAAGGCCTGCCCGGCCCAAGCTGTCTCTCCCGGACCTTCACCCTGATAATCAACAACAATGCTCGAAACTACGATACCACCCTCACCTTCCGCGGCGTTGTCGCAATTACCGGGACAGCGGAACATCAGGAACGAAGATTCAGTGCCGAGATGCTCCTCAATAACCAGCGGTTCAGTTGTTGTAACACCAGTAGTCTCATCAGTGGAGGTAACAGTCACTGGCTCGCCATTCATGGTGACGGCTCCGGGAACATTGATAACCAAGGTTCCTGTCTCCAAACCATCCGACGGCAGAATTTCAACCAGTCTAGACGCAGCACCATGGGGTCCGGTATCGGCACTACTGGTTGCGTTGTCTATCTGAACCTGGAAGCCATCACCATCAACTTTTTTGAACGTCGGAACCTCATCAATTTCTATAGTAATGCTGTAGTCATAGCTAAGATCCATATCGCCAGTCGGCGCAGGATTTTCTTCCGTACCAGGAATGTAGCCCGCCGCCCAATAGGCGTTACCGAAACGCATGACCGCCGCGTCACCTTCACCCTCGATAAAAATGCGGCTGGCTGAACTTAGCGCGGTATAGAATGGTTTGGTCGGAGCATCCGAGATTGCGAGGAAATCACCTGCCGCGTCCTCTCCACCAAAAAACTCATCACGGCCAACACTGAAATCAACATTCAGCGGCAACTCGGTGAACATTTGACCCTTCACTGACGGTGGCGGTGCCTGCTCGTAAAGCCCTTCTGCCGCCTCGCAGGGCAAGTAGTTAACATAGTCACCATTCTCGTTTTGATGCTCAATCACCAGATCACTGATAACCGCGTAGCCACCTGAACTCACCCGCAACTGCAGATACGAATGCTCGGTGCCGAATACATCAGCTGTGGCGCTTATCAGCCCCAGAGTTTCACCATTGGCATCCACCTGCTGTGCAGAACCGGGCACGTCAATAACGAGTCGATTTCCGGGGATCAGGTTTGCGGCGGCAGTGCCGAGCAACTTGGACTGATCACCATGGATGGACTGGCCCTGGTTGCCACCGGAGTTGTTATCAACGTACAACTCAAGGTTGCCGCCACTACCGGCCCCGGCAAGACCACTGTCTTTCAGACAGAATGAGACTCGGTAGGGTTGGCTTAAATCGAGTTCGCCCCAGCTTGAACTCACCGGCGCATTACTGGTTTTATTTTTTGCGTCACCCTCTTCAGAGTCTGCAGCCGTGACCACATCTGGAAGCAGCTGACCGATGGTGAAACGCGCATTGGATAGTGCGAGATATCCATCGCCAACAAGCAAGCTGTAGTCGACGTCTTCAGAGATAACCTGCTCGCCAGTCACTTCGTCCACATCCCAAAGGCCCGCGGTCGCATAATAAAAAGCAGGGAATGGATCCTCATGGACAGTGCCATCTGGCAAGGTCTGGGGATTTGCAGAATTCAGTGTTTTGTATTCAGGCGAGAAAAAATATTCTGCTTCGTTGGTGCCGGCCGCCGCGCTTGTTTCAAAGCGCTCAATCAGCGGGAATTCCTGGTTGCTGATATCAAGCTCGGTAACAACCGGATCGTCAACACACCCCAAAACACCACAATCACCTCCGCTACTACTGGAGCTGGAGCTTGAGCTCGATCCGGAGCTGTTACTACTGCTACTGCCCCCACCGCCGCAGGCGGCCAACATTGAGCTTGCCATCAGCATGGCAGCAAATAATTTAGCTTTTGTCATGGATTGATCTCCTATGTTTTTATTGAGTCGATTCTCATGGATAGATCTTGATCTTGCATAAAAAGCACATTGCCAAACGCTTGCTGCTTTTCAAGGCAGCGCCCCTCATCCCGCTTGCCGCTGTGCATGGGTTGCCAGACTTACCAGAACCGTATGTTGATTCCGGCTTGGTAGGTTCGGCCGAGTCCTTCGGACTTATAAAGAACATTACCGCTCGAGTGTTCATTCCCTCGGTAGTAGAAGACGTCTACGTCCTCGGTAACATTCATGACGTCAAAGTAAAATTTGACATTGGAGTTCAGGCTGTACGTTGCTTTAAAGTCCAGCCCGAATACCGCATCCTGATATACATCCGCCCAGCGTTGGCAGTATTCGGAATAGACGGTTCCATCCCCCGCCGCGTTGGCAAGCGCATTGGAATTGCCAGCGTCATTCAGCTGTGCCCACTGAGCATCCCGATCAATATCCGCCTGTGAGCAGGTGCCGATCTGGTTGAGGATTTTGCTTCGATAATTTCCGATCAAACGCGCTGATGCGAAATCATTTTCCCAACCAATGGACATATTGGCCGTTACGTCTGCCTGATTGGGCATAGGCGTTTCTTCTGCACGCACTGTTTCCCCGGCATCAGCCTTACTATCGAGTAACGTCAGGTTGCTGGTGATAAATAATCCATTATTGAAGAATTCGGAATAGCTCAATTCCAGTCCGTAAACCTGCGCTTTATCGCCATTAACGGTGGTATCCACATTGTGGAAAACAAAGTTGGGATCAATTTTGAAGATGTTAGTGGTGAAATCGTCCGTACTTGGAACACCGCCATCGGTTGAATCGATCTGGTCAATAGCTTGGCGCACATTGTCCGGCAGCTGTTCGCGGGTGTAGGACGTGCCGCGGATATCTACAATGTAATCAGACAGGTCCTTGTAGAATACTGCCGCTTCAAGAAAACGCCCGTTGTCACCATACCAACTGACAGACGCATCAAAGTTGGTGGCCTCCATAGCGGTTAGGTCGGTATTCCCCAGGCGAAGCGCGTTACCACCTGGCGCCAATGACAACTGTTCAGAAATATCTCGTACAAAACCGTCTTCACCCAACTCCGGCTGAATACCTAAGTCACCTTTTATATTGTCACTGCAACGATCTCGTTCATTGCTGGTGCCCTGGTTAAGCGGTGTTTCTCGGCATAGTTTTACACGGTCGCTAAATTCAGCCTGGGCGGACGCCTGACCAAAGCTCGGGCGTGTAAAACTGGTCCAGATCGCGCCGCGCACCAGCAATTGATCGGTGGCATCCCAACGCAAGTGCAGGCCGGGATAAACGCCGTCGTATTCATTGACTACGTAGCCCCCTCCATTGGGATCAGTCAACGGCATAACAATATCCCGCGCGAATCCTTCATCTTCCTGGAACCGGTCGTGACGCATACTGAGATATCCGGTTGAGCCGTATTCTGTTTGGACATAACGCGCACCCGCGATGAGGCTTGCGTTATCGGCAATCTGGAATTCGCCCATCAGATATGCTTCATCGCTATTTTCATACACTGAATAGTTTTCGCTGTTGCTCGCGGCGCCCGAACGCAATGGATCCAGTGAAAGTGGAATTTTGCGAGTGGCATCAATCAGCATTTCGGCATCATGAATGGTGATGAAGTCATGATCAAAACGATCATTGCGCGGGGTATAAGTATCGAATCCCGAGAGTCCAATAGTGGTATTCGCCCAGAGCGCGCAGTCCATATCCTCGCCACAGCCATCCGTATAATCTTGTGGATTTACGCTCCAAATCGCCCTGTCGCGAAACCTGTCCCGCTCTTTCAGTTGAACGCCAGCGGATACGTAGTTGACGACTCCATTATGGAAATCCTTGCGCAGATTCACCTGGACCTGCTCAACATCATCGGTTCTCAGCCCGTCTTCAAGATAAAGGTTGTCGTAGGAAAGCCCACCTTGGTAACGCTCGCCGAGAACATAGGGACGACTGCCGGTATAACCACTGGTGCCTGGAACGCCTGATGACGGAAAAGGGGTTCCCGCCCTGGTCGCAAGATTGGCCAAAGCACCGGAGGCGATAGTCCTCGCCATGATGTCTTCCCTGTCAAGCTGGCCGACCATAGGCAGATATCGTTTGCGAAATTGCACGCGCCGGTCGTCCGGGTTCTCCCGTTCGCTGCTGGAGGTGTGGTACTCGTAATCCAAAGTCCAGGTATCCGCAAAGACGTTTTCACCACCCAAGGTAACCGTAGTGTTGGTGTCTTCCGCTTTCTGGATAAATACCCGCTGCTGCAAATCTGCATTACCGACCGCAAAAAGATTGTCGTGAGGAAACCCTTCCTCGGGAACCGGCTCAAACCCGGGATCCACATACGCAATATAACGAGCATCACCAGCGCCGAAGTTGTAGTACTCCCGCAGGGTTAATTCTTCGTCTGTATAATCGGTTCTTGCAACGCGCAGGTAATATTCACTGTCTGCCGTGGGTCGCCAACCAAGGTCCAAAGTGGCGGCCGAACGCGTACGCTCGCTTTCGTCCTGACGCACCTCAAAGTTGTTGGGGGTTAGCATGCGGGGCAGACCAATGTATGGGTCAGCGCCCAATACATTCTCATCTTCGAAGTTATAAAAATAGTTTTGGCTGTAATCCAGAGAGGTATACTCGTTGCCCTCGTAGTTGCTACTGGGGCCGATACCGGGGCGCGATGGTCTGATGTAACGCAGACCGGCGTCATTAACGATCTGATTAACTTCTGTGGCGCGCTCTTCGTGCGACAGGGATATCGCGATGCCGACCGAGTCATCGGCCAGTAACTTGGTCCCAATCAGTGTCGCCTTGGGGGAAAAATCGCCGCGTTGTTCGTGCATTGCACCTTGAACTGATACGCGCAAACTATCTTCGCCACGGCTAAATGCTGTTACTGAATTAACGTTCACGCGACCGGCGATCGAGTTGAGATCCATGTCGGGTGTGAGCGATTTGAAAACTTCGATAGAACCCATCAAATCAGCGGGAATAGTGTTCAGCCCCACTGCGCGTCCATCTCCGCTAGCCGATGCCAGCTCGGAATTGTTCATGCTAACTCCGACAAAACCCGCCCCCATACCCCGGATGTTGACGAATTCGCCCTGACCGTCGGATTTAGTGATAGTGACGCCGGGTAGTCGCTGGAGCGCTTCCGCTACGTTTTGATCGGCAAAGTTACCGGCGTCATCCTGGGAAATAACGGAGCTGAAAACATCTTTTTCCCGCTCCATTTCACGGGCATTGGCTTCGGAACTTCGAACCCCTTCAACAATAACTTCTTCCACTCGTTCAGGTGCATCCTGAGCCACTACAGTTACTGGATAAACCAGTGTTGCAGCAATTATTGTTGCCATCGGCTTAAGATTCAGTCTTGGCATTTTTATTTCTCCGACTAGGTTTGTGCTTTTTATGATGTGTCGATTTCTGAAGCGAATCTGGCCGCACAGATCCCCCCTGTGCGGGACGCACTCTCACCTCTAGAGGTGAAAGTTCGCGTGGTCTGACATGTCCTGACAGCCGCCTTCGCCTATCGACTTGGCCAATTATTGCGAACCATGGAACCAATAGTGGCACACACTGGGATACCAAACAAGCCAATGCGGCCTTACCAGTTAATCAGAAAATGGCTCTTGTGATCAGCAAATGCCGTAAAACCGGCGCTCTCAGAGGGTTTGAGCGTTGGGAGATTGTCAATGAACTATTTCGAATTTTTATTAAAATTTCGTTTTAAACCCAAAATTTTATTAAAAGCTGCGGCTCACAGAACTATCTCCGGCACGCAAGCGGAAAGAATTCGGCGAAATGATTAGCGTACCGCTCTCGGCAGACAACCAAATATTGGACAGGCCAATCAGGGCAAAACGCCAAAAGAGTATTGGCCAGCCTTGGAGGGTCTCTAAGTCTGATTGGCTGAAATCGACAGCCGGCCGCCCCGGGTGACCAAGAAGTCAACCGGGCTTGAGGCTGATAGTGAAGAGAGTCTGACGACTATGAGAAGAGTTTAGTGAGCTTCGGTTTTCTGCTTGCCGCAGCGCTCGCACTTGTAAATGGTTACCAGACGACCCTGCTGCGAATCGAACTGCTTTTCCTGCTTAATAATCCATTTATGGAAGCCGTGACGACACAGGGTTTTACCTTTGTGTATCTCGGTCACTTTCGGCTTTTTGAAAGGAACAACGTTGCTCATGGTCGAAGGGGGCGTCCTGTTGACTGTGGACCTATCGAGATGGATGGCTTGGAGCGCACCACGATACTGTAGCTTAAAATCTGTTTTCGTTAATTCGATTATTGCGGCTGACGGTAGTGTCTGTGTCAGTCAGCCGCAATGGAATCGGTCTTGGCTGCCATGACGAGATCATTCTTGTGCAGACCACCGATCTTGTGAGTCCACCAACGCACGGTCACCTTACCCCACTCCACCAACAACGCGGGATGATGATTATTAGCTTCCGCCAGCTCACCCACGGCGTTGGCAAAGGCCAGTGCCTCGCGAAAGTTCTTGAAGGAGAATACACGCCGCAGCTGCTGCTCGCCGTTCAGCGTCACCAACTCCCAGCCCGGCAGCAGAGCCGGCAACTTCTGCAGTTCACTCTCGGTCAACTGGGGCGCGCCTGCACGGCAGGCTTCGCATGTTTGTTGCGCTAGATCGGTCATGAGCTTTCCTTCACAGCTTGTTTGTACACCCTGTTAAGAACCCATAGGTGCAGCGAAGTTCGTCATTTCGTCAGCAGAAATCATCTGCCAGACATCATGCCAAAACCAGCGCGGCTTCTTCTATTTTCGCTTTCCAGGTTTGCGGGCCGGTCTGATGCACGGATTCACCGCGACTGTCGACCGCAACTGTGACCGGCATATCCTTGACCTCAAATTCATAGATGGCTTCCATTCCCAAGTCTTCAAACGCCAATACTTTCGCGCCGACGATCGCCTTGGACACCAGGTAAGCCGCGCCGCCGACTGCCATCAGATAGACCGCTTTGTTATCGCGAATGGCCTCTATGGCCACAGGCCCGCGCTCGGCCTTGCCCACCATGCCGATCAACCCGGTCTTCTCCAGCACGGTGCGGGTGAACTTGTCCATTCGCGTTGCTGTCGTCGGGCCCGCCGGCCCCACCACCTCTTCACGCACCGGGTCCACGGGGCCGACGTAGTAGATAAAGCGGTTAGTGAAATCCACCGGCAGCTCTTCGCCCTTGTTGATCATGTCCACCAGGCGCTTGTGAGCGGCATCTCGTCCCGTCAACAGCTTTCCGTTAAGCAGCACGGTTTCACCGGGTTGCCAGGTTTGAACATCAGCCGGAGTGATCTCGTCCAGGTTCACGCGGCGCACACTGTCGCCCACTTCCCAACTCACTTCCGGCCAATCGTCGAGACTCGGGGGTTGCTGCAGTGCCGGGCCACTGCCATCCAGGGTGAAATGCACGTGCCGCGTCGCGGCGCAGTTGGGTATCAGCGCGACGGCTTTGTTCGCGGCGTGTGTCGGGAAATCCTTGACCTTCACATCCAATACGGTGGTCAAACCTCCCAGCCCTTGCGCACCAATGCCGAGCGCATTGACCTTGTCGTAAAGCTCCAGGCGCAACTCCTCTGCGCGACTGGTGGCGCCGCGCTCTTGCAACTCCTGAATGTCGATAGATTCGAGCAGCGCCTCTTTCGCCAACAGCATGGCCTTCTCCGCCGTACCGCCAATGCCGATACCGAGCATGCCCGGGGGACACCAACCGGCACCCATAGTCGGCACCATTTTTAGTACCCAGTCCACCACCGAATCCGACGGGTTGAGCATGGCGAACTTGGATTTGGCTTCCGATCCGCCACCCTTGGCGGCCAGATGCACTTCCATGGTGTTGCCGGGAACAATGTTGTAATGAATCACGGCCGGCGTATTGTCACCGGTGTTCCTGCGAGCGCCGTCCGGGTCCGCCAGGATAGATGCCCGCAAGACGTTGTCGGGGTGACTGTAGGCTTCGCGCACACCTTGGTTGAGCATGTCTTCAAGGCTCATGTCCCCTTCAAGCTTGACGTCCATACCGAGTGTGACAAAGAGGGTCACGATACCGGTGTCCTGACAGATGGGGCGGCGACCCTGGGCGCACATACGCGAATTGATCAGAATCTGCGCCATGGCATCCTTCGCCGCCGGGTTGGCTTCCTTCTGGTACGCCTGGTGAACCGCCTGAATGAAATCCTTGGGGTGGTAATAAGACATAAACTGCAGGGCGTCAGCAACGCTCGCTATAACGTCGGCTTGACGAATAATGGTAGTCATTCTGAGGGTTCTCCAAAACAAAACACGGTCGAACTATGGCGGGGAATTTTACACGGGAAAGCTAAAGAAAGGGAAAAGGGAAAAGAATTTCCGGCCGAGCTCGGGGTGGCTCGAAGCTGATTCAACTCGGCGAGTTTGGTGGGCTGTACCCATCTTACGGAACACCGCGACCACAACCGCGCTCATGGTTTGCGGTTCGTACTTTTCCCTTTCCCCCTTTTCCCTTTGTACTTTTCTCTATCTTTAGCTTACAACTATTACCTATTGCACTCCGCTCTTCTGAGACTTGAGTTCCAACAGGTCCCGATTGACGCTCAGGCGAAATGCATCGATCGCTTCGATGGCCTGTTCGGTGGACTTAACGCGCTCCTGGAGCGCGGCCTGGGCCTCTTTCGCCTGTTTCAGGGCATCATTAACCTGGCGTGTCTGCTGTTGCATTTTCAGTCGTTCATCTTCGACGGCGTTGAGTGTGCTCTGCTGCGCTTCAACCAGATCATTGATGACTGTGATATCCGCCTGTAGCTCTTTCAGCGAGGCGTTAACCTTCGTTTCTATACCACCCGCAGCCTTTCGAGCAGCGGCGATGGCCTGTTTGTTCTCGGCGATGTTCTTACGATTGGTATCATACGAGACGCCCCAGAGCTTGCGGATTTCCGAGTCAGCCCACTTCAACTTGGCTTGCAATGCCGCCATGGAGGCTTCGGATTCGTCACCCGTCAGGGCTAAACGATCTTCCAGGTCGGCAATCCGAACCAGCGCGGCTTCCGTCGTCTTCTGTGATTCCAGTAGCTGCCAATATGCATAGCCTGCCAAGCCCAAGCCGGTTATTGCCAGCAGGAACGCAAAGGGCGCGAGCTTTGAACCGGTCGACACGGTACGGTGGCTGCCAGTGTGGGCTCGATGAGTGGCGGTTGGTGTTTTCACCCCGCCACCGGCGGCGCGTTGTCGGTGGCGAACGATTTCGTCCTGCTCGGGCTTCAGGGGCGACAGTGTCGGTTCTTTGCGTTGGTCAGTCATAGAATTTCACATCGTTGAGTGATGGTATCGGGGTGCAGGTATAGCGATTTTACAGATATATCAGCGGACACACCATTTGCGGCGGTAATGCGCTCCTCCCGGCGAAACGAACCTTTGCGCCCGCGCGATTATGCGCCATTTGTTTGCCCAAAGAGTACCACATTTGTCGCAAAAGGACTCCCGCGGGAGCCTGGTGCTGAGCAGCTGATCATGTAAAAAAGGAAGCCCGGCTACCCAAGTTGCGGAAACCTGCGTTTAAACATAGTCCCGTTTAACCTTCGCTCCTTCCCCCTGGTTATTTCGTTCGGCTGAGGCAATACCCACAAACAAAAAAGGCCGCAAAAGCGGCCTTGATAAATTGTCAACCGACTGTATTAACCCGCAAAGTTCTGGTTAACAAAATCCCAATTCACCACCTTCCAGAATGCTTCCAGGTATTTCGGACGCGCATTGCGGTAGTCGATGTAGTAGGCATGTTCCCATACATCGGCAGTGAGCAACGGTGTGGAGTCTGCGTCGGTAAGCGGCGTTTCCGCGTTGGACGTATTGACGATGGCAACGGAGCCGTCGGCTTTCTTCACCAACCAAGTCCAGCCAGAACCGAAATTGCCCACGGCGGCGGCGTTGAACTCTTCCTGAAACTTGTCAAAGGAACCGAACGCTTTGTTGATGGCTTCCGCGACGGGCCCGGTGGCTGCACCGCCGCCATTGGGGCTCATGCAGTTCCAGAAAAAAGTGTGGTTCCAAACCTGAGCGGAGTTGTTGAACACACCACCAGAAGATGTCTTGATCACGTCTTCCAATGATTTGCCTTCGAACTCGGTGCCCGGAATAGCGGCGTTCAGTTTTTCCACGTAAGTTTTGTGGTGTTTGCCGTAGTGATATTCCAGAGTTTCTTCGGAAATATGCGGCGCCAATGCGTTTTTCTCGTAAGGGAGAGGAGGTAATTCAAAAGCCATGATTCGTCCTTCCTGTGTTGTGAAGTTTACGTTGAGGCGACACCTTGTCGAGATTGTGTCGGACTGATGCGGTTATTGATGCGCTTACAATGAGTGCCGCGAAACTGAAAAAACGGCCCGTATCGGGCCGTTCCTTTTTCGCGGGTTGTGCGGATACACGTCTCAGAGCGAACTCTGAGGTGGTTTACATCATACCGCCCATACCGCCCATACCGCCCATGCCACCCATATCAGGCATGCCGCCACCGGATTTCTCTTCCGGCTTGTCAGCGACCATCGCCTGGGTGGTGATCATCAAGCCGGCTATAGAACCCGCAGCCTGCAGCGCGGTGCGAGTTACTTTGGCTGGGTCAAGAATACCCATTTCCAGCATGTCACCATACTCACCGGTCGCGGCATTATAACCGAAGTTACCTTCACCGTTTCGAACACGTTCTGCAACCACAGAAGCTTCTTCCCCGGCATTGCTCACGATCTGACGCAAGGGTGCTTCGAGAGCACGACGAGCAATACCGACACCGGCGTTCTGCTCTTCGTTGTCGCCTTCCAGATCGGCAATCGCAGCTACTGCACGTACCAGAGCGGTACCGCCGCCAGGTACAACACCTTCTTCAACAGCGGCACGAGTCGCATGGAGTGCGTCTTCGACACGGGCTTTCTTCTCTTTCATTTCAACTTCGGTCGCAGCACCGACCTTGATTACCGCAACACCGCCAGCCAGCTTGGCAACGCGTTCTTGCAGTTTTTCACGATCGTAGTCCGATGAAGTATCTTCCAATTGGGCGCGAATCTGTGATACACGAGCCTGGATGTCAGCTGCTGCGCCGGCACCGTCGACAATTACAGTGTTTTCTTTGGACATAGTGACACGTTTGGCCTGGCCCAGATGCTCCAGAGTAGCGGTTTCCATATCCAGACCAATTTCTTCAGAAATCACAGTACCGCCAGTCAGCACCGCGATGTCCTGCAGCATGGCCTTGCGGCGATCACCGAAACCAGGCGCCTTACAGGCGGCAACCTTGACGATACCGCGCATGTTGTTGACGACCAGTGTCGCCAGAGCTTCGCCTTCCACGTCCTCAGAGACGATCACCAGCGGACGACCGGATTTGGCGACAGCTTCCAGAATCGGCAGCAGCTCACGGATGTTGCTGATCTTCTTGTCAACCAACAGAATGTAGGGGCTTTCGTGCTCTACGCTCATGTTGTCCTGGTTGGTGATGAAGTACGGTGACAGGTAGCCGCGATCGAACTGCATGCCTTCCACCACGTCCAGCGCATTGTCCAGGCCCTGGCCTTCTTCAACGGTGATAACGCCTTCTTTACCCACTTTTTCCATGGCTTCAGCAATGATGTTGCCGATGGATTCGTCGGAGTTGGCAGAAATGGAGCCCACCTGAGCGATCGCTTTATTGGTGTCGCAAGGCTGGGAGATTGACCGCACGTGAGCAACAGCGGCGATGATAGCCTTGTCGATACCGCGCTTGAGATCCATCGGGTTCATGCCTGCAGCAACGGCTTTCAAGCCCTCAGTAACGATAGCCTGAGCCAATACGGTTGCGGTGGTGGTACCGTCACCAGCGTCGTCAGATGCGCGTGAAGCCACTTCTTTCAGCATCTGGGCACCCATGTTTTCGAACTTGTCGGTCAGTTCGATTTCCTTGGCAACGGATACGCCGTCTTTAGTGACAGTCGGAGCGCCAAACGACTTGTCGAGCACAACGTTGCGCCCTTTGGGTCCCAGTGTCGCCTTAACCGCGTCAGCCAGGATGTTTACACCGGTCAACATTTTCTGGCGAGCATCATCACCAAATTTCACTTCTTTAGCAGCCATAGTCTTAATTCCTTCGCATTCGTTCTATGTTCGTGTTTTAGAAAATGAGGGTGTACCGAAAGCCACAGGCTATTCGATAACCGCCTTGATGTCGTTTTCGCTGAGGATGACCAGCTCTTCACCGTCAACCTCAATGGTGTCGCTGCCGGCGTATTTGCCGAAAACCACAACGTCGCCGACCTTGACATCCAGCGGACGCACTTCGCCATTGTCCAGCACGCGGCCATTGCCCACGGCAAGCACTTCACCCTGGTTGGGCTTCTCTTTCGCAGAACCTGGCAACACGATGCCGCCAGCGGTTTTCTCTTCTTCTTCCTTGCGGCGAACCACAACACGATCGTGTAAAGGACGAATCTTCATCGACATTTTCTCCAAAATTACGTTTTTGAAACACTGACTTATCCGCTGTACGAATAAGGCGAGTTGCGATTGAAGGGCAGCACTGCCGCCCGAATTGCCACCCGATGGCTCACCGGGTGACAGAAGCCTGGGGAACCGGGACGGTTCCAGGTGATTCCGTTGTAGGGCAAGATGGGTGCGTTTTCGGAGAATTCAATAGCTGGAAGAAAAAATTTTGTGCGGCAATGGCTGGGGTTACCGAGCGCAGCGGGGGTGAACGCCACAGCTGCCCAGAACAGGAAGCTGGTCTGGGTTTTGCGCTCTACTTTCGCGGATCATCTTCGCGACGATATTCGCCTTCAATCGTATGGGAGTTGGAGTGGTCTGGCCCGTGGCGACGCGATACTACCGTCATATGACGCAACCCCCAGCCAATCAAACCGCGACGCAAACCGGGTATCAAGCAGCAAAAGCCGATGACATCAGTGATAAAACCCGGTAGCACCAGGAAGATTCCCCCCACCGCCAGGAAAATACCTTCAACCATTTCACCGGCGGGCGCCTCGCCCCGCTCCACCTTGTGGCGCGCACGCAACAGGGTTTGCAGGCCCTGCTGACGCAGGAGCGCAATACCCGCAATCGCGGTCAGCAAAATCAGGCCAATGGTGTTGAGTCCACCTATCAGCGCCCCCACCTTGATCAGCACCCAGATTTCCAGGATTGGAATGGCAATTATCGCCAGGAGTAGCAGTCGCAAAATTGTTTCCCCGCTTTGTAAAGGTCCGGTTTTGGCAGCATTCCGCTAATGCGGCGATATCACGCTTATATGAGGGTCTGCGAGGAGATTACAACCGTTACCATCACCAAGAGTAGTCCAGGCCAAACCGCAGAACCGAGTCCGCATTGACACTGTTCTCCGGCGGTGCATGGAGATAATCATACTCATAGGTGACATTGGCAGAAATGCCAAAGCCCAGGGGTATCGCCATACTGGTTTCGCTTTCAACCCGCCATTCCTGGTGCGCGTCGATGGGCTGAAAGTATTGCGATTGGTGCCGAAAGGTTATCTCCAGGGGCAGTTTGTAGTTGAAGTTCAGCCCCCAACGCCACAGGCCAGTCTCCACCCGGTATTCAATGTTCGGGTTATAGGGCGGAATCACTTCAAAAGCGGTTCTCTCGTAACGGCCACCGAGCTCGATGGCGAGCAGCGAAATGGGTGTGCGCCAGAATTCATAACCGAGACCGGAGCCGTAGGCATAACGCTCCTTTATGTTCCGGGTCTCATCCTTGAGCACCGAGACCTCATTTTGCCAGTAGCCTCGCGTTTTGAAGTACCAGTCAAAGAAGTAACTGCCATCGTACGTCTCGTCCAACGGGCTTTCGTCGAAGGAGCGCGCCTTGTAGTCAATCTCAAAGGTATGGCGGACGTCCGAATAGCGAACTTCGAAGCGGGTATCGACCAGCCAGTCCTGCTGATTGAAGTTACCCCCAAACTTGCTGCCACTGACGGCGACATTGCCGTTATAGGTATAGAATTCATTGACCGTGATGACGTATGGAACCACCTGCTTCAGACTGTAAAGCGGCTCGAAGTCCAGATCGCCATTCGCGCAGGAGAAGATCACCTGGGTACCGCGCAACTCCTGCCAATGGCAGGGTTCGTCGCGACCGCGCAGTTTTAATGGTGCGGAAGAGGTGATGGCGCGAATATTGTCCTTGGAAATCTTGATTTTGCCCACCGTGGCGGAATTCCAGAGAATATCGTTCTCGCTGATGCTTACCAGCTCGCCCGCCAGCCGATCACCGTTGGTAAGCCTGACCTCTCCCGCAGACGTTGTACTGGCGACCAGAATCGATCCTATCAATAACGCTGCCGACCTAAGGCTCACTACTTACCTCTACTTTGATTTAACATATTCGTTGCTATCAGCGGGACAATCGATTCACAAATGCCACTACCAGATCGGCGCTACAACGCCATTTACCAAGTGCTTGCCCTGATTCCAGCGGGACGCGTTGCCACTTACGGTCAGGTAGCCGCCCTGGCCGGTCTCGGTCGAGGCGCGCGCATGGTGGGCCGCACACTCAAGCTGCTACCCGCCGACTCGCAATTACCATGGCACCGCGTGGTGAACAGTCGGGGCATGATTTCACTGCCGGATACCTCTCCGGAATATGCCGTTCAGAAGCAAAAACTGCAGGAGGAAGGCATTGTGTTTAGCACAGACCGCATCAACTTGCGTTTGTTTGGCTGGAATCCGGGCGGCGAAGCCTGAACCACTGCTCTCTCTATAAGCGCGCAGCTATCTCTGGCACTGATAATCGCATACAGACTAGGTCAGCGCCGTGCATTTTGCCAGCGCCATGGCGAATCGAATTGCGCCGGTTGGCACCCTGGAGTAACCTTGCGGCGTCAATTACCCGCGCCATCTGAAGAGGCCGTATGCAATTTTACTTTAATAGGCGCGTCATCAGTGTATTTTTCATGGGGATGTCGAGCGGCTTCCCCTGGGTGATGATTGGTTCAGCTCTTACCCTGTGGTTACAGGAATCCGGTGTGGGCCGTGCCGACATCGGTTATGCAGGCCTTATTTTTACCGTCTATGCCATCAACTTCCTCTGGTCGCCGTTGGTGGATCAAATGCCCGTCCGCCTGTTCCGACGCCTCGGCAACCGGCGCAGCTGGGTGTTTATGTGCCAGCTGATCATAGCGGGCGCTTGCTGGGGAATTAGCCTGTTCGAACCGGCGAGCGGTGCCAAAGCCGTCGTGCTGATGGCTCTGGTGATCGCGACCTTTTCCGCCACTCAGGACATCGCCATCGATGCCTACCGCGTCGACAGCTTCGCTCAAAATGAAACACAGCTTATCTCCGCGGGTGCTGCCGCAGCGACCGCTGGCTGGTGGACCGGCTATGCCGGCCTCGGCTACTTGCCCCTGCGCCTGTCAGATCTGAACTGGAGCTGGCCGGAGCTCTATCTATTACTGGGCGGGATAACCCTGGGGTTGAGCCTGATAACCTATTTGCTTCCCAACCCCAAGTACCAGCAAGCTCAAGGGCAACGGGAGTTCTACCGACGGTACTTGGCAGTCGCCTCCGCCACCGGTGCACAGCATAAATTGATGCTGTGTGTGTTGTTGGTGTCGCCGATCCTGATTACCTTCTGGGCGGTCCTGGGCAGCCCAGGCGTACCGCTCGATATTCGCGACAGCTCCCTGTATTTACCAGCGCTGATTCTGGGCTTGCTCCTACTGTGCGTATTCATTGGCTTGCAGTTAAATCATTTGCGCGAACCCGATCCGCTCATTGAACCCCAGCTTACACAGGATCCTCTCACACGCGTGCTGGCCTGGATGCTAACGGCTTTGGTTGCACCACTTCGAGAGTTCTTCCTGCGCAACGGATTTCGCTTCGCTATTGCCTTGCTGTCATTTATTTTATTGTTCAAGATCGGTGAAGCATTTCTCGGAAGAATGTCGATTGTTTTTTACAAAGAGATTGGTTACACCAATACCGAAATCGCGACCTATTCCAAAATGCTCACCTGGTGGCTAACAGTGGTTTTTGCGTTATTGGGCGGGTGGGTTAACGCGCGGCTTGGCCTGGTTAAAGGATTGTTCGTCAGCGGTTGCGCCATGGCCAGCACCAACTTGATGTTTGCCTGGATTGCGGTGGCGGGGCCTGAGTTGGATCTTTATATTGCGGCGGTGATTCTCGATGGCTTTACCGCAGCCTGGGCCACTGTGGCCTTCGTCTCGTTCATCTCGCTGATGTGCAATCACGCGTTCTCGGCCACCCAGTATGCATTGATGGCATCGCTGAGCAATCTCGGACGCACCACCCTGTCGACCATCAGCGGCCAAGTGGTGGATTGGTTAAACGGCAATTGGAGCCTGTTCTTCATACTCACAGCTTTCATGGTGGTACCCGGCCTGCTCATACTGCTCAGTCTGGCCAAGCGCGTGACAGCACTGGAAACCGAAGCGAAACAGATCAATCCGACTTCTTGAGTAGACGATTCACTTCGCGCCACATCTTGCGATAGGCGCGGGCGGCGCGCCCAAAGCGCGCATAGCTCACTAAAGGCTCGCGACGCTCAGACATGTGTTCCGCCGCGCTATCGATGGGAATCCAGGTTTTCAGCATAGGTATCGGCATCTTCTTGGCGTTGGCCAAGGTTTCTTTGTGCAGGTTGCGACGCAGGTCCACCTGGCTGAAGAAACCAACAATCCGTACCGGCTTACGTTTTTTGCTCTCAAAGAAATCGACGACCTGCTGCATGGCGCGCACCGACAAGGGGCTCGGAATCACCGGAATCAAGACCAGGTCGGCGCCGCTCAACAGGTATTCGATGCTTGGGGAAAGCGTCGGTGGGCAATCAAAAATGATCGTCTCTGCATTTTCACCCAGAGGTTCGACCAGTTTGCGGATGACACGACCGGCGCTGCCTTTTTGCGCCAGCTCAATATCCGCCTTACGCAGGCTAAGGTCTGCGGGAATAACGCTCAGATTCGGGTAAGGCGTGGATACTTCCAATGAGCCGACCGGGGCGCCGTGACTGAATAAGCGGATGGACTTCTTCGAGGATTGCTCCAGGCCGAAATACCAGCCCACCGCACCCTGCGGATCCCAATCCCAAAGCACCGTGTTGTTCTTATCTGCAGCGGAAAGCCAGGCCAGATTCACGGCAGTCGTGGTTTTCCCAACCCCGCCCTTGAGGTTGTAGAGTGCGATTGTATTCATGACGGCATCCGGTTATGGGTTTTAATGGCGCGCGTATTGAACCTGCGGTTGGCCGAAGCCTCTCCAAGTATAGACCACTAGCCGCTGCGACACTATGCGGCGGCCCTGTTTGCGGAAGATCCCCCTCAAGTTATGCAATATCGCGGCAATTCAGAAGCCGGGGCACCTATCCCAAAATGTTCCACACCCCAATGATACCCAGCCACAACCAGAAGGTGCGTCGATACAGTCCGCGCAATGCCGACAGCTCCCGGCGCGTGAACTGGGGAGCCGACAGCAGGCTGTCGTCCACGAACAGAGCGCCAACAACGGACTCATAGAGTACCAGGCCACTGCTCCGTGAGGCGCACACAACGCATTGGCGCCACCGGCGAAAACAGCCAACGAAGTTGCCGGTGATGGCGAAACTGATGCCGGTTAGGCGCACTGCCGGCCATTCCAGCATCCACAGCCAGCGGCTCGCCACAGAATAGCCGCACTCTGAAGAGGCTAAGTCTGCCGCCCGGGACTCATACAACCAGCTCAACCGGTACAGCAAAGCGCCAACGGGGCCAAGAAGCAAAAACCAGAACAAGACCGCGAAAGTTCGCTCAAACCCCCGATAGGCTGCCGCCTGTACAACTTTTTGGTGCAGCTCACTCCAGTCGCCCTCTCGCATCGATTGTCCATCGATTCCCAGAGTTGCAGCCTGTTCAACCCCGAATTGCCAGTTATTACAGGCACAGGCGCTGGTATAGGCATCGACGGCGTCAGACATGGTGGCACGGCCAAGGCTGTAGAGCAGAATTGCGACCCCCAAAGGCAGGAGCAGCCAGTAGGACGCTGCGCCTACCACCGCCATGGTCACAATAAGAGCCAGCACGGGTGTTGCAACGGCCAGAACCAGGCGCGCCACAGCGTTATCCAAGCGGCAATCCGTTTCAAGGAAGTTCAACCAGCGCCAGTACCAGTCATCGCGCTGGAGTGGGTTGGCACCATCCCAGAGCCTGGAGAACCCCAGGCTGATCAAGATTGTGAGTAGTTGCATAAAGTCTCTGTCTGATTATTTTCGAGCCGTATCTGTGCCAATAACCGCGTCCAACAACTGGCGATAAAGTTGCCAATCAAACGCGGGACCGGGATCGGTTTTGCGCCCCGGCGCCACGTCCGCATGGCCCACAATTCGGTCCATGGTGATCCCAGGGTATGCCCGCATCAAATCCCGCGTCAACTTTACCAGAGTCTGGTATTGATTGGCCGTGTAGGCCCGCACGTCCGTGCCTTCAAGCTCAATACCGATGCTGTAGTCATTGCATTCCGCAACGCCGGCAAAACTCGAGCGCCCGGCATGCCAGGCCCGATGCTCAAACGAGACGAATTGAGTCGTGCCGCCGCTTCGATCAATGAGGCAATGGGCCGAGACCTGCAGCGATGCAATTGAAGCAAAATACGGGTGCGCGGCGGGATTGAGCCTATTGGTGAAGAACTCTTCGATGTAGCCTCCGCCAAATTGCTCCGGCGGCAAACTGATGTTGTGAATCACCAGCAGACTGACCTGCGCCACCGGCGGGCGCTCATTCCAGTTGGGCGACTTCAGCCGGCGCGCCGCCGGCCACCACCCCCGCTGGAGCGGATGAGAGGCAAGATTGGACATAGGGATTGTCGTTATCGCAAGATGACGACAGAGTGTAGCGTTTAAGCGGATGTACGGGAAGGGTGGTACAGGAAAGCGGCAAGCTGCAAGCTGCAAGCGACAAGCTAAAACGATTCATCACCGTAGGTCGATAAGACGTGAGTTCCGCGAACGCCGCCATCCGACGTTTCAATGTCGGAAGGTGCCTATGGCTTTTCGACCAACCATTTTCCGCTTGACGCACAGCCATCACTTGCGCAGGCTGGTAATGACGGTCTCGAGAGCGCGGTCGAACAGGATACTGTTGTCGAGAGGACGCAAAGACCCCTGCTTGAGGGCGCGGGCAAGTTCACTGCGGTTTTTTTCCGCCACTTTCATACCGTTGCGATTGACGAAAATGTATTTGCCCAACGGCTTGATAAACGCGGCAAGGCGGCAACGGGCAGGGTTGCTGCTGTCATCGATGTGCATCTCGAACCACGAGCCCTGAGAAAAGCCTTCAACCTGACGCATGTGTGGATCATCGTCCGGTAGATCACCCTCTTCCTCCAGAGCCTTGTTAACCCGAGCTTCATTGGCAGGTGCCTGCGGGGCTTGGATATCCTGAACCGCTTCGACATTCTGAACGGCGGCCGGTGTTCCATCAACGACATCATTGCTTAACGCGACAGGGGCCGGAACGATGGTCCGGTCGATAACATTATCCATATCATGATCAGCAGGCTCGCTGAGGACGGAATCGGATTCCACTGCAACCGGTTGCCCCTTGATGCATGCCAGATGCGTTGCCTGCAACGCTTTGAACAGTTCAGACATTTCAAAGGGGTTATACGAAATGGTATCAAGACCTGCGCGCAATTGTTTGAGGAGTATCGGCACCAGTTTAATTAGCCGTTGTCGATCATCACCCGATTGCGGCGGCTGCACGCTCCACAAGAGTTCGTCCAGCGTGGCGATGCCCTGCTGCCACTCTTTGGAGTCATAGCCATATTTCAGCGCGGTAACGAACAACACATTGCTCCAGGCATCCTTGACGAGCCTGTCCACCACCGAGGGCAATTGCCGTCCCTCTATCCGTGATTCCACCTCCGCATTAACTCGATTGCGGGCAAGCTCGGCGCGAGCCTTGCCGTCTTCCGCATCCAATGTCCGACGTTCCAACACGGCGGCGCGGCGCTTTTCTTTTTCCAAAAACGAGGTGAAATCAATCAACAGCTCGGAAAATATACCGACATCCGCATCGAAGTCCGTCAGCAGGCGATCGACAATGTCCTGCATTTTTTCGTAAAGCGGATCCTTTTTCTTGCCATCGACGTCGCCGTGCCATCCCAATGCCGCCGACGACATTTCATTCAACAGCCGCCTAGCTGCGTGGCCGCCCTTGGTAAAAAAGGTTTTGTCGACGATAGCCACCTTCAGAATGGGTATCTGCAGCCGGCTGATAAGCGCCTTCATTGGCGCTGCAAGACTGCGGTCTTCCAGAATGAACTCGAACAGCATGGTAACAAGATTGATAACTTCGCTATCGACACGGCCAACATCCGCTTGCACGCCGCGTTTTTGCTCCAGCGCTCCCAGCAGACGCTGCACATTGACACTCGCCTTGGCGGAGTGCTCTTGTACCGCAGGCATTCTCTGGGCAAGGGATAACAAGTTAAGCAACTGCGCCTGGCCGGCGGGAATCTGGAATTCCTGATGAGGCTCCATGTTGCTGCCCTGGCTTTGGGCGCCACCAGAGTGAAAAACCTCATCACCCAGAACCTGTTGCAGAATCGCCAGTAACTCCGGATTTGTTGAACCGGCACTTGGCCGGTAATACTGCGCCATGGATTCGCTTGCGGGCACATGGCTGGGCGTAGCCTCCGGCCGTTGCGGCCGGTTGGTGCCCTGCAATGAAGGCAGCACGTTGTGGTCAATCAGAATCTGGTTGATGGTTTTGTAAACCTCACCCATTTGGTTGACGACGGTCTTGTCGAACAGTTTGAATAACACCAACTTGGCTTTGATATCAATTTCCAGACGCTTCGCCTGATTCATGAACGCCGCGCAAATTACGTCCGGACCAAGTGGGTTGTTCTTCTGGTAGACCTTGACCGGCACCAGGCTGTCCAAACGCAGGGAGATTTGCTGAACCGCCTCTGCGAAGGCGTTATTGGCGCGGGCAATGGAGGAATCCATTGCCACCATCTCTTCAAGCTCATCATTCTGCACCAAGGCAAGTGATTCCGCAGAAATGTGCTCGTCCCGCGCTTCCGCAACATTCGGTGATTGTGCTGCTGTGAGTGCCGCAAAGGCCTCATCAATGGACTCTGCGAAACGCTTCTCGATATTGCGCCTCTGCACGCGCACTTCGCGCATGGAGTCGAAATAAATATTCTGTTCCTGGTTATTAAGCGCCCGGTCCGCCAGATCAAACAGAGAATCATCCGCCTGCTCGAAAAAGCTCCTCAACAAATCGAGCA
The DNA here is from genome assembly GCA_964419935.1 of uncultured Cellvibrionaceae bacterium. Classification (GTDB taxonomy): domain Bacteria; phylum Pseudomonadota; class Gammaproteobacteria; order Pseudomonadales; family Cellvibrionaceae; genus CAYQQJ01. Next base: position 48,467 of record CAYQQJ010000004.1, read on the forward strand.
CCAGGGTTTTCCCTTTTTCGTGTACCGCATGGACAGACGCCGGCAAACGTGCCAGGCGCGCGCGACTCTGACGTTGTATTTCTGGCTCCAATTGGATCACCTTTGCTCTATCCGTCACAGGAAAACCTCTGATTCATCGGGCTGCCTTGAACACCGTCGAACAACCTGAGCATGTTCGATTCGCCGTCTTCAAGAAACACCTTTGGGCACCTTTATCAGTTGACGGCCGTCTTCAGCTCGCAATGTCAATGCACGCCCATTCAAACCGGTGCCCCCTTTTGGCTTCTTCAGTATAAGTCAGGGAAAATACCCGCCCTTGCGCGAACTCTCACTTGGCGTTCAAATAGGCATCTATTTATCCAATTCGTGAACGGCTTAAAATTTTGGTATTTTTCGTCGATAACCAAACGACTGGTGCTTCTCACAATTTAGAACGTTTAATTGTATGAATGAACAAAAAACACACAAAAGCCTTGGTAGAGGAATGTTAATCATTGCCTGGGTCATCGGACTTGCTTTGCTCACCGTAATTTTTGGTCGCTGGGAAGCTCACCGTGAAAATCCCAATAAAAACCCCGAAAGCCGGATTATTAATGGTGTACACGAGGTCGTTCTATCGGAAAATGTACAGAATCACTATGTCGCCGATGGCACAATCAATGGCAAGACAGTCACATTCCTGCTGGACACGGGTGCCACCGACGTCGTCATTCCCGCGCATTTGTCCGGCACCCTTGGACTGGAATCAGGTGTAGCACAGTGGGCCATGACTGCCAATGGCGCTATCCAGGTGCATAATACCCGCATAGACGAGCTGACGCTGGGCAACATTCGCCTGACCAATGTCCGCGCGAGCCTCAATCCCGCCATGCAAGGCAATAAGATTCTTTTGGGAATGAGTGCGCTCAAGCAAGTGGACTTCCGTCAACAGGATGGCGTTCTGGTTCTCCGGCAACACTGAACCTGCGTAACATCTCGCCCGCCTATCATCCCGAACAACCTCATCACTGACGCAACGTGAGAACAGCTGCCAAGCTATCTCGCCATCCAGACCGCGGGCCTGTGCCCGTTTTCATCACAATTCAACAGCAGACTGTCTGGATTCCTCCCCGCCAGTGCCCCAGTCATGGGTTTCAATAATAGCCACTGAACGGCACAACACAGGTGCCACTTCGCAACCAAAAACCATTGAAACCATGAGGCTACGCCATGAAGAAACTGACAATCCTATCCGCCATCACACTGGCCACGGCAATGAGTGTCAATCCCGCCAGCGCCGAACCCACAACAGAGAGGAACCCCGCTATAGGTGCCGCAAAATTTACGGCCGGAGCTATTGCTGGCGGGCTGGTGGGAGGGCCTTTTGGTGCGGTACTCGGCGCCCTCGGCGGCGGCCTTTTTGCAGAGCATGATTTCGCGCTCTCGGAATCTCAACAGGAACTGGAAACCGTACAGATTGAATTATCCCAGCTTGAGCAGGAGACTCTCATGCAGCAAGCCAAAATAGCAGAATTGGAAGAAGACACCCTGGCCAGAATGGAACTTCAGGTATTGTTTGACACCGGTGCTGACCAGCTCAGTAAATTCGACCACCAGCATCTCAAAACTCTGGCGACCTACCTTGAGCGAAAACCTGAACTCGCTGTTCAGTTGGATGGCCATGCGGATCCACGCGGCACCGATGAATACAATAATGTGTTATCGAAAGAACGCGCGTTGGCAGTTAAAAACCGGTTGATCGACGAAGGCGTTGCGGCTGATCGTGTGCAGATATTTTCCCATGGATCTGCGCTATCCACTGCCCAATCCGGCGACACCGAAGCTTACGCGCAAGAACGGCGCGTCGATATCCAATTGACGGTGCCCAAGGAAAAAATGATTACTCAGGCAGATTGGTAAAGGGTTATGGAATTGGGCGGCTCGGACTAATTTGAGCCGCCCTCTGTGCTTTTGTGCTTATGTATGAATTGTTATTTTTTTGCAACCATCAAATGTTGGATGCCGGTCGGACCGTGAATGAAACGGATCTTGCTCATTTCCCAGCCGGCCAACTTCATCAACTCTTCGATCATTTTCTGACTGCGATAACGGTGCCGCCACTTAACAACTTTCTCAAGAAAAACCTCTTCATTGTTGTGGCTAACAAAAGAGAAAACGAGGCTTCCGCCAGGCTTGAGTGTTCGCCGAATTTTTTGCATCAATATGATCAGGTCCTGATTGGTCGCCGCAACATCTTCCGCGTTATCGCTATCTTTCAGCTGTCGCACACTGCGGTTGCGTATAACCTTGTCGATGTGATCACCGATTCCAATCATAACCACCATGTTGCGCGTGTGGGCTTCGTGTTTGGAATAGAACTCATCCTGCAGAACATCGGCAGTCACCATAGGAAAGTTCATCGCGAACTCGCCATCGTTCAGTCCACGGGTGTATGCGGTATGACGCGCAAGCCCATAGGTGCATCCATCCTGGTCAATCAACGTAAATGTCAGGTTTCGTTCAGGCTTGCGATGTTGAAACTGCATGAATGCATCGATTGCGTAGGCACCCGAGCCTGCGCCAATGACGTCGATTTGCAGTTTTCCCGTTTCACTGGAATCCGCCTGCGTCACCAGGTCTTCGGCAATTGCATCAGCCACCGCCTTGCCCCGCCAACGCACATCGCGAACATTCGCCATTTGATGAATAAACAAGGTCCACAGTGGCCCGAGCGTAAAACCGAACGTAAGCAGAAATAATTTTTGCAGTCGTGATCGATCAGACTTGAGAACGGAGCGTAGATACCAGCGCGGTGATACCGTCAGCCATTGTTGATATACAGGCACTATACCGTACGCGCTTTCAGGGTTACTGCGGACATAAGCAAATACCGGGCTTAGATCCACGAGTAAGCGACCAGTTTCTGGACGTTTGGCGATGTGATTGCATCCCCAGCTTTGCAGCTTTGTGAACGGGTTTAATAATTCCATCTTTCAACTCCCATCAAATGTATTTTATAAAGCACGTTTTTGTGTGACCGGAGCGATCACAAATGTCCAATGCACGGATCCGGTCAGCATTGAGTGACAGTAATTTGTCACGCGAAGCAGTCCATCAAGAAATGGGCCACAAAAACGTGAGTTAATATGCGGAAAAATGGCGCAGGCAACAACCTGTCAATAAGGATGTTCCGGAATATGGGGAAACAACGACTAAAGTCTATGACTGGGAGATTTTTGAGAACTGGTACTGAAAATTTATTGTTAACTTAGATGCAAATAGTTTAACGGAGAGAGAACGCCGGAACGATATTTTTCCGTCGGAACAAAAAAAGCCGGATCTCTCCGGCTTTTTTTGAGGCTTTTTCTGACGGTGGATCAGATTGGAAATCAGATCAACAGACGTCTCACATCGGAAATAACCGACCCGAGATAGGTGAAGAAGCGGCCTGCGTCAGCACCGTTAATCGCGCGGTGATCGTAGGACAACGCCAATGGCAGCATTTGCCGTGGCAAGAACTCCTTGCCGTTCCATACGGGTTGAATCGACGCGCGGGAAACACCCAATATGGCAACTTCCGGTGCGTTCACAATCGGCGTAAAACCGGTACCACCGATAGCACCCAGACTGGAGATGGTAAAGCAGCCGCCTTTCATATCATTCGGCATCAACTTGCCATCACGCGCCTTTTTCGCCATAGCGACGGTCTCTTCCGCCAACTGGAACAGACCTTTCTTATCGACATCGCGAATAACCGGCACGGTCAGGCCATTGGGCGTATCCACGGCAACACCAATGTGGATATATTTCTTCTGCACAATATGCTCGCCATCACTGTGCATGGAAACGTTGAAACTGGGTTCCGCTTTCAGCGCAGCAGCACAGGCTTTCAGCAGGAATGGCAGTGGTGTCAATTTGACGCCAGCCTTTTCAGCATCGGCTTTCATGGCCTTGCGGAATTCTTCCATTTCCGTGATATCCACATCGTCAAACTGGGTGACGTGGGGAACGTTCAGCCAGGACCGACTCATACTCGCAGCGGTGACCTTTTTGATTTTACTCATCTTGGTCAGCTCGACTTCGCCAAACTGCGCAAAATCGACCTCAGGAATTTGTGGAATACCTGATCCCGAGCTTACGCCGGCTGCGGTCGAACCTGATTGCATGATGCCTTTGACGTAATCGCGAACATCGTCTTTGGTGATGCGTCCACGCGGGCCGGCGGCTTTCACATTGCTTAATTGAACACCCAACTGTCGCGCCAGTTTGCGCACTGCCGGGCCAGCATAAACGTCACTACCGCCACTGCTGGACGCGGCTTGCGTTGGCTGTTGGGATTTAGCCGGCTGACTGGTGGCTGCTTTGTCCGCATTGCCAGACGGTGCAGACGCTTTTTGAGCCGTGGAGGCTGTCGCGCCTTCCTGAGCCGGAGAAGGTTGGTCAGTTGGCGTTTCTACAGCGGTTTCAAGTTTCAGAATAACGTCGCCCTGGGATACCTTATCACCCTCCTTGAGCACGATACTCAGCACCTTACCTGCCACAGGAGACGGAATCTCCATGGACGCCTTATCGGACTCCAGCACGATAAGTGAATCGCCTTCGTTAACTTCATCGCCTTCGGCCACAGAGATTTCAATAACGTCGACACCTTCAGCGCCACCAATATCCGGAACTTTGATATCTTGGGAACCGCCACCGGATGCCTGTTTGGCTGCCGGCTGGGCGCCTGCGTCAGCTGCGGACTCCGGCTGCGCGGCAGTCGTACCGCCAGCCTCGGCCTGGCCGCCTGAAAGCACCAGGATCTCGTCGCCCTGGGAAACCTTGTCGCCTTCCTTCACGGTGATACTGAGCACCTCGCCGGAGGCGGGTGAAGGAATTTCCATGGATGCCTTGTCGGACTCCAGCACAATCAGCGAATCGCCTTCGTTGACCTGATCGCCTACCGCGACGGATATTTCGATAACATCAACCCCTTCGGCGCCACCGATATCGGGTACCGGCACCGGATTTTTACCGCCGCTGCTTTTCTGGGGAGCGCTTTGAGGAGCATCATTTTTTCGCTCCGCTGCAGACTCCTTGGCAGCTGGCGTAGATTCCGCCTTGTCAGTCTCGCCTGCGCCTTCGATCTCCAGTTCCAGGATAGGGTCACCCTGGGACACGGTGTCACCTTCCTTGATTTTCAGGGAGATAATCTTGCCAGCTTTGGGCGCCGGTATTTCCATTGAAGCCTTGTCAGATTCCAGCACAATAAGAGAATCTTCCGCTGCCACAGTATCACCGGGTGCAACGCACACTTCGATGACATCGACATTCTCAGCTCCACCAATATCGGGAACGTTGATTGTTTCTTTTGCCACGAATCAATTCTCCTTTAGCAAGTCGTAGGATCAGTTTTTTCAGGATCAATGCCGTATTTTTTCATCGCGGCCGTTACGTCTTTAACATCCACTTTACCTTCGTCTGCCAGCGCCTTGAGTGCAGCAATGGTCACGAAATAGCGATCAACTTCGAAGAAGTGACGCAGCTTCTCGCGGGAATCACTACGTCCGAAGCCATCGGTTCCAAGTACATGGTAAGCGCCGGGAATGTATGCCCGCAGCTGTTCCGAATAGGCCTTCATGTAATCCGTAGAAATGATGAAAGGTCCGTCGCTCTTTTCCAGTTGTTGCGTGATGTATGCCTTGCGGGGCTTCTGATCCGGGTGTAAACGATTCCAGCGATCGGTTTTCAGGCCGTCTCGTGTCAGCTCGTTGGCACTGGTAACACTCCAGATATCGGACTCGATGCCGTAGTCGTTGCGCAGTATTTCTGCTGCGGCTTCCACTTCACGTAAAATAGTGCCGGAACCGAGCAGTTGTACCTTCTTCTTCGCGGTTTTCTTCGCGCTGGCCTTGAGCTTGTAAATACCCTTCAGAATTCCCTCTTCAACACCCTCCGGCATTTCAGGATGCTGATAGTTCTCGTTCATCGCGGTAATGTAATAGAAGCAGTTCTCCTTATCCTGATACATGCGCTTCATACCGTCGTGAACGATCACCGCCATTTCATAGGCATAAGTTGGATCGTAGGTCACACAGCTCGGGATGGTATTGGCCAGTATCAAACTGTGGCCGTCCTGGTGCTGGAGCCCTTCACCATTCAGAGTCGTGCGCCCCGCAGTCCCGCCAATCATGAAGCCGCGGGCCTGAATATCACCCGCCAGCCAGGCCAGATCGCCAATGCGCTGGAAGCCGAACATGGAATAGTAGATAAAGAATGGGATCATCGGTACGGAGCAGGTGCTGTACGCTGTTGCACAGGCCAACCACGCAGACATGGCGCCAGCTTCTGTAATGCCCTCTTCCAGCACCTGTCCTTTTGCATCTTCCTTGTAGAACATGATCTGATCGGCATCATGAGGCGTGTATTTCTGGCCTTCGGATGAGTAGATACCCAATTGCCGGAACATGCCTTCCATACCAAATGTGCGGGCTTCATCCGGAACAATCGGCACCACGCGTTTGCCCACGTTCTTGTCTTTCACCAGCGTGGAGAGGAAGCGTACGAAGGCCATGGTGGTTGAAATTTCGCGATCACCTGTGGATTTCAGCAGGTTTTTGAACGTCTCCAATGGCGGGATTTGCAGCGATTCGAAATCGGCTACTCGAGCTGGTACAGAGCCGTTCATTGCTTCACGGCGCTTCTGCATGTACTGCATTTCCGGTGAATCCGGAGCCGGCCGATAATAAGGCACGGACTTGAGATCTTCATCGGAAACCGGAATACCGAACCGGTCGCGGAATTTTTTCAGACTCTCCATGTCCAGCTTTTTCAGCGAGTGGGTATCGTTGACCGCCTCGCCCAATTTGCCTGTCGCATAACCTTTAACCGTCTGCGCCAGGATAACCGTTGGTTGGCCTTTGTGGTTAAACGCCTGCTCGTAGGCGGCGTAGACTTTATAGGGATCATGGCCGCCACGGTTGAGCGCCATGATCTCGTCGTCCGTCATATCCTTCACCAATTCCAGCAGCTCGGGATATTTGCCAAAGAAATGCTCGCGCGTATAGGCGCCGCCATTGGCCTTGTAGTTCTGCATTTCGCCGTCGACCACTTCGTCCATGCGCTTCTGCAGCAAACCGGTGGTGTCTTTTTCCAGCAGGGCGTCCCAATGACGGCCCCAGAGCACCTTGATCACGTTCCAACCCGCGCCACGGAACACGCCTTCGAGTTCCTGCACGATTTTGCCATTGCCGCGCACCGGGCCGTCGAGTCGTTGCAGGTTACAGTTGATGACAAAAATAAGGTTATCCAGTTTTTCACGGCCTGCCAGGGAAATCGCGCCGAGAGTTTCTGGCTCGTCACATTCGCCGTCACCCAGGAATGCCCAGATCTTGCGGTCACCGCAGGTGCTCAGGTCTCGCGCATTCATGTAGCGCATCACATGGGCCTGGTAAATCGCCTGCAGCGGGCCGAGCCCCATGGAAACCGTCGGGAACTGCCAGTAATCCGGCATCAGCCAGGGGTGTGGGTAGGATGAGAGCCCATTGCCATCAACTTCACGGCGGAAGTTGTCCAGCTGCTCTTCGGTAAAGCGGCCTTCGAGGAACGATCGCGCATACATGCCGGGCGAGCTATGGCCCTGGAAGAAGATCAGATCTCCGGCTTGTTCGCCTTCATTGCCACGGAAGAAGTGGTTGAAACCGATATCGTACAGCAGCGCCGCCGAAGCAAAGGTAGCAATGTGGCCACCCAGAGCGTCGTCGTTGTCGTTGGCACGCATCACCATCGCCAGTGCGTTCCAGCGTGTAATCGAGCGAATGCGACGCTCCATTTGCAGGTCGCCGGGGTATTGCTTTTCCGCGCTGACTGGAATGGAGTTGCAATAAGGCGTGGTTATGGCAGAGGGAAGCCGAACGCCGGACTGGGTAGCGGCATTAGCCAATTTTATCAGGATTTGCGCAGCGCGCTCTGACCCACCATGGCGAATGACAGACTCTAAAGCCTCCAGCCACTCTTGAGTTTCAAGAGCATCAATATCCTCACGCATCAAAAACCTCCAAAATGCGCAGCGCGCTGAGCGCTACTGTTCAGTAAACGAAACCGAGTCGGAACGACAAAACTGCACGTCATTGCGCCTGGGTAAAAACTGTTGAATGGTTGGGCTTGCCAAAGCGGCCTCACTTGGCACTGTTGCTTTGCGTTACACCCACCCGAGTTGATCTGCTGTGGAAAACTTGCATCAAACACTGGTATCAAACCCTGTGAATACAATCACCTGGCCCATACCTACCGAGCGCATTTGAACATGTCAATAATGGCTGTCGCCATTTTTGGTGTCACGATTCTACACAGGTCATACCCGATTATCCAGCAACGACGTAGCTGCGCCGCAGCATTAGCGCGGGCTACAGGCAAATCGCCGCGATGCTTGTTACATCGCTCAGCAGCCAAAAATATCGCAAAGCCGTGGATTCTCGTGTCAAACCGGCCGACCCAAGCGCACTAGTGTCACATTTTTCGCGCCACCAAAACAAGTTGAAAAAACAACCAGTTCCCCCTATGCACATCCACCAGCCCGAGAAGGAAAAGCCTAAGACTCGGGGTTCGCACAATAGTTAGTGGTTGATCACGCATTTCTGCCTAAGTGAACGCTAAGGAAACAAGCTACGACGGTGGAGGTCCAGCACTGCCTTTGCCGGGAAAAGCGGGTCAGGCCTTGGCCTTGCGCAGCACATAAACAAACCGATCATTCTGCTGTTCGAATGAAACCAGCTCATGTGCACTAAGATTGGCAAAGGCTTGTATATCCCGTACCGAGCCTGGGTCCGTCGCTAGCAACCGCAGATACTGCCCCGCCGCCAGCTCATTCAGGCCTTGCTTGGCTTTGAGCAAGGGCATTGGACAGGCCAACCCTGACGCATCAATTTCCAGATCTGGGGTCACCATAACAACCTCGTTTCGCCGGCCCGTGGCGCGCAACATCAAGCAGCGCGGCTCCCGTGGCGTCAAAAACCGCACCTAAAGGATTGAACCAAGCAGTGATAGACTAATCAAAAGCACTTCAAGCCGGTGGAAAGACAAATTGGGGTACACTGCATCATTGAGACAGTGCGACAACAACACAGCACACCAGTAAAACAGCAACAGATTATAACCGGTTTAGCCTCTCGACAATGACAAGTTACCGTTTGCTCCTTTTGATACCCGCTTTACTGTGGGCCGCACTTGCCACCCCGGCCCAGGCCGCCAATGATTTGCGGCTGCCGGACCTCGGTGGCGCCAGCTCGGGATTGGTCTCGCCTGCCCAGGAGCGGGAGCTTGGCCTGGCGTGGTTACGCATGTTTCGCGGACACGTACCGACATCCAGTGACCCGTTTGTCTATGAGTATCTGGAACAGTTACTACAAGAGTTGAGTATCCACAGCGACCTGCCGCACCGGGATCTGGAGCTGGTAGTAGCCACCAACCCCAGTCTCAATGCGTTTGCTGTGCCCGGTGGTGTCATTGGCGTAAACACGGGTTTGTTTCTATTTACCCAGAATGAACAGCAGCTGGCATCAGTGCTGGCTCATGAATTGGCTCACCTCAGTCAACGCCATTATGCACGCCGTGTGGAGCGCGAGCAGAATGCCTCGATTCCCAACATGGCCGCGCTATTGGCGGGCATGATACTCGCCGCAACAGCGGGTGGTGACGCCGGTATGGCCGCAATCACTGCCGTTCAGGCCAGCGCTATTGACCGACAACTGCGCTTTAGCCGGCAGATGGAACAAGAAGCCGATCGGATAGGCATGGCGACCATGGTCAATGCCGGTATGGACCCTTACGCTATGTCCGATATGTTTGACGTAATGTTGCGCGCCACACGCTTTTCCCGCAGACCACCGGAATTCCTGCTGTCTCACCCGGTCACCGAGAGCCGGATATCCGACGCGCGGGTGCGCGCCCAGCGCTACCCCAAACGCCAAGTCAGTACGGATCTCGATTTTCACCTGACCAAGGCACGTATCATTCTTGCCCATGAAACCAACATCCAACACGCCGTCAGGCGTTTTATGGATGAGATGAAAGGTGACACTCCTTCGCAAAAAGCTGCCCGGTACGGCCTGACCCTGGCATTGACCAAGATTGGCGACCTCACCGAGGCAAGTGAAACACTCAAACCACTGCTGGATGACGATCCAGATAAAGTTGCCTACATTGTGGCTGCCGCCGACATCGAAGCTGCCCGCGAACGCTATGACCGGGCGCTATCCATACTTCAGCGTGCACTGAAACGCGTACCGGACAGCCACCCCCTAAACGTGCGTTACGCGGAAATGCTGATGTCAGCGGGACGCTACGGCCTGGGCGCATCCGTGCTGGAAGCACATGTCAAACGACGCCCGGAAGATGATTACCTCTGGTATCTGTTGGCGGAGACTTATGGTTTGGCGGGCCGTATTCTGGACGTACACAAGGCCAGAGCGGAATATTTCGTATTGCTCGGCATCTATGACAAAGCGGAAATTCAGTTGAAGAATGCCTTGGCCTTACTGGAAGAGGATGATGTGCGAAGCCATGCGCGCATTACTCAGAGGCTGGATGAAGTGCGGGAATTGCGGGAACAGAGGCTCTGATAGTTAAACCTCGCAGCTCAGTGTGATGGGCTGCTAACCCGCTGGCGAGGGCGCAGTATCAGATTTTGCCACACCCCAGACAGACCCATTCAGCCAGGCTTCGGTTTCGTCCACCGGCATCGGGCGACCAATATAGTACCCCTGCGCGTTGTCGCAACCCAATTCACTCAATCGATCATAAACCGCTTGAGTTTCTACGCCTTCCGCCACCACCCGTAGACCCAAATTGTGCGCCAGATGGATAGTGGAGTTCACAATAATCTGATCCTGATCGTTATCAATCATTCCACGAATGAATGAATAGTCGATCTTCAGGGTTTGTACCGGCAAGCGCTTTAGGTAGGCCAAAGAGGAGTAACCGGTTCCAAAATCATCGATGGACAAACCTACTCCAAGAGCGTTAATGCGCGCCAGTGCCGTCTGGGCCCTGTTGGGATCGGCCATGATCATGCTTTCGGTTATCTCCAGCTCGAGTAGGTGCCCCGGCAGCTGATATTGCTTCAACAACCTGTCCAGGTCGTGAACGATACGGTCATCCAGTAAATTCCGCGCCGACAGATTCACCGCGATGCCAATCTCGTAGCCATGCTCAAGCCAGATTTTCGCCTGTGCCACACTCTTTTCCAGCACCCACAGAGTCATGGGATAAATCAGGTTGGACATCTCGGCAATTGGGATGAAATCGATCGGGGGAACAAATCCGATCTCGGGATGATTCCAGCGCAGAAGCGCCTCCACCGCGTAGACTCGGTTGGTTTTAAGGTTCACTTTCGGCTGAAAATGCAACAGCAGTTCGTTTTCCCGAATCGCCCGCCCCAGCGCGCCCATGAGTTCGAGACGTTTGGCGGAGTGCGGATCGTGTTCGGAGTCATAAATCGCCACACCCTGCAGGCTGACTTTCGCGTGGTACATGGCAACATCGGCGTAGCGCATCAGCGTGCCCACGTCCTCCGCCTGATCCGGGCATATCGCTACGCCGACACTGGCGCTGATTTCGGTTCTGAAACCTTCGAGCTCGAAGACTTGGCAGACAGAATCCAGAAACCTGTGACCAAAAACAGCCGCTTGCTGACTATTGCGGATATTGGGTAGAAATATAGCGAATTCGTCCCCGCCCAGCCGTGCCACCATTCCCGGCGTGTCTCCCAGCTCCGCTTCCAGGCGCGGACCCAGCAGCTTGAGGACTTTGTCTCCCGTGGAATGACCCAGGGTGTCGTTGATTTCCTTGAAGCGATCCAGATCGATGAGCAACAAGGCCATCTTCTGTTCTGGCTTGCGCTGCGCCAACTGCTCCTCCATGCGCCGATAGAGCAAGCTGCGATTGGGTAAGGACGTCAGTACATCGTGATTGGCAAGATATTTCATCCGATCGAGATAGCGCTTTTGCTGCGTCACGTCTCGCGTGGTGCCCCAGGCGCGTTGCAAAAACCCATTTTCCACAATGCCCATTGCTGAGCTTTGCATGTAGGCACGCTCGCCCTTGTGATTGATCCGGGCAAATTCGCGGTCTTCGAGTCGATAATTATTGGTGATAAAGGTGTAAAGATCGTGCCGGTTGGTGAGGGAACCATTGCGGTATATCTGCATGCCTATAACGTCGTCCACGTGGCTCGCGCCAAACAGGCGGGCCAGCCGCTCGTTGCACTCAACCAGGACGGAGCGCTGGATCAGAAGATCAATCTGTTCTTCGACGGGAAGAGAGACATCCAGAGGCGGCACCACATCATAGCGCCAGATGGCATCGGCGCTGTTGGCGATATAGGCGCGATACCTGGCCTCACTGTCCTGTAGCGCCTTTTCCCGGTGAACGCTCTCGGTAATGTCCGATATCACCATCATCACGCCATCATCGCCCGTGGGATTGATACGAGTGGGGATTTTATCCACACTGAACCAGTATTCGACGCCGTGCTCCTCCGCCCTCTCCCGTGAACCCCATACGGGTTTGCCGGTTCGAATGACTTGCATCAGTTCGCGTTGGCGCTCGGCGGGGTCGTCCCAGTGCAATGCCATTTCCAGAAAATTTTTGCCAATCAGCTCTTCCTGGGAACGCCACTGTCGCGCCTGATAATTGCCTTCGCGAATGACGCCCCATTTGTCACAAAACAGGATAACCGAGCGAATAGCATCAAGAAGCGTGCGCTGCCCTTGATCCTGAGGGCGCTTTTTACCGCTGATTTCTCCGGTAGGACGAAGTGAATGCTCAGACACAATCATTCCTTTATTATTATGCGATCAACGAGTTAACGTAATTGTAAATTGGCGGTTTCAAGCGTGAGCTCACGACCCTGTGCAATCTCGGCAGCAGGGTAAGTATTCATAAATGTGGCGCTGATTAACACTTCACTAAATAGTATAGGCCAAAATTGAAGAACGCCAGTGAAGTCGTTCGAATTGGTTATAAAAAGGTGATTTTGCCGCACAAACAATGTTAATGATTTCTGTGCCACGCAGCCTGATATAGTTTCAATCGTGCTTCGAGAAGTTAACCGGCTCACCACAGTACTTGCAGAATCCCGCGTCGGCGTCGTGACCTCTCCGGCCGCAGGCGTCACAGGCTGCAGATTGGCGGTTGCGTTGCATCTCCTGGGCAAGCTCAGCCGTAAAAATACCGGTGGGTATGGCGATAATTGAGTAGCCGATCAGCATTGAGGCCGAGGCAATGACCTGGCCCAACGGCGTATGCGGCACCATATCGCCGTAGCCCACTGTGGTAATGGTTACTACGGTCCAGTAAATGCTCCGGGGAATACTGGTGAAACCGTTCTCCGGCCCCTCAACCACAAACATCAGTGAGCCGAACACCGTGGCCAAAACCAGCACAAACAGGAGGAAGATCAGTATTTTCCGCCGGGAAAGCGCCATCGAACGCGCCAGCATGTTGGCCTCGTTGATGTAGCGCATCAATTTTAGAATGCGGAAGATGCGCAGCACCCGCAGCAGACGGACAATCAGCAGGTAGGTGGCGCCGGGCAGCAGCAGACTCAAGTAGGTGGGCAAAATCGAAAGCAGATCGATAATCCCATAAAAGCTGCGGATATATCGCCAGCGCTGCGGTGAACAGTAGATCCGAACGAGATACTCCACGGTAAACACTATAGTGAATCCCCATTCGGCCCACAGAATATAGCGGCGGTACTGCTGAGTAAGCAGTACCATGGAATCAAAGATGACAGTTGCGACACTGAACAGGATCAAGCCAATAAGCAGAACATCAAACCGCTTTCCCGCCGGCGTTTCCGTGCCGAATATGATCTCGTTCAGCTTGTGCTTGACATAACCCTGATTCATATTGAATTCAACTCTTTTCTGGTAAATAGCCACCTTCGCACCCGGGCAAAACGTGGTCGCGCCTTGGCAAAATGTCTCGCCGGCGCTAACCTTGCGAGTTTCCCCTTTATTCCCTGCAGGTAAGCCTATGCGCAATGACACTTGCCTTGTTTACTCGACCGAAACCGGCCGGATTAACGCGAATGAACCCAAGCCTCCAACTCCGCGCCCCACGGATGGTATTGTCAGATTGCACCGGGAAACCAAGGGGCGAAAAGGTAAAGGCGTCACCATTATTACTGGTCTGGATCTGGCTGAGCAAGAACTCAAAGGCTTGGCCAAGACACTGAAACAACTGTGCGGTACGGGCGGGAGCGTCAAAGACGGCCATATCGAAATCCAAGGCGAACAGCGAGACAAGCTCAAAGCCCACCTGGAAAGTTGCGGATACAAGGTCAAGATCGCCGGCGCCTAAGCCTTACATCAACCTGGTTCAAATCTTGCTACAGCCCGTTTATCAGCCATAAATGTCAACTGTTTGACGGGGACGCAGACGAATGAGTGTTACAGAACTCTGGCCGCTTTTTGACACCACCTTGAAAATCGCACTGGGCGCCTGTATTGCGGTCGCCGGCATCTGGCTGGCCAGCCGCATGAAGCACGCATCCTCTATGGATGCCGTCGCGCAACCGACCAACCGCCGTCTACTTCTATTGGAAGAAATCTCTGCTGATCTTGGCCGCGTCAACCACAGCTTTGCCAAATACTCTGCTTTGGTTATTGAATCCACCCGTTTCGGCAACCGGTGGCCCGCCGCCCGGCGACAGGAACTGGAAAGAATCAACGCGGAACTGGTGGCGGAGTTCGAGAAATTGGCTCACGCGGAATCGAAACTTTTGATGCTTGGCGAAAAAACCATGGAAAAAACCCTGCGCCTCTATGGCTCGAAAATCGCCTTGTTTCGCAAGCAGGTTTATGTCGGCCGGCAGGACATCAGCGATCAGGAAATTGCAGAGCTGAAAGGGGCTATCATGCAGTTGCGCGAACAGTTCTATGATATTTTGAGTCGACGCTACGACAAATTGCTCGCGGCCTAGATCGTACAACGCCCCGCAAAGCCCAAGTCAGACCGGGAAGTCGCCCGCGTAACGGTCAATCCATTCCTGTGCAGCTTCGTCACTCGATAGCTGACGCCCTTCTTTTTCTCGTACATCAGCACGGTAATGCTCAATGTGGCAAACCTGCTCCACCATACGCACACTGAACCGCGTCACGTTATCACTGAACTGTACACCCACCGCATAACCTTCGCCTTCCGGACGGCACCACGCCACCACCCCCTGCGCTTTAAAGGGCGGTGATTCAATCGGAATTTCGATGGTGATAACGGAACCGATATCAACCGGCTTTTTGGAACTGAAGCAAAGACCGCCTTCACTGACGTCCCTGAGCCCAAAGGCTCTGTAGGAGCTGTGTTCCTGGGGTTCGGACCCGACTGAATATTGAATGGGCACGCCAGAAGGATGACGAATGTAGCGGCGCATTTTCAGCACATCTAGCCACCGACTGGTTAAGGTAATCAGACTTCGAAGAGTAAGCAAAATGGCCCACCGGCGCTTAATTGAAAGACAAGACCTATTGCTATGCCTTCAGACCCGTGCGGCGCGGGATGGTTCATGGTGCATTGATGCTACCCTTCTGTAAGGTATAGGCCATATACAGACAGTTGCAAGGCAGCATCGGATTCCGATCCAGTCAGTCTACGTAGGGTGTTGATTCGGCTCGTACAACAGCGACCACAAGAAGAGCAAAAATTTGTGAGCGCACGGTGCGCAAATCAGAGAACTTCCGGCTGATCAAGCAGCATTTTGACTGGTCCGAATGAACAGCGGTGAATTGCACAGGCGCCCAATAACTGAAGAGCGGCCATGTGCTGTTTAGTGGGATACCCTTTATGTGCCGCAAAACCATAGCCGGGGAACTGCGCGTCCAGCGCGACCATTTCCCGGTCCCGGGTCACCTTGGCGAGAATCGACGCAGCACTGATAGCGGGAATCTTGCTGTCGCCCTGAATGATCGCCTCGGCTTGGTATGACCACTGTGGCAATCGATTTCCATCCACCAGCACTTTATCCGGCCGAAGAGCCAGTCCATCCACTGCCCGCCGCATAGCCAACAGGCTCGCCTGCAGAATATTGATTTCGTCAATTTCCTGGGCGCTGGCACGTGCGATACAAAAGCAGGCGGCATTGAGTTGTATCTCGTAAAACAGCGTCTCGCGCTTCTTTTCGCTCAATGCTTTCGAGTCAGCAAGGCCGGCAATCGGTTTCGATACATCCAGGATCACCGCCGCCGCAACAACATCCCCCGCCAATGGGCCGCGGCCCACTTCATCAACCCCTGCAATCAACATTCGTTATTATCCTTTTGTCGCCAGTACCAGCGCGCCCACAGCCTTGGCTGCGGTTACGTCCGCATCGCGAGCCAACTGCTGGTGAATGGCCCTATAGTCAGCCTGCAATGCGGCCACTGTGTCCTGGTTGCGTAAATAATTGATAACCTCCGCGCCGATGTTCTCCGCGGTGGCACGGCTTTGCAACAATTCCGGCACCAGAGACCGCCCCGCCAGCAAATTGGGCAGACCGACGGATTTCACCTTCACGATACGAGACAGGATAGCAAACGACAAGGATGCCATCCTGTACGCAATAACCATGGGGCGTTTCAATAAGAGCGCTTCCAGCGTGGTCGTGCCCGACGCCATAACAACAACATCGGCTGCCGCCATCACCTGATGTGATTGCCCCGCCACCAAATGGATCGACAGGTCATCATAGTGCTGCAGTAGATCTTCCAGTTGCGCGTGGCGAAACGGATTGGCGGAAGGGATAATGAACTCTATCGGACCATATTCCTTGGTACACCAGCGCGCCGCGTCCAGGAAATCCCGACCCAGCAACGCAACTTCACTGGCGCGGCTTCCCGGCAGCAAGGCGACATAGGTGCCCTTGTCGTTAAGACCCAGCTCGCGCCGTGCATCGACGCTATCGACCTGCAGCGGGATCTTGTCTGCCAGTGGGTGGCCAACAAAACATACCGGTACCCGATGCTCGCGATAAAAATCCGCCTCAAACGGCAACAACGTGAGCATCAGATCAACAGCCCGCGCAATTTTTTTAATGCGGCCCTGGCGCCATGCCCAAACCGAAGGGCTGACATAATGCACCGTTTTGATGCCAGCCTGTTTGAGATTAAGTTCCAGATCGAGGTTGAAGTCTGGAGAATCGATACCGATGAATACATCGGGAGGATTCGCACGAAAATGTTGCGCGAGAAAACGCCTTATGCGCAAGAGCTCCGGCAACCGTTTGAGCGGTTCGACCAGCCCCATGACAGCAAGGCGATCCTGGGCAAAAAATGACTTGAAACCCAGAGCCAACATTTTTTCACCGCCGATGCCCTCGAACTGGCAGTTGGGAAACTGCTGTTTCAGCGCGTGCATCAAGCCGGCGCCGAGAATATCGCCGGAGGCTTCGCCGGCAACTATGCCGATACGCACCGGCTCGAAAGAGACAGGCTGTTCAGGCGTGAGGTCACCAGGCTGCAATTCAGACATGGCGCGAGACGCCTAGCGCACGATGCCGCGGGTTGACGCGCGCAGGCTGTCAACCAGTGTTTTGACATGGGTGTTCTGTGGGGAAAGTGCTTCGATTTCAACAATCGCGGCTTCGAGTGTCAGGCTGCGCCTATAGAGCAACTTGTAGGCTTTGCTCAGAAGCGCCATATCTTCCTTGCTGAAACCACGTCGCTTGAGGCCTTCGCTGTTAATACTGCGCGCCGCTGCCGGAGCACCGGTGACCATCATGAATGCCGGTACATCCTTGGCGATACCTGAACCCATGCCAGCGAAACTGTGCGCACCGATATGACAGAACTGATGTACCAGCACGTAGCCACTGAGAATGGCCCAGTCCCCAATAACCACGTGACCGGCCAGAGAGGCGTTGTTAACCAGGATGCAATGGTTGTGGATGATGCTGTCATGACCGATATGCACATAGGCCATGATCAGGTTGTTGTTGCCAATGGTCGTTTCACTGCGATCCTGCACGGTTCCACGGTGGATGGTGACACCTTCACGAATGATATTGTTGTCACCAATGACCAAGCGAGTCGGCTCGCCCGCATACTTCATATCCGGCGTATCTTCACCAATTGTAGAGAATTGGTAGATCGTATTGTTGGCACCAATACGCGTGGGTCCTTTCAGGACCACATGTGACGCTACAGTAGTACCCGGCCCGATACTCACGTTCGGCCCGACAATTGAAAACGGGCCAATGGAAACGCCGTCTGCCAGTTCGGCAGTGGGATCCACAATCGCACGGGGATCTATCGTGATGTTGCTATTGCTCATAACAGCACCTTCGCCCTTGATTCAGCCTACTTTTCGGTCTGCGCACATAATCGTTGCCTTGGTGACCAACTGATCATCAACCTTGGCTTCACAGTCGAACTTCCAGATACCGCGCTTTTCCGACACCACTTTCGACTCGATAAAAACCCGGTCTCCCGGAACCACCTGCCGTTTGAAACGCACATCATCGATACCCGCAAAAAGATAAAGCGAACCATCTTCCGGCGTCTTGTTCATGGTTTTGAAGCCAAGAATACCGCACGCCTGTGCCATGGCCTCAATGATCATCACACCAGGGAAAACCGGAAACTGGGGAAAGTGACCATTGAAAACATCTTCATTGATACTCACGTTCTTGTAAGCGAGGATGCGCTCGCCTTCGACCAATTCGACCACCCGATCGATCAGTAGAAAAGGATACCGGTGCGGCAGATAACGCCGAATTTCGTTTACGTCCATCATTAGAATTTTTACCTTGAGATCAGTCTTTTCGGTCAATCAGTTTGTCGCCATCGCGGCTCTTAGCTATGGCTAGGAACCACCATCAGTTTCCAGTTTTTTTACCCGCTCGAACAATTCGTTAAGGTGGCCGAATCGCACAACGTTCTTTTGCCATTGCCTGGCTGGTTGCACCGGAGTTCCCGAGGAATAAACACCTGGTTCGCGGATAGACTTTGTCACTACCGTCGCGCCATTGAATTGCACATGATCGGCAATTTTCAAATGGCCACTGATGTTAACACTTCCCCCCAACAGACAATGTGAACCGATTTCGGTACTGCCGGCAATGCCACAGCAACCGGCAATGGCAGTGAACTCACCGATTTTGACGTTGTGGGCGATGTGTACCTGATTATCAATAATCACGCCCTGCTCTATCACCGTGTCGCTCAATGCACCACGATCAATCGTGCAGCCTGAGCCGATTTCAACATTGTTGCCAATGGTCACGGCCCCGAGCTGATGTATTTTTTCCCAGCCCGAAGCACAGGGAGCAAAACCGAAACCGTCGGACCCAATCACTGTGGCGCTGTGAATCGTGACACCGTCTCCCAGAGAAACGCCGTGATAAATAGTGACTTTCGGATAGAGCCGACAGTTAGCGCCGATACGGGAATTAGCGCCGACGTACACGCCGGCAGCAAGCTCGGTGTGATCACCAATCGAAGCGCCAGCCTCAACAACGCAGTGAGCACCAATGGACGCCGAAGGCGCAATTTCTGCGCTGTCTGCCACCACCGCTGTTGGGTGTATACCTGGCTGGGCTTGTGGACGCTGGCTGAACAATCCGGATAATTTGGCGTATCCCCAATAGGGATCATCAAGTATCAGGCAGTTACCGTTGTAGCCCTCCGCCAGCTGAGGCGATAACACGACCGCTCCAGCGGAAGTCTGCGAAAGATATTTCTGGAACGACTTGCTGGATACAAACGTGATATCCGAAGCCTGTGCATTTTCAATGTTGGCGATGCCGTCAATGTCCACATCGGCATCACCTTGCAGCCGCGCGCCAAGTAACTCGGACAAGTCTCCCAGACGGTAGACATTTTTTTGCACAGACACCTCAATGACCTATTTGGCTTTGTTGAGTTGTTCGGTAAGCTTGGCTGATATATCTGCCTTCTCGGAGGCGAAATAGGCAGACTGGCTATCAAGCACCAGGTCGGCGCCTTCGGCTTTGACCACAGCGTTCAGGGCTTTTTCAACCTTGGGCTGCATTTCCTGCATGATGTTTTGCATAACAGATTGCTGTTCCGCTTGCATTTTTTTCGCCGTGTACTGAAGGTCACTGCCAACGGATTCCATTTGCTTGCGGTGCTCTGCAACCTGGTCCGCGCTCCAGGTCATGCCCTTGGATTCGCCTTCCTTACGCAGCGCTTCCAGATCTGCCTTCAAGCTCTCGAGTTTTGCTTGCATGGCGGAATAGTCGCTGTCATTTCGCAGAGCCTCGAGTTTCTTCTGTGCATGATCCGAACTCAGAATCGCGTTCTGCAAGTTCACGATGACCACATTGGTGGCAGCATGACTCATACCTGCTGCACACATGAATATACCGACTACCAAGAGCTTCATGATGTGTTTCATTATTGTCCTCACTTACTATTTCATTGAATTGAAAAGTTTGTTTAAAAACCCGCCCCCATGGTGAACTGGAAGAATTCCTCTTCGTCACCCGGGTTGGAATGCAGCGGCTTCGCGATACTGAACGTCAAGGGTCCGAATCCGGAAATCCAGGTGAGCCCGAAACCCGCTGCGGCGCTGATTCGGTCCAAAGACACGTCGTAACAACTCCGCTGATAGGTACCGCAATCGCTGTCGAATACGTTACCGGCATCGATAAACGCCGCGAACTGCATCGAACGTTGATCTTCGATGAAGGGCAGGGGCATGATCAGCTCCGCGCCGAACTCAACCAAAATGTTGCCACCAAAACTGTCTCTATCCCGATAGGTAATTGTCTCCCGGCCCAACAGGCGGCCATCGCGACAAGGATTAACCGAGTTGCCTTCGCCCACTTCACATAATACCAGAGCCTCTCGATTGGTCGCGGCCAAACCGGTAGGGTTTCCTTCCGCGTCGTAAGTAAACTGATACTCAAAGGGCGTGGTGACATAGGTCAGCGGAGGTGTGCTCTGGGGACCCAGGCTGCTTCGGCGGAAGCCGCGCACTGAACCAAATCCACCGCCGTAAAAGTTCTCGAAGAACGGAAGGTCATCCATGTCCCCATACCCATCTCCGTAGCCGAGATTAGTACGAAGCCGCAGCGTCAACGCGCGAGTCAGAGGTTGGAAATACTGGGCCTCAAATTCTACCTTGTAATACTGCAAGTCGCTGCCCGGCACCGTCACTTCCAGAGACAGTTGCTGAGAGTTTCCGCGTGTAGCCAGCACACCGCGGTTGAGGGTACTGCGCAACCAGCTCAGGTTGGCACTGGCGGAATCATACTCGTCGCCATATTTATCAACGAACCCCGGTGTCTCCGTAAGCAGTCTGTCCGACGTGACGGGCATGGCATCAAAAGCAAACTCTTCCACAGCGCCATCACCATCAATGTCGCGACTCGCCAGTCCGGCCGCAATCAGTTGCGCTTGTTCGTAATCAGCCTGGCTGATATAGACGTAATCATTGGCTTCCAGATCCAGTGGCGCCGGACTCGCAATAATTTCCTGAACCGCGTAACGGCCAGTTTCAACTGCCAGATGGCTGTAACCCAGCCCAAAGTTGAGGCGCTGGATTTCAGACAGCGGATAACCGAAGTTCATCGCGAGGCCATAGGTGTCCGTGCTGTATTCCGCCACGCCAATTCGAGCGTAGTTGGTTTTGCGGAAGTAGGCGCTCAGACCACGGCTGACACCATCCGGCGTAAAGTACGGGTCCATATAATTGAAGCTGTAAGCGGTTTGGTAATCACTGGTATTAATGGAAATACCTACCTGCTTGCCGGTACCGAACCAGTTACTCTGCTGGATGGAGCCGCCCAGCATAAAGCCGGACCGTTCCGCGTAGCCAAGGCTCGCCTGAATGCTGCCCGATGGCTGCTCTTCCACCGTGTACTGCACGTCCATCAGGTCTGTAGAGCCAGGAACATCGGTGGTTTCAACGGTCACTTCCTTGAAGAAACCCAGTCGTTCCAGTCGCACTTTCGATTGTTCGATGCGCGCGTTTGACGCCGAGGACGCTTCCATCTGTCGCATCTCGCGGCGCAGGACTTCATCGGAGGTTTTGGTGTTGCCGCGAAACTCGATGCGGCGCACATAGACGCGCTCGGCAGGATCCACAAAAAAGGTCAACTTGACAGTTTTCTCTTCTGGATCCGGCTCCGGTATCCCTTCGACTTTCGCATTGGTATAACCCGTGTTGCCGAGAAGCGTGGTGATATATTCGGAAGAGCTGGTCATCAGTTGCTGAGAAAAGGTATCACCCTCTTTTAGCATAATAAGACGCAACAGGGTGTCC
Source organism: uncultured Cellvibrionaceae bacterium (assembly GCA_964419935.1). Taxonomy (GTDB): domain Bacteria; phylum Pseudomonadota; class Gammaproteobacteria; order Pseudomonadales; family Cellvibrionaceae; genus CAYQQJ01. The sequence continues at coordinate 70,688 of CAYQQJ010000004.1, forward strand.
TCGTCGAAGATTGGGTCACCCGCCAACTCGACACCTGATACCGTATAGATGTCCCCTTCGGTGATATTCAGGGTGATATACACCGATTGTTTATCGGGGCTCAGAGAAACCTGGGTCGAATCGACGTTGAAATCCAGATAGCCGCGATCCAGGTAATAGGACTCAAGCGTTTCGATATCCCCCTGGAGCTTTTCCCGGGCATAGGCGTCGTTGCCGGTAATCCACGAAATCCAGTTGGTAGTACCGAGCTCGAACAGGTCCGCGAGTTCTTCGTCGTCAAATACACTGTTGCCGACGATATTGATATGTCGAATGCCGGACTTGTCGCCTTCGTCGATCTGCACTGCAATCTTGATCTGATTGTTGGGCAGGTCCTCGATGTCCGCTTCCACGGTTGCGCCGTAGCGACCCTGGGAAATGTACTGACGCCGCAGCTCGCGCAGGATACCATCGAGCGTGTCCTGCTGAAAAATCTGCCCCTCTTCGAGACCGTTCTCGGACATCACATCCGTCAAGGCTTCGGTCTTGATCGCTTTGTTGCCGTCAATGGTCAGCTCACTGATGGCGGGTCGCTCAGCCACAGTCACAATCAGAATATTGCCGTCGTGGGCGATGTCGACGTCGGTAAACAAACCCGTGGCAAACAGAGAGCGAATGGCGTTGCGGATATTGCCTGTGTCGGCAATGTCTCCAGTCTGCAAAGGCAACGCAGCGAATACCGGACCCGCGGAAACCCTCTGTAGGCCTTCAACACGAATGTCTTCAATGCGGAAGGTTTGAGCAACAACCACGGCTGACAGACAAGCCAGGGTGAGAAAGACTAACAAGCGCTTCATAGTATCGATGGGTTTCACTACCTGATGGATTCTTGTTTTAGCGACCCCGGATGATTTCCGGTTTCTGTGAATGTCGACCACGCCCCCTCCATGAGTCATTCAGGCTCATGTGGCGAATGTCCCGCCAGCGCCCCAACAACCTGCTCGCCATACTGCAACGAAAGCACCGGAATCAAAGACGCAAAATATCGTTATAAAAAGCGACCACCATCACACCGAATAGCACCACCATTCCAGCCTGATAGCCCAGCATTTGTATTCGCTCAGAAACGGGGCTGCCTTTGAAGGCCTCGATTGCACAATACAGGATATGCCCCCCGTCCAGAACCGGGATCGGCAACAGATTGAACACTGCGAGATAAACACTCAGGATGGCGAGAAACTGGATGTAATACTCCGCTCCCGCTCTGGCGGAATCGCCCGCCACTTTAGCAATGCCGATCGGACCACTCAAGTTTTTAGTGGAAATCTCCCCCAAAAACAGCTTTTGCACCGATACCAGGATGAAGTGGACGTTATCACCGATCTCATCCATGCTTTTTGCCAGCGCCCCCAGCACACCGTAGTGCTCCTTGCGCAGCATGCTTTCGGGCCAGGTCGGCATCTGTACTCCCATGCCCACCTGCCCTACTTGCTGCCCTTGATCATCCACGGCCTCTGGGGTGACTTGCAGCAGCACTTCAGAGCCGTCCCGGGAAACCAGCACAGCAATGGGCTCGCCGGGACGGTTGCGTACGTATGTGACCCATGCCGGCCAACTGTTAAGTACCTCGCCATCAACGCGCAGCAGCTCATCATTCGGCAGGAATCCTGCCCGTTCGGCTGGACTGGACGGTACAACAGTCTCAATGGTTTTGCCTAAGGTGGGCTGATAGAAGGTCAGGCCCAAACCAGCTATGGGATCCGGTTCTTCCACCCCTCGGAGCCAATCAACCAAGGTCACTTCGGATTCATAGATAACATCGGAATCAGGATAGCGTGTCGCCAACTGCAAGTCGCCGGACTCGCCCAGGCGCAACATCAACTGCTTCAGAACCGCCTGGCGTGTGGGGGTAGGCACACCATCAACAGCAACAATCTCCTGGCCGTGTTCCAGACCGAGCCTCGCCGCCAGTGAATCGGCTTCAGTTTCGCCAACAATAGGCGCCAGGCCGGTGCTGCCTTGGAGGAAAAGTCCCCAAAACACGATTATTGCCAGCAGGAAGTTAGCGACAGGTCCCGCTGCCGCGATGGCCATTCTTTTCCAGACGGACTGCCGGTTGAAAGTGAGGTGCAGGTCTTCCTGCGCGACTTCCCCCTCGCGCTCATCAAGCATCTTGACGTATCCGCCGAGAGGTATGGCAGCTAAGGCAAATTCAGTGCCGTGGCGGTCGTACCAGCGCCACAAGGGTTTGCCAAACCCGACCGAAAAGCGCAATACCTTAACGCCGCAACGACGGGCAACGTAGAAGTGACCAAATTCGTGGATGGTAACCAATATAATCAGGACCAGCAAAAACCAGCCGATCGTCAAAAGCACGTCTATCACTGCAACACCACGCTCATAATCACGCTATTTCTTGTACAACCTTCTCGCATGGCTTCTTCCGTTGCCGCTTAGGATGCTGTTAGCCACCGGCACAGTAGACCACCTTAGTCCGATCGCATCCTAGAGACGCACCAGCCGGGCACTCGCAAGCGCCCGCGCTTCCAGGTCGGCTTCTTTGACCGCGTCGAGGCTGGTCGGTTCGCTATTGGGCCAAATATCCATCACGGCAGCAATAAGGTCACTGATACCGGTAAATTTCAACTGTCCAGTCAGGAAGCTCGCCACAGCCACCTCGTTCGCGGCGTTAAGCGCCGTCGGTGCCGTACCACCGGCTCTCATCGCCTCCATAGCCAGGTGCAGACAGGGGAACCGCTGCAAATCCGGCTCGGAGAACTCCAGCGCAGCCAACTGGCGAAAATCCAGACTGGGGACCCGCGACTCTATCCGCTCCGGCCACGACAGGCAATGGGCAATTGGTGTGCGCATATCCGGATTGCCCAACTGGGCCAGCACGGATCCGTCCAGGTATTCCACCATGGAGTGCACAATGCTCTGCGGGTGCACCACCACCTCGATGTCCTCGGGCCGCGCGCGAAACAACCAGCAGGCCTCGATGAATTCCAGCCCTTTATTCATCATGGTGGCGGAGTCGACGGAGATTTTTCGTCCCATCGACCAATTCGGGTGAGCGCAGGCCTGGTCGGGGGTGATATCCCCGAGCTCGTCCCGTGGCGTCAGCCGAAAAGGCCCGCCGGAGCCGGTTAACAGTATGCGGCGCACCCCGGCCCCCGCGAGGCAGGTGTAACCCAGGGGCAGACACTGAAAGATGGCGTTGTGCTCACTGTCGACCGGCATGAGGGTGGCGCCGCTGTCAGCGATGGCGTTCATAAAAAGTTGCCCCGCCATCACCAAGGATTCTTTATTGGCCAGCAGAACACGTTTCGCCGCATTCACCGCGGCGAGAGTCGGCTCCAGCCCAGCGGCGCCAACAATAGCCGCCACCACAAGATCAACCTCATCCGCGGCCGCCACCTGGTTCAGTGCCGCATCGCCTTCCAGCACTTCAACGTCACAACCCGCCTCAAGGAGTTTGCCGCGTAGTTCTGCTGCCAGAGCTGCATCGCGCAATACTGCATACTTTGGCTGAAATACACGACACTGCTCAAATAAAACATCCGTTTGCTGATGAGCCGTGAGGGCGTACAGACGAAAGCGATCGGGGTGGGCAGCTATCACATCCAGGGTACTGAGGCCAATGGACCCCGTTGAACCGAGCACCGTCACCCATTGGCGATGCCCCGTGTCAGCGCGGGAAGCTGCGTCAATCACAACTGCAAGCCTGTAACGATCACGGCCAATGTATAGACAGGTACCGCCGCCGCCAACCCATCGACGCGATCCAGTATGCCGCCGTGGCCGGGCAAAATATGACCACTGTCCTTCACACCGCAATAGCGTTTGACCATGCTTTCCAATAGATCTCCGAGCACGGAAACCAGCGCCGTAGGCACAACAATAACAACTACCGTCAGCCACTGGGCGTGCCCCCAGAGGGCATTCACCACCAGTGCCACCAGCAATGCGGTGGCCAAGCCGCCGAAAACGCCTTCCCAGGACTTACCCGGACTCACCACAGGTGCCAGCTTGCGTTTGCCGAAGGCACGGCCGAAAAAATAGGCGCCAATATCGGCACAAGCCACAATCAGAACAACCAGCAGAATAAGCCATGCGCCCTCAGGCTGCAGGCGCAAATGTACCAGGCTGACCCATGCCGGCAGCAGGACCAGCCAGCCCATAAGGCTGCGCAATACGGGTTTGCCCCACAACAATGCGCTGGAGGGATAACCCTGCACCCATAGCAACGCCAGCGCCCACCAGCCGCACACGACCACGAGCGCCGAGCGCAGGAGGCCCGGATCCTCCCGCACCAGCCACCAGGCCAGTAACAGCCCCAAAACGATTGAAAGACCGAGATAAGCGAGGCGCTGTGAACGAGGTGTCCAGCCCGCGAGTCCTGCCCATTCCCATACCGCCAGGCACATTACCACTCCCACGAAGGCAGAGAAGACATACCAGGGACTGAGCAATAACAGCGAAAGAAACAGCGCTGCCAGTAGCGCGGCAGTGACGACACGTTGTTTAAGCACCGGCAAAATCCTGTACCAGCTGATCGCCGGTTCGGCCAAAGCGCCGTTGGCGCTTATAGAAATCAGCGACGGCATCATCGAGTGCCGCACTGTCGAATTCAGGCCACAGCAATTCGCTGAAATAGAATTCAGCGTATGCGGCCTGCCACAACAAAAAGTTGGATATGCGAATTTCGCCGCCAGTGCGGATCAGGAGATCCAGGGGTGGCAGGTCAGCAGTGGAGATACCCGCATCGAGCTTTTCCTCGTCGATGTCGGCAGGCGCGAGCTCGCCATCCAACACAGCCTGTGCGAGCTTTTGAGCAGACTGGGCGATATCCCATCGGCCGCCATAATCGGCGGCAATCACCAAAGTAGCGTCACCTTCGCAGGCGATGCTTTCGGCCTCCTCAATGGCGCGCAACAACCGCGGGCTGAAGCGAGCCCGATTGCCGATCACCTTCAGGATGACCTTTTCCTTGGCCAGCTGCCGCGCTTCCTTTTTCAGATAGTTGTAAAACAGGCCCATCAATGCCTCCACCTCTTTCGGCGGGCGGCGCCAGTTTTCACTGCTGAACGCGAACAGGGTCAGCACTTCAACGCCATGGCTGCGGCAGGCTTTCAACATATCCCGAATACGCTCAACACCGGCCTTATGACCGGCAATTCCCTGCTTTCCGGCCTGTTTGGCCCAGCGGTTATTGCCGTCCATGATAATACCGACGTGACGCAAACTCGTGGCACTCAAATCGCTAAACCTCCCCTGCCGACGGCGATCATCAGATCTCCATCAAGTCCTTTTCTTTGACCGCCAGCGCGGCATCCACATCCGCGACGTATTTGTCAGTGATCTTTTGAATGGCATCACCGGCGCGACGCTCATCATCTTCACTGATTTCCTTTTCTTTCAAGAGTTCTTTCACTGTCCCCAATGCGTCGCGGCGGATATTGCGCACCGACACACGTGCGGCTTCAGCCTCGGAGCGAGCCTGTTTGATATAGCCCTTGCGCGTCTCTTCCGTGAGCGCGGGCATCGGCAGGCGGATCAACTCACCCATGGTAGACGGGTTGAGCCCCAGGTCCGACTTCATGATGGCTTTTTCAATGTCGGGCACCATCGATTTGTCCCAGGCACTGATCGACAATGTGCGCGCATCCAGGATAGACACATTGGCCACTTGGGTCAGCGGTGTGTCACTGCCGTAGTAAGACACACTGATACCATCGAGAATACTCGGGTGGGCACGACCGGTGCGGATCTTGTTGAAGTGCACGGCCAGCACCTCAAGACTTTTGGCCATGCGCTCTTCAGCATCTTTTTTTATGTCGTTTATCATCGATCATTTTTCCTCTTCAATAAGGGTGCCTTCATTGCCACCAACCACAATGTTCAGCAAAGCACCCGGACGTCCCATTTGAAAGACTCTGACCGGCAAGCCGTGTTCCTGACACAGGCATATGGCCGTCAGGTCCATGACCTCCAACTTTTCAGTCAGCACTTGGTCGTATGACAGGCTCTCGTAACGGGTTGCGGTGGGATCTTTCATGGGATCAGCGGTGTATACACCATCCACCTTGGTCGCCTTCAACACGATTTCAGCCTCCACTTCAATACCGCGAAGACAGGCGGCGGAATCCGTGGTGAAAAACGGGTTGCCGGTTCCTGCAGAGAAGATAACCACCTCTCCGGCGTCCAGCAGGCGGATGGCGCGGCGGCGATCATAATGCTCCACCACGCCGCTCATGGGTATGGCGGACATCACATTGGATGAAATATTGGAACGTTCCAAAGCGTCGCGCATGGCCAGCGCGTTCATCACGGTGGCCAGCATGCCCATGTGGTCGCCGGTCACGCGATCGAGGCCAGCCTTGTTCAAGGCCGCACCACGAAACAGGTTGCCGCCACCAATAACCAGCCCGACCTGCACGCCGATCCCAACCAGCTGACCGATTTCCAAAGCCATTTTATCGAGTACTTTGGGGTCGATCCCGAAGCCCTCCTCCCCCATTAACTGCTCACCGCTTAGCTTGAGCAGAATGCGTTTGTATTTCCTGTCCCGAGGGCTGGGCATAGCTAGATCTCCGCGCGAAAAATTTGCAGAAGTTTAACAGCAAAAAGGCGGGAGATGCGACTCCCGCCTTTTTCATTTCAGCACGTCACGAAGCGTGACATTCGCTGGAGTCGCTGCGAAATCAGCGGTATGTCGGGGCATTTTGCCCGCAAACACAGCGCCCGCAGCTCACCAATGACTTACTGACCTTTGGATGCCGCTACCTGAGCAGCAACTTCAGCCGCGAAGTCATCAACTTTCTTCTCGATGCCTTCACCCACTTCAAAGCGCAGGAAGCTCACCACTTCAGCACCATTATCCTTGGCAAGCTGAGCTACTGTCTGGTCCGGATTTTTGACAAATGGCTGGTCAAGCAGGCTATTTTCCTTGAGGAACTTGTTGATACGTCCGCCCATCATCTTCTCAACGATTTCCGCAGGCTTGCCTTCCATATCCGGCTGCGCCTTGATGATCTCTTTCTCTTTCTCAACCACGTCGGCAGGCATGTCTTCACCGCGAACCACTTGCGGATTCACTGCAGCAACGTGCATGGCAACATCCTTGGCCAACTCGGCATTACCACCGCGCAACTCCGTCAACACGGCAATGCGGTTGTTGGAGTGCACATAGGCACCTACAACGTCAGCTTCGATGAGGGCAACACGGCGCACACCAATATTTTCACCGATTTTCTGTACCAAGGCTTCGCGGGCAGACTCCAGCTCGCCGGCCATAAGCGCAGCAACATCGGTCTGTTTTTCGGCAAACGCCTTCTCCAGCACGGTGTTCACAAATGACAGGAAGTTATCATCGCGGGCAACAAAGTCCGTCTCACTATTCACTTCCAGCAACACACCGTAGCTGCCATCATCGGCCACTTTCGCTGCCACAACGCCTTCGGCGGCTGTGCGGTCAGCTTTTTTGGCGGCCTTGAGACCACTTTCTTTGCGCAGGTTGTCGATCGCCGTCTCGATGCTGCCGTCAGCCTCGACCAGCGCCTTCTTGCATTCCATCATGCCGAGGCCAGTGCGCTCGCGCAGCTCTTTTACAAGAGAAGCAGAAATTGCCATGATTTTTTCCTCAATCTTCATGTTCGATATTAAAAAAAAAGGGGGTCGCCCCCCTCTTTTCAACTCATGTCACACACTCTGCACCAGGGCGTGGGCCCAACCGGGGCAACAGAGCGGTCAGCCAGACCGGCTTAACCTTCCTGAGCGGTGTTCTCGTCAACTTCGACGAACTCGTCTTTATTCGCTGGCGCTGCACCGGCTTCTTTGGCGCCTTCAACGCAGGCATCAGCCATGGCGGCAACGTACAGCTTGATGGCGCGAATGGCGTCATCATTTCCGGGGATGACATAGTCGATGCCGTCCGGGTCACTGTTGGTATCAACCACACCGATAACCGGAATACCCAGCTTGTTGGCTTCCTGAATAGCGATGCGCTCGTGCTCAACGTCGATAACGAACAAAGCATCCGGCAAGCCGCCCATATCCTTGATACCACCAATGGACAGCTCAAGCTTATCCATCAGGCGACGACGCATCAGCGCTTCTTTCTTGGTCAATTTGTCGAAAGTTCCATCCTGGCTCTGGGTTTCCAGATCGCGATAGCGGCGAATTGAAGCGCGGATGGTCTTGTAGTTGGTGAGCATGCCGCCCAACCAGCGCTGCGCCACATAGGGCTGTCCGGCGCGAGCAGCTTGTTCTTTGATGGTTTTCTGCGCAGCGCGCTTGGTGCCAACGAAGAGAACCTTCTTCTTCTGGGCAGCCATCTTGTAGACGATGTCCAGCGCCGAGTTGAACGCAGGGACGGTCTTTTCCAGGTTGATGATATGAATCTTGTTGCGGGCGCCAAAGATGTATTGGCCCATTTTAGGGTTCCAGTAGCGAGTCTGGTGGCCGAAATGCACACCAGCCTGCAGCATGTCGCGCATACTTACGTTAGGCATAATTGTTTCCTGTATATCGGGTTAAGCCTCCATATACCCCATGCGCCAACCCCACGCCCTGCGTTGCAGAAGCGGAGAGCACCCAGGCCCATGTGCCGGTATATGTGTGACGGTTATAGTGGATTTCCCCGCCAATAACGCTGGCCGACAAGTCGACAGAGTCACCGTGGGGCGCGCTTTATACCATAATTCAGATGGAAAGGGAAAAGGGAAAAGATTCAAGCCTCCTCACGAACCTACCGGATTTCTGAATGGGAGGCGCCCTCCGGACTCCGAATTCAAGAGTGTGGTGGGCCACGCGTCCTTGGGTTTGAACTTTCGGCGGAAGGCGCTTAGGCTTTTTCGCCCTACATGAAGTGGTCCGGCAAACCCGGACACTTGGTTAGGCATCCTTTTCCCTTATTCCCTTTTCCCTTAAGCTTGTGGCTTGCAGCTTATAGCCCGCTCCTACCTTCCCCCGCCCTGATCGTTTAGAATAGCGGCTTTCACTTTTCACAACGGATGCCGTCATGTCTGTCTCTATCAAAACTCCCGACGAAATCGAGAAAATGCGCGTTGCCGGCCGCAAGGCTGCCGAGGTGCTGGAAATGATCGCCGATCACGTACAACCCGGAGTGTCGACTGCCGAGCTGGATCGCATCTGCCACCAGTACATTACGGAAGTACAGAACGCCATTCCGGCACCGCTGAACTACAAGGGCTTCCCCAAGTCCGTCTGCACCTCGGTCAATCACGTCATCTGTCACGGCATACCGTCGGAAAAGAAGATCCTCAAGAACGGCGACATTGTGAATATCGACGTTACGGTGATCTATGACGGTTACCACGGCGATACATCCAAGATGTTTTTCGTCGGCACGCCGGCAAGCCATGCGGAGCGCCTGGTGCGCGTAACCCAGGAGTGTCTCTACAAGGGCATCGAGTTGGTACGCCCCGGTGTGCGCCTGGGCGATATCGGCCACGTGATTCAGCAGCACGCGGAAAAGAACCACTACTCGGTCGTGCGGGAATACTGCGGCCACGGCATCGGCAAGATTTTCCATGAAGATCCTCAGATACTCCACTACGGTCGCCCCGGTACCGGCATGGAATTGCAGGAAGGCATGACCTTCACCATTGAACCCATGATCAATGCCGGCAAGCATCACACCAAACTCAAAAAAGACGGCTGGACCGTGGAAACCAAAGATGGCCGGTTATCCGCGCAATGGGAACACACCATGGTGGTTACTCACGATGGCGTTGAAGTGTTTACCGGGCGCTCGGAAGAACATTTTTAAATGGAATCGTCTTGCTGCTGCACACATCTGAACTGTGTAAGCGTCCCCACTCGGTTCGGGCACTAAAATGCAACCTTCTGATTTCCTGTGGCAACCGCTGTTTTTCAACCAGCAGCAATTTCTGGACGACCTCAAGAGCCGACCGCGAGTCAGAGTTTTCAAGGATGCGATTCAGGGGGTTAACACCCACTTTGATCGCCGTTTTATTGAAGGCAATGATATCCGCCACCTGGTGGCGGAGCGCGCAACGTTTATCGATACCCTTCTGTATCACGCGTGGCACCAGTACCACTGGGACAATGACGTCGCCCTGATCGCCGTGGGCGGCTATGGTCGCGGCGAGCTTCACCCCCACTCGGATATCGACATCCTGATTTTGCTCGACAACAAGGCCGAGCAAAAATACACCGACGATCTGCGCGACTTCATTACGTTTCTCTGGGACATTGGCCTGGAAATCGGCAGCAGCGTGCGCACTCTCGACCAGTGCATCGCACTGGCCGAGGAGGATATCACCGTTGCCACCAACGTCATCGAGGCACGCCGCATTGCCGGCAACGACTGGTTGCGCGATCAGCTACAAATTCTGACCGGGCCGGAGTACATGTGGACGGTGCCGGAATTCTTTAAAGCGAAATGGGCCGAACAAAAGCATCGCCACGCCAAACACAACAATACCGAATACAACCTTGAGCCTCACATCAAGAACGCACCGGGGGGAATGCGCGATATCCAGATGATCAACTGGGTAGCCAAACGCTACTTCGGCGTGCAGACATTGGTGGAATTGGAAGGCAAGGACTTTTTCACTGAATATGAGTTCGGCATCTTGCGCCGCGGCGAGGAATTCCTCTGGCGAGTGCGCTACGGGTTGCACATGATTGCCCGCCGGGCGGAAGAGCGTTTGCTGTTCGAATACCAGCGCGAGCTGGCCAAATTGTTCGGCTATCAGGACTCGGACAAAGGGTTGGCGGTCGAACAGTTCATGCACCAGTACTACCGCACGGTGCTGACCCTGCACGAGCTGAACGACGTTTTATTGCAGTATCTCGATGAAGTTATCGATCCAGAGCAGTCCGTCGCCATCACCCCCATCAATGAACGTTTTCAGCTGCACAACCGCTTCATTGAAGTTCGGCATGAGCGGGTATTTGAGCAAACGCCCAGTGCACTGTTGGAAATCTTCGTATTGATGGGCGGCAACCCCGCCATTGAAGGCGTGCGCGCGTCTACCATTCGACTGATTCGCGAAAGTCGCTGGTTGATCAACGATGAATTTCGGCAGCAACCCTACAACAATGCGCTGTTCCTGAAATTATTCAGCCTGCACGAGCGCTTGCCGGTCCAGCTCAGGCGCATGAAGCGCTACGGCATTCTGGGCCGGTATTTGCCGGAATTCGGAATGATTACCGGCCAAATGCAGCACGACCTGTTCCATCGCTATACCGTGGACGCCCACACTCTACTGGTGATCGAGAACATGTGTCGCTTCTACGCCAACGACGCCGGTGAAGAATTCTTGATTGCCGCCCATGTGATGAAACGCCTCGCCAAGCCTGAGCTTTTATATATCGCCGGGCTCTATCACGACATCGGCAAGGGACGCGGTGGCGACCACTCCACCTTGGGCGCGCTGGACGCCCAGGCGTTCTGCGAGCGCCACGGGCTCAACCGCCGTGAGACTCGGCTGGTAGCATGGCTGGTCGAAAAACATCTGTTGATGTCTTACGTCTCCCAAAAGCAGGATATTTCAGACCCCGACGTGATTCACAATTTTGCTTTGCAGGTGGGAGACCAGGCCCACCTCGATTATTTATATGCGATGACGGTCGCCGACATGTCCGGCACCAACCCGGAAATCTGGAATACCTGGCGCGCCAGCCTGATGCGACAACTCTATATGGAGACCAAACGCGCTCTGAGGCGCGGCCTGGAAAACATGGTGGACCAGCAGGACGTTATCGAGGAAACCCAGCAACAGGCCATTCTGAAACTGGCGGACAAGGGGCTCAGGGAAGAGCAGATTCGCGCGATCTGGGGTGACATGGGCGACGAGTATTTTCTGCGTGAGGGCCATCTGGATATTGCTTGGCAGACCGAAGCCATCGCCCGACACACCGGCAAAGAACCGCTGGTATTGATTCGCGAAACCACCAACAACCTATACGCCGGCGCCACACAGATATTTGTGCGCGTGATCGACGAGCAGAATGTATTTTTAGCAGTGGCCACTGCCCTGTCGCAACTGGGGCTCAATATTCAGGACGCGCGGGTATACAGCTCCGCCAGCGGTTACACCATCGACACATTTTATGTGTTGGATGAAAACGACCAGCCAGTGGGCGACAATCCTCAGCGAGTTGCCCAGATCCATCGGGAGCTGCGAAACGAACTCAGCCTGGTCAACAACTACTCCGAAATCATTCGGCGGCGCACCCCGCGGCGCCTGAAACAGTTCGCCATTCCCACCCGCGCCCGCATCAGCAACGATATGGTGAGCGGCTACACGGTTCTGGAAGTGATCAGCCCGGACCGGCCCGGCCTGCTCGCCACCATCGGACGCATCTTCATGGAACAGGGTATCCGTTTGCAGAATGCCCGGATCTCCACTCTGGGAGAGCGCGTGGAAGATGTTTTTTTTATCTCCGATCACGATGGCCGGCCGTTAAGCGATGCTGTACTTTGCGAGCGCCTGCAGAGTACGATTTGCCGCGAACTGGACTTGCGAGTCGAGCTTGCCCCTTGAAGAGCTATCAGCCAGCGACACCACCCACGACTTAATCATTGAATCCTGACCCACTATGAACCCGAACCTCGATCGACTCCAGCCCTACCCGTTTGAAAAACTGCGCGCCCTGAATGCTGCGGTAGAGCCCAACCCCGCATTGCCCCACATTGCGCTGTCGATCGGTGAACCCAAACATGAACCGCCGGCATTTGTTCTTCAAACGCTGGTAGACAACTTGCCTCAGCTGGCCAAGTACCCCGCCACCGTCGGTGTGCCGGAATTGCGCCACGCCATCTCCGACTGGGCCTGCCAGCGCTTTAAATTATCCCGCACCAGTTTGACTGAATCCCATGTATTACCCGTAAACGGCACCCGGGAAGCCCTTTTTTCATTTACTCAGGCTTGCGTCACTGGCGGCGCCGTGCTGATGCCCAACCCCTTCTATCAGATATATGAAGGGGCAACGCTGCTGGCCGGCGCAGAACCCGTATTCCTCAATTGCGCCGAAGACAATGGCTTTGTTCCCGACTTTGATGCAGTGAGTCCCGCAACCTGGCAACGCTGCCAAATGTTATTTTTATGCTCGCCCGGAAACCCCACCGGCGCCGTGCTGAATTCCGGCACTTTGCAGAAGCTCATTGAGCTGGCGGACCGCTACGATTTTGTGATCGCCAGCGACGAATGCTACTCGGAACTCTACTTCGACGAACAACAACCGCCGGTTGGCCTGCTGCAGGTTTGCGCGGAAATTGGCCGCGATGACTTCCGCCGCTGCGTGGTATTCCACAGCCTGTCCAAGCGCTCCAACCTGCCCGGCCTACGCTCGGGTTTCGTCGCCGGCGACCGCGAGATACTGCAGAAATTTCTGCTCTATCGCACCTACCATGGTTGCGCCCTGCCGGTACCCACGCAACTGGCAAGCATTGCTGCGTGGAACGATGAAGCGCATGTGGAAGCGAACCGCCAACTTTATCGGGAAAAATTCGACGCCGTACTCGGTATTCTCGGCGATTTACTCGACGTGCAAAAACCCGATGCCAGTTTTTACCTATGGCCGCGCACGCCGGTAGCCGACACGGAATTCGCGCACCGGCTGTTCGCCACGCAAAACGTCACGGTGCTGCCCGGTCGTTTTCTTGCGCGGACAACGGAGCAAGGCAACCCCGGCGAGAATCGGGTACGTATGGCGCTGGTGGCCTCCATGGACGAATGTGTTGAAGCTGCCCAGCGAATCAAAACATTTGTACAAACGCTTTAACCATGACCGCAACTTCCACCACCACGGACCCCACCACGCAGCCGCGCAACCTGAACAAGGCCGAGCGCGTCGCTTACATTCTGGAGCAGCTGCAGGCGCTCTACCCCGACCCGCCAATTCCACTGCACCACAAGGATACTTACACGCTGCTGGTCGCTGTGCTGCTTTCCGCCCAGTGCACGGACGAGCGGGTCAATCAAATTACACCAAAACTCTGGCAACTGGCGGACAACCCTTTCGCCATGGCAAAGATACCGGTTGACGATATTCAGGCGGTCATCCGCCCCTGCGGCCTCTCTCCGCAAAAAGCCAAGGCGATAAGCGGGCTGTCACAGATACTCGTGGAAAAATACGAAGGCGAAGTGCCGAATACCATCGAAGCCCTGGAAGAGTTGCCCGGCGTTGGCCACAAGACCGCCAGCGTGGTTATGTCCCAGGCCTTTGGCGAACCGTCATTTCCGGTTGACACCCACATTCACCGACTGGCACAACGCTGGGGATTAACCAGTGGCAAGAACGTGACTCAGACAGAAAAGGACCTGAAGCGCCTGTTTCCCCGAGACAAATGGAACGACCTGCACCTGCAAATCATCTATTACGGGCGCGAGCACTGCAGCGCCCGCGGCTGCGACGGCACGCGCTGCATGATCTGCACCACCTGCTATCCCGCCCGGCGCAAGGGCAAGGTGACGCGTAAGGCGTGAGGGGTGAATCGTGAATTTTGGGAATAACTGCCAACACGTTGTCGTTACTACATCGATCTACAGCATCAGACAACAGCCGCGCTTAGATTGGCCTACACTCATAATTCGGATAAATCTATATAACCGTCATCTAGTGAAAATGCTGAGGGCGGAAATCCCACCTCCTTCGCTCTCTCTTCGAGCTCCTTTTTACAAAGTCGCAAATATACAAGGTCGTTACTCTTCAGCGCCGAATCATCACTTTCCGGTTCTTGTTCAATGGCAAACGCCATTTCGGACTCACGCTCCGAAAGTGCACGCCAAAGCAGGTTAAAATATCTTTCGTCGATTACTTGACTGAATTCACGCATTTCTATGCCTTCTTCCTAAACACTTTTTTACAGTGGATAACAACTTTTTCCAGCTGAGCAATAAATTCATGAACGCTCATATTTCTTGACGGACATAAGCTATAGTGCCCCTCCGGCCTATCATCTTTGACCAGTTTTAGGCCATGAGGCATAGGAGTATTTGGAGAAATTTCCCAAACCCACCCCGTAAGAGGTGCAAGCTCTAATCCGTGTTTGTTGTACAAACTTATTCCTTTGCCATTCGCGACTATGTGGATAACGCCATTTATATCAACACTATCGACTTCGCCAGGACGGACTTTGGTCAACAGTGGCGATGAGCCATTTCCAATCCGATATAGTGTCTCTGGCGATAGATAGACCGATTCGTTCTGCTTCGTTGCTTCCTCCTGAACGGATTATTTGAATCATCAGTTTATTATATTAACCCCGAAATTTTGATTGCGGGGTTGCTGCGCTCGCAGGACTTACATCTAACTACGGGTAATATTCTTATCGAAGACACTGCCGTAATCGAATGCACCCAAATGAGTTTGTCATCAGGGATAGAGTTTTTGAAACCCTCGCGGCAGGGACGCCGCGGGGGAGCCACATGGACGTGTTTATGCGTTTTCAAAAGCTCTATCCCTGATGACAAACGGACCGAAGCCCCGGCACCACCTTTATCGTGTAAAGACAGTTAACCCGGCAACGTTAATTGCGGGCTAATAAAAAAGAAGAATACATATCCTAAACCTTATATCCGTATTCTCATTTGGACAATAGAGATTTTACTTGTAAATGCACGTTTATGGATGAAGATCGACCCAGTGATCGCTAATATGTGACCCATATCCCATACTGGAGCAACCTGTTTGTGTACCGCCAACCATGTCGCTTCCTCAACCGTCGAATAAAGACCATAACTCCAAAGGAATTAAATCTCCGCTTGCGCTTCTAATCCAGTGACTCGCTCCGGACGCAGTTCCGGAATGCATTTATCATTGTCATTCAAGGGCCTTTGATGCGCATATATCAGGTATGGTTATGGAGTTTGGCTCTCGCCTTGAGCGCCTGCGGTGGTAGTAGCAGCTCGGACGCTGTGAACGATCAAACCGAACCCGATACTGATGAGTTTCGGATTGTGGATCGGTCGCCAGCGGTGAATGCGGATAATGTCGTCCTGCACACGCCGATCATTATCCAGTTCAGTGATGTGCTCATCGACGCCAGCGTCTCCGCGGAGACCATTGTCATCACGGGTGATAATTCAACGGTTGCGACGGAGCTGCACTACGAAACCGGCAGCCAGACTGTCACCATCACGCCGGTGGATTCGCTCGCGTTCGCCACTCGCTATAGGGTGTCGGTCAGTAGCGAATTAATGGCCGATGATGGCCGCTCATTTCCCGGCGAGTCGTGGGAATTTGTCACCGCCGGCAATCTGGGGTCCACCAGCCAAGCAGTTATTGACGAATGCATGTCCGAAGTTGACATTGAAATGCTGTCCCAGGTGAATGCGGCTCGGTCAAGGGCACGCAACTGCGGTGATCAGCAACGGGCCGCAGTAGCCCCCATCGCCTGGCATTGCACCATCGAGTCGGCAGCGCTGGCGCACTCCACGGACATGGCGTCACTGAATTATTTTAGCCATACCGGCAGTGACGGCTCGTCCGTGGGAGACAGACTCACCAACGCCGGTTATCGTTGGCGCCGGGCCGGCGAAAATATTGCTGCAGGGCAAACGTCTGTTGCTCAGGTAATGGCCGCGTGGCTGGACAGCCCCGGCCACTGTTTGAACATCATGGATGCCGATGTTACCGAAATGGGCGCGGCACTGGTTGAAACAATGGACGCAGACTACAGTCATTACTGGACACAAAACTTTGCCCAGCCCCAGTGACAACACAGGATCTAACACGGTGACCATAACCTGTTCTATCAAAACTATGGCCGAAACAGCCCCGGCCGTTCGCAAACCATAAACGAAGTCCCATCCAGAACTATGCCCGAGACTTTATCCGAGACACTGAGCCGCTTCAGCACTGACTTTCCGGTTGTCATCGAAATGCCGGTACAATGGGGCGACATGGATGCTCTGCAACATGTTAACAATGTGGCTTACTTTCGCTACTTTGAAAGTGTGCGCATTGCGTTCATGTGCCGCACATCATTGTTCGATTCGGTCAGTCACGTATACCCGGTTCTCGCCGCGACTGAATGCCGGTACAAAGGTGCTGTGACCTTCCCCGACACTTTGAAAATCGGCTGTCGCCTGACGGAGTACGAGGATCATGGTTTTCAGCAGAGCTATGGCGTCTACAGCTGCGAGCAGGATCGCGTAACCACGCTGGGCTCCGGTCGAATTGTTCTGCTCAGCAGCGAGACCGGGAAAAAGGTTCCACTGAATTCACAATGGCGGCAGGAATTGGATGCCGCGAATACCACGGGCGAGAAATGACAACATTATTATTCAGGCTGGACGATGTACCTGAGGATGAAGCCGATGAAGTTCGGCAGCTTCTTGAGGAGCAGGGTTTCGAAACCTATGAAACCTCCGCAGGCTTCTGGAAAAGCGGCGTCGCCGCTATCTGGCTAGCAAACCCCGATCAGATGACTGAAGCGCGAGCCGCCATCACGGCTTATCAACAAGCGCGTGCTGCGCGTATGCAGCAAACTTACGCGAGCCTGCAAGCCAGCGGCGAAGCCCCCAGTGTTTGGCGATTGCTGCAGGCCAACCCATGGCAATTCATTGCCTGCCTGGTTGCGGTGACGGCCATTGCGGCTTTGATGGTTGTGCCGTTTTTCGGGTTTCTTGCGTGATCACGAACGCTCTACTCAAACGCCTCTCGTCAAAAAAATGTTATTCCCGAGCTCATACGCTGAAAGGCTGATGCAATAAGTTTTTCAGCCCGTCAAGACTGCCGCCCTTGACCAGATGGTGATCAAACCCCGCTTCAAATGCCCGATCTTTGTCTGCTTTTTGGCCGTAGCCGGTCAAAGCAATCAGCACCGTATCAGCCAGCTGCGGCATTTTTCGCAGATGTTGCGCCACTTCGTAACCATTCATACCCGGCAGGCCAATATCCAACAGAACCACATCCGGCAAAAATGTGGCGGCCACACCCAGCGCTTCCACACCCTCTTCGACAACCTGCACGTCGTGGCCCCACAATTCCAGAATCATCTGCATTCCTTCCGCCACGTCCGGCAGGTCTTCAACCACCAGAATCCGCAATACTTCCTTGGGTGGTGTTTCCTGTGCGGGGGCAGCTGGCTGTTCTGACTCAACGGGTTGTGTATCCAGTAACGGCAAAGTCACTTCAAAGCGGCTACCTTGCCCCGCACCGTCACTGAATGCCTCAATACCGCCACCCTGCATCTCCACCAAACGACGTGCCAGACTCAAACCAAGCCCGAGGCCGCCCTGGTTGCGGTCCATCGGCCTTTCACCCTGGGTGAACAGGTTGAACAGTTCAGGAAGAAGTTCCGGCGTGATGCCTTCGCCATTGTCTTCGACGATTAACTTCACGTGGTTGTCGACGACCTTGGAGTATAAGCGGATGCAGCCCCCCTCCGCGGTGTACTTGGCCGCATTGTTCAGAAGATTGATTAACACCTGGGCAAGACGGATGAGGTCGCCTTTCACCACGATTTTCTGGTCTGGCAGCACCCGCTCAAACTGATGGCCCCGCGCTTCCATGAGCGGCTGACTGGCCTCCACTGCCCGCTGGATTACGTCGGCGATATCGACCGGCTCACTGTAAACCCTGATGGTGCCGGCAGTTACCCGACTGACATCAAGCAAGTCGTCAACCAGGCGGGAGATGTGGGTAACCTGGCGCTCAATGACATCACGGGAACGGCTTTGCGCGGGATCGGTTGCTGGCGCCATTTGCATGACACTCAGGGCACTGCGCATGGGTGCCAGCGGGTTGCGCAGCTCATGGGAGAGCATCGCGAGAAACTCGTTCATGCGCGCCTCAGCCAGCTCCAGCGTTTCTACCCGCTTGCGGTCTGTCAGATCCCGAGTAATCTTGGCAAATCCGTAAAGAGCTCCATCCGGGTCATGCAACGCTGTAATCAGTACATTGGCCCAAAAGCGCGAACCGTCCTTGCGGATGCGCCAACCCTCTTCTTCAAATTGCCCCTCGGTTTTGGCTACTTCAAGCTCGTGGGCAGGCCAGTCTTTCGCAATGGCTTCCGGTGGATAGAATTTGGAGAAATGCTCACCGATGATTTCATTTGCGGTGTAGCCTTTGATCTTCTCGGCGCCAAGGTTCCAACTGCTGACATTACCCTCTGGATCCAACAAGAAGATCGCGTAGTCGTTAACCCCCTCCACCAACAGGCGGAAGCGCTCTTCGCTCTGGCGTAGGGTTTCCTCGTGAAGCTTGCGTTCGGTCAGATCGCGGGTAATCTTGGAAAAACCCCAGAGTTCGCCATTCTCGTCATAGAGCGCAGTAAGGATAACATTGGCCCAAAACCGGCTCCCGTCCTTGCGCAAGCGCCAGCCTTCGTCCTCGAAGCGTCCGGCGGTTCGGGCAACACTCAACTCGTGCTCCGGCCAGCCCAGATCAATGCTTTCCTGGGGGTAGAACTTGCCGAAGTACTGGCCGATGATTTCGCTGGATTCATAGCCCGTGATCAGTTCCGCGCCCTTGTTCCAACTGGTGACGATTCCGTCAGGATCCAACAGAATAATGGCGTAGTCCTCCACCGCCTGAACAAGAAGGTGATATCGCTCCTCGCTCATATGCAGTGATTGAACAAGACTATGGTTGGTTTTGGACATACTATTCATTGCCTTGCCGAACGTTGGGCATGATCAGTTACAGAACTGGGTGAATGTCGTCTTTGTTCAGTTGGTTCAGCGGATTTCAACCCGCTTCGGCCGCGCCGGGGCATACGGCAAGTTCGTCATCAGCCACGCGCTTTGGTTGACTCGGCAATGCCGCCTGTCATCCCATTCTACCGGCCTCGATCGCCAATTGTTACCCCTGATCCGTTGATCCTCTGCATACGGGATCTCGTTGCAATTTTTATTGCAAGCCTTCATTGGAAAACCGATCACTCCGACGCATGAACTCTCATGAAACTGGCGAAGCGAGGCGTGCCTTTGTTGGTTCTGCCAAAGTACTTGAAGGTGACCACGCTACCGACAGGCGGCGGGTTGGCTCTCTCTGCGTCCGAGAATCCGGTGCCAAGCCGGAATTGTCGTGAATCTGGTGTCTCAACCAGCAATGAACCCAGCATGCCCGCGTATTTGCCGCTGCCCGGGATATGGGCGATAACAACAGCCTCCGCGTCATTATACGTTTTCACTTTCAGAAGATCGTCGGTACGGGCGGCCTGGTAAATCGAACTGCCACGGTGCAGCATCAATCCCTCACCGCCCCGCTCAACCACTTGCTGCAGTTTCTCCATCAGCGCGGTATGGTCAGCAAGGCGAAACTGCTCTACCAACGCGACATAAGGCGACGGACACGCCGCCACAATGTTGCTCAAAGCGGTCAAGCGTTGGTTAAAAGGCAATTCAGATGCCGGAAGGTCGAATACCATGTAACGAATCTGTCGCCACTGAGCGTCGTCCGGTATCTGACGTCGAACAGCACCGGAAAGTTCAGCAAAAGTATTGCGGCCCATCCACAACTCCCCGTCAAGGGGCATTTTCGGGAACCCGGCGGTAAACCAGGCCGGGGCGCGGTAGATATTCCCCTGGCGGGAGATTAGCTCACGGCCGTTCCAATAGGCGCGCACGCCATCGAGCTTTTCGCTGACCCAGTAGTCCGCAAGGTCCACAGGGTCATCATAGACATTGGCCAGAAGAAGTCCGGGTACCGGACTTTGATACTGAACGTTGACCGGGCGTTCGGGCGACAGGCTCTCTACCGAGAGACGCTCGACCGAGGCGCCCTCGCCATCCGCCAAAGAGACGCTGCACAGCACTGCAGCACTAAAACACAGCCAAATAGATTGAATTTTCACAATATCACTCCCTGATAAATGGTTCGATCTTCCGTGGATGGTTAGCCGGCCTGAGCCACCGGCAATGGGTTTAGCCGCAACAGTTTACTGACAACGAACGTCAATCATCCGTTGACTCCGCGGCTTGGGGGGCAAATGGCGTTTCCAGCAGCGCAGCATAAGCAAGATCTTTGGCTTTTTCTTCATTATCGCCGGTACCGTAGACGGAAAACGCCAGGGTAGTGTGGCCCTTGTCTTCATAGATGGTTAGCTGATTCGCTGTACCATTCCACGCAGCAGCTTCCCCCAGGTCCGGGATATTCTGCCAATCCACACCGTCCTCGGCAAACTCCCCGAGCTTGTCTCTCAGCTCAGTCAACTGCTCCTGGCCGGATTTCAGTTTGCGGTTGGAAAAGTCCTGCCGCACCACCAGGCTGAAACGCTGACTCATATCACTGCCATAGTGATCACACTGAGAGATTTTAACATCGTACTCTTCGTTGTTCTCTTCCGTGCGTTGCAGTCGCTCCGTCGCGAAGCCCATGACGGCGGCAGTATCTAAACGATCCAGGAGGTCACAGGCGTGTGGCAGATCATGCACCTGAACATCCTCGGTTTCACCACCGGTGCAAGCCGCCAGCAATAACGCCATTATTACTCCAAACAGACGTTTGTCTGCCATTTGCCTTCTCCTCTTGTTCTGTTCACGAATGTTTGTCGGTCGTCCAAACGCTCTTCTGTCGCTGTCACCACCGATGAACTCGGTGCGCCAATTTGATATCCTACTGCGCTGCTTGGAACCCACGGCGGGTTAAACGCGCTGAAATGCAGCCAACGCGAGGCAAAAATCAGCAAGTAGCCCACCGGAGTGCGCTGATTTTGCCGCCGCCGGACAGCTTAAACAAACACGACTGTGTTTGGAACACTTGTCGACTTAACACAAACCGCGTTGCAGCAACCTTATAGATAGCAGCAACCTGCGGGCCACTTCAGAATACGGAATATGGAATTGAACAACATGATCGTCCTCTACGGTATCAAAAATTGTGACACAGTGAAAAAGGCTCGGCAGTGGCTGGATGACAAAGGCGTAGCTTACCAGTTTCACGACTTTCGCAGTGACGGTCTCACCAAAGACAAAGTGACGCATTGGCTGGACACCCTCGGCACTGAGACTCTGGTCAATAAGCGCAGTACAACCTGGAAGCAATTGAGCGAGGATGACCGGGCGAAGGCATTCGGCGATGCCGCTGCTGATGTGATCCTGGCGCACCCGACATTGATCAAACGTCCGTTGCTGGACACCGGTTCGGTTCTGCATTGCGGATTCAAGAGTTCGGACTACGCACAACTGTTTTCCTGATCTGTCTGGTTCGCAAGCAATAAGGCCAGTGCCGGGCTCCGTGCCCGCACGGGCAACGCATTGATACAACATTCATATACAAACAAGGTAATCAACTATGTCAGAGATCTTCAGCCTGGGCCTGGGCGTCGGCACCCAAAACCAGAAAAGCGAATGGCTGGAAGTCTATTACCCGCAGCCACTGTTAGGCCCGTCAGCTGCCATCGTTCAGGTGTGCGCGGATGTTGTGGGCTACAACCACCAGGGCAACGCCGTCATGCCGCTGACATGTGAACAGGCCGGCGTATTAGCCGAAGAATTGCGCAAGATCGGCGAAGATCAACTGGCGACTATTGCTGAGTCGATGATGCGCAGCGTACGTCCGCTGGTACTTACCCTGCTTGCAAACGATGCGGCTCCTGCATCCGTACCGGAAGGCTTTCTGAAGCTGCACCTGCTCTCGCACCGTTTGGTCAAACCTCACAGCATCAACCTGTCGGGCTTGTTTGGTGTATTGAAGAATGTCGCCTGGACCAGCGACGGCGCGATCGATCTGGATGAGCTGCCCGCGAGACAATTGCAGGCTCGTGTCGAAGGTCGGCTGCTGTCCGTCGACTGTGTGGACAAGTTCCCGAAAATGACCAACTACGTGGTACCCAGCGGTGTGCGCATCGCCCATACAGCCCGGGTACGCCTGGGCGCACACATTGGCGAAGGCACCACCATCATGCACGAGGGCTTCGTGAACTTTAATGCGGGCACTCTCGGCACGAGTATGGTCGAAGGTCGTATATCGGCGGGCGTTACCGTCGGAGAAGGGTCCGATCTCGGTGGAGGCTGTTCGACCATGGGCACGCTCTCCGGTGGTGGCAACATCGTTATTTCTGTTGGCGAGGGCTGCCTGTTGGGCGCCAACGCGGGAATTGGTATTCCCTTGGGAGACCGCTGCACAGTGGAATCCGGGCTCTATATCACCGCCGGCACCAAGGTCGCCCTGCTTGATCAGAACAACACGCTGGTTGAGCATGTGAAAGCGCGGGACCTCGCAGGGAAAAATGACCTGCTGTTTCGGCGCAATTCCATTACCGGCGCTGTGGAATGCAAAACCAACCGTAGCGCAGTTGCACTCAATGAAGAGCTCCACGCTCATAACTGATCCGATCAAACCACTCAACAAACGGGCGCCGCGAATGACACTTTCTCCCACACTGGACTCTCCCACACTGGAATTGGCCTGCGAACTGATTCGCCGGCCTTCTGTGACTCCGGACGATGCAGGTTGCCAGGAGCTGATGATTGCGCGCCTTGAGGCGCTCGGCTTCAGCATTCAGCGCCTGCGCTTTGGCGATGTTGACAATTTCTGGGCAGTACGCGGTGAAAGCGGCCCCCTCTTCGCCTTTGCCGGCCATACCGACGTGGTGCCCACGGGCCCCGAGGATCATTGGCGCAACCCGCCATTCGAACCAGTGATCGAACAGGGCATGTTGTATGGGCGCGGCGCGGCGGATATGAAAGGCAGCCTGGCGGCAATGGTTACTGCGTGTGAAAAATTTGTTGCCAGTCATCCGGATCACCACGGCCGCATCGCGTTTCTGATCACCAGTGATGAGGAAGGTCCGTCCATCAATGGCACCGTCAAGGTAGTGGAGTGGTTGGAACAACAGGGCGAGAAAATTACCTGGTGCTTGGTAGGCGAGCCCTCCAGCAGCAAGGAGGTTGGCGATATCATAAAAAATGGGCGTCGCGGCTCCCTCGGCGCCACATTGACCGTGAAAGGCAAGCAGGGCCATGTGGCTTACCCACATCTGGCAACCAACCCGATACACTTGGCGGCACCGGCGCTCGCTGCCCTGATTGCGGAAGAATGGGATCAGGGCAACAGCCACTTCCCGGCAACCAGTTTTCAGATTTCCAACTTCAACAGCGGCACCGGCGCGACCAATGTCATTCCCGGTGAGGCCAGTGTGGTTTTCAATTTCCGCTTCTCTTCAGAGCTGACCGAGGCGGAATTGCGCAGCCGCACGGAAGATATTCTGGATGCGCACCATCTGCACTACGAATTGGAATGGACGCTGTCCGGCCATCCGTTCCTGACGCCCGAAGGTGAACTCGTCGACGCGACACAGCGAGCCGTTGCCCAGGTCACCGGCTACGAAGCAACGCTCTCCACTTCCGGCGGCACCTCCGATGGCCGATTCATCGCACCGACGGGTGCACAACTGGTGGAGCTGGGGCCGCTCAATACCACCATTCACCAAATCGACGAGTGTGTGCGGGCGGCGGACCTGGATATATTGGCCGATATTTATCAGCAGATACTGGTTGAGTTATTAACTCGGTATTATTGATTGTCGGATTGCGTTCCTAAGACACTGCCTTTATCAAACATGCCGAACGAGTTTGTCATCAGGGATGTTCTTTTGAAACCCTCGCGGCAGGGACGCCGCAGGACCGCTCTCTGGCATTCTGCCATCGCGGCATTAGTGCATCCATGCACGTCGAAGCTACAAGGATGTGTTTATGCGTTTTCAAAAGAACCATCCCTGAGGACAAACGGGCCGAAGCCCAACGTCACCGATACCGTGTACTAAGTAAAAATAAGCGAGCCGTTGCAATGACCAACAAACTGAGCCATATCGACGAGCAGGGCAAAGTCCAGATGGTTGACGTGGGCGCGAAAGCCACCACTCAACGCACCGCCAGCGCACGGGCCTATGTCACGATGCTGCCAGCTACCCTCGCCATGATCAATGAAGGCAGTCACGCCAAAGGCGATGTCTTCGCCGTTTCTCGCATAGCCGGTATTCAGGCCGCCAAAAAATGCGCGGAACTGATTCCGCTCTGTCATCCGTTGTTGCTGACCCGTATCGATGTCGAGCTGGCATTAGAACCCGACCATAATCGCGTACGAGTCGAGGCTACCTGCGGTTTGGCCGGACAAACTGGGGTTGAGATGGAAGCGCTCACCGCCGTCAGCATTGCCGCTCTGACGCTCTACGACATGTGCAAGGCGGTGGACAAGGGTATGACGATCACTGAAACCCGACTGATTGCCAAAACCGGCGGCAAGTCTGGAGACTGGTTTTATGATGCCTGAAGCCAATCCTGCACCGGTGAAGATTTTGTATTTTGCCCGGCTGGGAGAACAACTCGGCTGCTGCGAAGAATCCATGCTATTGAATGACGGCATCGCAACAGCGCGGGCATTGCGTGACAACCTGATGAGCCGCAAGGGGCAATGGGCTGCACTGGCGGGGGCGGGTGTGCGTATGGCGGTAAATCAGGAGCTTGTTGACTTGGATTCCCCTGTTGCGCCCGGGGATGAAGTGGCGTTTCTGCCACCGGTCTCCGGCGGCTAAAGCAGAATCGACTGTTCCTCGCCATCTTTCCGGAAGTGCTTGAGCAGGACCATCCCAAACGTCGTGCCCTGTTTCTCCGAGCTTTCCAGCTCAACCTTGCCGCCATGATTTTCGGCAACGGTTTTGATCAGCGACAAACCGAGGCCCCAACTCTTGGTTTGGCCATGATGTGCCGATTGAGTCGAAAAGAACTCAAATATTCGGTGCATCCGACTGGTCGGAATCGGATTACCCAGATTATGTACGCGAATGACAACGTGATCGGCATAGTCATCCAGGGACACGGTAATCGGTGTGTGTTGATGACCAAATTTCACCGCATTTGAAATCAAATTCTCTACCGTGCGAACAACCAGCGCTTCATCAAATATTCCGGTTACAGGGTGCTCGGGCAGCCGGGTCAGTATTTCTTTTGAATAGATATTGCGAGCTTCCATACAGACGTTACACAGGGCCTCGACAGTATCTGTTCGGTTGAACCTCATCAGCAAACCCTGTCCGGCATCCAATTTGACGGAGTCGAGCAGGTCTTCCAACATCTCTGATGCACGTCTGAGGCTCTTACCGACAGTGCGAACGGCTCGCTCTTTCTGCTCTTGCGTCGCACCCGCCAGCGATAATAGTTCAACGTAATTTGCGGCCACACCCAGTGGTGTTCGCACATCATGAATAAGTGTGCCCATCAGTTTCTGTTGAAGTGATTGCATCGATTCGGAGAACTCCTCAATCGCAGCCAGACAACCCTGTTCGGTGATGTGACTGATAGCATCCACAACCAGCACATCGTTCATTCCCTGCTCGCGGCAAATTCTGACGAGAACGCGCCTCAGAATAAAATGCTCCTGGGCCAGCTGCTGGGTGGTGTAACCTTTCAAGGTTGCGCGCTCGCGGCCATGCATTGCACTATGGCCAAGGTTAATCTCTGCAGATGTTGCGGATGTGTCCGATATCTTCAACGACTTTAGTGCGAAGACGAGATTGTCCAGCAAAGCGACAAGATGGTCCGCGAGCTCAGCCCGTCCTTGCCTCTTCGCGCTGGGAACCTGTTCAATGATGGCCTCAAGCCAGGCATTCAGAATGTCTCCGTAACGATGCTCAATCAGCTCTGCCGCGCGCTGTGTCGGACCATAGTTCCCGTCAGTCGGATCGCTGTCATCATGGCTGCTCATTATTGGAGGCGCCTCCATTAGGCTCACGAATCAGAAGTTACTGGGCCTGGCGTGTTTACGAGTCGAAGTTTGATTCACTTGGAGATAGAGGCCGCGTTTAGGAGTTATCTTCTGCTTGTCTCTCCGCACTCGAAGATACTGAGCAAGAGACTGACTCATAAGCTGTAAGTTCAGTCCCGGGCTGCAGGTTCGAATACATCCCACCCGAATTCCGTCCATACCGTGAATTTATCGAGGCCTGCGGTATACTCCTTGCGGCAGTCAGTATCTGTCCGATGCAAGCGCAATTTATGGAGTCAACTATGCTGCAGCACATACCCTTCTCTTTACTGGAACTGGCCTCTGTACGCGAGGGCGACGGCGTTGGCGATACTCTGCAGAATACCCTGGCCTATGCACAGCACGCGGAGGCGCTGGGCTTCAAGCGGTTTTGGCTGGCGGAACACCACAACATGGAAGGGATCGCCAGTTCTGCAACGGCGGTCTTGATTGGTTATATCGCCGCCGGCACTCAAACGCTGCGCGTCGGCTCGGGCGGCATTATGTTGCCCAACCACCCTCCGCTGGTGGTGGCTGAGCAGTTCGGGACTCTCGCCAGCCTCTACCCCAACCGGATTGATCTTGGCTTGGGCCGCGCGCCGGGAACCGACCCCATCACCAGTCGGGCCCTGCGCCGTGACGACACTGCGGCTGATGAATTCCCTAACGAAGTCAGCGTTTTGCAACAACTGTTGGCGCCACTGTCTCCCGGCCAACGTCTGAAGGCTATTCCTGGCGCCGGCACTCAGGTGCCCATTTGGCTGCTGGGCTCCAGTCTGTTCAGTGCCCAGCTGGCTGCGGCCAATGGCTTGCCCTATGCATTTGCCGGTCATTTTGCACCCCGCCTGGCATTTCAGGCCATTGCACTCTATCAGTCACAATTCCAGCCGTCGGCCCAGCTGGATAAACCTTACGTGATGCTCGGCCTGCCATTGATCACAGCGGCGAACCAAAGCGACGCGGAATTTCTTGCGACCACCGCGCACCAGCGCATACTCGCGCTCTTGCGCGGCAATCCATTGTGGCTCAGGCCGCCGGTGCAAAGCATGGCTGGGCTGTGGAGTCCGGCGGAAGAAGAGTCGGTAAAATCGTTTCTCGGGCTGGCAGTGGTAGGCGATGCCCAACAGGTTAAGGAACGCCTGGGTTATTTGGTACGGGAAGTGGGCGTTAATGAGTTCATGTTCACCATTGATATGTATGATCCACAGGATCGCCGTAATGCGTTGGATATTCTGAGCAACATCAAGAACGATGATATGGAAACCCGTCGGCAATGATCTCTATTCAAACACAGGATTTTAATGCGGGAACCGAATATGACAAGCTCGCGCAGGGAAAAGACACCGGTGCCGTGGTGACTTTTGTCGGGCGAGTGCGGGATTTTCTATCGGCTGAAAACAGGAAACAGTTGTTTATAGACCATTACGCCGCTATGACAGAAAGCGCACTGCGTGAAATTATCGATCAGGCAAAAGCTCGCTGGCAAATCCACGATGTCACTATCATTCACCGTGTCGGCCACTTGAGCTGCGGCGATCAGATCGTTTTTGTCGGGGTGGCGGCCAGTCATCGCAAAGAAGCCTTTGCCGCCTGCGAGTTTACGGTAGACCTTCTCAAGGCCGAAGCACCCTTTTGGAAAAAGGAAGGAGCGCTATGGCTTGATGCAAAAACCACCGATGTTGAAGCTGCCGAACGATGGAAAGACACATGACAACAGTTATGACGACTCTTGGCAGGCTGGGGCGGCAGATAAAGCAATTGTTGTGGCAGCACTACACCGCACCACCACGCGTGATATTCAAGCGATTTCGCGACGGCGCCATTTATTTTACTGTGGGTTTGATGACGGTACTCATGGCCAATGCGAACATGACGCCATCGCTCACGCAGGAAATTATCGTGCTTCTGGGTTTATTGCTGGGTGGCGTCGGCTTTGTGATGGCGATGACCGCACAACTGAGATTGCTGATAGGCCGCATTATTCTATTCTTCAAAAACGAGTAGAAGCAAAACCTCGATGCCATCTTTGCCTTGCATGGACGCTTGAGCCCATTTCAATCGGCACGAGCTAAATGTGGTATTCGGCTTCGATCCGTCTGTCATCAGGGAGTGATCTTTTGAAAACGCATAAACACATCCCTGTGGCTCCCCCGCGGCGTCCCTGCCGCGAGGGTTTCAAAAGATCACTCCCTGACGACAGACTCCTTTCGCGCACTCGGTTAAGACGTTGCCTTCGATAAGAACGTAACTACAATCAAACTAACCGAGTTAATATTGTAGAGAGAAGTATCAATTTAATACGGTCAATTTTTACTGAGGCTCTTCAGCGCATAAATATCAAACCGAGAGGATTTTCCCTGCAGCGCATAGGAAGCTGCTCGCCCTTCAATATTGGGAGCAATGCGCGGACGTTTGACCACAACCCGGTGCTCTGCGGCCTGAAGCGCGGCGTCGAGCAAATCTGACGCGTCCGCATCGTCCCCCACCAATCCGTGGAAGACCTGCATTTCTTTTTTCACACTGGCAGACTTTTTTCGTTCCGGAAACATGGGATCGAGATAAACCACCGGCAGTTTCTCTTTGACGTTCTGCAGCCACGTAATGCTGTTGCCCGAATTCAGTTCCATACGCTTGATGATATCCAGCAATTCAGCGTCCTGTTCCTGGGCAAACTGCCGCGCCCGCTGCAGCCCGTCCTCCAGCAACGCGTACACCACAGGATTGCGCTCGAACAAGGTCACGGGGCAGCCGAGACTGGCCAGCACAAAGGCGTCGCCGCCCAAACCGGCGGTCATGTCGTAGACGTGAGGTCTTGTTCCACTGTTCAATCCAACAGCTTTGGCAATTAACTGGCCTTTGCCGCCACCAAATTTGCGTCTGTGTGCTGCGCTACCGCCACAGAAGTCGACCACCACGTCGCCCTGCTTACTGCGATTACTGCGCAGGCGAACATCATCCGGTCCAAAAATAACTGCGTATTCATCATCGTTTGTCACGTCTGTGGCAACCGGCAAGCCGCAGCTTTCAGCACAGCGTTGCGCGGCTGGGAAACGCGCTTCCGAGAGGCAGATTATGGAAAAATTCACTCAGATTCTCGTATGTTGGGAGTCAAAAACCTGGTCCATCCTATACTCGATACAGTGGTAGTTGGCTTCGATCCGTTCGTCATCAGGGATGGATCTTTTGAAAACGCATAAACACTTCCCTGTGGCTCCCCCGCGGCGTCCCTGCCGCGAGGGTTTCAAAATATCCATCCCTGATAACAAACTCTCTTGGTGCACTCGATTAACTCAGTATCTCCGATAAGAACGTTACCAATAGCTCCAGTTAGGTGCGAGTCCCAAGAAATCGATTCGCACAAGGATAGCAGACAAGGGTGGTCCACACGTGAAATCCTGCGAACTCACGAATAAGTCACATGCTTGGAGGTCAACGCGTAATTTTCGGCTATGAGTACCGGCACAAGTCTCGAAAAAGCTACAACATCCCACGCTCAAATTTATCAGCCACTTCCTTCAAAAAGTCCATCAGTCTACCCTGAAACAACCAGGGGTCGGAAAGCGACAGACCTTGGAGATCATCGTCGGACAAATGACTCCGGCGGCTGGCGTTGGTGATTTTATAGCCCGGATGCTTACAACCCGCATTCATGCTGCGTAGAACATGCAAATCCTCATCGGCAACGGTTTCTTTGTAACTGATTTTGTGAGCAGGCAATCCGCCGTCCTCTGGCGACTTGAAGAATTTCTGTTCAATAACGTTGACAAACCAACGAATTCCTTCCAGGGGCATCTCCAGTTGATCTGCAATCAGCTCTGTTTTACCCGGCATGAAAGGGCTTGTCTCGGGATAAGTATGGAAGCGTTCAGCATAGACTAACAAATGCTGGTTCTGCTTAAGAAAATAAAAGTCTTCCCCATCTTCCTCTTGGGGACTTACGAACATTTTCAATACCTGATGCTCAGACTGAGGGTTCCTAGGATTGTGCTGCTCAAATTGCTGCATATTACAATGATCCCTTACAATCGTTTGGCGGATAACCGCTTGGCGGTACCCGCACGTTCGAGCGTCCCCAATGTCTGGGGGTTTTTATCAATGGTGAGAGTTTCCATCACCCCGCACCGACCACCGCTCGGTAACAAATTCATCGTAGTGCCGTCACCGGTATGATATTGATTAGCACCCAGTTCTTTATGAATAGCGGCGCGGGTTTTGAAGCGAGACTTATCCCTGCTGTTGGTGAAGGCGGCATTGGCATAACGAGTGATATCCTTCTCTTTCTGAATATCCATATCTGTTATCTCGAAAACCGCCATATGCTCGGCATAAACCTCATTATATTCCGGCGTCATCACCTCTTTCACATGTTCGGCGCTTAGCCCTTCAATTTCACCTTTGGACAGTTCAGCCATATTTTTATGATTGGGCACCAAAGTGAGGCTTTGCCCCGCATTGGGGGCCTGGGTATCCACGACAACCAACGTGTAGGATGCATCGGGGTTGGGCGTAAAGCCCAGTAACGGTGCGAGGGTGTCGGGATCGGTATCGGCATTCTCCGCCTGATTGAAGGTGGTAGACCAGTATTTAACACGACCCGTCGCGTCTGAGCGACCAAGGAAGCCGTCGCCCCCGGCGTAGTTCGTCTCTATCAGCCGCACCACAAAACGATCATCCAGCTCGCCTGTCTCGGCCTGGGCGAGAATCTGCTCATCGGTGTATTTGGGCTTGTATCCGTCGGTTCGAAGCCGCATGCGGGCCGCTTGCAGCCGCTGTTCACACTCCTCTAATGACTGCGCTGGGCTGTTCTGTGGCACGTCGCTAGTCACCGGTGCCACTGTTTGCCCGCCCTGTTCGGCGTGAGGACCCAGCGAAGGCGCGCGAGTCTCATTGGGTGCCAGATCGCTTTCCTGTACTTGGCCCCCTCGGCTTGGGCTACCCTTTGTTTGCAGGGGCTGGCCCACAACAAGAAGATCACCGTCGGCCACTGCTTCGCGGAGCCGGGGTAACCCTACAGCGAGGTTTTGTTTCGATGGGGGCAACAAAGCGACAAGTTGGCCAATTTGGCCGGAACTCAGATTGAATTCTTCAACCAGGGCGGACGCGGCTTTTGGCGGCAGTAGGTGATGTCGTTTGACACCAGCCCAATAAATGGGCGTTTTGCGGCAGTAACCGGTATACAAGCGCTTTGGAGCGGTTTTCCACCCGCAGGTCTGCACAGGCTGGCTTCATCCGGAAGCGGGTGAATGTGCAGTCGTGCTTTGGCCAGCATTTCAGCAACCAGGTCCAGCTCTGAATAGCGGGTGAGGTCAAGCTGCAAACTGTGAACATCGTCACACCGGGCATGCAATATCTGCCGCCATTCACTGGCAGACACTTTCAGAGTGCGTGCTAAGGCATAGGCTTCATGCAAACAATACCAGAGTTTAATTTCCTGGCCGCACGACCAATCGGAAAGAAGGTAACGTGTGCCGAAGATACTTTCCACTGTAAGAGCGAACTGCCATGTGATATTCCTTTTGCTATGGAGTTAGAGCTTATTTTTAAAAATTCGCGTTCCAAACGGCATCTTACGGAATGACATGTGGGATGACGACAACGGATTTCACAGTTATAGAACCTTGTGATGCCCAAGCGATATGAATTAGATTCACCGCGTGCGGGTTAGTTATTGGCAGGGGGAGGTACAAATAGTGATATCGATAGACCGGATCCACCCCAAGGATCGGGTTACGGCACTCGCAAGGCTCGCGCCTAACCTGATCTCTGGGTGGTTATCTCTTTTCCCTTTTTCCTTTATCTTGCAGCTTATAGCTTGACGCTTGCCGCTTTTCCTTATC
Organism: uncultured Cellvibrionaceae bacterium; assembly: GCA_964419935.1. Classification (GTDB taxonomy): domain Bacteria; phylum Pseudomonadota; class Gammaproteobacteria; order Pseudomonadales; family Cellvibrionaceae; genus CAYQQJ01. The sequence continues at coordinate 103,192 of CAYQQJ010000004.1, forward strand.
TTTTATCTTGCAGCTTGAAGCTTGAAGCTTGCGGCTTATCCCCTATTCAATCGGCTCAAGCTCCAGTTCGACCCGGCGGTTGGCTTGGCGACCTTCTGCCGTATCATTGCTGGCGATCGGATATCGGTAACCATAGCCGTGCGCATTAACGCGGCCTGCGGTAATGCCGCGATTGATCAGATAGGATTTTACGCTGCCGGCGCGCTGCTCGCTGAGGGTCTGATTGAGCTCGGCGGAGCCGGTGGAGTCCGTGTGCCCGGAGACGACAATGCGAGTTTTATCGAACTCCTTCAACACCTGGGCGACCGAATCCAGTACGGAGTAGAATTCCGACCGGACCTCTGCGCGACTGGTGGCAAAGGTGATATTGCCGGGCATAATCAAGCGGATGTTCTTGCCTTCACGCTTGACCTGAACACCGGTGCCCTGCAATTGCTGGCGCAGCTTGGCTTCCTGGCGATCCATGTAGTAACCCACACCGCCGCCAATTGCTGCACCACCCACGGCACCCGCCAGAGCACCTTCGGAACTGTCTTTTGCCAAAGCGCCGGCTACAGCACCGGTCAATGCACCAATTCCGATACCTTTGGCCGTATTACTGGATTTCTGTTCACCCGTGTACGGATCTGTAGACATGCAACCGAGCATGCTCAAAGCAAAAAGTGCAGCTATAAAAATGCGCATAATATATCCTTTCTCAAAAGTTCAAACGGTTGGTGCAGCTCAGAGGTCTACGCCTCCGCTCAGCCGACTTATATTATCGTTAACTCAAATTTTGGGCCGTGATGAAATGCCTACCTCTTTGCAGAAATTGGCTGGCAACCCGGTTTTTGACAAGCAGGTGAGGGAAATGACTCAGACTTTTGGCTTTCGTTTCATGGCATTTAGCATTTGCGTTTATCTGGCGGCTTGCAGCGACTATGCAGTTAAATTCAACGATCGCACCGTTTACACGCCCAAGCCGCTGTTTTCCGACTATCAAATAGCTGATGCCGCTCTTGAAAACTGCATACAGCAGACCATCATTGACGTGCAGGTCCTTAACCTTGAGGATCTTAAGCAAGTGGTTTGCACGAATGGCGGCATCAAATCCCTTGATGGACTGGAAACATTCCGTTTTGTTGAGCAGCTAAACCTGGCTCACAACCTTATCCGTGAGATAGACCCTCTACAGGCCATGCCCAATCTCCAGGTCGTGGACGTGTCTTTCAATGCTATCCAAGACATTCATCCTGTGACAGCGCTACCCGATCTGAAAGCCATCAAGCTGCGTGGCAATCCTGATTTACCCTGTGCGCAGCTCGGCTTGCTGGCCTCGGCGGAAGTCACTGCACCAGAGCAATGCGATCACTGAGATCTACTTTACAAACATCAAGCCGATGATGTTGCGGAAGCTGTGCATGACCCGCATAGGCACGGGATCTTCATTAATGGGGCCGACCATTTTCTTGAAGCGCACGTCGACGACTGTGCCCACTGGCGGGCAAGGAGCGTTATCGATCATGACCTGCGCCCCCCCATCGGAAATGTCCCGTGCGAAGCCGACAATGGTTCCGAAAGCCGGATGAGTCATTTCTACCCGGATAGACGTCGAGCTGCGCTCGTTTTTACGGCGCTCATTCATGCTGCCACCCTCCTTATACCTGCCCTACTTACACCCCAAGGATCCATGCACTGTTGTGCGCCAATGGTGCGCAACAGCCAACATAAGGCTTATCGCCCCGATCTTACAAAGGAAGCCTTCACCTAGATCTATTTTGTCAAGCAATGGTTATCCACAAATGCTGTGGATAACTCTGTTAATCAGTTTGGCATAAAGCGAGCTAAACCCCGTCAATACGTAGCTCCCAACAGCTTGTCCGGAATTTAAACAGCGAATAAAAATTGTATGAATTCAAACACTTATTAATTTATTCCGCAAATGCAAGCAATTTTTTTCATTTTTTCTCAAAGGCTGAGAAAAAAAGTTACAAATGTGGAAAACGTAGCGGGCGCGCAACGGAACCACGGGTCCTGTTGCGCTAGTGGGCGCTTACACGGGCACTTCGGACAGCTCATTCCTCATTCCCGAAAATGGTATCAGAATGTCATGCCCAAACGCTTGCCGACGTCTTCGTAGGCTTCAATGACGTTGCCAAGATCCTGACGGAATCGGTCCTTGTCCATTTTCTCACGGGTGTCCGCGTCCCACAGGCGGCAACCATCCGGGGAGAATTCGTCACCCAGCAGCATTTCACCTTTGTACAGGCCGAATTCCAGCTTGTAGTCCACCAGTAACATATTGCCACTGAGGAACAGCTCTTTGAGCACATCGTTTACCTGAAAGGTCAGTTCTTTCATCCGTTCCACATGTTCCGGCTCACACCAGCCGAACGAACGGATGTGATGCTCATTGACCATCGGGTCACCGAGCTTGTCGTCTTTCAGAAAAAATTCAAACGTCGGCGGGTTGAGCTCCAGCCCCTCTTCCACACCCAATCGGCGGCAGATGGAGCCGGCAGCACGGTTGCGCACAACGCATTCCAGCGGAATCATGTCCAGCCGCTTGACCAGGGACTCCTGGTCGGAAAGCAATGATTCGAAATGGGTGGGAATGCCGGCAGCGGCGAGTTTTTCCATAATGAAGGCATTGAATTTATTGTTGACCATGCCCTTGCGATCCAGCTGCGCAACTTTTTTACCATCGAATGCCGATGTATCGTTGCGAAAGAACATAATCAGGCGGTCTGGATCTTCAGTTGCGTAGACGGATTTTGCCTTACCGGTATATAGCTCTTGTTGCTTTTCCATTGATGTCACACCTTTTCAATTAATATCCAGCCAGCCAAAACCTTCATCCTGACAAGCATAGTGAACCCGGTTCGCATCCCCACCGGCGACGCCGAGAAGTGCGGCCTGAAGCGCTCCAGCGGCACAGGCGAGGGAGTTGTTTTTACGGCTTATATGGCCCACAACCAAATGTTGCACCCGGTCCAATTGCAGCTGCAGAAGCAGGCCCGCTGTCTGTTGATTACTCAGATGCCCCCAAGGACCGGCCACCCGCGCACGCAACGAGGGCGGATAGGGTCCCGTTGCCAGCATCATGGGGTCGTGATTCGCCTCGACGAGTAAGCTATCGCAGTCCTTGTAGGCCTCCACCACATGGGGCGTAATACTGCCCAAATCGGTCAACACGCCCAGCTGGCGCCGGTTCGCGCGGATCACATATTGTGCGGGCTCACGGGCGTCATGGGGCACTGCCACCGGCTGCACCTCCATATCACCCACTCGGAACGGCTGATAATTTTCGATCAGATGCAATGCCGGTATTCGTCCATAATCCCGGCTGATATAGGTGCCGTGCGTCATGTAAACCGGCGTGCGGTGTTTGCGCGCCACGGCACCGACGCCCTTGATGTGGTCCGAGTGCTCATGGGTAACAAGAATGGCGCTAAGGCTGGCAGGCTCTACGCCCAGACGGGCCAACCGTCGCTCGGTTTCACGAACGCCAAAGCCACAGTCAATCAATATCCGGGTATCGCCGCAACACACCAATGTGGCGTTGCCGCCACTACCACTGCCAAGGGACGCAAAACGCAAGGTGTCTCCCGCCCCTATATCAGATTACGTCGAATCAGGGTCAGTATCTGTCTCGCGTCACGGGGGGACAGCCGTGTACCCTGCGCCGTACGAACGTAAAACGATGCCTCGCGCTCACCGGCCTTCATCACCACCAGATAGGTGTCTGGTAGCGGCTTGGATGACGTATAACCCACACCCTCGATCTCTCCAAAGAGTGCTTTGACTTGGCTGTTCTGGACCAAACGGCTGAGAGCCTCATCCAGTGTGACGGGCGCTTGTTCCGGCAAATCGTCATCCGCAAACAGGCCACCGATGAATGATGTATCGTCATCGCCTTGCACCATGTGGCTCATCAGCGCAACGCGTTTATCGAAGTCGCTCTCCCAAAGGGCGAACTCCTCCTGGTTCAAGGCGTGAAGGACTGTAGCCCAGGCCCGTGCGGCATCCAAACGCAGCTGCAATACCGGCTCGCTGTCAATAAATTCGATATCGGACTTGGCATTGCCGCCGACTTTCTGCCCCAACAGTGACGCGCTGTTGTTGCTCGCATTCGCAGCCAGGGCAGCTGCAAGCTCATCCAGCAGGAAGGCTTCGCGTTCGGCATCCTGCGATGTGCGGTTCCATTCCAGACTGGACGCGTCGGAGAAGGCTTCGGGCACCTCGCGATGCACAACGTGGACTTCTGTTGTGTCCGGTCGCAGCCCCTGTTCAATCCAGATGCGGTAGCGATGTTTCTGCTCCGCGTCGGCTTTGAAAACAACCCAATCCGTTTCTATCAGCCCAAGCGCTGGGTCATTGACGGCGACACCAATGCCGTAACGGGACAGAAAGCTTTGCGTGCGCGGCCACACCTGGGAGGTTGAAGCGTCGATCAGAATCCAGCGCTCGTCGCCCAACTTCTGTATTTTTACGCCAGATTCTGTGGCACCGCTTGTTGCCAGCGGATCCGGCCGGGGTGCCTCAAAGCTGCCATAATCACGTGACAACAGCAATTCATCTTCCCGCTCCGGAATATCCGGTACCACATAGAGCGGTTCCAAGGACGTTGTCTGCATACCTTCGGGAACTGAAATAGGCGGCAGCACCTCAGCACGGTAGTAATCATCGCGGGTACTGGAGCAAGCTGTGAGCACCCCCGCAATTACCAACACAGGCACAAGGCGGGTGAGCGACGGACAATGGTATGAATTCATAGGTAGCTTCAATTATTGTGCAGGTGACACGACGTGCGCTGCGGCCATGGCCTGGCGCACACGCTCGTGATATTGGGCCGAAAGCGGTGTCATCGGGAGGCGTATGCCCTCGTCCATCAACCCCAGCTGGGCCACAGCCCATTTCACTGGGATGGGACTGGACTCGATAAACATCGCCTCGTGCAGTGGCATGAGCTCGGCATTGATTGCGCGGGCGCTTTCTATGTCGCCGGCCAGGGCCAGTTCGCACATTTTTGCAACGGCAGCAGGAGCCACGTTGGCGGTGACCGAGATCTCTCCGTGGCCACCGAGTGCCATCAGCTCGACGGCAGTGTCGTCATCGCCGGACAGCAACAGGAAGTTGTCCGGAGTGGAATCCAACAGCTGCGCGGCACGTTCCATACTGCCGGTGGCGTCTTTGATACCGATGATATTGTCTATCCGACTCAAGCGAGCAACGGTTTCCGGCAGCAGGTCCACTGCCGTGCGGCCGGGAACATTGTAGAGCAACTGGGGGATGGCGACTTGCGTGGCAATGTATTCGAAATGGCGAAACATGCCCTCCTGAGTCGGCTTGTTGTAGTAGGGCGTCACCAGCAGGCAGGCATCGGCCTTGGCCTCTTTGGCAGCACGAGTGAGCTCGACGGCTTCCCGTGTGGAGTTGGCGCCGGTACCGGCAATAACCGGAATACGTCCATTCACCTGGTACACAACCTTGCGGATGATCTCGATATTCTCATTCATGCTGACGGTGGCAGACTCGCCTGTGGTACCCACCGCCACTATGGCGTGGGTGCCCTGCGCGATATGCCACTCCACAAGCCTGTGGAGAGCGGCCCAGTCCAGCGCACCGTCCGCTTTCATGGGGGTAACCAGCGCCACCATACTACCTTGCAACATGCCTTCTCCAGATCAATCGAAATCGAGGGTTGAAAAACCGAGAGCTAATGGTACTGACGCCGTTATCTTCACACAAGGCTTTCCCAAGCCGCATAGTCAATATGTTTGCTGCACCGACCACTGCCGTCAGTCATAAACAGCGGGTTCACCCTCGGGCCGCGTCTTGAAACGCCGATGAACCCACATGTACTGGGCCGGGTTTTCCCGCACCCGCTCTTCAATGAACTCATTGATGCGCAGGGCATCAGCCCGGTCGTCCCCTGTAGGGAAGTCTTCAAGGGGAGGATAAACCTTGATGCGATATCCGCCTTGCGGCAGCCGGGTTTGCACGAACGGGATAACCCGCGCGCGACCCAGTCGCGCCAGCTGCCCAGTAGTAGTCACCGTAGCGGCCTGAACACCGAAAAACGGCACGAACACGCTGTGCTTGCGGCCATAGTCCTGATCGGGCGCGTACCAGACGGCGCGACCGGAACGCAGTGCTTTAACGGTACCCCGCACATCATCCCGGGAAATCACCCGGGATGCTGCGGCGTGCCGCTCCCGGCCCTTGCGCTGCACATAGTCGTAGACCGGGTTGTTATGGGGGCGGTACATGGCGTCAAACGAATGTTCCAGGCACAACATGGCGCCACCAATGTCCAGGTTGGTAAAGTGCATGGCCATGAGCAATACCCCCTGCCCATCCCGCTCAGCTTGCTGAAGATGCTCGATTCCTTCCACGCTGAACAGTTTTCGCATTTTGGCGGAGGGCCAGAACCAGGCAATACCGGATTCGAACACTGCAATCGCAGTCGAGTTGATGTTGTCGCGCACAAGCTGAGCCTGCTCCGCCGGCGAGAGCTCGGGAAAACAGAGGCCGATATTGCGTTCCGCGATGCGCCGTCGACGCTTGGCGAGATGAAACGTCAGCCAACCGAGGCCGCGGCCCAGTTTGAGCTGCCAACGGTAGGGAAACTGCGCCAGCAGCCACCAGAGCCCGAAACCCAGCCATGTCAGCCAGTAACGCGGGTGCAAAAGCGCTGAGGAAAATTGCTGTGGTTCCATGGAATCCGCCGCATCCACCGTGTTCATTACGTTCAAAAGGTGAGCATTATAGTCTTACCGAAGCCCGGTGTCGCGGCTGGCAGCGCCTGGTGGCAATGAAGGAGTCAAAACGAAAAACGGCCGGTATACCGGCCGTGAGACATCGCATCCGACAACTGTTAGCAGCTGATGAAGTTCTCTTCCACCGTGAGGGGGACGTCTTTGTCGTAGTCCACCTCAGGCTTGTTGAATCCGAACAACTTGAGGAATTCCGCGTTGTAGCCCTTGTAGTCCGTCAATTCGAACAGGTTGCTTTCGGTCACCTGTGGCCAAAGTTGTTCGACCTCCGCCTGTACTTCCGGCTTGAGCTCCAGATTGTCCATGCGCAATCGATTGTCGTTGTCCAGGCGCGGACTGTCGCTATACAAGCCTTCCACAAACAATCTATAAAGCTGTTCGATACAACCTTCGTGCGTACCCGCTTCCTTCATCACCTTGTACAACAAAGAGATATACAGCGGCATGATGGGAATGGCCGAGCTGGCTTGCGTGACCAACGCCTTGAGAACAGCGACATTGGCCTGCCCTTTAAGCGGTGCCAAGAGGTTATTGATGCCGCGGGCGGCGCGATCAAGGTCTTCCTTGGCTTTGCCAATTGTTGCGTGGCCGTAGATCGGCCAGGTCAGCTTCTCGCCCAAGTAAGTGTAAGAGACCGTCTTGCAGCCGTCAGCCAGAACATTTGCCTCGCGCAGGGCCTCCAACCACAACTCCCAGTCCTCTCCGCCCATAACCTTGACGGTATTGGCAATTTCTTCCTCGGAAGCGGGCTCCAACGTCAACTGATCAATCTGCAAGGTATCGGTATTGAGATTCTTCTCGGTATAGCTCTGCCCAATCGGCTTAAGCGAGGAGCTGTAGACTTCGCCAGACTTGGGGTCCTTACGGCGTGGCGAGGCCAGACTGTAGACCACCAGATCCACTTTACCCATATTCTGCTTGATCAGCTCAATGGCTTTTTGCTTGCACTCGTCTGAAAATGCGTCACCGTTGATGCTTTCGGCGTACAGGCCCGCTTCGTGGGCGGCGGCGTCAAAAGCGGCAGCATTGTAATAGCCGGCGGAAGCGGTCTTTTTCTCGGTGGGTGGGCGCTCAAAAAAGATTCCAAGGCTACTGGCGCCACAGCCGAAGGCGGCGGTAATCCGGGAGGCCAGCCCATAACCGGTCGATGAGCCTATGACCAACACATTTTTCGGGCCATTGGTTATGGCGCCTTGTTGTTTGATGAAGGCGATCTGCTCCTGCACGTTGGCGGCACATCCCTCGGGGTGTGCATTGGTGCATATGAATCCGCGAACTTTCGGTTTGATAATCATTGCTGAGATCCCATTTTATTGTACAAGCCCGGATGGTTCACCAAATGCCGAAGGATGGCGCCGGGGTGAGGTCTGAGACGAACTATTGCTCTTGTACTTCCTGCGCACACCCGGCGCTCCAGGCATCACTGTTCGGTACGTCTTCGCTGCAAGCCAAGGCCATCGGGCAACTTCATCCGCAGTCTGACGGGACCTGATGAGCGGCCGGGCTGGCATTTGCGGCCGCATTATATACCATGACAGCCCCGGCTATAATAGGAGCCGGTTTCAAAAACTAAAATTGGCTACTACCTATGCTGACACTGCGTATTGCAACGGATCCCGCCTGGCTTACCAAGGTGCTGGATAATTTTGATGAATTTCTGGTCGATCATGCAGCTGCGGAAAAGAAGGCGTCCGGTATGGCGGTTTCCATGCTCTCTCACTACAGCGACAAGCCGGATATCGTCTACGCGATGACGGATCTGGCGATCGAGGAAATGGCGCATTTTCGCGAGGTGGTCAAGTTGTTGTACAGTCGCGGCCTACAGCTGGGCAACGACCAGCGAGACCCGTACGTCAACGCCTTGCACAAGTCCATGCGCAAAGGGTCTGACGTCTACATGCTCGACCGGCTCTTGCTGGGCAGCATCATCGAGGCGCGGGGCTGTGAGCGCTTTGGCCTCATTACAGAGGGTTTGCCACCGAGCGAACTTAAAAAGTTTTACCGCGCAATCACCGAGTCAGAAGCCCGTCACGAGGATCTGTTTATCAAGCTGGCTGCCAATTACTTTCCCGCCACGACCATTGAAGACCGGCTCGACCAGCTTCTGAACATCGAAGCCGGCATTGTGGCCGAATTGCCCATACGCGCGGCATTGCACTGATGGGTTCCTCTATCGGCTCCTCGAGCAATGACGTCATGCGCAAATATCTCGCCCGCTATGCCGAGCAGGAGGTCACGCTATTGGCAGACTTCCCCGCGAACATTCAATTTCACCACTGCATAGTCATTCCAGCGTACAACGAAACTGCCGAATTTTTTACCCGTCTGCAATTGGGGCCGCTCCACAAACAGAACGCCTTGTGTGTCGTGGTGATAAACCAGCCGGACAACGATGCTGGCTGTAAAACGAATGCCCTGTTGATGCAGCAGATTTGTCTGAGTGGCGAGGTGCTCTGGCACAGTGACAATATCCAGCTGTTGCGTTACGGCGGCAGTAACAATTATTGGTTGGTGGTGGATCGTTTCAATTTTTCGCAGACTCTCGATCGGCGACTGCCACGCAAGGAAGGTGTCGGTCTCGCACGTAAAATAGGCTGCGATATCGCCACCGCACTTTACGCCCGCGCACAAATACAATCCGGCTGGATTCATTGTACGGACGCCGATACCTTCCTGCCCCGGGATTACTTCAAACTCCCTGCCGCCGACGCATTCAGCGCAGCGGTTTATGACTTTAAACACCAGAATGACGGCTCTGCCCTGGGCCATGCCACCGCGCTTTATGAACAGGCTCTGTCTTATTATGTAAAGGGGCTGATGTGGGCCGACTCACCCTACGCGCACCACACTATCGGCAGCATTATCGCAGTCAACGTGCATAGCTATTGTCACGTACGCGGCTTTCCCAAACGCAGTGGCGGCGAGGACTTTTACTTGCTCAACAAGCTGACCAAGATTGGCAAAATTTTTCGCGCTACTGATCGCACGGTGCGCATCAAGGCGCGCGAGTCCAGCCGGGTTCCGTTTGGTACTGGCCCTGCTGTTGCCGATATCATGGCACTCGATAATCCCGCTGCCGAATATACCTGGTATAACCCGCAAAATTTTTATGCACTGCGGCAGTGGCTCGCGACGATTCCCCGCGTGTGGGCGGACGTTGATGCCGGCCGAGATCCGTTCGAACAACTTCCACCACCCATCATTGAAGCCTTGCAGGCTGTCGGTTGGCAAAAATTTGTCAAGCACCTCAGGGAACAGGTAAATACACTTGAGGATGGCACGCGGGCAATTCACGACTGGTTCGACGCGTTTTTAACGCTCAAATTCATTCATTATCTGCAGCGCCACTACTTCCCTGCCCTGCCGTTGGCTGACTGCCTCACCCAAGCCGAATTTATGGAACAACAATAGAGGCGGCCCCAATGTTTGTCGGTATCAATTATCACCTGGGCGAGCAGCTACTGCTGTTTGCCGTTGCGTTTTTTGCCAACATGTTGTCATCCTTGGCAGGTGGCGGCGCGGGATTGCTGCAACTCCCGGCACTTCTGTTTCTGGGCTTGCCTTTCGCACTGGCCATTGCCACTCATAAGATCGCTTCCGTCGCGCTGGGAATTGGTGCCTCGATCCGACATGCCAGCAGCAATGCAATTTCACCCACTTTTGCAATTTTTATGCTGGTGACGGGCCTGCCGGGGGTCTTCCTGGGTACCCGCGCAGTGCTGTTTATTCCCGAAGACTTCGCGCGTGTTGTGCTGGGTTTGCTTACCAGCGGACTTGGCATTTACTCATTTTTCAAAAAGTCCATGGGTCAAGAGCATTTACCCAAACACCGGTCATTTTTCGGATTGATCGTAGGCGGCCTGGTGCTGTTTTTCATCGGCTTTCTGAATGGCGCCTTCGCCTCCGGCACGGGGCTTTTCGTCACCGTGTGGCTGATCATCTGGTTCGGCCTGGATTATCGCAGAGCCATTGCCAGTACCATGCTGTTGGTGGGCCTTTTCTGGAATGCCGTCGGTGCCGCGTCGCTGGCCATGATCACACCCGTGCAGTGGACCTGGCTGCCGGCATTGCTGGCAGGTTCATTGGCCGGTGGATATTTCGGTGCCCATTTGGCAGTCACCAAAGGCAACCCGTTGGTTAAACGCACATTCGAGATGATTACGCTTTTGGTTGGCATTTCTCTGGTTGCCAGCGCACTCGACTGACGCACGCATTCCTGCGCTGACATGGCTCCCAATGAACTGTGGACGGAGGCGTAAAAATGGCAGAGTTCACTGTAAGCCCTACAAATTCAGGGGCGCCTGTCATTAAATCTGACGGTATGTGAGGCGGGCGGCGGTGTTTTATTCCCGGTACGCCTTAGAGCTACCACTGTTGGCATGCTACTCGCTTCTCCTTTACTGAAAATTCGGTTAATTACAGGAAGGAGGCGTGGTTATGTTGCAATGGGCATTAATATTTTTTGTCATTGCCATTATTGCCGGCTTTTTAGGCTTTGGTGGTATCGCAGGAACAGCCGCAGGTATTGCGAAATTTATCTTCGTGGTGTTTGCCATACTCCTGGTAATTTCGATTATCAGTCACATGATGCGCGGCAGAGGGCCGTGACGTGTGAGGGGCTTGCGCCTCCCATACTAACCTTTCCTCACATCCTTTCCTCATAACAAGCAGTGAAGGTGGCAAATGAATACAGATATCGCGCAAGGCAAATGGAAACAAATGAAAGGGGACATCCAACAAAAATGGGGAAAGTTATCGGATGATGACTTTGACCAGATCGACGGAAAAGTCGAGCGCTTTTGTGGCGTTGTTCAGGAGCGTTATGGTCTGAGCAGGGATCAGGCGGAAAAAGAGTTTGATCGCTTGAGCCGTTCCACCCACTGATTGGGTGGTTGTTGGATGATTGTTACGCTCTCATAGATGCCGACTCCGGCGTTTGTCTGGCAGCACTGCGGTGCTGCCAAAACTTCTCGTGAAAGTAATAAGCTACTGTATTCACAGCCGGCTCAATGGTCGCTACCGCCCCGCCAATGACTGCGCTACCGGTCAGCAAATAAGTCACCATAAACGCGATGGAAAAGTGCATCACCGCGAAAGTGATCGTTTTGATGGTGGTCGCGCCTGTTGTCATAGTCATTTTCATGAAAAGCTCCTCTCGCTAATCAACCACCTTGCATTAATGATAATCACTCTCATTAACAAGCGCCAGGCAATTGCTTTAATAAGCTGAATAGCTTTTCCCTATCTCCCGTACCTCCCTGTACCCCGCCGATGTTTGCGCCTCGTGTTAGTTTGTTTTTTATCTTTAGCTTGTGGCTTGTTCGCTGGATCCCTTAAACCAACATCTCCACGGCCATCGCGGTCGCTTCGCCGCCGCCGATACACAGGCTCGCTACACCTTTCGTGTGGCCGCGATTCTGCAGAGCTGACATCAACGTCACTAGAATACGTGCCCCAGAGGCACCCAGAGGATGTCCGAGAGCCACCGCACCACCGTTGATATTCACCTTTTCATGAGGCACATCCAGCTCCCGCATGGCCGCCATGGTGACCACCGCAAAAGCTTCGTTGATTTCGAACAGGTCCACATCGTTTGCCGACCACCCGGCCCGTTCCAGCAGTGATTTCATGGCACCAACCGGTGCTGTGGTAAACCACTCCGGGGCCTGCGCGTGTTGACTATGGGCGACGATCTTTGCCAGCGGCTTCAGACCGCGGGCCTGGGCTGTACTTTGTCTCATCAGCACCAGCGCCGCTGCACCGTCAGAGATTGAGCTGGCGTTGGCTGCGGTAACGGTACCGTCCTTGCGAAACGCGGGACGCAGCTGCGGTATTTTCTCCGGCTGACCTTTGCCCGGCTGCTCGTCGGTGTCAATCACAATCTCACCCTTGCGGGTCTTGATCGTAAAGGGAGTAATTTCGCGCTTGAACCTGCCCGCTTCAATGGCGGCCGTCGCCCGACGCAAGGATTCCACAGCAAAGGCGTCCTGCTCTTCCCGGGAAAACGCATACTTATCCGCAGTGTCGTCGGCAAAGCAGCCCATGAGTTTGCCTTCGTAGGCATCCTGCAAGCCGTCCAGGAACATGTGATCGTAAATTTCATTGTTGCCCAGACGGTAGCCTGCTCGAGCCCCGGTTAAAAGGTACGGAGCGCGTGTCATACTTTCCATACCGCCGGCCACGATGATGTCCGCCCCGCCTACCACCAGCGCGTCATGCGCCATCATCACGGTTTTCATCCCTGACCCACAGACCTTGTTGACTGTAGCCGTTGGCACCCCGGCCGGGATTCCCGCGCCAATGGAAGCCTGGCGCGCCGGCGCCTGACCGATACCGGCAGGCAGAACGCAGCCCATTAACACCTCGTTGACATCCTCTGGTGCGATACCCGCATCCTGCAAGGCGCCCTTAATGGCCTGAGCACCCAACTCCGGCGCGGTAACGTCGCTGAACACGCCCTGCATACTACCCATGGCCGTTCTGGCCATACCAACTACAACAATGGGGTCTGTCATGAAACTGCTCTCCTGTCGATTGCTGTAACAGGTCATCGAAGAATCGGTTGCGCCAGTTCGATAGCCTGCCGTTGAAGCCTGTGTTTGAAATAAGTTGTTAGGACGTCCAGGTATGCACATTCGTTTCATTCGAAATTGAGCCGGCGTGCATAAATATAAACGCGGTCACACAACACCGTTCACGGGAGCGGCTATCTGGGCTGAACGCCTGGGGCCTATTCAGTCCATCCATTTTATTCCTCTTGGCTTGAGATCATTGAATGGTTAGACTGAATGAGAAACTTATATGCCTTGTGTAACATAAAAAAGCGCAACATAAAAAAGGACATCTACCATGGGTGTAACTACCATCATTGTACTGGTCGTTATCGCGGCTCTCATCTTCTACTGCGTTTCCATCTATAACACCTTGGTTCGCCTCAAGAACCGTTTCGAAAACGCGTTTGCGCAGATCGAAGTGCAGTTAAAACGGCGCTATGACCTTATTCCGAACCTGGTGGAAACCGCCAAGGGTTACATTACCCACGAGCGGGAAACGCTTGAGGCTGTCATCCAGGCTCGCAACGCAGCCATGGCCGGTCTTAAAAACGCTGCAGATAACCCCGGGAATGCCGCGGCCATGCACGAACTCGCGGGTGCCGAAGGGGCTTTGGGTGGCGCACTCGGCCGCTTCAATATGGTGATGGAAGCCTATCCGGACCTGAAAGCCAACCAGAACATGATGCAACTGTCCGAAGAGCTGACCAGTACCGAAAACAAAGTGGCGTTCGCGCGGCAGGCGTTCAATGACTCTGTCACCGAATACAACAGCTACCGCCAAAGCTTTCCGCCGGTCTTCTTCGCCAATATGTTCGGGCATTCCAAAGATGCGGAGCTTCTGGAGTTTGAAGACAGCGCCGCGATTCAGGCAGCCCCCAAGATTTCGTTTTAACGCCTGAACGTCATTTTATGAACTTCTTTGCAGAGCAAGATCGGGCGCGGAACAAAACCAGCTGGCTGGTTGCGTGCCTGATCGCCGCAGTCGTCGGGCTTATTGCCATTACCTCCCTGGCCGTGGCGGCATTTGTTCACCTGTTACAGAACAGCACAGATTCCTACCGAATGGGCCAGGCGCTCAACACCAGTGCGGCGGATCATTTCCGCACGCTGCTGACGCCCGAACTGATCGGCTCCGTGGCTGTGGCGGTAGTGATAGTCGTGGTGCTGGCGTCCGGCTATAAGCTTTTGCAGCTCAGCCGTGGCGGCAAGCAGGTTGCACTCGCACTGGGCGGACGCCTGATCAACACCGATACTCGGGATGCCGATGAGCGCAAAATTCTCAACGTTGTGGAAGAAATGGCCATTGCCTCGGGCAACCCCGTGCCCAGCGTTTATTTGATGGAAGACACAGCCATTAATGCCTTCGCCGCAGGCTTCGACCGACGCGATGCGGTCATCGGTGTCACCCGCGGCTGTATCCAGCAGCTCGACCGAGATGAATTACAGGGTGTGATCGCGCACGAGTTCAGCCATATCCATTTCGGCGATATGCGTCTTAATATGCGCCTGGTGGCGCTGCTGCACGGCATACTGGTCATCGGGCTGATCGGCTACTTCGTTTTACGCAGTACGGGGGTCTCCCGGCGGAAAAACGCCGGCGCACAGCTCGCTCTGGGTCTGGCGCTTATAATTATCGGCTACTGCGGAACGTTTTTTGGCAACATTATCAAAGCCGCGGTGAGCCGCCAGAGGGAGTTTCTCGCGGATGCATCAGCCGTGCAATTTACCCGCAACCCTCAAGGTATTTCCGGTGCGCTGAAAAAAATTGGTGGCTGGCCCCAGGGCTCCAAACTTGAAGACAAACATGCCCCCGAATTCAGCCATCTGTACTTCAGCAATGGCATCAGCCAGTTTCTGGGCGGAATGCTCGCGACGCACCCCCCGCTCGCAGAACGAATCAAGCGTATTGATGCCGGCTGGAATGGCGAATTTGCGAGACAGGAACCCTCAGCAGTTAGAGACAAAGAGAACGAAAATTCGACCGCGAATGAGGCTTTGGCCGGCTTTGCCGGAATGGCGGGGGCTGGCATTGTAGCAGGAGGTGCTATCGGTGGCGCCCAGAGTTCCGTGTTGCGCACGGTTGAAGCGCAAGTCGGGAATCCAACGCCGGAGCATGTGGATTACGCACAAACACTATTGAGAGAACTACCGGAAACCCTCACCCGCGCCGCCCATGAACCCTATTCAGCCAGGGCCATCATTTATGCTTTATTGGTGGACGAGTCAGGTGCTACCGGTCGCAAACAATGGGGTTATTTGCGTGAAAACGCGCACCCGGTTACGTTTCAGGTCATAGAGACTATACATCAAGCGGTGAAAACGCTGCCACGGACGCAACACTTGCCGCTACTCGAGCTATGCATACCGGCACTGAAGCAGCTGTCAAAACCCCAGTATCAGCTATTCAAGAAGAACCTGATTGCTTTGATTCGGGCAGATAGCAAGGTCTCCCTGTTTGAGTGGTCGCTTTACCGCACCCTAATCCATTCGATCGAGGAAATCCGCCACCCGGCGCAAACGCACCTTCACAAACAGCTCGACCAATGCCAAATATTGTTGAGCGTCGTGTGTTATGCCGGCAGAAATAGCCAGCCAGAAGCGGCCTACGGGGCCGGTGCGAAGATATTGGGACTGCCCACAGCCCAGGGGATGATATCGGCAGCAAACCTGGATTTCAGTACCATAGACACGACACTGAATGCACTGGCGGGTATTCAGCCCTTGGAGAAACCCAAACTGCTTAAGGCCATCGCTGCCTGTATCCATGCAGACGACCTGGTTACACCAGAAGAAGCCGAGCTTTTTCGCGCCATAGCCGACAGCCTCGACTGCCCCATCCCACCCCTGCTCATAAGCTGATTCAGCTTTCCTTTACTTATGGCTTGAGGCTTGAGGCTTAAAGCCCTTTATTTAACAATGCGCAGGCTCGGACGAGCTTCGGCGGACGATTTTTGCTTTTTCACTTTGGCCTTGGGCGGTTCCGGATCGGGTTCTGCTTCGCGTTCGAACATCATTCCCTGCCCGTTTTCCCGCGCGTAGATACCCAGAATCGCATGGCACGGTACGTAAATGTCCGTCGGAATACCACCAAAACGAGCATTGAAAGAAACCGCTTTATTACCCAGTTCCAAACCAATGACAGCATGAGGAGCAACGTTCAGCACAATCTGCCCGTCCTTGTTGACATACTGCTGGGGCACCTGAACGTTACTGGCATGAGCGTCCACAGCGATGTGTGGAGTAAACTCGTTGTCGACGATCCACTCGTAAAGCGCGCGAATCAGATACGGGCGACTCGACGTCATGACCATGGGCACCTTTGTCTTTGACATGAGAGCATCAGCCTTGCCGAAATTCGGGGCGCATTTCGCGCTCAAGCTCGGTCAGACTCTGCTGGAAAGATTCCCGGTTAAAAACCCGGTTCATGTAGTCCAGCAATGGGGTTACCTGGCGAGTGCGCGGCAACTCCACATTCAGGATCTCCAGGCGCCACAGAATCGGGGCCAGGCAGCAATCGACCAGAGTGAATTCTTCACTGAGGAAAAATGGCTTATCACTGAAGATGGGCGCAATACCGACCAGACTGTCTTTCAACTCCTTGGCAGCTGCTGCGCATGCTGCTTTATCCTGATTGAGCACCAAGGTGTCCACTTTCGGAGACCAATCATTCTCAATGCGATAGACGAACTGACGGCTCTCTGCGCGAGCTACCGGATAGACCGGTAACAATGGCGGGTGCGGAAAGCGCTCATCCAGATATTCCATCATGACCCGGGTTTCGTACAACGTCAGGTCCCTATCCACCAGTGTTGGCAGAGAATTGTATGGATTCAATTCACTCAGCTCTGCGGGAAGATTCGCCGGATCTACATCTACGACATCGACGGTTACCCCTTTTTCAGCCAGGACAATGCGTACCCGATGGCTGTAATGATCTCTACCATCAGAAAAATACGTCATGGACGAGCGTTTAGCCACAACCCCCATGAAATCCACCTCGAATTGACTTGTTCTTGTAATTGGGAGAGGGGTGGCATGCCACCCCGTCGAATATCAGATCCATGACCCAATATTACTGCTTGGGCTAATGAACGTCTTTCCAGTACTCACGATTCAACAACCACGTGAATACCAACAAAACGGACAAGAAGAGAAAAACATAAATACCGATCCGCTTGCGGTTCTCTGCACCAGGCTCGGCGACGTACTCCATGAAGTTCACCAGATCGTAAACGGCCTGGTCATACTCTTCCGGCGACATCAAACCTTTCACATCGCCAACGGCGATATCCCCACAGGCGTCATTTACCGGCTGGCCGCCGTCGTCGCGGACGACGTTACCATGACTGTCATGCTTGGGCCCCGGCACACATTGCGGCAAGCCCTGTAATTCGATCAAAGCATGAGGCATGCCCACATTGGGGAACACCCGATTGTTAACACCTACCGGACGTGAATCGTCCTGGTAGAAGTTGCGCAGGTAGGTATACAGCCACTCCGGTGAACGCGCCCGTGCCGCGAGGGTCAGGTCCGGCGGTGTCACGCCGAACCAGGCCTTGGCCTTGTCGTCAGGCATGGAGATTTCCATCAAGCCGCCTATGTTCTGGCCGGTGAAAATCACATTCTCAAGCATCAGCTCGTGAGGGATTTCCAAGTCATCAGCCACGCGCTCATAGCGGGAAAAATTGGCTGAGTGACACCCCATGCAATAGTTGGTGAAATATTTCAGTCCCCGCTGCAGTGACTCCTTGTCGTCAAAGTCTGCAGTGAACTCGTCGCAGGGAACGCTGCCGCAAGCACCGCCTTCGGCGCCCACAGCTTTAATTGGCAAGAAGACCAGCACAGCAAACAACAATACCCCGCCCAGAACAACCTTGGCTCCCAGACCCTTCATTTGCAAACGCTCCGGCTCCGGCAGGGTTTTCTCCCGGCGAGTCCAGAAAGGCATGCCAATGAAGTAGGCAAAGTAAAGTAGCGTACAAATCTGCGCCAACACTGTACGTCCTGGGGTTGGTGCTTTAACACCCAGATAGCCCAGAATAACAAACGCGGCAGCGAATACGATCAACGCAATACGACTGAACCAACCTTTGTAGCGGATCGACTTGACCGGGCTCTTATCGAGCCAAGGCAGTACGAACAGGATCGCGATAGCGGCACCCATGGTGACAAAACCAAGGAACTTCGATGTCAGCGGACCTATATCAATCGTGACCGCGCGCAGCATTGCGTAAAACGGTGTGAAATACCAGACGGGGGCAATGTGCTCCGGAGTCTTCAACGAGTTGGCTTCTTCGAAGTTGGCGTACTCGAGGAAATATCCGCCCATTTCCGGCATAAAGAAAATAATTCCACAGAACACGAACAGGAATACGGTAATGCCTACCAGGTCGTGAACCGTGTAGTAAGGGTGGAAAGCGATACCATCTTTGGGAATGCCGTTTTCGTCCTTGTTCTTTTTGATGTCCACACCATCGGGGTTGTTCGACCCCACTTCGTGAAGAGCAACAATGTGCAGAAATACCAGCGCGACCAGAACCAGTGGCAAGGCGACCACATGCAGGGCGAAGAAACGGTTCAGTGTGGCACCGGAAATCAGGTAATCGCCGCGCACCCATTCCACGATGGCATCACCGAAAACCGGGATGGCACCAAACAGGGACACGATCACCTGAGCACCCCAATAGGACATCTGGCCCCAGGGCAATACATAGCCCATGAAGGCTTCCGCCATCAGTGCCACATAAATTGTCATGCCGAATATCCAGACAAGCTCCCGCGGGGCCTTATAGGAGCCATACATCAAGCCACGGAACATGTGCAGATAAACCACCGCAAAGAACGCAGAGGCGCCGGTAGAATGCATGTACCGCAGTATGTCGCCGTAAGGCACATCGCGCATGATGTACTCGACCGAGGCGAAGGCACCTTCCGCAGAAGGTGTGAAATTCATGGTCAACCAGATGCCGGTCAATAGCTGGTTTACCAGAACCAGCAACGACAGAACCCCGAAGATATACCAGAAGTTGAAATTTTTGGGCGCGTAGTATTTGCCCATATGGGTGTCCCATGTGCGCTTGATTGGCATGCGCACATCGATCCAATCCACAAGATTAGTCAGCCACTTTGTCATTATTTACGCCCCCTGGTCTTCGCCAATAAGTACGACATCATCACTCAAGTACTGGTGAGGCGGAATTTCGAGATTAGTCGGCGCAGGCACACCCTTGTAGACGCGGCCCGCCAAGTCAAATTTGGAACCGTGGCACGGGCAGAAAAAGCCTCCCATCCACTCATCGCCACCCAGATCCTGCGCACCAACGTCCGGACGATAAGTCGGTGCGCAACCGAGGTGAGTACACAAACCCAACAGGACCAACACATGCTCCTTGATGGAACGGTGCCGATTTTCGGTATAGACCGGTTGCTCTGACTCTTCAGAGGCTGGATCACGCAGCAGATTATCCATCTGCTCCAGACTCTTCAGACTGTCGTCAGTACGCCGAACGATGTATACCGGCTTTCCCCGCCATTCGACCGTAATCATCTGGCCAGGCTCGATCTTGCTGATATTGGCCTTAACAGGTGCACCAGCGGCTTTCGCTTTGGCGCTGGGGTTCCAGGAACCCACAAATGGAACTGCGACACCGACAACACCGGCAGCTCCGATTACGGACGTCATTGTCGTCAACACACGACGACGCCCTTGGTTTACACCGTCATTACTCATGACGTTCTTCTCCCATTACAGCGTACTGGAGGCCAGTAACATTCCAATTAACAAAGTTGGACACGTCTTCACCATCCGAAAGTGATCGAACAAACAAACACGTACCCGCAAAGCGCGAGGAAACCAGCCAAAACTGACCGAGGTCATTGGATGGAACAGGGTTAGCGTTTTCGCAGTCCAAATTGGCAGGCGACAATGGAAATTAGCCCTAACCCCTGAAGGTGGTGATTCCCAAAAAATCGCTACATGTTAAATGAAAAACCCTAATACTGACAAGGAGATCCGCGGGTAAAGCGCCTATTCAGCCTTTTGTAGCACCAAAAAAAACGCCCGACTCTGTAAGGAGCCGGGCGCTGAAGAACAAATGCTCCGCAAAAAATGCGGGCATAGTGTTTTTAACGTTTGGAGAACTGCGGCTTCTTACGTGCTTTACGCAGACCAACTTTCTTACGCTCAACTTCACGAGCATCCCGTGTCACGTAGCCAGCTTTGCGCAACGTAGGTCGAAGCGACTCGTCGTATTCCATCAACGCGCGAGTCAGGCCGTGGCGGATAGCACCAGCCTGGCCAAAGCTACCACCGCCTTTGACGGTAACCTTAACGTCGAATTTATCAACCAGATCCGCTTTTTCCAGCGGCTGCCGCACGATCATACGCGCAACTTCGCGACCGAAGTATTCGTCTACCGGACGATCATTAACGGTAATACTACCGCTACCTTGTGTGATAAAAACACGTGCGGTAGACGTTTTGCGACGTCCGGTACCGTAAAACTGTTCAACTGCCATAGTCAGCTTCCCTTAGATATTGAGTTCTTGAGGCTGCTGGGCAGCATGAGGATGCTGTTCGCCCGCATAAACCTTCAACTTCTTAAACATTGCACGCCCGAGAGGCCCGTGAGGCAGCATGCCTTTGACGGCGCTCTGGATAGGACGCTCTGGAGCTTTGTCGATCAGCTTTTCAAAACTGATGGATTTCAGCCCGCCAGGGTAGCCGGTATGACGATGGTACATTTTGTCTTTCGCTTTATTCCCGGTTACACGCACTTTGTCGGCATTGATAACTACGATGTAGTCACCCGTGTCCACGTGTGGGGTGTATTCAGGCTTGTGCTTGCCGCGCAAACGGGTGGCAATTTCTGCCGCCATGCGACCCAGCGTTTTGCCTGAAGCGTCAACAATGTACCAGTCTCGTTTAACTGTTTCCGGTTTGGCACTAATAGTCTTCATGTTGTATTTGCCTTTTAAACGAAGGTACTGTCTTGAAACCAAAACCTGTCAAACCCGTACACCACGCCGCATGCAGCGTGTTTCGGGGCGCGAAAGGCGGTTCCCTAAAAAAGAGCGCGAATACTACAGAATACGTGGTTGATTTTCAAGCACAACGTAACGTCGGGTTACGCCACTCGCAAAGCTCGCGTCTAACGCGACCTACGGTTTTCCCTTTTCCCTTTTCCCTTTTCCCTTTTCCCTTTTCCCTTTTCCCTTTCTTTAGCTTACAGCTTGCGGCTTGAAGCTTGCAGCTCCAAACCTACGCCTTATGCGCACTGGCAAGGTAATCCTGACTCTGCATCTCAAGCAGTCGACTAACCGTGCGCTCGAATTCAAAACTGAGCCGGCCGCCCCGATAAAGCTCCTCTATGGGCCGTTCCGCCGAAACGATCAGTTTGACACCCCGGTCATAGAACTCGTCCACCATATAGATGAAGCGCCGCGCCCGATCGTCGAAGGGTTCCCCCAGTTCGGGGACGCCGGATACCAATACCGCGTGGTACTCCCGCGCCAAAACGATATAGTCATTCTGGGAGCGGGGGCCATCGCAAATATCGGCGAAATCAAACCAGACGACATCGTCTGCAACGCGGCGGGCGCGAATGGCGCGACTTTCCACGTCGAGCATCACATCGAGCTCAACATTATTCGCATCGGGAATGAGACTGTCGAAACACTGACGCAACGCCGCCTCTGCAGCTTCGTTGGCTGGCCAGTGGTACAAGGGTGCCTGCTCCAGTGTTCGCAGTCGGTAGTCGACACCCCCGTCGACATTGATCACCTGGGTGTATTGCTTCAACAGTGCAATCGCCGGCAGAAATCGGGCACGCTGGAGTCCGTCCCTGTACAGGTCATCCGGCGGTACATTGGATGTGGCCACCAAGGTGACGCCACGTGAAAACAGCGCGCGAAACAGATTGGCGAGTATCATCGCGTCAGTGATGTCCACAACAAAAAATTCATCAAAGCAAATAACGACCGCCTCTTGGGCGAGCTTATCGGCAACAGTGTTAAGCGGGTCGGATGTGTGCTTTAACTGCCGCAACTCCCCGTGGACACGTCGCATAAAACGGTGAAAATGCGTGCGCATCTTGCGCTCGAATGGCAGGCAATCATAAAAAATGTCCATCAAACAGGTTTTGCCGCGCCCGACGCCACCCCAGAAATACACGCCCTGCACGGGCGCCGCCGGGGCACGTCCCCACAGTTGGTCAAACCATCGTCGCAGCCGCCCCGCGGACTGTCGCTGAACCTCACGGCTTTGCAACTGGTCAAAAAGACGCTGCAAGTGTTTAACGGCTTCCAGTTGGGCCGCATCAGGCAACAGGGTTCCGTCATCCAAATGACGCTGATAGCGGCTGATGGGCGAATCTGACATAGGCGTCTTTTTCATTAGCGGAGGCTGACCGGTAGAAATAGCTAATGGATCAAAGTTGATGGATAAAAATTAGCGCAGGAACAAAGTGCCCCGCGCTGCAGACACAAACCCGATCACGGATAAAGTCGAATACTGCAAAGGCGCACACTCTATATCTGCTCCAGAGAATAGGCAACGCGTTAAGGGCGCCTCTATTAATTGATTGCGGCCTCTGCGCGGTCTGACAGGCGCTATTGCTGCGTTGGATTGCTCACCAAGGACAACCAGCCTTGGTCTTCGCAACCCGCCTTGCACTAGCGCCTGTCAGTCCACGCACGACTGCATGGATGCAGGAGGTAGAGCTAAGCAGGAAGCCAGAGCCGAGAGACCACAACCAATTAGTAGAGGCGCCCTCAAGTTTGCGAATAACAGCACAAGCCCCGCAACCGTTTTTTCGAGTATCATTAGCCTGTGCGCCATAGCACCATCAAAGTGGCGCAGTAAAGATCACCGGCAGATTGTAAAGCCGGCAGTCGTTAATCCAGGAGGTATATGTGTTTTCACTTGAAACACTGATCATGGTCAGCGTTATACTGTTTTGCATAGGTGGTTTGGTGGGTGCGGTTATCAGCCGGACACTGATGCCCCCTCAGGGTCAGAGGGATATGGAAGAACGGCTGAAGACATCGCGCCAGGAGCTGGCGGAGTACCAACAGGATGTCGCCCAGCATTTCATGGAAACCTCGAAACTGGTCAACAAGCTGACTCAGAGCTACCGGGATGTTCACGAACATCTCGCCGACGGCGCGATGCAGTTGACCAATGCGGAAATCAGCCGCAAGATGCTCGAAGCCGGTGAAGCCTACGCAGATCCAGCTGACCAGCCGGCACTGGCCGAAGTGGCTTTCGAACCACCTCGGGATTGGGCGCCAAAAACGCCCGGCCAGGCGGGCATGCTGAGCGAAGAATTCGGTTTGAACGATAGCAGTGAAGTGCCTGATATTGAATCCGTCACGGCCACTCATCGCGGCCGAAGCCACCAAACCGACAACGGCTAAGCGCCGGGCCGGCTCAGAATAAATTCGTCAGTAAGCTCCGGGGAAGTCGCAGTGCTCAATGCTCTACACTATATTCGTTGGCCGGTGACTGCCGGCGCTTTGATAGCGCTCGGTCTGATTACGCTCTTCCCCCAGTTGCGCTTCAATGGCAACGTATCGCCATCACCCGCTTACATTTCAGACGTGAATGGCGGTTACGACGCCGAGGGGCGGGTATCCTACGCGGACGCTGTGCGGCGCGCATCGCCCTCGGTGGTCAACATCTGGACGCGCCGCCCGCTCGACCGCAAACAGCACCCTCTGTTCGACGACCCCCTGTTCCGCCTGTTCTTCAATCAGGCGGACATCCCCCGCCAGGAACGTATGCAGTCAACCCTCGGGTCCGGCGTTATCATCAGTGAAGAGGGCTACCTGCTCACCAACAACCACGTCATCAAGGACGCAGACGAAATCGTGGTCCTGCTGCAGGACGGACGTGAAGCTCACGCCTCTTTGGTGGGCGTAGACAAAGAGAATGATCTCGCCGTGCTGAAAATCAACATGGATAACCTCCAGCCGATTCCCATTGGCGCACCGGAAGACGCGCGGGTCGGAGATGTAGTCCTGGCCATTGGTAACCCCTTTGGCCTAGCGCAGAGCGTCAGCCAGGGCATCATCAGCGCCATCGGCCGCCAGGGCCTGGGCATCAATACCTATGAAAACTTCTTGCAGACTGACGCGGCCATCAATCCGGGCAATTCCGGCGGCGCGCTGATTGATGCCCATGGCAACCTGCTGGGCATTAATACCGCAATTCCGGACAAAACCGGGTACTCCGTCGGCATCGGTTTCGCAGTTCCCGCCGATACCGCCATTCAAACCCTGAATGATATTGTTGAGTTCGGAACCGTCGTTCGCGGCTGGCTGGGCATTGAGGCGCAACCCATATCGCCGCGCATAGCCCAATACTTCAACCTGAACTCAACCAATGGTCTGCTGGTCACCGCCATTTACGAAGGCGGACCCGCCCACTCCGCCGGCATACAGCCCGGCGACGTGGTGCTACGCATCAATGATCAATTGGTGGGCAACGGCATGCGCGGCATCCAGGGCACCATGCAGGAAGTGGCAGAATCCCGCCCAGGCGAGACAGCGACGATCGATATTATCAGGAATGGCGAAGCACAGACGGTGCAGGCGACTCTGGGTACCAAGCCGCTGGGAGGGTGAAGATAGGGAAAAGAGGAAAAGAGGAAAAGAGGAAAAGGGAAAAGGGAAAAGAAGTATGTGTGGTCGAAGAGCTGGATGCGACTAGAGGGCTAG
Source organism: uncultured Cellvibrionaceae bacterium (assembly GCA_964419935.1). Classification (GTDB taxonomy): domain Bacteria; phylum Pseudomonadota; class Gammaproteobacteria; order Pseudomonadales; family Cellvibrionaceae; genus CAYQQJ01. The sequence continues at coordinate 128,222 of CAYQQJ010000004.1, forward strand.
CTGTTCCTGCACCTTCGGCGGAAGGCGCTTAGGCTTTTAGCCCTACAAGGTCCGGCGGCATCTTTTCCCTTTTCCCTTTTTCCTATTTTTTAATCCGATACTCCGCCGAGCGCGCGTGAGCTTCCAGGGATTCACCCCTGGCCAGCACAGACGCTATTTTGCCCAGCTCGGATGCTCCTTCGGGGGAGCAGTGGATCAGGGAGCTGCGTTTCTGGAAATCGTACACACCCAATGGGGATGAGAAACGAGCGGTGCCTGATGTGGGCAGCACGTGGTTGGGGCCTGCACAGTAGTCACCCAGGGCTTCAGAGGTGTGGCGGCCCATGAATATGGCACCGGCGTGGCGAATGGCGGACAGGTAGTCGTTTGGATTATCAACGGACAGCTCCAGATGCTCGGGCGCTATGCGATTGACCAGTTCGATGGCCTGGGTCATATCCGCCACCTGAATCAGGGCACCGCGGTTGGCAAGGGATTCCGCCGCAATCGCCTGGCGCTGAAGATCGGGTAACAGACGGGTCAGGCTTTGCTCCACGGCAGCCAGGAAATCCGCATCCGGCGATATCAGGATCGACTGTGCCTGTTGATCGTGTTCGGCCTGTGAAAACAGATCCATCGCAATCCAGTCCGGATCGGTCTTGCCATCACAGACGACCAGAATCTCAGACGGCCCGGCGATCATGTCGATCGCGACTTCGCCAAAAACGGCGCGCTTGGCCGTGGCAACGTAGATGTTGCCGGGACCAACAATTTTGTCAACTCGGGGAATGGTTTGCGTACCGTAGGCCAAGGCAGCAATAGCCTGAGCGCCGCCCACTTTGACCACGCGATCGACACCAACAATGGCTGCCGCCGCCAACACCATCGGATTGATTTCACCACCCGGTGCCGGCACAACCATGACAACTTCCTGCACCCCGGCAACTTTGGCGGGAATAGCCGACATGAGTACGGATGAGGGGTAGGATGCCTTGCCGCCGGGCACGTAGAGCCCAACGCGATCCATTGGCGTGATTTTCTGACCCAGAACCGTGCCGTCATCCTCGGTGTATTGCCAGGAGTCCTGCTTTTGATGCTCGTGGTAGCGCCGCACCCGCGCGGCGGCCTGCTCCAGGGCGCGGCGCTGATCCGCAGGCAGGGATGCCAACGCCGCGGACAGCTCCTCCGGCGGCACCACAAGTTCTGCGGCGGTCTGTACCCTCAAACGGTCGAATTTCGCCGTATAGTCAACCAGGGCCGCATCGCCGCGCGCGCGCACGTCGGCGAGGATAGCCCGGACGGTTGATTCCACTTCCGCATTCACATCCTCCTGCCAGCTCAGCAACTTGTCCAGTGAGCTGACAAAATCCGGCGATTCGGCGTTCAGTCGGCGAATGAGCGATCTGGTCATAAAAACGTTCCGGAAAAAATAAACAATGGGCCAATACAGGTGGTGAAGATGGTAGCTACGCCATTTCGGTCACAGCGGCACCGACGGCTTCAATCAACGCTTCGATAGAATGGTGCTTCATCTTCATTGAGGCCTTATTGACGATAAGGCGCGAGCTAATGTCAGCAATGTGTTCGCGGGGCTCTAGACCATTGGCTCGCAGAGTATTGCCGGTGTCGACGATATCCACAATTTCGTCCGCCAGTGCCAATACTGGAGCCAATTCCATCGCGCCGTAGAGCTTGATCACATCCACCTGACGACCCTGCTCCGCGTAATAGCGCTTGGCGACCTGAACATATTTGGTTGCCACACGGATCCTTCCGGGCGGTGTCACGCGCCCCACCAGCGCGGCTGTCATCAAGCGGCACCGGGCGATACCCAGGTCCAGCGGCTCGTAAAACGAGGCGCTGCCATGCTCCATCAAGGTGTCCTTGCCGGACACCCCCACATCAGCCGCGCCGTATTCGACATAGGTTGGCACATCGCTGCCACGCAAAATCAACAGCCTCACATCCGGTGAGGTGGTCGGAAACGTCAATTTGCGGCTCGCGGCGATATCTTCAAGAGGCTCGATGCCGGCAGCGGCCAACAGTGGCAAAGTTTCCTGCAGGATACGCCCTTTGGTGAGCGCGATGGTCAATTGTGACATATCAATTCCTAATGCTGGGAAGCGCAGACTCAACCCGGTATGCGACGTATATCCGCACCCAAAGCCTGTAGTTTCTCTTCAATACATTCATAGCCGCGGTCGATGTGATAGATGCGATCCACCACCGTCTGCCCTTCGGCTACCATCCCGGCAATCACAAGGCTTGCGGAAGCGCGCAGATCTGTCGCCATCACCGGGGCACCCTTGAGCTTTTCCACACCGCGAATCAGTGCCGCATTGCCTTCCAGCGTGATGCTGGCACCCATCCGGTTCAGCTCGTGAACCTGAATCAGGCGGTTTTCAAAAATCGTCTCGGTGACCACGCTGGAGCCCTCGGCAACCGCGTTCATGGCGGTGAACTGAGCCTGCATGTCTGTAGGAAAGGCCGGATAAGGCGCAGTGCGGAGGTTTATGGCACGGGGACGATTGCCCTTCATGTCCAATTCTATCCAGTCACTACCCATGCTGATATGCGCACCGGCTTCCTCGAGCTTCAGCAACACCACCTCGAGTATGTCACCGCGAGCGTCTTTTACCCGCACCCGACCCCGACATGCGGCGGCGGCAGTCAGATAGGTACCGGTTTCAATGCGATCCGGCATCACCGTATACTCGCAGCCGATCAAGCGAGGCACCCCTTTAATCGTCATGCGCTCGGTGCCAACACCTTCAATATCGGCACCCATGGCGATCAGGCAGTTGGCCAGATCCACAATTTCCGGCTCCCGCGCAGCGTTTTCCAGAATGGTGGTGCCCTTGGCCAACACGGCGGCCATCAGCAGGTTTTCAGTGCCGCCGACGGTAACCGTATCCATGAAAATATGCGCACCTTTCAGTCCGCCAGGAGCGCGAGCGCGAATATAACCGCCATCCACATCAATCTCCGCGCCCATGGCTTCCAGTCCGCGCAGGTGGATGTCGACCGGCCGGCTGCCAATGGCGCACCCGCCGGGAAATGACACATCCGCGCGACCATAACGGGTCAGCAGCGGGCCCAACACCAGGATCGATGCGCGCATGGTTTTCACCAACTCGTAAGGCGCCTCGAATTCGGTGATGGAATCCGGGTCAACCTCCACGCACATTTTTTCGTCAATAGTCACGCCCACGCCCATGCAGCGCAGCAATGCCAACATCGTCGTAATGTCGTTCAGATGCGGCAAATTGCAGATGCTCATGGGACCTTCGGCAAGCAGGGTTGCCGCCAGTATTGGCAAGCCGGAGTTCTTGGAACCCGAAATACGAATCTCGCCTTCGAGTTTACCGCCCCCGTTGATGATGAGTTTGTCCATGATGTGCGCTTATTGTGTATTAACTGACGGATTAATCGAGCTCAATGGCACTGCGGTGACGCTGAACGATTGCCGGCCCAACTGCAGACGGCAATATTTCAACGACGCAACGAGTCAGCCTTGATGTTGAGCCCATTCGGAGGGGGTATAGGTATTCATGTGTACAGCGTGGATGACGCCATCAGCGATCGCTTGCTGGAGCGCGGCATACACCATTTGCTGCTTCTTCACTGCGGAAACGCCATCGAAAGCGGAACTGACAACGACGAGCTTGACGTGACTGCCTTCAATCTCGACCTGAACTTGCGCATCGGCAATGGCCGCGCTGATGGCCATTTTGATTTCATCGGGTTGCATATTGTGTGCTCTCTAACGGTTGAATGGCCCGGCGGGCTAGTTTAGTCAAAAATGGTCACTAGCGCACGCAGAACCGGGCCTCGATGAAATCGGGCTAATCAGCTTTCTGCAGACCAGGTATTGATCACAGCGTCGATATTGCCATCATTCTGCTTCACCGCCTGCACAAATTGGTTGCGGAAAGTCTTGCCGAGATTGACGCCATTGAGAACCATGTTGATCAGCTTCCACTCGCCTTCGCGGTTTTGCGCCATGGTATAGGACACGCGATTGGTGCCATCGGGGCCAGTGATTTCCTGCACCACGCCTACCCGTCGCTCACCACTCACGTCTTTCGATGGGGGCAACACCTTGATGTCGAGATCAACATAGTTGGCCATGCCTTTGGCGTAGGTTTCAACCAAACTGTCCTTGAACGTTTCCTCAAAGCGCTTGCGCTGCTCCGGTGTGGCAGCCTTGCCGTGTGGGCCCATGACATTGCGGGCGATGTAGCCAAAATCCACCACGGGCTCCAGCACCGATTTCACCTTGGCGAAATAGACCTCCGGGTCGGTATCGAGCAGCTTCCGCTCGCTGCGCACAACACTGACCAGGTTTGTCGTTACCTGCTCCACCACAGAATGCGCCGTACTGGCATTGGCTGCAGCGGCCTCAGTGGATGCGGCGGGATCCGCCCAGGCGCCCTGTAAGGCAACGACGGCTGCAACCGCCACAACAGATCGCAAAACTACGCCGCTAAATACACCGCTAAGTCGGTTAAACACTTGGCACTCCTTATCGATTGAACATGAACCCGAGCAGGTCCGGCAGGCGATAGTTTACCGCGAATTGCCCGGGAAACGTTAGTGCATAAGCCTCAATTCACCTATCTGCAGGAATTCATGGTGGCCCGCAGTCGCCCCAGCAAGAACAACAATAAAATCGCGCCGTCAGGGCCTTACAGCCCGACTCAACTGCTGACTTTTTGCTGATGTCACTATACCATGGCGCCTTGCCGGCCACGGCGCACTCTTCCGGCGCTTTGTGGCGCTCCACAGCCTGGCAAGCGCTACGGGTGGAGCATTTGAACTCTCACAGCTGGAAAGACCCTCATGAACGACAGCCCACTGATCAATGCCGGCAGGCGCACAGTACGCATGGAGCGCGATGCGGTTGCTGACCTCGAGCAGCGTATCGACGCGAGCTTCATCCAGGCTTGCGAACTCATCCAGCAGTGCACGGGCCGAGTGATCGTCACCGGCATGGGCAAATCCGGGCATGTGGGGCGCAAAATTGCTGCGACCCTGGCGAGCACCGGCACGCCCTCGTTCTTTGTCCATCCAGGTGAAGCCAGCCATGGGGATCTCGGCATGATTACCGAGAAGGATCTGGTGATCACCATCTCCAGCTCGGGCTCCTCCGCAGAAATTCTCACGTTACTGCCAATGATCAAGCGCCTAGGCGTTCCCATCGTCAGCATGACCGGCAAACCCGACTCGATACTGGCCCAGGCGGCGGACGCGCACCTGGACATCAGTGTTAAGTCCGAGGCCTGTCCGCTGGACCTGGCGCCCACCTCCAGCACCACAGTCACCCTGGTCATGGGTGATGCTCTAGCGGTAGCGCTGTTGGAAGCCCGCGGCTTCACCGCCGAAGACTTTGCCTTTTCCCATCCCGGCGGCGCACTCGGCCGCAAACTCCTGCTGCGCGTCACTGACGTAATGCACGCCGGCGCCGAAACACCCCGCGTCACGGCGAACACCAGCGTTCCCCGTGCGTTGTCGGAAATGACAAGCAAGGGTTTCGGCATGACGACCGTCGTCAATGATGACGGCCAGCTGATGGGCATATTCACTGACGGCGACCTGCGCCGCTGCCTGGACGCCGGCGTGGATATTTCCACAGCAACCATTAGCAGCGTCATGACCAAAGCGCCGCGAACCATACACAAAGACACCCTGGCTGCCGAAGCGCTCAACATGATGGAAGCCAACAAGATCACTGCGCTGGTTGTCGAGGATGACGAGCAGTGTCCGCTTGGCGTTCTACATATGCATGATTTATTGCGCGCGGGGCTCGTCTGATTCAGACGGTTTATTTCGAGCAAACAGACGAATTCATTTCACAGGACCATTCATGATTGAGCCCACCAACGAACTGCACCAAAAAATCAACAAGATCAAACTGCTGGCACTGGATGTCGATGGCGTGCTGACAGACGGTAAACTGTATTTCAGCAACGACGGCAGCGAGATGAAAGCGTTCAATACCCTCGACGGCCACGGAATCAAACTGCTGCGCAAAAGTGGTGTAGAAGTCGCTATAATCACCGGGCGGACCAGCGAACTGGTCGCCCGACGCGCTCGGGATCTGGGCATCACACAACTGGTACAGGGGCGGGAAGACAAGCTCGTGGCGCTTGAAGAGCTGCTCCGCGAGAACGCGGTTGATATGGAGGCGATTGCCTTCATGGGTGACGACTACCCGGATTTGACCGTTATGCGGCGTGTCGGGTTGGCCTTGACCGTCGCCGGCGCCCTGCCCATCATGGCCGAAAACGCCCACTGGCAGAGTCGGCACCGCGGCGGCGAAGGTGCGGTGCGCGAGGCCTGCGACTTGATTATGCAGGTTCAGGGAACCTATCAGAAAGCCTTGGCCGAATACCTGTAAGCATCTGAGCACATACATCTGAAATACCCCTGCAAGTGCAGTCCGGCGCTTTCACAGTGACCCTTCAACGGAAACCGCAGCGTGCGAAATTGGTTCTACATTGTCGTCATTATCCTGCTGACTGCTGCTGTGGTTGTGGTGTGGGAGACACCGCCGGAGCTGCTGTTACCCGGTGACAGGGAAAAACCGGAGCACCAGGCACAGCTGTTTTCCATTATCACCCAGGCCAAAGCTCGTCATTTCAATGAACAAGGTCAGCTCAGTTATTCCTTCGTTGCCGAACAATTACGACACTACCGCTATGACGTTACTCGTGTCTCCGCCGAGGATTACACCATTATCTCGCAACCGAGGGTAACCTTTTACACGGAGACGCCTCCGTGGCACATGCGAGCCGCCGAAGGTAAGCTGACCGATGGCGGCCTGACATTAACCTTGTCGAATGATGTCCACATCTGGCAGGCGGCTGCCACCGAGACAGATAGCACCGACCCGACAGCAGATACCTCTGAACATAGCACTTCGGAACTCAGCACCGAATACCTGACGGTTCGCCCGCGCGAGAAGACGGCGCATACGGACGCAGCTGTTACAATCAACACACCCACAGGAACGATCAGTGCCACCGGGATGACCGCCGACTTGCGCAAACATCACATCACGTTTCTGTCAGATGTCAAAGGTTCCTACGATGCCATGTAACCCTCGTAACGCAGACTGGCGCCCAAGCATGGCCCTGAAAGCTCTGTCATTGACGCTATTGTTAATGGTAGCGGGCCCCGTTTTCGCCCTGCCCTCGGACCGCGACCAGCCCATCAGTTATCAGGCGGACCGGGCTGAGCGGGACAACCAGCGGGGAACCACCACACTGGAAGGGTCCGTGGTTATGCAACGCGGATCAATACGCATTGAGGCTGATCGCGTCGTCATTGAAGACCAGAACAGCAAAGTCAACCTGATTATCGCCACCGGCACACCGGCGCGCTATCGGCAAATTCCCAGTGAAGGCGCGGAGCCGGTCGTTGCTTCGGCCAACCGGCTGGAATACCGCCTTGGGGAGCAGACACTGCATCTGATCGAGAACGCGTCACTGGTCCAGGGTGGCAGCAGCCTGAGTGGCAACCGCATCGACTATGATGTGCGACAATCCGTTGTCAAGGCGGGTAGCGACGATTTGAACGAAACCGAACGCGTGCGCATGGTCATACCGGCCAAGGCACTGCAGTCGTCCGGCGATGAGGACGATGAAGACAGCGACACAGAATCAAGCGGAGCTAACTAGATTTCCATGGCACATTTGGAAGCACTACATCTCGCCAAGAGTTATCGGGGCCGCAAGGTCGTTATTGATGTGTCCATGAGCGTCAGCAGCGGTCAGATCGTCGGGTTGCTCGGACCCAATGGCGCGGGGAAAACTACGTGTTTCTACATGATCGCGGGCATTATCGGCGCCGATAACGGCCGGGTCTGCATCAATGGCAAAGACGTTACGCGCTTTTCCATGCACGGACGCGCCCGTGCCGGGCTGGGTTACCTGCCCCAGGAAGCCTCGGTATTCCGCAAGCTGAGCGTGGCGGACAACATCATGGCAATTCTGGAAACGGTCAAGGGATTGAACCGCAAGCAGCGCCGCCACCGACTGGAGGAATTGCTGCACGAGTTCCACATCACCCACATTCGGGACAACATGGGCATGGCGCTTTCGGGCGGTGAACGTCGTCGCGTCGAAATCGCACGAGCCCTGGCTACAGATCCCAGCTTCATTCTGCTGGATGAGCCTTTCGCAGGCGTCGACCCCATCTCCGTGGGCGACATCAAGCAGATCGTCCAGCACCTCAAGGAGCGCGGCATCGGCGTGCTCATTACCGACCACAATGTTCGCGAAACGCTATCTATTTGCGAAAAAGCTTACATTGTCAGCGAAGGTCACATCATCGCCGAAGGCGACCCGCAAACCGTCCTCAACAACCGCAAAGTGCGGGAAGTCTACCTCGGCCAACATTTTACGTTGTAGCAAAATCAGGGCCGTAGCAAAATCAGGGCCGGCATAAACTTTGCTTTATGTTTACGCTAAAGCCATTGCTTGTGTTGTCAGGGATGACTACACTTAGCTTCCTGTCCAGCTTGGGAAGCTTGGCAATAATGCGTAGATTAGCAACAGCGTAGATTGACAATATCAGGTAGTTTACAGGATGGGCTGTGCGATCCAGCGCGGGATGAGCGAATGCCGCACTCGCCGAGGCAACCACTGAGGCGACCGTCGGTCAGGGACCACGGAATCTCAGCGCAACAGCGAAGGCACTGCCATTCGCGCCCGCGAAGCACCCCAAACATTGATTCCCAAGCAGCAAAGTACGTGGCGGATGTTGGTAGGCCAGCTCGCACCTGAGCGCTACAGTGTCCATTCGCCTGTCACCACTTTGCCGCGAAACGTATAGGTGTAGCAGTAAATTGATGAAACAATCACTACAACTGAAACTCGGCCAACAGCTGACCATGACACCTCAATTGCAGCAGGCCATCCGATTGCTGCAATTATCAACACTAGACTTACAACAGGAAATCCAGGAGGCGCTGGACAGCAACCCAATGCTGGAAGTAGCCGAGGATGGCCCTGATTCTGATATCTCTGACGCTTCGGGTTCCGGAAGTGATGGCTCCGGCGACGACAAGGCAGACGAGCGCGCAAACGCCGAATCGGCCGACAAGGACACAGACCAGGACGACCATCATATCGACCCGAGCCTGGATGCCCGCAGCGTCGAGAACCCTGACGACACACCTGATACCGAATGGAATGAAGATATTCCGACAGACCTGGCGGTAGATACCAGCTGGGATGACGTCTATCAATCATCCTCTTCCGGCAGCTCGCTGTCCAAAGCGGATGGGGATGAGATGGATTACGAGTCCCGCCGGGGCACGTCGGAAAGCTTGCAGGATTACCTCAGTTGGCAGCTGAACCTGACCCCCATGTCCGATATGGATCAGATTATTGCCGAGGCGATCATCGATGGAATCGAACCGAACGGCATGCTCGGCCAATCCATTGAAGACATCTTCAGCGGCTTACAGGCGGAATTCGAAGAACTCGAGCTGGATGAGGTGGTTGCGGTTTTGCATCGGGTTCAGCAGTTCGATCCGCCCGGCGTCGCCAGTCAAAATATTGCCGAGTGCCTGCTCATCCAACTGAACCAACTACCCCCGGATACCCCGGTGCTCGCCACCGCCCGCGCACTGATTCAAAACCATCTGGAATTGCTCGGCAGCCGCGACTACAAGCAGCTCATGCGTAAGCTCAAGGTGAAAGAGCCGGAATTGCAGGAAGCGGTTCGCCTGATCCAGACACTCAATCCGCGGCCCGGTGAATCCATCGGCGACGAAACCACCCAATACGTGGTGCCGGACGTCTTCATCAAAAAAATCAACAACCGCTGGTCTGTGCAACTCAATCCGGACATCGCGCCCAAATTGCGGATCAACCCGAGTTACGCCGGCCTGGTGAAGCGCGCCGACAGCAGTAATGACAACACATTTCTGAGAGATAATCTGCAGGAAGCGCGTTGGTTTTTGAAAAGTTTGCAAAGCCGCAACGAGACTTTGCTGAAAGTCTCCACCTGTATTGTGGAAAAACAACAGGATTTTCTGGAGCATGGTCCCGAAGCGATGCGCCCCATGGTATTACATGACATTGCCGAGGTGGTGGAGATGCATGAATCGACGATTTCCCGTGTAACGACACAGAAATACATGCACACGCCCCAGGGTATTTTCGAGTTGAAGTACTTTTTCTCCAGCCACGTCAGCACGGAATCCGGTGGTGAATGTTCATCCACCGCAATCCGAGCCATTATCAAGAAATTGGTGGCGGCAGAAAATGCTCGCAAGCCATTGAGTGATTCGAAAATAACTGCGTTGCTGGAAGAGCAAGGCATTCAGGTGGCGCGTCGGACGATTGCCAAATACCGCGAATCCCTCGGCATTGCGCCGTCCAACGAACGCAAAAGGCTCTTTTAGGACCGGCCGTTGGCGCGCAAATTATACTACCCGCACCTGCAATATCAGTGCGGTCAACAAACTACAGACTTACCCATAAGTGTAATGACATGCAGATTGAAGCTATCCTCACGCCAGGCCGAACCCTCAACCAGACCGTTGGCGGCAGCAAAAAACGTGTGCTGGAAACTCTGGCACAACTGGTTGCAGCAGACCAGCCCGGCGTAGCAGCCGAAGATGTTTTCCAACGGCTCATCGCCAGAGAACGGCTGGGTTCCACTGGCATCGGCAGCGGCATCGCTATTCCCCACTGCCGCTTCCCGACAGATGGCATGACACTGGGCGCACTGATCACACTGAAGGACCCGGTGGACTTCGATTCCATCGACAGCGCACCGGTGGACATTATCTTTGCCATGCTGGTACCGGAGAACACCGAGGCCAACCACCTGCAGACCCTGGCGAGCCTGGCCGAGTCACTGCAAAAATCGGCCTATGTGGAAAAGCTGCGCAGTGCCGGCAGTGATCAGGAACTCTACGAACGTGCCATAAGCCCCTAAATAAAAGAGGCATTGACCTATGCGCTTAGTCGTTATCAGCGGTCGCTCCGGCTCGGGCAAATCCACCGCACTGCATCTTCTTGAAGACGAAGGGTTCACCTGTGTTGACAACCTTCCGGTCACCTTGTTGCCAGCTTTCGTGGCACAGGTCAGCCAGAATCCCGCCGAAGGACACGCCAATTTTGCGGTGGGGATCGACGCCCGCAATATCGACGGCGATCTCAGCCGTTTCGCAGAACTCATTGACGAAGCCGCCGTCAGTGACCTACAGCGACAGATCGTCTACCTGGATGCAACGGATCAAGTGCTGCTGAAAAGGTTCAGTGAGACCCGCCGCCGCCACCCCCTCACGCACAAGAACCGCAGCCTGCCCGAAGCGATTATCCAGGAGCGCCAGGTCCTCGGCCCCATTGCCGCACTTGCAGACACCTCCATCGACACCAGCAGCTTGTCACTCCATGAACTGCGCAGCGTGGTCAAGAAGCTGGTTGTCGGCAGCCATGCGGTGGGTCTGGCGCTGATCTTCGAATCTTTCGGTTTCAAACACGGCCTGCCCGTTGACGCGGATTTCGTATTCGACGTGCGCTGTCTGCCGAACCCCTATTGGAGCCAGGAGTTGCGGCTAAAGTCCGGGCTGGAGCAGGAGGTGATCGATTTTCTGCGCGGCCAGAAGGAAGTTGAAGCCATGCTCAAAGATATTGAAGCGTATCTGTTAAAATGGGTGCCGGCGTTCGAGGAAAACAATCGCAGTTATCTCACTATCGCCATTGGCTGTACCGGTGGCTTGCATCGCTCCGTTTATCTCTGCGAGCGTCTCAGCGAAACTTTTCGCGAGCATTACAGCAATGTGCAAAGCAGGCATCGCCAGTTGGAAAAGCACCCCACCCACGCATAATAGACCGTCATCGTATGATAAAGACCCGAACAACCATTGTTAATAAATTGGGGCTCCACGCGCGGGCGGCCACAAAATTCGCCCATACAGCCAATCTTTTTTCCAGCAGTATTCAGGTAGAATGTAGTGGCAAATCCATCGATGGCAAGAGCATCATGTCGCTGATGTTACTCGCTGCAGCCAAAGGGACAGATATCGACCTGATCACTGAAGGCGAGGATGAAGCTGATGCAATGCAGGCCTTGCAGGATCTGATCGCCGACAAATTTGGAGAAGAAGCCTGATCTACCCTTGAGTCGGTGCGGCCAAAAATTATTCAGGGTAGCGACTGATAGAGCACAACCAATCATTTTCCTTAATCCCACCGAAACGAGCTGTTATGCAACAGGCCGCTGAAGAACTACAGGATCAAACGCAAACTCAGCTGGGTAAAATACAGGCCCTGCTTGAGAGCGGGACGTTCAAACCTGTACAGCGCATGCTCAACGGTTTGCAACCCGTCGAAATTGCTCGCCTGATTGCCTCGTCCCCGCCGCCATTCCGCACGCTTCTGTGGGAACTGGTCGACCGGGACATCGCCGGTGAGGTGGTAGAAGAACTGCCCTATGATGTGCAGAATCAATTTCTGCGCAAGATGGACACGCAAGACCTGGTTGAACTGACCGAAGGCCTGGATACAGACGATATCGCCGATATCCTGCAGCAGCTACCGGACAAGGTTATCCAGGAAGTTCTTGCGGCCATGACCGAGCAGGATCGCATCCGCGTGGAAACGATCCTGTCCTATGACGAGAACACTGCCGGCGGTCTGGCAAATACCGATACCATCACCGTGCGTCCGCGCCTGACACTGGATGTTGTCCTGCGGTTTTTGCGCCGCCACTCAGAACTGCCGCCGTCGACGGATAATCTTATTGTCGTCAATCGCAAGGACGATTTCCTGGGGCTGTTGCCCCTGAGTAAATTACTCACCAATGACCCCAGCACCACCGTGCGGGAAGTCATGGTAACCGATGCCAATGCCATTCCCGCCTCCATGCCCGATCATGAAGTGGCGACCCTGTTCGAACAGCACGACTGGGTCAGTGCAGCGGTGGTTGATGATCAGGGTAAACTGATCGGCCGGATTACCATCGACGACGTGGTCGACGTCATTCGCGAAAATGCTGACCACTCCCTGATGGGCATGGCGGGCCTTGGTGAAGAAGAAGACACTTTTGCCACTGCGTTACGCACGGCTCCGCGACGGGCGATTTGGTTGGGCGTCAATCTGATTGCAGCTATTCTGGTATCCTCCGTCATCAATCTATTTCAGGCGACCATTGATAAAGTTGTGGCGCTGGCAGTACTAATGACCATCGTATCCAGTATGGGTGGGGTGGCCGGCTCTCAGACCCTGACCGTAGTCATTCGCGGCATGGCTCTCGGGCACATTGGCCGCAACAATCTGGGCTGGCTGCTATCAAGGGAACTGCGCGTGGGGTTGGCCAATGGCTTTATTTCGGCCGCGATTATGGCCGGTGTGGTTGCCTTTTGGTTCAAGGATCCGATAATCGCACTTATCATGGCCCTCGCCATGATTATCAACTTGATGACCGCCGCATTGGCCGGTGCGCTACTGCCCACTGCCCTTAAGTCCATGCGTATTGATCCTGCATTAGCCGGCGGCGTCACCTTAACGGCCGTCACTGATATCGTTGGTTTTCTGGCCTTTCTGGGACTGGCAACCTATTTCTATGCTTGAGCATTGGCACTGCGCCCAAGCCACTATACGAGAATACTATGAACGATTGGTACGAGGACGACTCCGACGAGGAATCCCGGGTCAAAAGCAAAACCCAAGTCAAAAAAGAAATGCACGCACTGCAGGATCTGGGCGAAGAATTGACGCACCTGAACAAGGAGCAATTGGCGAAAATGCCGTTGCCGGAAAACCTGCGCACCGCTATCGAGCAAGCGCAGAAGATGAAAAAGCGCGAGGCTTTTCGGCGTCAATTGCAATACATCGGCAAACTGATGCGCAATGAGGAAACCGAGGAAATTCAAGCCGCCTTTGCCGATCTGAAGGAACAACAAAACCGCGATGCACGGTCACTGCACCTTATCGAGCAGTGGCGGGACGATCTTATCAATGGCGACGACACCGTCATCACCCAGTTCATTTCCGCCTTCCCCGACACCGACCGCCAGCAATTGCGCCACCTGGTGCGCGGCGCCAAACAGGAAGTCTCGCAACAGAAACCGCCGGCGCAAGCGCGCAAATTATTCAAATTCATTCGGGAAGGGTTTTGACGATTAGGGAAAAGGGAAAAGAAGGATATGCGGATTTATTTCGTAGCTGGGCTAGTCGTAGGTTGGATAAGATGGGAGCTCCGCGACCGTCGCCATCCAACGTGTGCAGGAAGAATGGCTTAACAGGCTCGCTCCGACTCGCTATCCACCTCCTGCACGCTTCGGCGGAGGGCGCTTAGGCTTTTTCGCCCTACAAGGTCCGGCGGCATCCTTTTCATTCGGCACGTCCCTGTGCCTCACCCTTCGGGCAGCCTACGGCTGTGCAAAACGGCAATCCTGCCGTTTTGTCCCTTTTCCCTATCTACTCCCTCATCGGCATCCGCTCCCGACATTCCTTGAGTTCATCCATATCAATATCGGAGACGATCACGCCCTCACCCTCTTCCATGCCGGCGAGTTGATTGCCCCAGGGATGAATAATAGTGGAATGACCGTAGCTGCGTCGCTTGTCGTCGTGCCAGCCGCCCTGGTTGGCGGCCACCACAAAACATTGGTTTTCGATCGCACGCGCTCGCAATAAAACATTCCAGTGGGCATGGCCGGTAGTATGGGTGAACGCCGAAGGGACGCAGAGGATCTGTGCGCCCTGTTCGCGCAACTGTTGGTAATGCTCCGGGAACCTCAAGTCGTAACACACCGACAGACCCAGTTTGCCCCAGGGCGTAGCCACCACTTCGGGACCGGAACCCGGGCAGAGCCAGCGGGACTCGCGGTAAGCGCCGACGCCGTCTTGCACATGCGCGTCGAACAAATGGCTTTTGTCATAGCGGCCGACACAGATGCCGCTGTCATCAAACACACAGCTGGCGGCGTAAACCCGCCGGCCGTCTGCAGGTTCACCATCCGAATCGGCATATGCCTCTGAATGCAGCCCTCCATGCAGCCTTCCATGTACTAAAGGGATCGTGCCTGCCACAATCCACAGTCCAAGACGCCGCGCCTGATCCTGTAAAAACGGCAGCAGTGGTCCCTCTCCGCAACTTTCCCGTTCGCCTTCGTCACGCAAATCCCCTCGGCCATAACAGGCGAAATTTTCAGGTAAGACGGCCAGATTACTGCCGGCTGATGCGGCGTCAGCCAATAGCTTTTCCGCAGCCCGCAAATTGTTGTCAATGTCCGACCCACTCACCATCTGTATGGCCGCTATGCGCATGAGTGCTCCTCGATAAGAAGTAATCAGAAAAATTTGTAGCTGAGCCTGCACGTAACTTTCCAACAAGCGCACAGAGGTTTTTCTTTCTGCTTGCCAGCCATACTAAAGTTGCGGAGGTCGACGATTCTCCAGTGCTGGCTCGCGACTGCTTGGCCCCGCGCGTCTGCGCTTGGGCTGTTGCACATCATCAGTTTCAATGACAGGCGGGGCGCCATTTTCAGTGGATGAATCGAAAATGCGCTCTACGCGGATCTCGGGGTCGTTCCAGAAACCAGTGATCCCGTAACGAATACTGGAGGCTTTGTCCACCTGCTCCTCGAACAGCTTGCTGACGACGTAAACACCCACGGCTGCCGGAAGCCCGCCGACAAATGCTGCTGCCACAGCCAGGTTGCCACTCACCGGTAAAGTCGCGACCAATGTAGCATCCACCTTTTCGGTAGCAACATCCAGCACACCGGTGAACTGTAATGTGGACGACGGCGCTTCAACCCGCAATGGCTCACGCATCAAAACCTTGTCGTCGGAGAATTGCAGCTTGCCGGTCACTGAATCGAACACCAGACCTTCCTTGTAAAGATCGGAGAAGTCCAGCCGGAGACGCCTGACCAGGGTGTCAAAATTGAGCAGACCGAACAAGCGCAGAAACGGGTTGTTGCCCGCCTCAGCGCCGCGAATAAAACGACCATCGCGGATATCCGCAGTCACTTCGCCTTCCAGTTGATGCACGTCCACATCATCGGGGGCGCCTGGCCAATGAAACTCCACATCAAACCGGGCTGACTCACTTTCCATAATGCCCGGTTGTCCCAGCGCCTGGGCAACGTCGCCCAAATTGCCTGCGCGGACCACGCCTTTGATGTGGGTCGTATGGCGCTCACCGGTTTGTACCCAAAGCATTTCTGCCGGGTCATTAACGTCGCCAATTTGCAAACCCAGTGCGTGCCCTTTGATGTTGTTCAGGCGTAGACCGTTCCTGATGGGGCGCAGGTTGAACGCCCAACTGCCGTAATGCTTGTCACCAATGTTGAGGGATTGGGTGGAGAAGTCTACTGCGGGTATACGGCCAAGGTCGATGTTGCTGAGCAGGCTGGGCTGTTTCGCGGCGTCGGCTTCACCTTCAGTGGAGGCTGTCTCGCGGGCTTCGCTCTCTTTTCCCGGCAACTGCAATGAGCGCAGGTCCAGCTGCAATGGCCGCTCATTGTTGAACACCTTCACTTCGCCCTGTAAGCGCGGGCTTTCGATATTCACTCGCCAGCGCTGTTGGTCATAATCACCTTTCAGGTGCAGCCGTTCGACATCAAGCTTTTCCAGCTGCAACGACTGCAGGTAGACGTCAAAGCGCGGCATCAAGGGCCAGTCCGTCATTGCGGTGGTCGGGCTGTGTTCATTGGGGCGTGTTTCATTGGAGCCAGTGTCATTGGAGCCTGTTTCGTTGAACTGGCTTTTGTCGAACGCCGAGCCAAGCCGTGCGAACAGTGCCTGCCAAGGCTCGAGAGAAATATCACCCAGGTAACCGGAAATGTCGAAATATCCCTGCTGCGTCGGGACGTAAGGCCCGCCCAACGCCAGACTGGCGCTGTGCAATTGGTCGTCGAGAATAAATTGCAGGCGCAACAGATCGCCATAGGCGATCCTGTACTGCTGCATCTCATCCAGAACAACATTGACGTCGAGAGACGCCGGTTGTGCAGCGGGCTTGCCGTAAGGCTCAGGCAGCAGGAGCTCCACCCCCGCCAGGTTGGAACTGAACAGCGCAGTGGTATTGGACTCGTCGGTGGTGGGTATCACCAGACGTCCCTCGACTTGAGCCACACCTTCGGCTGCAAGGGCCAGCTCGGGCCTTTTCAGCCAGTCCGCCAGGCTTTGCACCGACGCCGAGCCGGTGACATCAATCTGCAAGTTCATTCCTTTGTTCCCAGTCTGCGGGCTGGCAATTGCGGCGCGGCCTGCGTGCCCCCACAGATTGAAATTGAGCCCCGGGGAATTCAGGCCTTCTGCAGTGGAATAGGTCAGCGCGCCGCGGATGTCCTGTAACGGGAGCCGGAGTTCCGGTAGGGTCAGCTGGGCGCCATCTATCTGTGCTTGCACACGCTGGTGCCCGGCATTTTCACCACCGAGTGGAACGGAAATTTCAATCTCCGCATCAACCGGGCCGGTTCCCCGCCAGCCCCTAAAATTTGGACCCAAGCGGGCGCCAACCGGACTGTTGCGCAGCAAGCGCAATGCGTTGGCAAGATCACCGGTAGCGGAACCACTTATCTGCAACTGATCGGGGTTGTCCGGAGTCAGCCGCACGGTGGCGTCCTGAACCTGGTTCTGTTCCAGTAATGCCTCACTCACATCCACCTGAAGATAGTGGTTGTCGAGCAGCAGGCTGCCCTTCGCCTGAACCACTGGCGGCCAATCCGGGCTGAACTGCAGGCTCGCATCGGCTATTCGGCCGAACAATTGAATGGCGGGGGACGGTTTTTCATCCTCCGGAATCAGCGGTCCGTGCCACAGAAAACCGGCGCGACTGATCTCACCGCCCTTGATGCTCGCCTGCAGCCATTGGTAGAGCGCTTCTGGAATCTTGTAGGGGACATATTTCTCGTGAAAGCGGGCATGGCTGTTCTGCAGCCCGACCAGCAGGGTCATCTGGGGGCCGGGATGAGGCTCCTCGCCGTAAGGCAGCACCAGATGGATGTAGCCACGTCCTTCGCCTTCTTCGCCAGACAGGCTCATGCGCCCAGACCAGACTTCCACTCGCTGCAAGGGCTTACGAATCGCCCAACGCACCTCGCCGGCGGCCTTTTGATAAGCCATCGGCTCATGGTAAACCATGGGGTAAAACATGCTGAAGCCGTTGCCACTGTCCACCACCACGCGGCCGTCGTAGGCAGATACCTCCACATAACCATCCACAGAATCCAGGGCGGGAGCACCGATGAAGGCATCCACCTGTGCATCACGAAAGTTCGAGCGCAGAAAGAAGTGACCCTCTGCAGCCGGCTTCTTTTCCACGACCAGGTTGAACAGCTGCCCACGCGGATTCAACGCATCCAGAACCTCCGCCAGTTTCCCCGATACAAAACCCTGTGCTCGAGCCAGTGGGTACCACTGGTCGAGATCAATCTGGTCAACCGCCACCCGCAGCGGATACCCCTCGCCCCCCGAAAGCTGTACATCAAACGTGGGCGCGGAGGCATCACCCCATGCCAGTTGCGCCTGTTTCAAGGCCAGCTGCCAGCCCGCACCGGTCTGCCATTGGCCGGTTACCTCGGACTGCAGCCCCGTCGGCAACTGCATGTTGTCCGGTGTTTTCAAAGGCAGCCCGTCGGCACGTAGATGCCCCTGTAGCGTCATACTGCGATAGGGCGTACCGCTGAACCACAAACTGGCGTCGAGCCGATGGCCTTCGCTCCATTCACCACTGCCTGCGGCATCCCAGATGTCAAAGTCCAGCGCTGCGACAACTTTTTCCATGGGGAAGCTTTCGAGCTCGATGTAGCCTTCCGCCGTAAAATCATCTTTTGAGCGCGGATTGCCATGCCCCTCGATGACCACGGAAAAGGCTTCCGTGTCACCGTCGACCGCGAAGTTGGCAATCAGGCGGTGAAAGTCGGTCTCGTTTTCCAGGTTTAGTTGCGGAATGATGATGTCGGCCCGATGGCCGGTGCGGAAGACGAATTCCAGTGTGGACTGATCCAGGGTGAGATGGCGGGACAGCAGAAAAATATCCAGTGGATCAATCATCGGCTGATCGTCCGTCTGGGGTCTTGCCAGGCTCAAGCCACCGAGTGTCCATTGCCCGTCAGCGGCCTGGTCAAACTGCATGTGCAGCTCGCTGAACTCAAGCTGACGCCACACCAGCTGCCACTCGCGCAGCGAGCTGGGCAGGCTAAGTTCGCCTATCAAGTTGCCGACCGCGAGAATTTGTTGGCCGTCCTGCGCGAACATGGTCAGATCCCGGAACTCCACCCGCGGGTGCAAGCCCACCCAGCGCGCCTTGATGGCCCCGATTTCGACATCGACACCCAGGGTGTCACTCAGTTGCTCACTGATGTAGTCCCGGTAATCGTTGAGCATGGGAAAGGCTTCCCGGCCCAATTGCACGCACACGGCAACGACCAAGATGGACAGGATAATACCGCCCCAGAAGCGTCGTACCAGTGTTCGCATGTGTTTCTGTTTGAACCAGCCCACGGGACCTAGGGGACTCCTGCTGCATCCTGTTGCCGAACAGGGATGGGGTTGATCTCTGCCGCCGGCGCAGAATGTCGAGGTCCCGCGGACAAATTAGCCGAAGTGACTGCATGCCCCGGGCCGGCCTTTAAACCAGCACTATATCGTACTGCTCCTGATTGTAGAGGGTTTCCACGCGAAACTGCACTGTTCGGCCCACAAACAGCTCCAGATCCGCAACATTGGCCGACTCCTCATCCAGCAGCCGATCAATCACCGGCTGAGACGCCAGTACCAAAAACTTCTCGTTGTCATAGATCCGCGCTTCGCGAAGAATCTCTCTGAAAATTTCGTAGCAGACGGTCTCCGCAGACTTGAGCGTGCTGCGCCCCTGGCACACGGGACAGGGCTCGCACATCACCTGACTGAGAGACTCCCGGGTGCGCTTGCGTGTCATTTCCACCAACCCGAGTTCCGAAACACCGGTAATATTGGTTTTGGCGCGATCCTTTTCCATCGCCTTTTCCAGGGTACGCATTACTTGCCGTTGGTGTTCCGCGTCGCGCATATCAATGAAATCGATGATGATAATGCCGCCCAGGTTGCGCAAGCGCAGTTGGCGTGCAATTGCCGCCGCCGCTTCCAGATTGGTTTTGAAAATGGTTTCTTCAAGATTGCGATGACCAACGAATGCACCGGTATTCACGTCCACGGTCGACATCGCTTCGGTCTGCTCAATCACCAGATAGCCGCCGGATTTCAGCACAACTTTCTTGTCCAGCGCTTTCTGGATTTCCTCCTCCACACCGTAAAGGTCGAACAGAGGCCGCTCACCGGGATAGTGTTCGATACGTCCGCCAATTTCCGGTGCGTAGTATTGCGCAAACTTGTTCATGCGCTGGAAGGATTCGCGGGAATCAATGCGTACTTTCTCGATGTGTGGGCGCACCAGGTCTCGAATCGTGCGCATGAATAGCGGCAGATCTTCATAAATAATGGCGGGTGATTTTGCGGCCTTGACCGAGTCCGCCAGGTCATGCCAAAGCTTGTACACGAAGGGGATATCCGCGCGAAGCTCATCAAGGCTCACCCCCTCTGCCACGGTGCGCACAATAAAGCCGCCGGGGTAGGTTTGCGCATAATCCACAGTCAGCTCTTCCACCAATGCGCGTAGTCGTTCGCGCTCCTGCTCATCCTCAATACGGTTGGAAACCCCGATGTGCCGGTTGTGCGGCATATAAACCAAATAGCGGGCGGATACCGACAGATGGGTCGTCAGGCGCGCACCTTTGCTGCTGATGGGGTCCTTGACCACCTGCACCAGCAGATCCTGGCCTTCGCGCAGCAATTCTCGAATTTCCACGGTGCCCGCCTGGCGCTCTTCCACACCGTCATCATCCAGGGGCAACACATCGGCCACATGAATGAAGCCAGCGCGCTCATGACCAATATCCACAAACGCCGCCTGCATACCCGGCAATACCCGCACGACTTTGCCTTTATAGATGTTGCCGACATAGCCTTTGCGCTGGGTGCGCTCGATATAAACTTCCTGAACCGAACCGTTTTCGATTAGCGCGGCCCGGGTTTCGGTAGGGCCAACGTTGACGAGAATTTCTTCGCTCATGAATTATCCGTTTTTACATGCGCAAGGGCGCAAGAAAGCGCCCCTGGCTATTGCCACCATGGGACATCGAATTCCGCCAATAATGCCCGCGTTTCCGCCAGAGGCAGGCCAACCACGCCACTGTAGCTGCCATTGATATTCTCAACAAATACTGCCGCCAACCCCTGGATCGCGTAGCAGCCGGCTTTGTCCTGCGGCTCGCCCGTATCCCAGTAGCGTTGGATCTCGTCATCCGTCAACGGACGGAAATCCACATCCGTCACCACAAGCTGGGTCGACTGGCGGCCGTTAAAACAGATGGACACCGCGCTGTAAACCTGATGCCGGTTGCCCGACAGGAGTCGCAGCATGCGCAATCCGTCGTCGCGGTCCTTGGGCTTTTCCAGTATCGCCCCCCGGTGAACCACTATCGTATCCGCACCCAACACAGGCACATGAGAACATTCAAGGGCGCCTGCACGTGCTTTTTCCTCTGCCAAACGAATCACATAGTCCTCGGGTGATTCGCCATCAACGGGAAATTCGGGTACATCAACAGACACAACGCGGTAAGCTACACCGATCTGACTCAACAGTTCCCGGCGGCGCGGTGACTGGGAAGCCAGCGCCAGGGTTTCAGTCGTCATATTCTATTGTCACCTTCAGTTGTCATCGTCGCTGTGATAATCATTTCCCGCAGTCCATTGCCACAGCCACGTTTCCTCTGATCGTAGAGTCCACGGGATTGGCTGCGTCAAAACTGATAGTTACGCCGCAGCCGATTTACCCAGTAACACACCGGCGGCCAGCAAAGTGCGCTGATTACCGTGGGCACCAGCATGTGGGTAACGGGCGCGTGATAGCCGGCAAGACCCTGCACCCAGTTCACCGTCACCTGGTGAGCGCCGACAAACACAAATACCCACAACGCCTGATGCCAGACGGAATAACTGCGAATCCGCTGATAGGACACGAGGCAGATGTAAGCCAGCAAGGCCAGCGCCAGCGCGTGCGCGCCCCACACCGTTCCTTCGACCACGTCCTGCAACAATCCTACGGCGAACGCCACTGTCACACCGGCGTATTCGGGAGCAAACATCACCCAGTAAAGCAACAGCAAACACACCAGCTCCGGGCGCAACAGCGCATAGTTCTGGGGCAACGGGAAAACCGCGACAAGCAAGGCGCACAAAAACGAGATGGCAATGAAGCTGTAGAGCGTGACGCCGGGGCTCGGTTCTCTCACGGCATCAATCCGATTGGGACTTGAGTTCATCCGGCGGCGTAAAGCCAACCGGGCGGTCGAATACCAGCAGCACGTGGCGGCTGCGGTTGAGGCGGGCCATGGGACGAGCGATGACCTGGGCGAAGGGTTCGCCCGGATCATAGGTAATTTTTTCCACAACGGCCACGGGATAACCGGCGGGAAAGCGCTGCCCCAGGCCCGAGCTGACCAGCAGGTCGCCCTCCTGGATATCAACGGTACTGAAGACATGGCGTAGGGTGAGTTGATAGAGGTTGCCGGTGCCCTCGGCGATCAAACGCACGCCATTGCGGTTGATTTGCACTGGCAGCGCGTGGGTCGAATCGGTAATCAGCAGAACTTTGCTGGCCTTGGTGCCGACACTGACCACCTGTCCCATCAGGCCTTCGGCATCAAGCAGGGGTTGCCCCAAATAGACACCGTCTTCACTGCCCTTGTTGACGATGACCGTGTGCTCGAGAGGGTCCGGCGACACGCCGATGAGCTCGGCGATCAGCACGCGATCCTTGATCATTTCAGCGGAATTCAACAATTGGCGCAAACGCACATTTTCTGCGGCCAGAGACGCCATCTTCTGCAGCTCGCGCTTGTGAATCAGAAGCTCCGTACGCAGGCTGTCGTTTTCCGCGCGCAAATCCTCCCTGGGCGTCAGCAATTCGCTGCCCCATTCCCCAATCCGCGACGGAATATTGGTGACCCAGTAAAACGGGTAGGCAAGGTCCGTCGCACGGTTGCGTACTGGCGTCAGCCAATCACTGAAAATGTAGGTCAACGCCAACAACACACCAACAACTGCAAACAGCGCCGCACGGGTGGCGGGTGACGGACCTTTATTGAACAGCGGCTTGATAGCGCTCCCCTTTTCTTATTCTGCGGTCATGCGTTTGCATCACGCGAGCAAATCGAGTCGGCTCTTGTCCATCAACTCCATGGCACGACCGCCGCCCCGAGCCACACAGGTCAGAGGATCTTCGGCAACAACGACCGGCAGGCCGGTTTCCTCGGTCAGCAGGCGGTCGATGTCGCGCAGCAGAGCGCCACCACCGGTAAGTACAAGTCCGCTTTCAGCAATGTCCGAAGCCAGCTCCGGCGGCGCCTGTTCCAGAGCGCTCTTGATAACCTGAACAATACCCGAGAGCGGTTCCTGCAGTGCCTCGAGAACCTCGTCGCTGTTCAGGGTAAAACTGCGCGGCACACCTTCAGCCAGGTTGCGACCGCGTACATCAATTTCCAGCACTTCACTGCCCGCGTAGGCACAGCCGATTTCGTGTTTGATTCGCTCTGCGGTGGCATCGCCAATTACGCTGCCGTACTTGCGGCGCACGTAGTTCACAATCGCTTCATCGAAGCGGTCGCCGCCGATGCGCACGGAGTCCGACAGTACCACGCCATTGAGGGAGATCACCGCAATCTCGGTGGTACCGCCACCGATATCCACCACCATGGAGCCCACCGCTTCATCCACCCTCAGGCCTGCGCCAATGGCTGCCGCCATGGGTTCTTCAATCAAGCGCACTTCGCGCGCGCCGGCACCGAGTGCCGATTCACGAATCGCGCGTTTCTCAACTTCCGTTGACAGACAGGGAACACAAATCAAAACCCGCGGGCTCGGCTGAAACCAGCTGTTTTCATGAACCTTCCGAATAAAATGCTGCAGCATTTTCTCGGTGACCTGGAAGTCCGCAATCACGCCGTCCTTCATCGGACGAATGGCGGTGATATTGCCAGGCGTACGGCCGAGCATGCGTTTCGCAGCAATGCCCACGGCTTCAACAACCTTTTGCCCATTATGATTTCTGATGGCGACCACTGACGGCTCGTTCAGTACGATGCCGCGCTCTCTCACATAAATCAGAGTATTGGCAGTGCCCAGATCGATCGACAGATCGTTGGAGAAAACCCCGCGCAAACGTTTAAACATAAGTGTTAGAAATCCTGTCTGATGTAGCTGCTGTGGCTCTAGTGTTGTGGTTCTAGAAATGCTGGCAAAAACCGGACCCTGGTGGCACCCGTGCGAAGCAACTACCTGAAGTAAGAAGAAACCATCATTATAGGGGATGGATCCTGTCTTGCGAGAATATTTGCGGCGCAAATCTGCCTATTTGCCGCAGATACCACGCCAAATGACCCGACTGCCCCTGTAAAAACTGCTAAATTGGCCACTCTAACAATGCAAGGGATTCAGGGCAAGGCGCAAATATGGTAACTTAGCGGGCTGATTTGTCGGCTCGCCAAGTGGGGTTGCTTTCCCGCGCGAGCCTCGAATGCCATTGACTCACAGCCCCTTGTGATTGACCCGAAAAAGTGGAGAACCGAGTGCAACCTTCAGACATACAGAAACTGGCAGAACTCGCCCGCCTCGAGATTGGCGACGACGCCATTGAAGAGGTGGCGGCAAGCATCTCGGACGTTTTGGCTCTGGTCGACCAACTGCAGGCTGCGGATACCGCCGACACCTTGCCCATGGCCCATCCACTGGATGCGGTGCAACGGCTCCGGGCCGACCAGGTTACCGAGACCAACCAGCGCGACGCGTTCCAGGCAATCGCCCCGGCCACCGAAGCCGGGCTTTACCTGGTACCCAAGGTCATCGAATAGTCGCGGGTTCCGCGCGGCGACTTTTTGGATCGCGCCCGCCTACCTTTACATGCCGTAACATCCTACTCATTACTCAAGCACGGACTGACCGCAATGCATAACCAGACCATTGCCCAACTGATTCAACAACTGCAGGGCAAGCAGGTATCGAGCGTCGAACTGACCCAGCATTTCCTTGATCGCATCGAAAGACTCGACGGCCAATACAACAGCTTTATTACGGCAACGCCCGAGCTTGCTCTTGAACAGGCCCGGGCCGCCGATGCACGACTGGCCCAGGGCGACGCGCCGGCGCTGTGCGGCATTCCTCTCGCTCACAAAGACATTTTCTGTACCGAGGGTGTGCGCACCAGTTGTGGCTCAAAGATGCTGGACAACTTTGTGCCACCCTACAATGCGACGGTTGTAGAGAATTACCTGGCCGCTGGCGTGGTGATGCTGGGTAAAACCAACATGGATGAATTCGCCATGGGCTCATCCAACGAGACCAGCTTTTATGGCCCGGTTAAAAACCCCTGGGCGACCAATTGCGTACCCGGCGGTTCATCTGGCGGCTCGGCGGCGTCGGTAGCCGCTCGCCTCGCGCCGGCAGCGACGGCCACGGATACCGGCGGGTCAATCCGGCAGCCAGCCAGCCTCTGCGGCATCAGCGGCATCAAGCCAACCTATGGTCGTGTGTCGCGCTGGGGCATGATTGCCTTTGCTTCGAGCCTGGATCAAGCGGGCTTGATGGCGCGCACCTCGGAAGATCTGGCCATACTGCTCAACACCATGGCGAGCTTCGATGCGAAGGATTCCACCTGCGTGGATGAACCTGTACCGGATTACTGCGCCGACCTGAACAAACCATTGAACGGTTTGCGCATCGGTATACCGGACGAATATTTTGGCGAAGGCTTACACCCGGGTACGGCGGCTGCGGTTCAAGCAGCCATCGGTGAGTTCGAGAAGCTCGGCGCCACGATTAAATCCGTCACCCTGCCCCACAGCCATCTCGCGGTTCCGGCTTATTACGTGATTGCACCGGCCGAGTGCTCCGCCAACCTGTCGCGCTTTGACGGCGTGCGCTATGGCCACCGCTGTGAGAATCCGAAAGATCTCGCGGACCTGTACAAGCGCTCCCGGGGCGAAGGTTTTGGCGACGAAGTGAAGCGCCGTATTCTGGTTGGCACTTACGCGCTATCGGCCGGTTATTACGATGCCTATTACAACAAGGCGCAAAAAGCCCGCCGCTTGATCAAGCAGGATTTCGTCAACGCCTTTGCCGATGTGGATGTGATTCTCGGCCCCACATCACCGTCACCGGCGTTCGAATTCGGCGCCAAGAGCAGCGATCCGGTTGCCATGTACCTGGAGGATATCTACACAATCGCGACCAACCTCGCTGGCCTGCCCGGCATGTCGATTCCCTGCGGTATGGTGGACGGCAAGCCGGTTGGCCTGCAGCTGATTGGCAACTTCTTCGACGAAGCCCGCTTGCTCAATGCCGCACATCAATATCAAACGGCAACTGACTTCCACCTGCAAGCCCCGGCTCACACTGCGTAAGGTATTCGAAATGGAATGGGAAACAGTCATTGGTCTGGAAGTGCATGCACAACTTGCCACCCGATCAAAAATATTCTCCGGCTCAAGCACGGCGTTTGGTGCGGAGCCCAACACTCAGGCGAGCGCTGTTGATCTGGCCATGCCGGGCACCTTGCCGGTCGCCAATGCGGAAGCCTTCCGCTTGGCCACTATGTTCGGGCTGGCCATCAATGCGGAAATCGGCAAACGTTCGGTATTCGAGCGTAAAAATTACTTTTATCCGGACTTGCCCAAAGGCTACCAAACCACCCAGCTTGCCGAGCCCATTGTGGGTGCAGGCTATATCGACATTCAACTGGAAGACGGCACCGAAAAGCGCATCCGCATTCACCACGCACACCTGGAAGAGGATGCAGGCAAATCCCTGCATGAAGACTTCCACGGCATGTCCGGCATTGACCTCAATCGCGCCGGCACACCGCTGATTGAAATCGTGACCGAGCCGGATATGCGCTCCTCCGCAGAAGCCGTGGCGCTCGCCAAATACCTTCATTCCCTGGTGACTTCACTGGGTATTTGCGATGGCGAAATGTCTCAGGGTTCCCTGCGGTTCGACGTCAACATTTCTGTGCGCCCCAAGGGTGAAGAAAAATTGGGCACGCGCACCGAAACCAAAAACCTCAACTCATTCCGCTTTATGGAAGACGCCATCAAGCTGGAGGTGGAGCGCCAAATTGACATCCTCGAGGATGGCGGCACCATCACTCAGGAAACTCGCCTCTACAATGGCGACACGCGGGTCGCGCGTTCCATGCGCTCGAAGGAAGAAGCGAACGATTACCGCTATTTCCCCTGCCCCGATCTGCTGCCCGTCATCATCGACGACGACTACATCGAAGCCGTGCGTCAGCAAATGCCGGAGCTGCCCAGCGCCAAACGCGAGCGCTTTGCGCGGGATTATGATCTCTCGGCTTATGATGCTGCCACCCTGGCTGCGGATGCGGCCACTGCCAATTACTTTGAAGTAGCCGCAAAAATCAGTGGACAGCCGAAACTTGCAGCCAACTGGGTAATGGGCGAAGTGGCGGCGCGGCTGAACAAGGAAGATCTCAGTATCCGCAAAAGTCCCGTCTCCGCCGAGCAGCTTGCGCAACTGATTCACCGCCTGGCTGACGATACAATTTCCAGCAAGATTGCCAAACAGGTCTTCGACGGCATGTGGAACGGCGAAGGCAACGCCGATGACATCATCGAGGCGCGCGGCCTTAAACAGGTTTCGGATTCCGGCGCCCTGGAAAAGCTGGTCGACGATGTGATCGCCAACAACGCCCAGCAGGTGGAAAACTATCGCAACGCGGATCCCGCCAAACAACCCAAGATGCTGGGCTTCTTTGTCGGTCAGGTGATGAAAGCGTCACAGGGCCAAGCAAACCCACAACAACTGAACAAGATTCTGTTAGACAAACTGAAAGGCTGAAGTACGATAATGGCACTGAAAAAAGACAAGAAAAAAGTGATCGGCGAACACTTCGACGATGAGCGCATCCGATCATTCCTGGACCACCAAACCTACGGCGACCTTCCGCTTGCCTATCATTTGCTTGAGAAAGCCTATCGCGGCATGAAGGCTGAAAACTTCGCCACCTTCCTCGGTTTTTTTCAGGAAGCCGGACACGACATCAATACCACCAACGCCGCCGGCAAAACATTTTTGCAGGAAATCAGCGAGCACCGACACGCGGATGATTATGTCGCTGCCATGAAAGCGGCAGGCGCCCGTTAGAATGCCCGGCAAAACGCCAACAACAACTGCGGCGCCGGGGCTTCGCCCGGCGAAGAATAACCTGTTTACCGGCATGAGCTATTTCATCGACGGTATGCGGTTGCTGTTACGCCCCGAACTGCGCGCCTACATTCTGGTTCCCCTGCTGGTCAACATGTTGTTGTTTGCGGTACTGACCGGCCTCGCCATCCATTACTTCGGCGACTTGCTGGCGTGGATGCAAGGTCTGTTGCCGACCTGGTTGGAATGGCTGGCCTGGCTGGCGTGGATCGTGATTGGTGCAGTCGCACTGCTTATTTATGGCTACAGCTTCAACATGATCACCAACATCATCGCCGCACCTTTTTATGGCCTGCTGTCAGAAAAGGTCGAGGAACTGCTGACCGGTGAACAACTGCCGCCGGAAACCCTGCTGCACATGATACCCCGCGTCACCTGGCGCGAAATCATCAAGCTGACCTATTTCATCGTCCGCGGAATTTTTATTATTCTGCTGATGATATTGGTCGCCTTCATTCCCGTGATTAACATCTGCGCGCCCTTGATTGGCTTGGCCTGGAGCGCCTGGTCCATGTCCATTCAATACGCCGACTACGCCGCCGACAACCATCAGACACCGTTCAACATCCTGCGCTACCAACTGCGCTGCAAGCTCTACAGCACCCTCGGCTTCGGCGGCATGGTCATGGGCTGCAGCATCGTCCCGGTACTCAACATCATCGCCATGCCCGCCGCCGTCATAGGTGGAACCATGTTTTGGTTGGAGGGAGCTGCAAGCGGCAAGCTTCAAGCCACAAGCTAGAAAGATAGGGAAAAGGGAAAAGGGAAAAGGGAAAAGAATAAGTATGTTCTTGGGATTGGCTTTTGGCTATTAATCTCAGCTTTTTGGTGGGCAGTGCCCACCCTACCTTGCACTTCACGAAGATCAACTCACACCGTAGGGTGGGCACCGCCCACCGTTTTTCATTCGGGTCATCTTCACCCCGAATTTTCCCTTTTTTTCATTCGATACGTCCCTGTACCTCACGCTTCCAACAGCCTGCGGCGGCGCAGGGACTTTTCCCTTTTCCCTTTTTCCTTTTCCCTGTGTCTTCAGCTTGAAGCTTACAGCTTTTAACCCCTCCTCCCGCCACTCGGCCGACGGTTGCCACTTCGGCTTCCGGGGCCACGACCGCGGGGGCCGCCTCGGCCGGGGCGCTTGCGTTCAGTGGGGCCACCGCCTTCCACTTCCGGTGGTGGTGCCAGCAATTCCTCGGGAGGCTGTTCGCACTGTATGGTATCGCCCAGTAAATCCGCGATTGCCGGCAACTGAAAGGCATCGTCTTCACAGGCGAAACTGATGGAGACACCGGTTTTGCCGGCACGGCCGGTGCGTCCAATACGATGGACATAGTCTTCCGGCTCTTCTGGCAATGCGAAGTTCACCACATGGCTGACGTTGTCGATGTGGATACCGCGCCCCGCAACATCCGTTGCGACCAGAACCTGCAACCGCCCTGAGCGAAAATCCTCAAGGGTTTTGACGCGTTTATTCTGTGCGATTTCCCCGGACAGTAACCCCGCTTTGATCCCGTGCTTGCGCAAGCGCGCATGCAGGTCCCGACACTCGTCGCGACGGTTGGCGAAGACAATTAAGGTCTCAATACCCGGCTGCTGCAGAATGTTGTACAGGAGGGTGAACTTTTCGTCACCGCCAACCAGATATACATGCTGTTCCACGGTATCCGTCGCAATGGACTCGGGTTCGATTTCGATGGATATGGGATCCAGCATCCACTGATCCGCCAGGCGCAGCACGTCACTGGAAAAGGTGGCGGAAAATAACAGCGTCTGGCGATGTGTCTTGCGTGGCGTCTGCCCGACAATGCGCCGAACCTGCGGGATGAAGCCCATATCGAGCATGCGATCGGCTTCGTCGATAACCAGAAATTCCACCTGATCCAGATGCACATCCTGATTGCCGCAAAAATCCAGCAGCCGACCGGGAGTCGCAACCAATATATCTACCAGCACATCCTGCAAACGGCGCTGCTGTTTGTTGTAATCCATGCCGCCGACCAGCGTATGCACGGTCAGGCCGGTATATTTACACAGCGCTTCAGCATCCTGGCCAATCTGCATCACAAGCTCGCGAGTGGGCGCGATGATCACAGCGCGTGCCTCACCGGCGTATCGTTCATCCTGTAATGGATTCTTCAGCAGGTCTTCGATCAGCGTAATCAGAAACGCGGCCGTTTTACCGGTACCCGTTTGAGCTTTGCCCAATACATCGTGCCCCTGCAAACTTTGCGGCAACGCCTGGGCTTGGATAGGGGAACAATACTCGAAACCCAAATCCTGGATGCCGTGCAACAGGCTGTCGGAGAGTCCCAGGTCGTGGAAGCGCGTTTTGCCTTCCACCGGTGGCACCACGAATTGCTCAGGCGTCCAGGCTGCGGCTTTGACCTTCTCTGCCGAGCTCGGGGACTTCACGCGCTCATTGTTCTGGCCACCCTTCTTGTCACCAGTGCTCTTGGCGTCTTGCGAGGAAGAATGAGGAGAAGCTTCGGGGGCCGTAGAAGCGGACGAGGCGCTTTCACTGTTGCGAGAGCGCGAACCCCGCCGGCCAGATCGGCTACCGGAGGAGCGCTTGCTGTTTTGCTGGTCAACATCAGAGGATGGGGCGGATGCAGAAACTTCTGCGCTTGAAGATGAATCCGGCGCATCTACCGGTGCAGACTTGGCAGCATTTGCTTCCCGTGCAGCTCCTCGTCGCCCCGAGGTATTGCGCCCACCGCGACGCCGGCTATTGGGGTTGCGCGGTCGCTGTTCACCGGCAGGATTTTCCGCCCTTGCCTGCTTCCCGTTAGTTCCGCTGGCACTCTCAGTGCGCCCCCGGCTCGCTTTGCGTGCAGATCCCGCATAAGACTCGTCGTCTGACTTCGGTTCGTGTCGGGGCTCCTGCGCTTGCTTGCGCCTAAATAATTTGCCTATCAAACTGGTGCTACCTTTGGTTGTGTTTTGGCATTTCGCCGAGGTTATCCATATATGCGCGCGGTAGTATATCATCCAGAGAATACCGGCGCGCGCTGGCTGATTTTGGCACCCGGATTGGGTGACTGTGCCACTACCGTGTTACCACTTGAATGTTACGATTGATAGCGTTCTGGATTGCAGGCTCACAGCAGGTGCTCCTGCTAGCCTCCCAAAGGCTCATACTCATGGTAATGTATGTGGCACAGCTCAACCACAAACAGGATCAAGTGTCCTATACTGGTTGAACTTGAATCTTTAACTTGCACATATAACTCTAACCTTAAAGAAATCGTTTAAAAACAGCGCCACCCCCGGCGTACAGGAATTTGATCAGCAGTTCTTCAGAAGACCCCAAGGCTGGGAATTGGTGCACCAGCAAAATAACAACAGCGCCGCTTAGCGCCGGAAAATAATCATCAAGCATCCGGTATAGACAATATCAAGGTGATCACTATGCCCAGTTCGTACTTTGTCAAAACACCCCTTGCGCTAACTATTGCCACTCTGCTGGCTCAACCATTGCTGGCCCAGACCGGGAGTAACCTCGTACTGGAAGAAGTTCAGGTAACCGCACAGAAGCGCGTGGAAAGCCTGCAGGACGTACCGCTTTCCGTTGCGGCGGTCAGCGGCGATAAGTTGGAAGAAGCCGGTGTAGAAAACCTTGAAGATCTCACCACACTGATTCCCAACATCCACCTGACGGAAACAGGCATCAGCACGCAGTTGCGTGTAAGGGGCATTGGTTCGGACAACAGCCAGGGCTTTGAACAGTCTGTGGGGATGTATATCGACGGCATCTACCATGGCCGGGCGCAGCTGTTCCGGGCACCCTTCTTTGACCTGGAGCGGGCCGAAGTACTGCGCGGTCCGCAGGGGACCTTGTTCGGCAAGAACAGTATCGCCGGCGCTCTCAACCTTACCACAGCCAAACCTACCAGCGAGTTCGAAGGTAAACTGAGCGCAAGCTACGAGTTTGAACATGAGCAACAGGAAATCAATGGCGTTCTGTCTGGCCCACTGACCGACACGCTGCGTGCGCGCCTCGCGCTGCGCACCTATGAAGACGAAGGCTATATCGAGAACCTTTACAGCGGCGAAACCGATGCACGACAGGAAGAAGAAGCCGCGCGCCTGTCGCTGGACTGGACGCCGACGGACAAGCTCAGTTTTCTGTTGTCCGCCGAAGAGAACCGCTTTGATGTCTACGGTCGCCAATTCGAAATCTCTCTCGATGAACCCAACGAGTTGACCGGCCTGAACTATGGCCAATACTTACAGCTATTCAGCGCTCTCGGCCCGGACGATTACGAGTCCGAGCTTAATTATGTTCGCCATACCAATGTACCGGAAATCAGCGAGAATAAAGTAAGTAAATACACACTGACAACTGACTACCAGCTCGGAGAGAACACGCTGACACTGGTCTCCGGCTGGCTTGAGTACGACTATTTCGAGGTCTGCGATTGCGACTACACCGCAGCCAATGTGTTCAGAGTTGACTTGTACGAGGAATACGAACAGTTCAGTCAGGAAGTGCGCATAACTTCTCCCGGAGGTGAAACCATCGACTGGCTGGCGGGGGCGTTTTATCAGGAATATGATCAGACATACAGCGATCAGTTTTTTATCAATTCAACCTCAGTTCTTATCCCGGCGATAGGAGCAAAAATCGACCGCTTAAACAGTGATAAAAACCCCGATGGCAGCCTGAACACCGCGAACGATGTCCCTGGGTATTTCGATGCGAGCCTCATTGCCGGCACTGGAGATCTCAAGGATTTCACACAATCTTCGGAGTCCTGGGCCATTTTCGCGCAAGCGACTTGGAACATCACCGACAGTTGGCACCTCACAGCAGGCGGACGCTACACACAAGAAGACAAAAATGCCCACAAGACCATGAATATTTTCGACGTCGCTACAGGCGAGATTATCTCGAATAGTATTCTTGGAGAAATGTTCGCCCACGAAGAATTGTTCAAAGCGGAAACCGAACAGGGTCCAGGTCATAATATTTCCGGTTCACGGAGCGAAAAAGAATTCACACCACTGTTCACCCTTGAATACGACCTTGACGCGGACACCATGCTGTATGGAAGCTTCACCAAAGGTTTCAAGGCCGGCGGATTTGATCCTCGCTCCAACAATGAGGCCTTCTTCGAATTTGAAGAAGAGAGCGCAACAGCATATGAATTGGGCATGAAATCCAGTGTCGCCGGCGGCCGCGGTGAAATCAACGTGGCACTCTATCGCACTGACTATGAAGACCTGCAAATCAGCCAGTTCGATGGCGCTGTCGGCTTCAACGTCGGCAATGCCAAGGAAACCCGCGTCCAGGGTATTGAAGTGGATGGCCGCTGGTTGATCAACGAACGTTTCAGCGCGAGTTATGGCGTGGCCTATCTGGATTTCGAATATCTCGATTTCCAGAACGGCAACTGCTACGCCGACCAGCCGGGCGCTACAGACAGCGACAACGACCCATCAACACCGCCGACCTGTGATTATACTGGCGAACAAGGCGTCTATACCCCCGAATACACATTGAACACCACTCTCGACTACAACCAGCCGTTAAGCAATGGCTGGATGGTCCTCGGTGCCCTGGATGTACAACATGTCGCGGAGCAGCAAGTCCACGCCAATCTGGATCCGAAGGGCATGATCGATGCGCAAACCATGGTCAGCCTGCGTCTGGCACTCGATGCTGACCGCTGGACGATTGCGCTGCTAGGTAAGAACCTGCTGGACGAGGACACAATCTCCTACTCGGCCAACGCGCCTCTGTCCGACAGCTCGTTTGATACCAATACTCATTACAGCTTCGTCAAACGGCCGCGCACGATTGCATTGGAGGGCACTATTCGCTTCTAGAATTTTCATTGTGAAAATAAAAAAAGCCGGACAGCCGGCTTTTTTTGTATCTGTTTTTCAGGCTGGTTATTCTTCGAACACATAGAGGTGGCCGTCCAGGTCACCGACATAAACGCGTGCCCCTTTCACCGCTGGAGAAGAATGGACGCCGCCGTGGACGTAGCCCGTCACTGGTTTTGGTTCGTAGCTCCATCGCAACTGCCCGGTCTGCACATCAACGGCATAAAAACTTCGTTTGATCTGTTGCCAGTATTCGTCAGCGCCGGTTGTACCTATATATAAGATGCCGTTCGCAAGCGTGGGGGTTGCCCAACCCCAGCCATCAATCGGAAACGACCAGGCTTCCTCGCCGGTTGCCGTGTTGAACTTCGATACTTTGCGCGCGTCTGAGCTTCCCAGAAAAAAAGTACCCTCGTCGCCAGCTATCCCTGAAGATTCGACCCAGGAACCATTGGGATAACGATAAACCCATTCAGTTTCTCCGCTCTTGGCATTCCAGGCATACAGCTGTGCATCCCGGGAGCCGACAATTACGCGGCCATCCATCAGCAGCGGAGTGGAAACAATTCGTCCCCCGGTTTTCTGCTTCCAGAGCAATTCACCAGTTCGTCCATCGAGCGCATACACGCTGTGATCCCAACTGCCAAAATAAACCCGGTTGCCCTGGGCGACGGGGTTACTGCGTATGCGGTCCTTGGCTTTGAATTTCCACAGTAGATCACCGCTGGTGGCATTCAGCGCGTAGAGATGACCATCGGCACTGCCCACATACAGAGAGTGCCCCTTCACCACGGGCGAAGATTTGCCCCAATCAAAATCTGAAGTGGCTTCATAAGCTGGGAGGTTGCGAACAGCCTCACCGTCACCGAGGTTGTACTTCCAGAGCAGTTCACCGGAATCTTTGTGGAGCGCGTAAATATAACCGTCATCGCTGCTGAAAAACACACCTTGTCCCGCGAATGCCGGTGTCGCGCGAATCCGGTCACGAGTGGCGAATTTCCACTGCAGTGTTCGTGTTTGTGCATTCAGCGCGTACAGGTGCCCATCATCGCTGCCAAAATAGATTGTGTTGCCCGTGACCTTGATGTTCCCCCAGATGGCGCCATTTGTTTTGAAACTCCAGATCAAATCACCACTGGCACCGTAAGCCGACGACACAGCCAGAGAGAACAACAGAAAAACCAGTGAGATTGTTGGCAAACTGAATCGACGAAACATAGTAACTCCTTGCAGTTGTTTTTAACGTGTTAACGCCACTAACCTAACAAGGAGCCGATAATTCGTCCTGAAATCAAACTGAGGGGACCTGAAGAAATCTAAATAACCTGATCACCGCCTTGCTATCGGAGTCCCATTTTCTGCAGCAATGCATTGAACGCGGGAAATTCATGAAGCGGTTGATACTTTGGGTCCACCGCCAACCAGAGGACCTCAACCTGACGTTGCTCTACCGCTGTCTGCAGTAATTCAATGGCCTGTTGGTAGCGTCCTGCTCCAATGGCGTACCGGGCGAGGGACAAAGGAGGCCGATACTGGCCGATGTCCAACTGCTTTTCGTCTTTCAACAACAGCCAGCCATAGGCACCCGCAAGACCGCTTTCCAAATATCCTTGAGTGACGGATTCCACATCGCTTTGTGAGTAGCCTGCCGTGGTCATGATGTGCCGCAGCTCCTGCCAAGCACGATCCGGATCGCCCATCTGTTCAAAAATGGCCTGACGACAAACGTGATAATAAACATTGTGCGGTTCAACGCGGTGGAGTTTATTAATGGATTCTAGGGCGCTCTCGTAACGCCCACTCATGGTTTCGATCCAAGCCACGGAAGCCGTGGAATATCCTTCCGGGTCCAAATCCTGGTAACGGTAGCTGTACTCCAGTGCGCGCTCAAACTGGCCCATTGCCAGCAAGAACTGCGCATAGTCGAAATAACTTTGGGCGCTATCCAGCGCGCGCTGGTAATGCTCACCGGCCAAATCAAACTGCCAGTGATGCAGAAAAAGCAGATTCGCCTTGGCCAAGTGTGCCAACGCGTGATCCGGCTTCAACTCTAGTGCATGATCTATCCAAACGGTCACCTGCTCAGCCTGACTTTTCTCAAGCTGAGCGCCGAATACTCGTCGGGCGCTTTGGTCCGCTGCAAGGGCATAGGCATCGGCGAAGCCCGGTGCGTTCGCCATGATTTTTTCCAGCAGAGCCATGGCGGCGTCGACTTTTTCATCACCCAAAGTCAGCAGATACCGCGCCTCGCGATAATCATCGGCCAGTACCTGCGATAGTGTCGACTCCATTCCCTGGTTGCGCGCGGGCTTGAAGCCTAAAGTTGCCACGGCACCAATAAACAGCAGCACCATCACGGCCGTTAACGACAGTAAAACAGCCTTTTTGTCGCCACGCTTGGTCTGGCGGCCTTCCAGATTCTCTACCGGTGCCAGCCACCTATAGCCAACGCCGGGAATCGTTTTGATGAATTCCGGCGAACGCGGGTTGTCACCCAAGGCTTTGCGCAAATTGGCGACGCACACATAGAGCGCATCGTCATTCACCACACGGGAATGCCAGACAACATCCAGCAACTCCGTCTTGCTGATGTCCCGTGCCGGGTGTTGCGCCATGAACAGCAGCAGTTGCGCTTGCTTATTTTCCAGCGTCACCTCAATGTCACCTCGCGTCAGCCGCTGACTGTCGGGATGAAAAGTCCAACTGCCGATGCGTAGCTTTTTACAACTCACTATGGCTGCCTCACAAACTATCGCTTGATTGATAAACTCTCCACCCATAATCAGCACGCTTTTGGACTAGGCCACCAGCGGATATGGCAACAACAGGAAATGCACAAGGTTGACGCCGGCATGCACGCCAACGGCCATGACGAAACGGTTCGTCAATGCGTAAACCAACCCGTAGGCTGCGCCAGCCAACCAGTAAACCGCGAACGCCGCATCGAGAGCGGGATGATGCACAAACGCAAACAATACACTGCAAACCAAAACCGGAACCAGCAGTCGCAGCCATCTGTGGCTAAACCAGTTCATCATGTGCCTGTGCAATAGCAAGCGGAAGAAGGCTTCTTCAGAGAAACAGGTGACGAAGACATTTACCAACATGAATTGCCAAAACACCGCCGGAAACTTGGGCGTCCAGGGCAGCTCCAGTAACTGTTGCGCCGCGATGATGACCAGCACCACAGCGATGAATACCAACAATAATGCAGCGCCGGCGCTCGTGGCCAGTGCGGCCTGTCTATCACCATTCACACCGAGCAAGAAAGCCATCACCAGTAAGCCCGCCAAGGCTTTTGCAACATTCAGATATTGTGTGAAAGGTGCGCCGCCCTCATGCAGAGATTGGACACTGAAGATCAGGGGGTAATCGAATGCCGGCGGCCGATAGGTCGCAATCACTACACCGACAAAAAAAGCAAGAAGCCACAAGCCATTATGCAGAAGCCGCCGATGGCGCAAAAACTGGTAGCCGAAAAGAATGACCGCAAAACAGCATAGTCCCAGAAAGGTAACCCAGGGCAACCGCCCGAATAGCGAAAGCACCAGCCCGGCAGTTAATATGAATAGGGCGACGTAGAGCCTATGATCCGTTATTGTTTTACTTATCACTGTATTTGCCATGAATTTATTTTCCAGAGCTATCCATCACCCATTACTTACCACCTCAAGTTTCGGAGTTCAATGGTCACATGCTTGAGGCGTGCGCGTAGTGAGGTTCGATTTGGGGTGGGGCTATTCAAGACCCTGGCCCGCGGGATTCGGGCGAGGAGCCCCCAGGGACGGGTTCACAGCGTGTCTTGAAAAGCCCTACCCCGAAGCGGGCCGGCGCTAAAACCACCCAAAAGGCGGCGGAAAGAGCCTTCTGAACTCCAAACTTGAGTTACCACCATCCATCACCGATTCCCGCACACCAAGCAATGCGGATCGCGCTTCAACCGCAATTCGCGCCACTGCGTATGCTTCGCGTCGAATAACAATAAGCGGCCAACGAGTGGAGTGCCAAAGCCGCCCAGAATTTTCAAAACCTCCAGCGCCTGCATTGAACCGATGACACCCACCAGCGGCGCCAGCACACCGGCCTCCGCGCAGCTGAGATTTTCTTCGCCGGCAACATCATATAAACATTGATAACACGGGCTGTCGTCCTTTCGCGTATCAAACGCTGTCAACTGTCCATCCAGCCGAATTGCGGCACCGGAAACCAGCGGTGTGCGCTGGCGCACGCAGGCGGCGTTAACCGTCTGGCGGGTAGGGAAATTATCGCAACAATCCACCACCACATCAGCCAGCGCCACCTGTTCATCCAATGCCTCGTCACTCAGGCGGTGGTCAATCGTCTCCACATGAATCTGGCTGTTGATCGCCTGAGCCGCTCGCGCCGCCGAGGCCACCTTGGAGTCGCCGAGGGATGCTTCGGTGTGGCTGATTTGCCGTTGCAGGTTGGAAATTTCCACATGGTCGTCGTCGACCATAACCAAATGTCCTACACCGGAAGCCGCCAGATAAAGCGACACTGGCGAACCCAAACCGCCGAGCCCAATCATCAACACCCGCGATTGCGCGAACGCCTCCTGCCCCTGCACATCGATCTCCGGCAGCAGTATGTGGCGACTGTAACGCAGTAATTGTTCGTCGGTCAGCATGGTGTGGTTTGCTCTCTATGGTCTAAAAAATGTCAGAGTCGCATATATATGTCTTCGTAAGGAACTCCACGGGCCGTACAGGGTGAAGGTTCAGCACAAATCGGCAGGAAAGCCAATTTGCACAGCCGTAGGCTGCCCAACGGGTGCAGCACATGGAAGTGCTGCATGAGCCGTCGTGAACCCATCCATGGGGACTGCGACGTGCATGGATGCACTAATGCCGCGGTGGCATGGATGCCAAAGAGCGGCCTCACAAGGTCCCTCTTGTGAAGCTTGCTGAACCTTCACCCTGCACGCCCCCGGCAGAACATTACCTATGGTACTTCTTATCCTTGAAGCTCCGGCAATTTGGAATCGACAGGATAAAAATGACTCACGGAATGCGGCCAGGGTGATTCGGGTAAGACTTTCCGAAACCCTCACTTCAGGGATGAAGTGGGGGAGCTACATGGATGTATTCATGCAGCACATCCCTGTGCTACACCCTTCGGGCAACCTTCGGTTGTGCAAATCAGCTTTCCTGCCGATTTGTCACCGCGTTTTCGGAAAGCCTTACCCGAAGCGCCCGAGAACTTGCTTACGAAGTTCGCATTTCAGGTATCCCTTTTACTTACAGCTTACCGCTTGAGGCTTGTAGCTCTTACTTTTCCCTTTCCCTTTTTTCCTATCTTTTAACTTGCAGCTTGCAGCTTGCGGCTTACAGCTATCTTCTCCCCACCATCACCCGGTCCCGCCCCCCCAGATCCTGATGCGTTGCTACCGCAGTGAAGCCCGCATCACTCATCAGCTGGCGCACTGCTTCTGCCTGTTGCCAGCCATGTTCCAGCAGCAACCAGCAATCGCGCTGATTGAGCGCCGCTGTTTGTTGCACAATGTGACGGAGATCCGCCAGACCCTGTTCGTCCGCCACCAGGGCTGAGACAGGTTCAAACCGCACATCGCCCTGTCGCAAGTGCAGGTCCTCGGCATCAATATAAGGTGGATTGCTGACAATCATGTCAAAGTCGACGACAGGCAATGCGCTGAACCAGTCGCTCTCTACCACCTGCACATTATCCAGCGCCAACCGCTGTCGGTTGCGCTCCGCCAGGTGTACGGCAGCGGGAAATTTATCGCAGGCGGTTATGCGGCAATCAGGCCTTTCACTGGCCAACGCCAATGCTACTGCGCCGGTACCGGTGCCTAAGTCCAAAATTTGTTGCGGAGTTTTGGGTAGCAACTGCAATGCGAGTTCGACCAGAAGCTCGGTGTCCGGCCGCGGAATCAATGTACTTGCATCAACCTGAAGCGGCAGTGACCAAAATTCCCGGTAACTCAGAATATGGGCGATTGGCTCCCCCGTCTGACGACGGGAAAATGCGGTGGAGAATGCCGTCGCCTGGTCCGCAGTGAGTTCGCGCTCCGGCCAGGTGAACAGGTAAGTGCGATCCCGCTGCAGACATTCTGCCAACAGCAACTCGGCATCGAGCCGCGGTGAGTCGCTCACGTCCCTGAACTCAACGGCACGCGCCAGAGCCTCGGCAATGGTTGTCACCATCAGTCCGCCAGGGCTGCCAGTTGATCCGCCTGATATTCGTTGACCAGCGGCTGGATCACGTCCTCAAGACCGCCCTGCATTACTTCTTCCAGTTTGTAGAGCGTCAGGTTGATGCGGTGGTCTGTCACTCGGCCTTGGGGATAGTTGTAAGTGCGTATACGTTCGGAGCGGTCGCCACTTCCCACAAGGCTGCGGCGTTCATCGGCCTGCTCCTTCGCCGCTTTTTCTTCCTGCGCGCTACTTAAGCGCGAAGCCAGGAGCGCCATAGCCTTGGCGCGGTTTTTGTGCTGGGAGCGCTCGTCCTGGCACTCCACTACCAAACCTGTGGGAATATGAGTCAGGCGTATCGCCGAATCGGTTTTGTTCACGTGCTGCCCACCGGCACCGCTGGCGCGAAAGGTATCCACCCGCAAGTCCGCCTTGTTGATGTTGACCGCTTCCATCTCATCGGCCTCCGGCATCACCGCGACGGTACAGGCGGAGGTGTGGATACGCCCCTGGGATTCGGTCTGTGGCACACGCTGCACCCTGTGCGCACCGGACTCAAACTTCAGCTTGGAGTAAACGCCCTGGCCCACCACGCGAGTGATAAGTTCCTTGTAACCGCCGTGTTCGCCCTGGTTCTCGCTGATGATTTCCACTCGCCACCCCTGCTGCTCCGCGTAGCGGGAATACATGCGAAACAGGTCACCGGAGAAAATCGCCGCTTCATCGCCACCGGTACCCGCGCGAATTTCGAGGAACACATTCTTGGTGTCATTCGGGTCTTTGGGCAACAGCAGCTTCTGGATTTCCAACTCCAGTGGTTCCAGCTGTTCCTGGGCGGCTTGCAGTTCCTCCTGCGCCATCGCGCGCATGTCTGCATCGCCATCCTGCAACAGTGCACGAGCGTCGTTCACATCCTGTTGCACCGCCTGATAGCGATTGAAACATTCAACAACGGGCTCAAGCTCGGCATATTCTTCAGACAGCTCGCGGAATTTTTCGCGGTTGCCAATAATATCGGCATCACTTAGCAGTGCGCCCACTTCGTCATAGCGTTCATGAAGGTTTTCGAGTTTCGCCAGGATGGATGCTTTCATTCATTCTCACTTGGGTTTTGAGTTGCGTCGGGTTCATCGACATTGGTCGCACCACTCTGCGGTGTCAGATCAAACGCCTGATTGAACACACTGACAATATGGTGATGTCCTTCGGCGCTGGCTTTCTTCAGTCGCGCCGTGGGAACATGCATGAATTTGTTGCTCAGGCTGCGCGCCAGCTGCGTCAGCACCGCCGCAGGTTCAGCCCCGGCCTGCAGTGCCTTTTGGGCCCGCTCCAGCTCTTGATCCCGCAGGTCTTCGACGCGGGCGCGGAAGGCCTTTACCGTATCCAGCGCACCGAGTACGCGCAATTCGCTCTCGTAGCTCAGCACGCCCTCTTCGATAATTCCGGTGGCTATGGTAGCTGCTTCAGCACGGGAACGCAGGTTTTCATCAATCACTTCCCGCAAATCATCCACCGTGTAGAGATAGACATCGCTCAGGTTGCCAACTTGGGGTTCAATATCCCGCGGTACCGCAATATCGATCATGAACATGGGTTTGTGTTTACGCTTTTTCAGCGCCGCTTCCACGGCACCTTTTCCCAGCAGCGGCAGTTGGCTGGCGGTCGAGGAAATCACGATGTCAGCCCGGTGCAGCAAATCCGGAATGTCCGCCAGCAGTACCGCTTCTGCATTAAAATGTGCCGCCAGTTCGCTGGCGCGCTCAAGGGTACGGTTGGCAACAATCAAGTGCTTGATACCCTGATCCACCAGGTGCCTTGCCACCAGCTCAATGGTCTCACCCGCGCCAATCAACAGGGCGGTATCATCCTTGAGGTTGGAAAAAATCTGCTTGGCCAGGCTGACGGACGCATAGGCGACGGATACCGGATTTTCACCAATAGCGGTTTCCGAGCGCACGCGCTTGGCAATGGAAAATACACGATGAAAGGCATTGTGAAGCACCGAGCCGAGACTGCCGGATTTTCCGGCAACGGAATAGGCGGACTTCATTTGCCCGAGAATCTGCGGCTCGCCCAGCACCATGGAGTCCAACCCGGCGGCCACTTTCATCATATGGCGCGCGGCGTCACCACCTCGGTAATAATAGTGGCTGGCATCGAGCTCGGTAACCGGGATGTTGTGATAGCCGGCAAACCACTCGAGCAGGGACGCCACGGCAGATTCGCTGTCAGCGTAGATCTCGGTTCGGTTGCAGGTGCTGAGTATGGCCACCTCATTCAACCCGGCCTGATCCTGGGCAGCGGCAAGGGCCCGCTCCATTTCATCGGGCGCGAATGCGGCTTTTTCTCGCAAATCCAGTGCAGCCGTATTATGGTTGATACCAAAGGCAATAAGAGTCATATCACAAGCGGGCCGTTCGGGCGGGCATCATTTCATCAAGTGTGGATTCACAAGGTCGAGCCTTGATAACTACTTAATAGTTAAAGGTCTCACAAGCCTCATAAGGTTCAGCAAACATAAGTTCCGCAATGGGCTCAGCGAGTACGCTCCGGAAACTCAGGCGCTCAGCGGACACAACGTATAGTATTCGGACGCATTGGTCAGAGTACATGCTTCAGCCGGTCGCCATTGTCTTTTTTAGCAGGCCTTCTGGCAAGCACGGCGCTGGCATAAGCGTCCATCCGCTGGTGGCTTGCGAACCTTTCCCACCGCCAGCGGCCTAATAACTGGTACTTGCTGATTATACGGGTTCGCCGCTTATAGGTGTGGATGGACAACATCATGCGCATTCAGCCGGCTTTAGCTGTTTAGCACCCGCCACTGGAATAAATCGCAGGTTAGGGCGCAGATTCTGTATTATAGGAAAGATCGCACAGACGCGATTCATCTACCTGTGTTTCAGGCGAACCATTCGTCTTCTGTTACGAGTCATTCATGTTCAAAAATCCTGACAACTTCCGCTGCACCCGCGCTGTCATCTGGGTACTGCCACTTCTCCTGTCCGCTTGCGCAAGTCAGCCGCAAGAACCGGAACCGGTCGCACCTGAGCCCGAGACTGCCCAGGTCGAACCGCCGCCGGCGGTTGAAATGATTCCTGATCGCGAGTTTGAAGCCGACACGCTTTATGCCCTCCTGGTGGCGGAAATTGCCGGCAGCCGCAACCGTTACGACATTGCCGTCAGCAATTATGTTCACCAGGCATTAGCCACGCGCGACCCCGGCGTCACGGCGCGTGCAGCGCGTATCGCGCGGCTGCTCAATGCCCATGACGCGGCACTGGAAATGGCGATGCTGTGGATAGAGCTGGATCCGGACAACAGCGAAGCGCATTTCATAGCCGGCGCCGAGCTCGCCCGAGTCGGCAAACTTACGGCTGCCGCCGAGCACTCAGCCGTACTTCTGGAACAGGGCGAAGAAGGCTTCTTTGAGGCGGTGGCCGCCAGTGCGGCCCAGGCTGATGACGAGGGCACGGTCATAGAGCTACAGGAACGCTACCTGAAGCTACTACAGGAACATCCGGATAACGCCAGTCTCCACCTGGGTTTGAGCCTGCTGCAATTTTACACCGGTGAGCTTGAGCCGGCTCTGGCATCCGCGCGGCGGGCAGCGGAACTCGATAGCAGTAATCCGCAGGCGGCCTTGCAGGAAACGCGCGTTCTGCAGGAAATGGGACGCACAGAGCAAGCGCTTGAAAAACTGGCGCGTCTGGTCGATACCTATCCTGAAAATCAGCGCCTGCGCTTGCAGTATGCCCGCATACTGGCCAGTACCGAT
This sequence comes from uncultured Cellvibrionaceae bacterium, assembly GCA_964419935.1. Taxonomy (GTDB): domain Bacteria; phylum Pseudomonadota; class Gammaproteobacteria; order Pseudomonadales; family Cellvibrionaceae; genus CAYQQJ01. Next base: position 172,279 of record CAYQQJ010000004.1, read on the forward strand.
CTGGCGAAAGCGCAGCAGGAATTTGCCACCCTGGTCGAACAGTCTCCAGGAGATCCGGATTTCGTCTTTTCCCTCGCGCTGATACAGCTTGAGCGCGGCCTGTTAGTGGAAGCGGCGGAACAGTTTCGCAGTCTTACCAACGGCGGCGAACACAGCAACTCCGCCCACTACTATCTCGGCCAGATTGCCGCCTCGCGGGGCGACCCCGATGCCGCACTGCATCACTATCGCCAGGTTGACGAGGGCGCCGAATACCTGCCTGCTGTCATGCAAGTGGCGCAGTTACTGTTACAACAGGAGAGCATGTTCGAAGCGCTTGACTATCTGCGCGAGGAGCGCAGAACCGCCAGCCAGAACGTTCAGGACAACCTTTATCTGCTTGAAGCGGAACTGCTCAGTGATGCCGGAGAACACACCGAAGCGCTGACCGCGTTGAATGATGGCCTGCGCAACTTCCCTGAAAGCTCAGAACTGCTCTACGGCCGCGCTATGCTGTTTACCTTTCAGGACAGAATTGACCTGGCTGAGCAGGACCTGAAACAAATCATCGCCTTGGACCCCAATAACGTCGCAGCCCTGAATGCGCTCGGTTATACCCTTGCCGACCGCACCGATCGCCTGGAAGAGGCCTATGGCTATATCCAGCAAGCATTGGCAATGGAACCCAACGACGCCGCCATTCTGGACAGCATGGGCTGGGTCAACTTTCGGCTCGGCAACCACCGGGAAGCCTTGACGTACTTGCGCAAAGCCATTGCCATGACCCCCGACCACGAAATAGCCAGCCATTTGGGCGAGGTCTTGTGGGTGACCGGAGCAAAAGAGGAAGCGCAACAAGTGTGGCAGGAGGGCCTGCAATTGAACCCATCCAGCCATGTGATTCGCGAGACCCTGAACCGCCTCAATGTTGATTTGGACGAGCAATGATCCGGCAGACCCTGGTGCATTCCACCATCCACCAGCGCGCCGCGACCCGACTCCCGCCAACGGTCCGGCACCGCGCTCTGCGCGTTCTCTGGTTTGGCATCGCGTTGTTGACGCTGCATGGCTGCGTCACGACTCCTCAACCACTGGATGTTGATCAACAACTGCAGGCCGAACTGCGCCGTATCGAGAATTGGCAGGCCGAGGGTAAGCTCGGCTTGCGGGTTGGCGAGGATGCTCAAAGCGCCAACTTCGATTGGCAGCACCAGGCAGAGAGTTTCAGCCTGCGGTTGAGTGGGCCTTTTGGCCGGGGAACCACCTGGCTGCGTGGCGACGGAGCATTGATAACCCTGGAAAGCGCGGACCAGCCTCTGCGCAGCGCCAAAACCGCCGAGCAACTCATGCAGGAAGCCGTGGGCTGGGCGGTGCCGGTGAGCAACCTGAGCCACTGGATCAAGGGCATTGCGGCACCGGGCCTGCCAATCCAGGGTTTGCAGCGCAATTCCGACACCACTCTGGCGGAACTGAACCAGCAGGGCTGGCACATCACCTACAGCCGCTACACCAACCAGCAGGGCTGGGTTCTGCCCGGCAAGCTGGTTGCCGAACGCGACCATATCCGTTTGACCATGATCATCAAGTCCTGGCAATTGCCCGACGCCAGCCATCAATAAGATGCATTACCAGCCCATCCTTATGACGCCGCTACTGCTCCCCTCGCCCGCCAAGCTCAACCTGTTCCTGCATATCACCGGGCGTCGGGATGATGGCTATCACACCCTGCAAACCGTATTTCAGCTGCTGGACTACGGCGATGAACTCAGCTTTACGCCGCGTACTGATAGCGCCATAACGCTAACGCCGGCTTTGGAAGGCGTTGCCCTGAAAGACAACCTGATCTACCAGGCCGCGCGCAAACTGCAACAGGCTTCCGGCTGCACCAAAGGCGCGGATATAGGGCTGACCAAACGCCTGCCCATGGGCGGCGGTATAGGCGGTGGCAGCAGCAACGCGGCAACCGCGCTGGTCGGTCTGAATCACCTCTGGCAAACGGGGCTCAACCTGGACCAGTTGGCGGACCTCGGGCGAGAGCTGGGAGCGGATATTCCCGTGTTCGTCAAAGGCCAGACAGCCTGGGCAGAGGGCATCGGCGACCGACTGACGCCGCTCACACTGCCGTGCCCGTGGTACCTGGTTCTGGTGCCGAATTGTGCGATCTCCACTGCCGCGATATTTTCAAACAAAGATTTGACAAGAGACACACCCGACATTAAAGTAGCGGCC
>CAYQQJ010000005.1:0-167918 GCA_964419935.1 uncultured Cellvibrionaceae bacterium
GCAAAAATTCCTGTAAGCCAGAGACCGCAGGGACTTAATCAGAGGTTCCCTAGGCGCCTGCGTCTTAGCCCAAATGATTATGGCCGCGCCCTATGCACAGGATTTTGTAATGAATGAACCGCAACAAGAGTCTGAAACCGGGCAAAACCCGAACGTCGTCAAGGCGCCGTGGATCAAGGTTAATCCACCTGTTTTCATAGGGGCCGGCGGACTTTGCCTGTTGTTTGTTCTGTTTACGGTACTCGCACCGGAAACTGCTGAAAGTGCGTTCTCTGCGGTGCAGGAATGGGTTATTCAGACGGCCGGCTGGTTCTACATATTATCCGTTGCGCTGTTTTTACTGTTCGTGGTCATACTCGCCTTGTCGGACTATGGGCACATCAAGCTGGGGCCAGACCACAGCGAGCCGGATTACAGCTATATCTCCTGGTTTGCCATGCTCTTCTCTGCCGGCATGGGCATAGGGCTCATGTTCTTCGGCGTGGCCGAGCCTGTGATGCATACCATGACGCCCCCGGTTGGTGATCCGGGAAGCGTGGAGGCAGCCCGGCAGGCCATGCGTATTACCTTTTTCCACTGGGGCGTACACGCCTGGGCGATTTACGCTGTGGTGGCTTTATCCCTCGCCTACTTTGCATTTCGTCACAATCTGCCACTCACCATCCGATCGGCTTTTTATCCGTTGATCGGTGAAAGGATTTACGGCCCCATCGGCCATGCCGTGGATATCTTCGCCGTGGTGGGCACATTGCTCGGCGTGGCAACCTCCCTGGGCTTCGGCGCCATGCAGGTGAATGCCGGCCTCAATTACTTGTTTGACTGGCCCATCAGCATCGGGCTGCAGGTGGTGCTGATCGCGGTGATCACGGTGTTCGCCACTATTTCTGTAGGCCTGGGCCTTGACGGCGGCATACGGCGGGTATCGGAACTGAACCTGTTTCTTGCTGCGTTGTTGATGGTTTTCGTGCTTGTTGCCGGACCAACTGTGCACCTGCTTCAGGCCTACGTGCAGAATGTTGGGCACTACTTATCTGGCCTGGTGGACATTACGTTCAACCTTTATGCCTATGAACCGAAAGGCTGGATAGGTGGTTGGACGCTGTTTTACTGGGGTTGGTGGATTGCCTGGTCGCCGTTTGTGGGTATGTTCATTGCGCGCGTGTCACGGGGCAGAACCATACGGCAGTTTGTGCTTGGAGTACTCATAGTACCCGTTGGCTTCACGTTCATGTGGATGACCTTTTTCGGGAACACAGCGTTGCACATGATTCTGGAACAAGGCATTACTCAACTTGCTGATGCGGTGGCCGCAGACACTTCCGTGGCGCTGTTTCGCTTTTTCGAACATCTTCCTTTAAGCACCCTGGCTTCGCTATTAGCGACAGTTTTGGTCGTCACCTTTTTTGTTACCTCCTCGGATTCCGGCTCCTTGGTGGTGGACATGCTCACGTCCGGTGGCACGGACGAAGAGACGCCCGTCTGGCAACGGATATTCTGGTCCGTCGCCGAGGGCGTGATAGCCGCTGCGCTGCTCGTGGCTGGCGGGCTTACGGCATTGCAAACCGCTACTATTGCCAGCGCCTTGCCCGTTACGGTGGTAATGCTATTCATGTGCTGGGGGCTTTTGCGGGCACTGCGGTTGGAGCTAGTGAAACGGGTCAGCCTGCGGGACGCCATGCTGGCACCGAGGGTTGGACGCAACCCGGTAACCTGGCAACAAAGGTTGTCGCGTATTGTGCGTTATCCGGGGCGCAGCGAAGTATTGGCATTCATGCAGAATGTGGCCGGACCTGCCATGCGAAAAGTGGAGGCGGAACTTGTGAATCAACAGTTGCAGGTCGAGGTCGCCAGCGACGAACAGGACCGGGTGTGGATCGAGGTGAAGCACGGTGCTGAAGAAGATTTTTTCTATTCCGTGCATGCCCGGCCTTACGTTCCGCCGACTTTTGCGATCCGGGACACCACCCGCCGCCGCGGCGAAAAGCTACGCTACTACCGCGCCGAAGTTCACTTGATGGAAGGCGGCCAGAACTACGACATTATGGGCTGGACAGAGGATCAGGTCATCGCCGATATCATCGACCAATACGAGAAACATATGCATTTTCTCCACAGCCTGCGCTAGTGCAGCTCGTCATTCAGTTTGTGACTTATAGCGAGGCAGATTACTGGTGGAGTGGACGGATTCCACAGGAAGCTGCAAGCGCGCCACCAGGCCGCCTGATTCACCATTATCCAAAACCAATGCGCCCTTGAACCGTTTTGCGATGGCATCCGTAATGGCAAGGCCCAGCCCGCTACCGCCGGGTGTGAGATGGATAAAGCGCTCTGTCAGTTGCTGTAATTTTTCCGGTGGTACACCGGGGCCATGATCCAGCACCGTCCACATACCCTCACTGCCGTTGGCGTCGAACGTCAGCGTTACCTGCCCACCATCGGGTGAGTGACGTACGGCATTATGCAAAAGGTTTCGCAATGCAGTGATGGCCAGTGCCGCCGGCGCTTGCACAACTACGGGAGCCGCGGCGCGATAGTTGATTTTGATATTTCGCTGTTGAGCCAGTGCGGCAACGTCTTGTATGGCTTCAATGCATATTTCATCCGCGCTTGCCCGTGCCGCGTCATCAAGGGACGGGGTTTCATCCAGGCGCGCTAACAATAAAAGTTGCTCCAAAGTGCTTTGCAGTTTCCCCACGGCTCGCTCAGCTTGTGCCAATGAGTGGCGGGACTCATCGCCGTTAGTCAACTTGGCCACTTGCAGCTGGGTTTTGATTGCAGTGAGTGGTGTTCGAAGTTCATGGGCGGCGTCGCCGGTGAATCGCCGCTCCCGTCGAACGGCTTCCTGGGCACGCGCAAGAAGCCGGTTGATTTCATCCACCAACGGTTTGACCTCGGCCGGTGTTCCGCTCCACTGCAGTGGATCCAGGTCATGATCCTCACGCGTGCCGACTGAAAATGTGAGCTCGTTCAATGGACGGAACGCGCGCTGAATACCAAACCAGGTCGCCACAAGCGCACCTGCCAGTGCTATGAGGAAAGGGACAACGGCCGCAATCACAACGGCGGTCATCAAGGAGTTGCGTGTGCTGATTCTGTCCGCCGTGGTAATACGCAGGTCGTCCACCGTGATTGTGTACACCCGCCACCGTTGACCTTCGACCTCCTCAACGGAGTAACCGTCCGGCGCACTTTCCAGAATCCGCGTCGGCGCATCCTGTGAGAGCGCCAGTACATCGCCGCGCAAGGTACTGACACGACAAGCCAGACTTGACGGGAATTCCGGCTGGACCGGTTGCGTGCTGGTCATGTCGCTCACAGAGTTCGGGCTGCCGTTCGCGTCATCACTCGCGCCGGTCAGCAATTGTTGCCGGCTTACCAATGAAGCTACCATGCGAGCCGAAGCGGCAAGGCGGTTGTCCAGGCTTTTCTCCATTTCCGTTCGGACACTGTGCAGCAGCCAGGGCGCGAGCAAAAGCCACAGCCCCGCCAGGCAGGAACCTATCACCAGCATCAACCGCCAGCGCAGGGTGCGTCGTATCCTCATGGTGATATGGCCTTCAACCGGTAGCCCAAACCTCGCACCGTCTCAATCAGGTCATTGCCCAGTTTATTGCGCAGGTTGTGTACGTGAACGGCGACCGCATTGCTTTCAACGCCATCAGTCCATCCGTAAACATGATCCTGAAGCTGGTCAGCGGACAGCACACGGCCCGGCTGCTTCAACAGCGCCTGCAACACGGCGAGTTCACGACGCGACAAGGTGATAGCTTCGCCATTACCCGACACTTGCAACGCCACCGGGTCGAACAGCAAACAGCCGTGTTGGATCAGGTTCGAGGCGCGTCCACTCGCCCGTCTCACCAGGGAGTGTAACCGAGCCACCAGCTCTTCCAGGTCAAACGGTTTGGTTAAATAATCGTCCGCCCCGGCATTCAATCCCTGCACGCGTTCGGGTACAGCGTCCCGTGCCGTCAGTATGAGTACGGGTGTATCCATCCCCTGTCGGCGCCAGCGCGCTAGTTGCGAGAGGCCGTCCATATCAGGCAGACCCAAATCCAACACCACAACGTCAAACGCCACTATCGCGAGAGCCCCGTCGGCAGCCGAGGCCGAAGTGACCCAGTCCACCGTTTGCCCGAGCGCCGTGAGCCCGCGCTTGAGGCCGTCGCCAACCAGGTCATCATCTTCCACAATCAATACATGCACAGGTTTATCCTTCAGGGATTCACTATGGTCTTTCATTGTCCACAAATGCCGAAACAAGCCGCACCCGTAGCCCGGATGGAGTGCAACGGAATCCGGGGCAATCAGCGTCAAGTCTTCCCGGGTTGCGTTGCACTCCATCCGGGCTACAAGCTCACGAGCGTTAGTCAAGCCGTCAGCCGTTATTTATGAGACAGTAATGATAGACCCAATAAATTAAGGCACCGTTAACCTTACCTTAATTATCGCTGATCATACTCGCCGCCTGTAGGCGCTAAATGCACATACCACCAACCGGAGTTTGACACTTGATATCTGTAGGGCCGTTCGCCCTTTCCCCAGAACGTTTGTTGTTCCTGATTGCCTTCGTGGTGGCTTTGCTGGTCGGCTGGATTGCCGGGCGTCGAGATCGCATCGCGGTGGAACCGGTGCTCACACAGATGCTGCTCCTGGGCATGCTCAGCGCGCGTTTGAGCTTTGTTCTCCTGTACCTGGAGGACTATCTGCCACGCCCCTGGAGCATTCTCAACATCGGTGATGGTGGTTTTGTTTATGCGGCTGGGTTGCTGGTCGCTGCTGCAGTCGGCGCCTTCCACGCCTGGCGCCGGCAAGCCATCCGCGGGCCACTCGGCCTTGCGCTGGTGGCGGGCATGCTCACATGGGGCGTTACTGCCGGAGCCGTCACTGCCATGCGCAGCAGCCAACCGCCCCTGCCGGCCTCACAGTTGCTGAGCCTGGAAGGTGACGGCCTCTCCTTGGCGGATTATCAGGGCAAGCCCCTGGTGGTCAACCTGTGGGCCACCTGGTGCCCGCCATGTCGGCGGGAGATGCCGGTATTGGCGGACGCCCAGCAACGTGAGCCAGGAATCAATTTCATTTTTGTGAATCAGGGAGAAAGTCGGGCAACAGTTGAGCAATACCTGAATCAGGAGCAGTTGCAGCTGGACAACCTACTGCTGGACATTCACTCCACCACCATGCACGCGCTCGGCGCCAACGGCTTGCCCACAACATTTTTTTACGACGCGGCCGGCGAACTGGTTGACACACATTTTGGTGAACTCTCGGTCGCCACCCTCAAGCTACGCCTAAAGCAAAGCTTTGAACAAGCCTCAGCTAACAGCACAAGAGACCATAGACTATGAAGATGTCCAAAGCCTTAGCCAGCGGCATGGCTCTGCTGGCATTGGCCACAGCTTCCTGCGCCGAAGATCAAAATGCACAGTCGCCCTTACCCGAAGCCCTTCAGGCATTGACCGCTGACGGCGTGGAGATTGTCGAGACCTTCGCTGCCCCGAGTGGGCTGACCGGCTATATCGGTCGCTACAATGGGCAACCGGTCGAGTTATATCTTACCGAAGACAAAAAACATGTAATGGTAGGCGCACTGCTTGACAGCAGCGGCAACCGCTACGCGCAAGACTACTTAGCCGCAGCGTCAGGAAGCGCACTGGACTGGAACAGCTTCGCCCAAACCCACTGGGTGGCGGAAGGCGATCCCGATGCAACTAACATCGTGTATGTTTTCACGGACCCCAATTGCCCCTATTGCGCCATGTTCTGGGAAAAAACCCAACCCTACATAACACGCGGCGGCGTACAGGTCCGGCACATCATGGTAGGAATGCTTCGTCCCGACAGTCTGTCAAAGGCCGCCACCATACTTGCCGCCGATGATCCCGGGGCCATGCTGGCGCAGCATGAGCGAACCATGAAACAAGGGGGCATCGAGGCAGACAAGAACATTCCCGACGAGATTCTTGAACAGGTACGGGACAATACGCGCTTCATGCAGTCCAACGGCATCAATGCGACACCCGCCGTCGTGTTCAGGGATGCCAACGGCAAAGTGCAACAGATCCAGGGCGTACCCAGCCCTCAGTTAATGGAGCAACACATTTTCCGTAACAACGGTCATTGAGCGCCGGGTCTGCCTGAGTATCAGTTGGATGTTACGTATCGGTAAATCGCATCTCGAAAACAGGAGACCAGGGATTTGGGATCCACTATCGCCCAGTCGCGTCAATATCCTCTCTCGCTTGTATAAGCCTGAATTTCGTCGATGACCTTCATTGCATACTGCTTGCTGGCATCGGCGATTTTTTGTTGATTATCGAATATTGGGTACTTCCTTGCTTCTTCTGGCAGTGAAAAATCTCTGTTCAATGCGTGCTCATAATGCGTGTCATCATCGCGGTAAAATGCCAGCGCCTCATCAATTTTACTCGGGCTGAAGCGGACCAAATACGGCTGTTCAACAATCACGCGCTTGATCAGGGATGCTGAGTCCAAAAAGGAAGCGTTCGAATTCGAAAACAGATTGAGTAATTCTTGATTAAACGCTTGGGCGGCGGAGCCCATGCGCACGGCCTCGGCGGCCAGGTCCCCGACACGACTGTTGTGTATCAATTGACGGTTGTCTTCCATCACACGGGTTTGCTTTGAATCCTGCCATGCAATGCCTTTGTTAAGAAGATCCGTTAATGCGGTTTTCAAAAGTTCAGGCGCATCGACAAACTCAATGGTTTTTTTTGCTTTTTCAATAGCGTAGTTGTAATGCAACACATCATCCGCTGATAACAAAATATGCTCGGAATAGACGAGGGCGTTACTGACAGAACCAAACAGATTGGCAGCATCTCGATTGCGCAACAGACCGCTCGCGGCGGCTTCCAGCTCCTCCAGATCCCTGATTAATGCAAGATTATTTTCAGAGCCTTGCGCCGGAACATAATCCTGCTTTCCGTCCAACCGGAAAACGTCAGTACCATTGGGCCGAACACCAATTTCAGTTCTTCCATCGAGTACAAAGCCTGTGTTCAACAAATTTTTCGCTTTGTTAAACGCATCTTCATCATGCAGAATTTTTATTTTTCCCTCGCGCAAGTCGTTGGCAAACACCTGCACTACACGGAATGTCTCCACGACCTGTTGTTGCAAAGGCTCGTGGCTTTGCCCAAGGTAGTCCAACGCTTTTTCTTGTGTAGCCGTATCGAGTCCCTGAAGGTATTTTTGCATATCAAACAGATACTGCGCTTCAGCACCTACCTGATACTGTCCACGCTCGTTGGAAACAGTCACGTTGAGTTCATCAACGGTGGACAACTGCCGTTCCGCCGTAGGTGTTGCTGGCATTGCTTGCATATGCGCCCCACCAGAACCTACTGATCTAACATCCATCCAATAATCCTTCTTTACCTGCAGCCTGCGTTTGCGGAGTGTGCGTTATAGGTATCGGCGTTGGCAGGAGAAGCTTGAACGAAAAAAACAATGGCAGTGCACGCAGTTTTAGGCGTGTTAGGTTGGCCAGACGGCCAACCGATGATGTCCGCCATCAATTTGCCCATGGCTTGATTGTCAGACAACGGCCTCGCCGCTTGCTGTGAGTCCTATAACCATTGAAGGCCGCCTCGACGACCTGAATGCCTACAGGGATCGTGTGTCGGGAACTATTCGCCTGACGTCGTCAAAATTTGCAGCCGAGCTATTCCTGATGCCGGTCATTAGTCAGCTACTGGTGGAGCACCCTGAGCTGAGCATAGAGGTGTCCGTTGACCAGCGCTTGGTCGATCTCGCCGCTAGTGGGTTTGACGCAGGGGTACGCCTGGGAGAACAGGTGGAGAAGGATATGATTGCCACTCGTATCGGCCCCGATGTGCAGATGGTGGTAGCGGGTTCACTCGGTTATATCAAGCAATTCGGCGTGCCGAAAACACCCCATGAACTCACGCACCACAACTGCATCAATCTGCGCATGCCTACCTCTGGCGGGCTCTATGCCTGGGAGTTCGAGAAGAATGGCAGAGCACTCAATGTTCGTGTGGAGGGGCAGCTTACCTGCAATGATCCTGATCTTGCGATCAAATCAGCGATGAATGGCCTGGGCCTTTGTAGTCTCCCCAGTTACGTGACGGACGAATTCATAGGCGACGGCCGGCTCGTGCGGGTACTGGAAGACTGGTGCCCACCCTTCCCAGGCTTTCACCTTTACTACCCGAGCCGGCGTCAGCACTCCGCGGCGTTTAGCCTCTTGCTGGAATCCTTGCGCTAAGACAGATGAACTCGTAGCGCTCGCCCTTCTTACTCTCAACCGCCGAGACTTGGACTCCTGGCCATTTGAAATAGACTGTCGCTTCAGCGACAGTCTGTCTCCATATAACTTTCGATGAGATCCTTATCGGCGGTATCGGTGACGCCGTCGTAGTTGACGTCGTACCAGCTGGAATAGCCGCCACCTTGGTCGGGGTCTGCCCAGTAAGCCCACTCATCCAGGTCCTGCTGGTTTACAAGCAGGTCGCCGTTCCCATCACCCGGGCAATCCGTATTGCGGTTCAGCAGGCTTTCCAACTCGGTGACCAATGCGTAGTAGCTTGCCTGCTGCTCTGCGGTCAGCTCGTCTGCTGTTGCATTCGCGAGCAGGTTGTCAGCTTCCCTGTCGAGTTTCAGCTCCGCAGGGTCGGTGCTCTCATTGATTTCATAGAACTCTTCACTCGGGACCAGAGTATTCGTAGCGCAGTCCTGCCGACTGAAGCGCACTAGTTTGAAGTGTTCATCACGCACTGCGCTCTGGTGATGGGGGAACAAGTCCACGGGCTCTTCGCCTAGAGATACCAGGTGAGTATTGACCGCGCAGCAGGAGGCGAACCCGTCCGGGTTGATCTCATTGCCGGGGCCGTACCAGACGCCGCTCTGATCGTCGCACACCTGCTCCTGTGGAAAAATTTGAACGCATAGGTTGGCTCCGGGAATCACACAGGGTGGCGAGGCTTCTACGGCGATGTTGGTACCCAGCTCCGTGAAATTGGTGGTGCGAATGCTCTCGTGGCCGGGCTCGGTCAGGTACGGCATAACCGGCTGGGCGTCCAGTTCCAGGGATTCTGGCAGGCTGCTTTCGTCGATGCCGGCAATTTCACGGAACAGGCTGTACAGGTCGGTACTGTTGACCATATGGGGTACATCCCGGTCCGGCGTGTTGACCACAGGACCGGCGACTATTAAAGGCACCCAGATACCACTTTGGTAGAGAGTTCCCTTGGCGCGCAATGGATCAAATGGCAGTTTGACTGATGGCATATAAGTACCATTGTCAGAGGTGAATACCACCACGGTATTGCTTTCCGGGTTGTACTCCAAGGTGCCATCATCCAGCCGCAGGGCGACTCCGGTTTCCACCAGCAACCGGCCGATTTCATGGTCCACGGCTTCCAGCATGTGCTGGGCCACTATGCGCTGCTGTGCGAAGTCCGCAAGGTCAGTTGGGTCCACAATGCCCAGCTCGGCGAGCCGGTCCGCTGCAGGGCTACCGCAGCCGAGCAAACTGAGCTCGGCGTCCGGGTGTGGCAAGAGTGCCGCCGGTGGTGGTTGCAGCGGCGCATGCAGCGCCGAATAACCCAGGCTCAGCATCCAGGGTGTGCCGGGCTGCGCGTCCTCGGTTTGATTGATCCACTCAATGGCGCGGTTGGTTTCCAGCGTAGTGCGATAACCGCGGGCTCGCGGGTCTGAAGCCAGAACAGTTTCGTTGGTGCCATCTGCATAGTTAAATTTCCACTCACCGGTGTAGTAGCCGTTTTGATTGTCGAAATTCAATTCCGCGCGGCGCTCTTCGCTGTACTCAGTGGCCGCGGGGTCAAAGATACCGCCGAGCTCCACGCAGGTTCGCCCCGGGGTGGGATAAACGTCCGGGTCGTCCATCAGCTGATGCTCGCCATCGGCCAGATAGCAGATGCCGTGGTCAACACCAACCGTATTGTCGGCGGTGGTGTTGGGCACGAAGCCGCATTGATAAGTACCTTCCGGCGCTACACCGCCCCCGGTGGTATCGATCGGATAAGGGGCGCCATCCAGGTAACCCGCAAAATAATCCCAGCCCAACTCACGCATGGCGTCGTCGCCCAGGGGATGGTTGTCGGGATTGATATCAGAGCCGGTGAGGTGCATCTTGCCGATCAGTGCGCTGACGTAGCCGGCCTCCTCCTTGAGCAGTTTGGGAATGGTCAGGGCGTAGGGCGACACCTGGGAATTGGCCAGGTCGTTGGAGACGATGGCGTTGCGTACACCATTACTTGACGGATAACGCCCATCGAAAAAGGTGGTACGGGTAGGCGAGCAGGTAGGCATGGTCCAAACGTTGCGAAAGCGCACGCCGGCGTCGGCTAAGGCATTGATGCTGTCGGTTTGCGCTGGCACCGCTCCGCCGTAACCGAAAGTTTCAAATTGGTCCACACCGGCATCGTCCACCACAATAAATAGAATATTGGGCGGCGTCTGTTCACTCGGCGGCGGATCGTCCACAGTTTTACCACTATCGGAGTCGGAGCCCAGTTTACAACCGTTAATTGCCAGCAGGCACAGGGCGGCCAATGTTATCCAACGAATGTTCATGCGGAATTCCTCTATTGTTATTGGTGATTCGGTGAATAGTTATTGGTGATCAAAAACGGTAAACGGTGAATAGAAAATGGTGAATGGAAAAATCAAAACCCAAAACCCATCCGTTTACCGTTCACCATTTACTAAACCATCACTGACAATCCTGTCCCAGTTGCTCTTCTATGATGCTTTTGTCAGCGGCATTTGTCTGGCCGTCATAGTTGACGTCGTACCAGCTTGATCCTGTCCACTCGCTGGCTATCAGCGCCTCGAAGTTGTCCAGGTCCGTCTGGTCCACGCGGCCATCGTTGTTGCCGTCGCCGGGACAGCCGGGTTTGGACGCCAGAATGGCTGCCAGTTCGGTGTTGAGTTCGTCATAGTTTTGCCGTTGCTCTTCGCTCAGGGCGTTGACGCCCTCCCCGCCAGCTCCGGCCAGCAGATCATCGTCTTCCTTGTCCAACTTCGGCGGCTGATTTTGGTCGACTTGGTAGAATTCGATGTCGTACACGTCCTTGCTGTTATCGTTGAGGATGTCGTAGTCCAGGGCATGGTTTTGTACCAGTTTGTAGTTCGCGTTGCGGATCGCGCGGTAGCTGGTCGCGCCCATATCCAGGCGATTGCTGTCATAGGCATCAGAGTCGTGCTGGTAGATAGCCTGGTTAACCTGCCAGCACTGCTCCAATTCGCCGCTGTAGTACTCGCTGACGACACTCGGATCATCGGCGCCTTTGCCCCACCAGACGCCGCCGTTGTCTTCACATACGGTCTTGTTTACCGGCGTGTGCGAGCACATGGTACTGATCACGCAGGGGCCGTTGCGGCCGCCATTGAGTTGAATGTTCAGGTCACCCTGGGCGAAGTTGTAATCGCGCAGGGCCGGCTGCTCGGGGTTGACCAGGTACGGCAGCATATCCACACCGTCGGTACCGGCGGGTACGAGCTCGTCCACATTCAGCCCCGCAACTTCGCCAAACAGATGGAAAACATCGGTGGCGTTGACCATTTCCTCCACGTCACGATCGGGTGATTGGATCATCGGGCCGGCAACAATCAGCGGTACCCAAATGCCGGTCTGATAGGCAGTACCCTTGGCGCGCCCAATATCGAATGGGGCTTTCACTGTCGGGCCGAAGGAGCCGTTATCGCCGACGATGACGACCAGGGTATTGCTCTCTGGCTGATAGACGAGTTGCCCATCTTCATTGCGCTCGGCAATACCCGTATCCACCAGCAGCCGGCCCAGTTCCTCGTCCATGGCCTCGATCATTGCATCGGTGAGCAGGCGCTGATTGGCGAGAGTTGCCGGGATGATGCGGCAGTTGGGACCCATAGCTTGGGTATTGTTGGACGGCAACAAAGCAGCCGGTGGGGTTTGCAGCGGTGTGTGCGCGGCACTGAAGCTGAGGGTCGCCATCCAGGGTTTGCTGTCATCGCGCAGGTTGTTGACGTTGTTGATCCAGTCCCGCGCTGCCTCGGCCTCGATGGTGGAGCGATAACCTCGCCCGCGCGGGTCGGTGAGAGGCACTTCCTCTACGCTGCCTGTGCTGTTTATCGCACTGTTTATCACTAATGGCGATACGTAGTGAGCGTTCTCACGTTCGAAATTCAGATACTCCGGTGGCGTCGTCTGGCAGCTTTCATGAGGCACCAGAATGCCGCCCAAGGTCAGGCATTGCAGGCCGGCGGAGTCGCCGACTGGATCCGTCTCCAGCGCTGAGCAGCTGACGCTGTCGGGGCCTTCGGGCACATAACAGGCACCGTGGGCCGCGCCATTCACAGGGTCGTCACTTAACGCGGGCACATAACCGCAGGAATACACGCCCTCTTCCGCGATGCCACCGGCGGTGGTGTCGATTGATGCGGGCAAGCCGCCGGTCCATCCGTAGAAGTAGTCCCAGCCCAGCGCGCCCGGCGTGCCGTTGCCCGCTGGGTTGTGCTCCGGCCCGGCCAGGTGGAATTTGCCGAACATGGCGCTTTGGTAGCCTGCTTCTTTCAGCAGTTTTGGTGTAGTGATTTCGTAGGGAGACAACTGTGAGTTGGCCAGATCATTGGGACCGAGCGCCTGATTCAGGTTGGTGCGCAACGGAAAGCGCCCTGCCAGTAACGCGGCGCGACCCGGTGAGCATTCCGGCATGGACCAGGTATTGCGAAAACGCACGCCGGAGCCGGCAATGGCGTCGATGTTCGGCATACTCGCCGGATGCACACCGCCATAGCCCATGGAGGGCATCTGATCCACGCCGACATCGTCCATGATGACAAACAGGATGTTGGGCAGTGGTTCCGGTTCGCTACCTGCCCCCGAACTGGAATCGGAGTCGGAATCGGAGCCGCAGCCACTCAGTGCCAAGAGGCACAGGCTGACCAGAACTGTGATGCTGATTTTCATTTCTGTTCCCTCGTTCTTATAGAGTGCAGGCTGGTGAGAGACCCAGCCTGCGTTTTGGGTATCAGGGCCGGGATGATACGTCCGGCAGTTGCAAGGGCAATCCCAGGGTCAACCGGGTCCCCTGCTCCAACGGCATGATTTCCACAGTGCCGTTCAACTGATTCATACGACGGCGCATATTGTTAAGCCCGTTGCCATTGCGGCTCGGGTTGTGGGGAAAAGGTTGGCCGTCATTTTCCACGCTGATAACGGCCCGTTCGTGCGCATTTCCATCCCCGTTTTCGCCTTTGTTGCCACGCACCACAATTCTGGAGGCCCGGCCGTGTTTGACCGCGTTGGTGATGGCCTCCTGCAGAATACGCAGTATGCTCAAGGCGTGAGTCGGCGTGACACCGGCAATCTCCGGCAATTGTGCGATTGACCAGTCCAGCTCGATATTCAACCGCTTGAGTTGGCGTTCCAGACGCTCGCGCAGGCTGGACAGGGCCAGGGGTAATTCGTTATCAGTGATATCCAGGGAGTGGATAACCAGTCGCAAATCATCCAGCGCCTCCCGCGCAGTGCGTTCGATGGATGCCGCCTGCTCCTGTTCGGACAGTGCAATGATGGATACCAGATGACCCGAAAGGCCATCGTGAAGGTCACGGGTCAAACGTTGACGCTCCTCGCCACGTACCCGCTGGGCCGCTTCACGCCTTTCTTCCTCGTACAGACGCTCCAATTCATGCTCTCGTTCGGCCAGGCGCTGTGTGAGGTAGGCATTCACGTCGTCCAGCGTACTTAAACTGATGCCGAGCCGTCGCATCAGGATCATGGCAAAGCCAATCAGCAGCAACGGGCGGTAGTAGACCGAGAGAAATAGCGGACCGTCCAGCAGTGACAGAACCATGGCGAAATCATGAATACCGGCAATAACAGCCATTAACATGGGCAGTAACAACAACCAGGCTTCCTTGAGGTGGTGCCGCATTGCTGCCCAACCAAGAATAACCAGGCTGACCAGCAAACCGAGAATGTTGGTTGGTGCGCTGACCAATACCACGCCCAGTTTTGGCGGCAGCACCCCGCTGAGCGCCAGCAGAACACTGCTGGCAGGCAGTGCGAATGCGAGCCATTGCAACCAGCGCGGAGGCGGACGTCCGGCAATCAGCAGCACCACAACCACCATGGCGATGGCGGCGGCGGAACCTGTCATGGAAAAGTAAGGCATGAGGGTAACGAGCTGCGGTATCAGGTCCTGAGCCATACCGAGATAGGTAACCATGGACAGCAACAGCGTTACGGCCAACCAGCCGAACAGGGGGTCTTGGGGTCGGTACAGCCAAACCATGAGGACCACCAGAGCAATCAGTAACTGCCCCGCCGGAACCATCAGTTTCAGGTATTCCAGAACGAACACCCGCAAACGGTAGTGGCTGCTTAATTGGTCCGCACTACCGACGTAGAGCGGTGACAGGTAAGCAGGAATAAGACCCACCGATTGCAAGCGCAGGTCGATAACATTCTGCCCATCGTTCACCAGTGTTTCGGGCAAGGGAATCATTGCCGGAACGCCGGAGGCGAGGCCCACCATAACGGTTCGATTTTGGGTGTCGTCAATAGGCGTACCATTGAGCGTGATCATGGCTCGTTGGCTGAGTAACGGGATGAAAAGGTATTTCGGTGTGGCAGTGTCAGAAGCCGGGTATGAGTCTATATCAGAGCCAAAGTCAGAATCGAACTCGAACCGGTAATGCCCCCAACTGCCCGGCGTTTGGCGAGCCATCGGCAGTGTTATCGCCCGTTCGCCCTTATCAGTAATTTGTAACGCCGACGTAATCGCATGTGCGCCCTCAGGCTTGGGCAAGGTCAGCCATACCGGCACGCTGGCCAAAATGAAAATAGCGCCCCACAGGACTGCAAAGCCCAGTCGGCGGTTCACAGGCGAAGCAACCCGCGCTTCTGAGCTTCATAAACCGCTTCCGAGCGATTGTTGGCGGCGAGCTTGCGGTAAATATTCTTGATATGCACTGGCACGGTTTGGCGAGAGATGCCCAGCCATTCACCCAGTTCGGCGTAAGTGAATCCTTTTGCGATGCCACGCAGAATTTCGCTTTCCCGAGGCGTGAGTGCAGGCCCTGGATTGTGTGGCTCCGGCGCACTCATACGCCGCACCAGAACCCGCGCAATGGATGAGGAGATTGGAGAGCGCCCGGCTCGCAGCTCCTCAATGGCTTCCGCCAGTTCGAATGAGTCCGCATCCTTGAGCAAATAACCCACGGCGCCGGCTTCAATGGCCTGCAACACGGTTTCGTCATCCGCCAGTACAGAGATGACCATGGCATCCGCATTCGGATAGAGCGCGCGCAGCAGGCGGATTGCCTCAATACCATTTCCATCCGGTAGATTGAGGTCGGTCATCAGCAGGTCAACTGGCTGCTCTTGCAGTGCCTGTAGCGCCTCGCCCAAGGTTGCGCAGGCGGCCACCACGTCCCCGCCGGCCCAGGCGTCCAGTATACGCACAAAGCGTTCGCGCAGAGGCGCATCATCCTCCAGCAGGAGAATGCGGATGCTTGCGCTGGGGGAGTTTGCTGTATCGGCGTTTGACATGAGTTCACTGGCTTGTTTCGTAGTTACTACTGTGCCTGTTCCCGATAGTAACCGGTATACCCTGTTCATGGTATATCGCGATGCTGGGCTCGATCAGCTTGATAGCGGTCCTGAACTGGGGTTCCCTATAGTTCCGCGGATTTCCGGCCACTACAGTGAATGCTTTTTTCTAATGCCGAGTCCGCAAGCACTGAGCGAAGATCTCTGCCGTGGCGCACTCTGTCCACCAACAGGGTTTCGATCACAGGCTGGCGACTGCGTAACAAGCCAATTTGGGTGAACATGTTTTCATCTGCACTGTACAGGGTTTTGAAATGGTGTTTGCCCATGTGGCGGCCGTCAAGCCACACCTGTGCAAAGCCCTGCCTTGGATTTGTGGACCAATGAATATGAATGACTACGTCGCGCCAAATGCCTGGCCTGGCGAATTTTTCCGCCGTCCAGAAAGGCGCCTTTTGATCACTTGCCTGGAAACTGAAATCGGTGCCGGTGATGTTGAATCGCAGCATTTGCCGGTAGCTTTTCCCTGATTCCCAATAACCGATCTCATGTTTGGTGTCTGTCAGCGCCTGCTTAAGATAAAAGCTCCAGCCAAAGAAGGTGTCCTTGTTCTCACCAACAACTCCGGGCGCAGGCGTGTAGCTGAATTCCGCCCGATTCAGGTTTTCGTTTCCATTCCACAACATTTCCGGCTCGCCGGTCAGAGTCACACGGCCGGCATAGTTGCCGTCATACACGCATTCGTCCTGCACGGATAACCCCTGCGGATTCAACAGGTGAGTCCAGCCGGACAAGTCGCCACTTTCAAAGCTCTCCTGCCATATCAAATCAGTGTTGGTGGCGCAACCGGTCGTCATGAGCCAAGGCAGAACAAGCCAAAATTTAGTTTTCATAGCAATGTCGCTTTATTCTTGTTTTTTTACTTTACGTTACTTTATTTTTAATTCCGGTAAATCCGGTACTTTCGGTGAAGAGGCCATAGCTGTCAAGCTAGCTCCGAACAAGATGCAGGTCATGATCGACGGACGCTCCATCTATACGCCGCTTTTCATTCTGGGACGCTCAGGACGCGATGCTGCTGGATCTGGACCGTATTGAAGTGGTTAGCGGCCCGGGTGGCACCTTATGGGGCGCAAACGCGGTGAATGGCGTGATCAACGTGATCACCCGCTCGGCCGAACACACTCAGGGCGGGCTGGTTTCCCTCACAAGCGGTACCGATGGCCAGCGTGCCGCAGGGCGTTACGGCAGTGATATTGCTCGCGGCCATTACCGGGTGTATGGCTCGTATCACCAGTTGGACGACGTTGCGCTGGCCACAGGCGGAGCCAGCCAAACCGGCGCTGAAACGGCTCAAGTCGGTTTCCGCACCGATTGTCAGGTGTACTTGGGGCTGACGCTTTAACTGTGCAGGGCGATGCATACAACGGCAAGCTGGAACAGCCCAACACTGACGTTCTCATTCGCGGCGGAAACCTGTTAATGAATAGCAAGTGGACCCTGGAGGCGGGTTCGGAGATTTCATTACAAGCTTATCTGGATCACCGAATTCGGGACATGCCTACGCGGCTAGCGCAGGAGCTGACTATCGCGGACCTGGAGCTGCAGCACCAACTCACTGTCGGTGCGCGCCATAAAATTGTTTGGGGCGGTGGATACCGGTACGCTGGGGATCGGGTTGAGAACCGGGAAGTGGTGGCCTTCTTGCCGGCCGACGTGAACCAGCAGTGGCGTAACATCTTTGCGCAGGATGAAATCCGGCTAACGGATTCCCTGAAAGCCACCTTTGGAGTTAAGCTCGAAGATAACCCATACAGCGGCTGGGAAAGTATGCCGAGCGCCCAATTGGCCTGGAGCATCAACGACGGCAATATGCTATGGACCAGCGCCTCTCGGGTGGTGCGTTCCCCGGCCCGGATCGACGTGGACTATTACTTACCGGGCGCACCGCCCTATATACTGGCCGGCGGCCCTGAGTTCGAAGCGGAAATTGCCGATGTTTACGAGATTGGCCACCGCCGCCTGATTGGCGATGTGTCTTATTCGGCAACTGCTTTCTATAGCGACTATGACAACCTCCGTACCCTCGAGCTGCAAGACAACAATTCCCTGCAGTTCGAAAACAACGCCTCTGCCAATACCTATGGCGTGGAGCTCTGGGGTAGCTGGCAGGCGCTGTCGCAACTGCGGTTACACTCGGGACTGGTATTACAGAACATCGATAAGCAGGCAGACCCCGGCACCCAGGACATCAGCCCGGGAACCGCCGTGGGAATCAGCGACCCGGACATCTATGGGCAATTCCGCGTAACCTATGATTTCAACGCCGACCTGAGTCTCACCAGTACGCTACGCCACGTCGGCGAGATTGAAATGATGTCACTGCCCTCCTACACCGAACTGGATCTCAATATAACCTGGCGTGCACGTCCACAGTTGGAAGTGGCCGTATCCGGCGAGAATCTGCTCAACAATGCTCCAGCGAACTCGGTCTTCCCCATGAACGAAACCGTCTGGAGCGCGGGTTGTTTCTCCGGTTGGTTTGGGGACGGTAGCCAGATCCATGGCCGAAATGATGCCGAAACACCGAGCCCTTCCACCTTTTGACTTCTGCGCCCGCGCATGGCGGCAGCTATTGCTTTGCCTGTTAACCACGGGCGTAGTCCTGCTGGCGCCCGCCCTAAGCCATGCCGTTGAGCCACAACCTGTGGCAGAAGATCAAATCAAAGCCGTCATGATCTATAAGTTCCTGAGCTATGTAGATTGGCCCGCGAACCACTGCAGTCCGCAGACGCGCTCCTTGTAATCGCCTTCATGGGCGGCCGCGATGTTTACCAAGAGCTACAGGCGATAGTCTCGGGCGTCTGCATCGATCATCACCCTATTCTACTTCGCCAAGTAAAGAACCCTGCGTCCATCGCCGACGCCCATGCGGTTTTTGTTGGGCGAGGTGCAGAGCGTCATTTAGACAAGCTGGCAGAGTTGGCGCAACAGCGGTCTCTGTTGGTGATCACAGAAAACGATGATGGCCTGATAGACGGCAGCACCATCAATTTGAAACTGATGGATGGTCGCATGAGTTTTGCGGTTTCATTAGTGGCGGCAGAAAATGCCGACCTTCGTCTGAGCTCCCGCTTATTGGCGTTGGCGCATCAAGTAGAACGGCCATGACTACGATCCCGAGGGATGTGCTGGATGACTTCCGCAAGGTCCTTGGGCGCTAGCAAACAGTCGCGGCTCTAAACCCGGACTGAAATCAAAAGCTGTAAGTTAGGACGAACTGCCCACGGTATCGGCATGATGAGCGCCCCGCTCGCCAAGAGGTTTGTCTTGACCTGTAGTGGAATCAGTAAATGTGCCGAGGATGCCGTAAAGCAGCGTGATCAGGCAGCGGGGCAGAACCACCCCGCTTTAGCATCATTCAGCCTCCTCTAGATCCTGAATCAAGTATTTCATTTCTGATATTTCACGGCGTTGTGCTTCAATGATCTCGTCCGCGAGTTCACGAACCCGAGGATCACTAATCTGTGCACGTTCACTGGTCAATATGGCTATTGAATGGTGAGGGACCATCGCTTTCATGTATTCGACATCTCCGACCGTCGCTTGACTTCTTACAAGCCACAGCGCCACGGAAAACACGATGACACTACCGCCGAAGATAGCGGCGTTCACGCTCTTGTTCTGATACATGTTGAGCATGTAACCGAGCATGACAACCGCCATCACCGCTCCCATCACCAAGGCCATCCAGGCCCGTGTTTCGCTCCATAGAACGTGCTCGAAAGCATAGGTGTTTAAGTACATCACTCCGTACATGATAATAGTCGATGTTGCTATCATGGCTGCAAACCGCCAGTACGACATATGCATAGTTGCTTACTCCTTTGCTTGATTTACCGATTGATGGCTATCCTATTTTCACAGGATTAAGCTAAAACCAAGTGCGCAGGCCCACGACAACTTGGGTGTCGTCGACGGCCTCCCCGCGAGCCCTGGCAAAGTCCGCTGTATTGCCAAAGGACTTTTCCCAGCTCACGCCGATATAGGGTGCGAACTCGCGACGGATTTCATACCGCAGACGCAGGCCCGCCTCAATGCTGGATAAACCCGAGCCGATACCGCGGCGTTCGTCGTCCTGGCCGAACAGGCTGACCTCGACCACCGGTTGCAGGATCAAGCGGTTGGCCAGCAGTATTTCGTACTCGGTCTCCAGGCGCGCCGCTGTCTCGCCGGACTCGTTAATGTAAGCAGTGGCTGCAACTTCGAATTCATATGGCGCTACTCCGATCACACCGAGGGCAGCCGATGTCTGTGACCCTCCGGGCTGAAGGTCCTGCCGCACGCCGGCAACTACGTCCCACCAGCGTGCCGTCGCACGACCGTAAAGCACTTCGAGATTAGCGGCCTCGGTCACACCATCAACCCGCTCCCCTTCACTGCGTACCCACATGCGGTTGAGGTCGGTACCGAGCCAGCCTTGCCCTTCCCAGGCGAAGCCGCTGCCGGGGTCCGCATTCCAGGCTTCTAGCCGGTTGAACAACGCGTAGTGATGAATGCTGTCGTCATGCACCGTGTGCCCGTTTACATCGGGAAACGCGGCAGCGCGATCGGCCGGGGTAATCGGCGGAATCGGTTCGCGCGGCAGATCATCCGATGTTGGCATAGTGTGGCCCGCATGGGGATCGGTAGCCTGTTGCTCGGCCGGCATCTCCATCCCGGAGTGATCCATGTGCTGGGCAGAAACCCCTACCGGCAACGCTACCGCCAGCGTAATAATGAGGCGCAAGAGGTTTATACGGACATTCAAATAAGACAATTTTATTGCGTTCATTCTTCTACCCTCACTTCGCGGAACATGCCGGCTTCCATGTGATAGAGCAAATGGCAGTGATAGGCCCAGCGACCGAGGGCATCGGCCCGCACGCGGTAGCTGCGCTTAGTACCCGGCGGCATATCAATCGTGTGTTTGCGCACGAGGAAGTTACCCTCCTCGTCTTCCAGGTCACTCCACATGCCATGCAGGTGAATCGGGTGGGTCATCATGGTGTCATTGACCAGCACAATGCGCATGCGCTCACCGTAGTTGAGCCTAAGGGGTTCCGCATCGGAGAACTTGAGGCCGTCGAACGACCAGGCAAAACGTTCCATGTGCCCGGTCAGATGCAGTTCAACAGTTCGGCTAGGCTCACGACCATCGGGGTCCGGAAACGCACTACGCAGGTCCGCATAGGTCAGCACCCGCCGACCGTTATCACGTAGGCCGATGCCGGGATCGTCAAGTTTGGGTGCCGGGTTCATAGTCTGCATATCGACCAGCGGGTTGCCGTTTTCGCTGGCTGGGTGTTGCTGCATGCCCGGCGCACCGTGATCCATAGTCGCCATCGGCCCCGGTGCCATTGATGAGGTGCCCGGTTCCCGGCTGGCGTTCATAGAGCCGTGATTCACGGAACTATTCCCCATTGAACCATGACCCATAGAACCGTCATCCATTCCGGCCATGGCGCCGCCAGACATAGCCCCGCCGGACATGGCCGACATGTCGTGGCTCATACCGCCCTGCCCCATCATGCCATGACCCATGTCGTCCATGGTCAGAATCGGCTTCGGACCAACTTCTGGCACCGGCGCGCGCAAGCCTTCCCGCACCGCCAGTGTGCCGGCCACAAAACCGGTGCGACCCAGGTCCTGCGCGAAAATGGTGAAGGCATCCTGACCCGATGGCTCGACGATGACATCGAAGGTTTCGGCCGTGGTGATACGGAACTCGTCGACTGTCACGGGGTGCACGTATTGTCCGTCGGCGGCAACCACCGTCATTTTCAGGCCGGGAATGCGCACATCGAAGTGAGTCATCGCCGAACCGTTGATAAAGCGCAGGCGGACCTTCTCACCAGGACGGAACAAACCGGTCCAATTACCCAACGAGGTAGTGCCATTCATCAGATAGGTGTAGGTATTGCCGTTGACGTCTGACAGATCCGTTGCCTCCATCCGCATCTCGCCCCACATCAACCGATTTTCAACGGTGGCAGCCAGACCATGTCTCTGCGCATCGTCGATAAAGTCGCCGACAGTGCGCTTGGACCAGTTGTCGTAGTCGGACATTTTCTTGAGTCGATCAAAGAGATCTGTGGGATCCAGGTCCGTCCAGTCGCTCAACAGCACGACATGGTCGCGGTCGTAGGTAAATGGCTCGGGTTCCACCGGATCAATGATGATTGCGCCATACAACCCAGCCTGCTCCTGAAAGGCGGTGTGACTGTGGTACCAGTAGGTGCCGCCTTGACGCACATCGAAACGATAATGGTAGGTCTCGCCATTAGGAATGCCGTCGAAACTCAGCCCCGGCACGCCATCCATATTAGCCGGCAGCAGAATTCCGTGCCAGTGAATGGATGTGGAGTGACCGTGAATCGAATCCTCCGGCAACCGGTTTGAGACGAACAAATCGACCGTGGTACCTTCCTTCCAGCGCAGAATCGGCGCTGGCAATGAACTGTTGATCGTGATTGCGGTACGGATGGCACCGGTGAAGTTCACTGGGGTTTCGCCGATAGACAGATCGAAACGATTACCTTGCAAAATGGGTGTGGCAGTTTGGTGCGGCGTTGTAGCCCAGAGTGAAGGCATGCGCAAGCCGAAACCTGCGGCGATCCCGCCCATGGCCAAACCCTGTACGAACCGACGCCGTGGCAAAGCCGGCCCCGGGTATTTTTCTTTGAGCGACATCGTGCTCTACCTCATGTGTGATTTACGTAGTAATGGGCAGGCATCATCCGCAGGCGGATAAGGCTATGCCCGACAATCAAACAGGAAATTAGGCGCGGGGCGGTCTATAAGGTGGGCGATCTGTGGCTGACTGTGGCGTTGTGGCAGGAACAACAAACAAGACTGCCACGTTTTCCACGGGCTGTGGGGAAAAAGTGCTAATCAATGCTATGGTCGATCCAAGGCAGTGATGGTCACACCGGTCCGGAAAGCTGCTATCGGACACAGCGTTGTGGCAGTTGTGATGAGCATTGTGCTCGTGCTGTTGTGATGCGAGCGTCTGATGGTGGGCACAATTCTCGACTGACGCAGAGGAACACATAGTTGACGCCAATACACCGGCAACTGGCCCAAAGACCAGATGCAATGCAATATAGAGAGTCGTCAACAGTTTGGTCATCGGTCACAGCCTGCCAAGCAGAACTTTAAACTTTGAAGATGGGGTTAGCCGAAAAGTTCAGTATCCCCGAAAATAATGGCTTATTCCACCTGATATGTTTCGGCACCGTGCCGGACGATGGATCGGACGATTCAATAACGGACTAGCTTCGCTAGGTTTATCGAATGCTAGCCTTTCTGCCGTGAACGATACGGTAAAGCGCAGGCAGTACGAGTAGTGTCAGCAGCGTCGATGAAATGATGCCGCCGATCACCACTGTCGCCAGCGGCCGCTGCACTTCAGCGCCGGTGCCGGTATTCAGTGCCATGGGTACGAAACCCAAACTTGCCACCAAGGCAGTCATCAAAACCGGGCGCAGGCGCAGGAGTGCGCCGTCGACGATAGAACATACCAACTCTCCTGACTCCTGCCAGCGGTCGCGAATGAACGCGAGCATCACCAGGCCATTCAGGACGGCCACGCCTGAAAGCGCAATAAAGCCAACCCCCGCCGTGATAGACAGCGGCATATCGCGCAGCCACAGCGACAGGACGCCGCCCGTCAGCGCCAGGGGTACACCGGTGAAGATAATCAGCGCGTCCTTGAACGAACCTAGCGCCATGACCAGCAGTGCAATAATGAGGGCAAAGGTGACCGGCACCACGACCGAGAGTCGCTGAGTGGCCGAAGCCAATTGTTCGAAGGTGCCCCCATAGTCCAGCCAGTAGCCCACAGGTAGCTCAACCTGATGTGCGATCTGCGCTTCCGCTTCCGCAATAAACGACCCCAGATCCCGACCGCGCACATTGACGGTCACCACCACGCGCCGCTTGCCGTTTTCCCGACTGATCTGGCCGGGTGCGGGCGCAATACTCAAGATGGCAAGCTCGCCCAGCGGCACATAGCCACCGCCTGGCAAGGGCACCGGCAGCTCGTGCAGGCCGTCCATATTCCGCCGCAGCGCCTCCGGCAATCGCACCACCAGCTCGAAGCGGCGGTCACCTTCAAAAATCAGTCCTGCGGATTCTCCACCAATGGCGGTGGCCACAAAGTCCTGAACATCGGCCACATTAAGCCCGTAACGGGCGATGGCCATACGCTTGGGGAGCACCGACAGCATGGGCAATCCCTCGACCTGTTCAACCCGACCATCCGCTGCGCCATCGATGTCTCTCACCACCTCCAATATCACCTGTGCCGACGCGAGCAACTGGTCGAGATCGTCGCCGAATACTTTGATCCCCACGTCCGAGCGCACGCCCGAGATCAATTCGTTAAAGCGCATCTCGATAGGCTGCGTGAATTCGTAGTTGTTTCCCGGCAGTTGCTCAACGGCCTCCTCGATCTGGGCAATCAGATCAGCTTTGGCAAGCTCGGGATCGGGCCATTTGCTACGGGGTTTCAAAATGATAAAGGTATCGGCCACATTGGGTGGCATGGGATCGGTCGCGACCTCCGGCGTGCCGATTTTGCTGAACACTTTGTCAACCTGCGGTATGCGTTGGATATGCTTTTCCAGTGTCTCCTGCATGGCAACCGACTGCTCAAGACCGGTCCCGGTGATGCGCAACGCGTGCATGGCGATATCGCCTTCGTCGAGCTGGGGAATGAACTCAGAACCCAAGGTTGTGGCGAGCCAGCCTGATGCTGCCACCAAAATCGCCGCCGCCGTTACCACCCACCAGCGCAGCTTCAGGGCCTTGAGCAGTAAGGGTTGGTACAGCGATTTTGCAGCGGCCATCACGCGATTTTCTTTTTCGCTAATGCGTCCGTTCATAAAAACTGCCACGGCCGCCGGCACCACCGTAAGCGACAGCACCAGAGCGGCCAACAGCGCCATAACGACCGTTGCAGCCATAGGCTGAAACATCTTGCCTTCCACCCCGGTGAGCGTGAACAGCGGAATATAGACGACGGTGATAATCAGCACACCGAACAGGCTCGGGCGAATGACTTCATTGGTCGCGTCGAAGGCGACCTGTAGACGCTCACGCCGCTCCAGCTTGCCGCCGCGCAGACCTTGCGCTTCGGCCAGCCGGCGCGTCGTGTTCTCCACAATGATCACTGCACCGTCGACGATCAAACCAAAATCCAATGCGCCGAGGCTCATGAGGTTGGCGGAAACACCTGTCCTGAGCATGCCGGTGATGGTGGCGAGCATGGCCAGCGGAATCACGGCCGCCGTGATCAACGCCGCCCGAATGTTGCCGAGTAACAGAAACAGGACGGCAATGACCAACAGCGCGCCCTCGAACAAGTTCTTCTTGACGGTGCCAATGGCCTTGTCCACCAGTTTGGTGCGATCGTAGACCGCCTCCACTTTAATGCCCTCTGGCAATGACGGCTGAATCTGTTCGAGTCTTGCCGCCAGATCATGGGCCACGGCGCGCGAGTTCTCACCCATCAGCATCATGGCGGTGCCGAGTACGGTCGCTTGTCCATCGCGTGTGGCGGCACCGGTGCGCAGTTCCTTGCCGATGGCCACTTCCGCCACGTCCCGAATGCGAACAGGTGCTCCGCCGTAAGTGGTCACGACCACCTGCTCAATATCCCCGATGTCCTGCAACTGGCCCGGTGAGCGCACCAGAAACTGTTGGCCATTGCGCTCAATGTACCCGGCGCCGCGATTGTCATTGTTCCTTTGCAGCACATGAACCACATCTTCCAGCGTCACCCCGAAGGCGAGCAGCTTTTGCGGGTCGGGCATCACGTGGTATTGCTTGTCATAACCACCCATGGTGTTTATCTCGACCACCCCACGCACAGTGGCCAATTGCGGCTTGATGATCCAGTCTTGGACCTCCCGCAAGGCTGTAGCATCGTAGGGCTGACCATCCGGCTGAATCGCACCGGGTTTGGCTTCCACCGTATAGGAGAAAATTTCGCCCAACCCCGTCGCAATCGGCCCCATCTCCGGCTCCAGGCCCGGCGGTAGCATATTCTTGACGGCACCCAATCGCTCGTTGATCAGGTTACGGGCAAAGTAAATGTCCGTGCCTTCCTCGAAGACCACCGTCACTTGCGACAGGCCGTAGCGAGACAGCGAGCGTGTGTACGCGAGCTTCGGCAAACCCGCCAGTGCCGTTTCCACCGGATAGGTGATGCGTTGCTCTGCCTCCAGGGGTGAATACCCGGGTGCCTCGGTATTGATCTGCACCTGCACGTTGGTGATGTCTGGTACCGCGTCGATCGGCAGGTGCTGGTAACTCCAGACGCCGAGGCCAATCAGTACCAGAATGAAAGACAAAACGAGATAGCGCCGCTCTATCGAGAGGCGCAAGATGGATTCAATCATGATCGCCTCCCGTGGGCCTGTTCACACTATGTGAATGGCTGTCGTTGCACCTGAAACAGCGCCAATCAAGGCGCGACGAGCGTGGTTTGGTCATCCCAAATGAGCGAGGAGCAACACCGAGTGGCGCTGTTGCAGGCGCAACCCGCAGGGCTGGGGCCGTTTTTCCGCCCAGCTTCGTTATCAGTCGTTCATGTAGAGTCACTACACATCTCTCCTTCTGCCTCGCTGGACGAAAAAACGACCTCCAGCGACAGCTATTCACATAGTGAGAACAGGCCCTAATGGCTGTGTGCCGCGCCGGATTTTTCGATATCAGCTTTGATGAGGTAGCTGTTGTCCACCGCATAGGTGTCGCCGGCGTCGAGGCCCGAGAGGATTTCCGTGTGCTGTCCATCACTTCGGCCCGTTTCCACCGGGCGAGCGACAAATTCGTCGCCCTCCACGACAAAGACGACTGTCTTTCCTTCGAGTGTTTGCAGAGCCTGTTCCGGGACAACCAGGACGTCGTCGATGGTGTCTGTTTGGATACGGCCCTTCAGCAACAACCCAGGGGCCCATCGACCATCGCTGTTCTCGATCTCGGCGCGGGCAATGACGAAAGGCTGGCCATCGCTGCCCGGTACCACGTGACGCAATGTCGTGTTTTGGCTGAGAGTGTCAGTACTTAAAATTACCGTGTCTCCGGGTGATACCTGCGCACGCTGGCTCGGGAAGATTTTCAAGTCGACCCACAACACATCGAGATTCGAGACGGTAAACAACATACTGTCTTTGGTCGATTCACCGGTGTTGGCGTGTCTTTCGGTGATGATGCCGGCGATGGGCGAGCGCACCTGATACACCTTCAGGCTTTCGTTGGATTCAATGCTCGCCAACACATCGCCGGCCTTCACCGTATCTCCGATAGTGGCACTCACCTCGGCAATGAGGCCGGGAAAGCGCGCACGGATATGGCTGACATTTTCAGGCGTGGTGGTCAGGCGGCCATACACGGTGACAGTTTGGGCCAGGGTGCCGGGGCCGGCAACAGCGGTGGTGATACCAGCCTGCTGTGCCATGTCCAAAGCGACATGGATGCAATCTTCATCATGCTCCTCGTGATCCCCGTGCTCCTTATTATTTCCGTGACCCTCTTCGTGTTCATTAGCCGCTTCTGCGCCATGGCCGTGACCGTCTGGCTCCGCCAACACGGCGTTCATGCTTAAACAAAAACTAACAAAAAATACCAAATACGTTTTCATTGGATGATCCTGTAGGTTTAGCCCTGTCCGTCGGCGTCAAGCGCATCGACAGCCGTTAAGGGTTCAGCCGTAAATTGTTCAATGACAGCGCCGTAAGAAAGTGCGGCGACTGCGGCGTCGATTAATGTCTGCTTGGCCGTGAGCAGATCGCGCTGAGCCGCGACCCAATCGATATAACTGTAACGGCCGTTTTCATAGGCGCGCTGCGTCAGCTGAAGGGCTTCGGTAAGGGCGGGTATCACTTGCCCTTGTAGGGCATGAACGGTCTCAATGGCCTGTTGCCGATTGGCACAGGCCTCATAAAGCTCGGCGTGCAGTCTGAGCAGTGCATCTTGCCGACGCAGCCGCACCTGATTACGTTCGGCCCGTGCGCTGACCACATCGCCATGGCTGCGTTTGCCGGCGAACAAGGGCAAGGTGACACCGGCGACCACGCCGGTGTCCCCGGTTTCGTCCATACGCCGCACGCCCAGACGCCATTCAATATCACTGGAGCTACCGCTCTGGGCGAGCCGAAGCTGCGCCTCTTTGAGCCGTTGTTCGGCGGCGAAGGCTTCCATTACCGGATTGTTCTGTGCCCGTTGATACAGTCGATCAAAGCTGTCGGCGGTGGGCAGTTGGAACAGATTTCCGGAGACAGGACCGAAGTCGATTGTGGTAGTGCCAAGCAGTGCAGCCAGCTTGACTCTCCCGGTTTGAATCTCTCGCTCCACGTTTGTCAGGGCGAGCTCCGCTTGGGTTTTGGCGGCCCGGGCTCGTAGCACCTCGGCCTCAGGTGCGGCACCGGCGGTAGCCCGCCGTTGAACAACCTGCAGCGTGGTCTCGGCCAACGCCAAGGCATCGCGGGCCAGCCCCCACCGTTGCTGTGTTGCCAGTGTGTCGATAAAGCTCTGAGTGACCCGGCTGATCAGATTCAGCGCTTGGGCTTGGCGTTCGGCGTCGACACGGCCGGTACGGGCGTCGATCACGGCGACCCGGGCCGCGCGCTTGCCGCCGAGTTCAATCACCGACGACAGTGCCAGCGTCTGTTCACTGCCGCTAAAGCCTTGCAGCTCGCCGCTACCGCCAAAATTTTCGATTTCCGCCTCAATACGCCAGGCCGGAGACAAGGCGGCCGATCGCCGCAGGCCTTCAAGGCCCTGCTCGCGCAGTCGAAAGACCTGCAACTCCGGGTGTTGCTCAAGCGCCCGCGCAACAGCGGTATTGAGTGTCAAAGGCCTGCCGCCCCCTTGGCCATGAGCCGCAGTGCTCAGCAGCAGCGCTGCAGTCACAAGAAAAACAGGATAGGCGTGACCGACCGTCCATCCAGACAAAAATTTGCCCAGCTTCATGCGAAGCTCCTTTCAAAAAGTAAGACTCGACAGCCCCTAAACAGGGATCACTACGAAAGGAATATCAGGAGTCTGTGCGACAGGAAATTGCCCTACCGCGCAGACTTCTAGGCGATTTTAGGAGGGCGGAAAAAAACTGAGGTATGCTGGGAATAGAAAACGATAGCGTAAGGGGGTAAGGAACCGGGTGACCGGAAGTTACCGGTTACGGGAAAGGATGCCAGTGCGTGCCAGCTACAGTGACAGCAGTGCGGGCAGTGCTTGTGTGTCAGCTCATTTTCCTGGGGCTCGGACACTGAGGGGGCCGCATCGGACAAATCTTCGATGGCATTGTGCATAGCCACTTCGTCACTTGGCGTCTGGCCGAACTGATGTGCATCGGCAGCCACTGCAATAGATTGCAGTGCTATCAGCAGTATCAGCAGCCATGGCGTCCAACGAGTTTTCAATGTATCGTCTCTTACGAAGTGCTCTGGTTCATCGCGACACACCTTAACAAAAGTCTTTCGTTTTTTAAACCGGCGATTCCGGTTCTCAATGTTGTACCGCTCTTTGAATCACGAATCCCTCGACCGTTTTTGAGGCGGCCGTCCCTCATGACAGGAGAGTTTGATGTTTTATGTATCGACCGGCCTACTGTTTATAGCGACCGCACTGGCTGAGATTGTGGGCTGTTTTCTGCCGTATCTCTGGCTGCGTAAAGGCGGCAGTATTTGGCTCTTGGTGCCGTCCGCCATTTGCCTGGCGCTGTTCGCTTGGCTCCTGACTCTGCATCCCGCCGCCAGCGGACGCATTTACGCAGCATACGGTGGCGTGTATGTGGCTACGGCTTTGGTGTGGTTGCGGGTGGTTGACGGCGTGAGATTATCAGCATTTGACTGGGTTGGCGCGGGCATCGCTTTGGTGGGAATGGCTGTCATTGTCGCCGGCTGGCGTTTGACCTAACTAATCGGTCTCAGTTGGTAAATCTGGATTTAGTTGAGCGGAGCAACCGAGCTGTGGCCTTGAGGGAAAATATTAGCCAGATCATTGGTGATATAGAGTCCACTAAGCCCTGTCTTTTCGATGGCCTGCTTTATAGCTTTTGGCAAAATAGGCTTTCGGTGGGACCGAGCGTATTCGAATGTTACGCGCTGAGGCTCGAAGCTTCGGGCGCTAAATACGATCAAATACTCGGCCTCTTCATTGAAAAGACCACATCGATTCGTGCATACGGCAGATAGACCATCTGCGGATAGGTCGACGTTGGCCATTTGATCTTATGGAACCTCGGCAAACTGAGTGTCTTGGCCATCTATAACTCGAGGCACTGGCTCCGGCCTAGCGGGTCGATGCCGAAGTCGAACACTTCGGTGGCGTTGGCGACCTAAGGCTTTAGCAGGCTGTTGAAAAAATATGCGAGGCCGCTCAAGGAGTTTGTTATCAGGATAATTCTTTCGAAACCCTCGCGGCAGGGACGCCGCGGGGGAGCTACAGGGAGGTATTTATGCGTTTTAGAAAGTATTATCCTGATGACAAACGGGTCGCACACGCAG
Organism: uncultured Cellvibrionaceae bacterium; assembly: GCA_964419935.1. Taxonomy (GTDB): domain Bacteria; phylum Pseudomonadota; class Gammaproteobacteria; order Pseudomonadales; family Cellvibrionaceae; genus CAYQQJ01. The sequence goes on from CAYQQJ010000005.1 coordinate 30,103, forward strand.
AGCTTAGAGAGGTGCCCTACGGATCTTCTGTTTCCCGGTAAGTTCCGCAGTCTATCATCCAGCGTCTGACCTGTTTTGATTCAAGCCGGGTGCGTTTCTGCTCGGTGTGCGCCATATCAGGTACAACTTTGAGCATGGCATTGTCGTAAACAAATCCCCGTACTGCCCCAACAGGTCTATCGCTTAACCCATGGATAGCGGCAACCTTGATTTCCAGCCGATGATATTCTTCATCGTCGCAAAAACTATCGCCACAGGCACTTTTGAGCTCTTTCATAAGTGAGTCGAATCGACCGAGTGACAGCAATTCTCCTGTCTCCAAGGGCCCTTGCTTCGAGCGGGCCTGAATAGACATTTCTTGATCGCTTGCTGCTTCAACCTGAACTGAGCAATCGCGATAGGTGGCAACTGAACACAGAATATGAATTGGCTCGGAGCTCAGGTTGATCACCAAACATTCGGTATCAGCCCCGCCATTTCCTGCCGCATGGATAAAGATATGTGACGCACGTTGCCGCCGGAATTGGCTATAAAACAACACGGCGTAGATACTCCAAATGAGGAGACTGCCGACGCCTGCAAATGCCGATATGACGGGAGCGTACTGTTTCAGGAGTTCCAAAATAGACCCACCGTCAGTGAGAGTGAAAATATAAAGCAAGACTGAAATTGAACAGCCCTGAACTGCTTCCACCGTGCTGTTTTAGAACTTGGCGTTAATCCTTCGTCAGTCCAAGACGGAGACAAAACGTAGCACCTTCCCCCAACACACTGGTAACGTCCAGCGTACCACCTTGGGCTTCAGCAAGTTGCCGGGCAATGTAAAGGCCCATACCCAGACTGTCTCGAACCTCTCTGGTTCCAACACGCTCAAACTTCTGGAATATTCGCTCATGTTCAGTAGGAGCAATTCCCACGCCATGGTCACATATCTTGAGTTCAACTGAGTTGCCGTGGGTGCACAAGCCAATTTCGACAGGTTTACCTGCGCCGTATCGCAGCGCATTGGTCAGAAGGTTGACGATAATCTGCTCCAGGCGAAATTCATCCCAGAACCCTTCCACTTCTGTTTCCGTTTGTTCATTGAATGCAAGGTCGCAACCGGCTGCGGCCGCCTGCTGACACATATCGTCGACAATACGCCGCAATAAACGGGATAAGTTTGTTTGCTTGGGCTGAACGGATAGTTTGCCACTCTGAATGCGTGTCACATCCACCATGTCATGAATGAGACGGGTCATGCTGCGGACCTGCCGCTCATCCCGGTCAACCATGCCTTTGATTTTTTCTGGAGTGAATGCATCCATGTCGTTCTTTTGCAGGAGCATTTGTCGTAATTGCACTTCGATGTGAAGCGTATTGAGTGGCGTGCGCAGCTCATGGGCTACCATGGAAATAAACTCGTCGCGCATTCGCAGGGCATGCTCCAATTCGACCTGCGTGTTTCGCAATTGAAAACGAGCGTCTTCCAGGGCGGCAACCTGTTTGCGTACTTCTTGCCGCTGCTGGTACACCTCAACAAAGACATTGACTTTGCTCTTCACGGCAGCAATGTCGAGTGGTTTATGCAGAAAGTCCACGGCGCCGGCTTCGTAACCGCGGAAGGCATAATTCAACTCTTTACCCATGGCACTGACAAAGATAATGGGAATATGTCGTGTTCTGTCGGTGCTGCGCATAAGGGCGGCCAACTCAAAACCGTCCATGCCGGGCATCATGACATCGAGAATCGCGAGAGCAAACTCATGCTCCAGCATATGAGCCAGAGCAGCCTCACCTGAGGTCGCTTGAAAAACTTCCCGGTCATCTTGTTCGACGATCTTTGCCAGCGCCTGAAGATTTTCCGGCAGATCATCCACGATCAATAGCTTTGTAGTGCTTTCAACCTGCATGAAATTCTCCAACTCGCACAAAATGATAATCTTGCTTTTCAGACGGTTGCTGACCTGCATCCAACACAACAGGTAGCCTGGTAGAACGACAAGCCGCGTTAATAATTCAGGGGCTTAGATTTTTCGGAATATGCGTTCCGATTTGACCAGTGGTTCAAAGTTATTAGCGTGAGCAGTAAAGTCGATACTTTCCTTACTGCCGAGCCCCAGAAAACCACGATGGCACAAAGACTCCTGAAATAGACCGATGGACCGATCCTGCAGTTCCTGATTGAAATAGATTAAAACATTCCGACAACACACTAGGTGTGTTTCCGAAAACACATGATCAGTGGCCAGGCTGTGGTCAGAAAAACTGACGTTCTCGCATAATGTGCGGTCAAATAAAGCGCCATTATAGGCGGCAACGTAATAATCTGAAAACGAACGCTTTCCGCCGGATTTTTGGTAATTAGCGGTGTAGGACTTCAATCGTTCCAACGGAAAAATCCCTTTTTTGGCCGCCTCCAGCGCGTACGGATTGATGTCAGTTGCATAAATAATGCTTCGTTCAAGCAAGCCCTCTTCCTTGAGCAAAATAGCCATGGAATAGAGTTCTTCACCAGTGCTGCACCCCGCTATCCATATTTTCAGTGATGGATAAGTTCTAAGGTGTGGGACTACCTGTTCGCGCAGTGCTAAAAAATATTTGGGATCGCGAAACATTTCCGTGGTTGGAATCGTCAAAAACTGCAATAGTTTCAGGAACACTCCTTCACTGTGAAGCACGCGTGCCTGGAGCTCAGAAATTGATTGACACTCCAGCTGACGACAAGCATGCACGACCCGACGTTTTAATGACGATTCCGAATAATTGCGAAAATCGTAACTATACTTGAGGTAGATCGCTTGAACGAGCAACTGCAATTCAATATCAAGTGTTGCCGTCAACATTAAATCCTTTCCATGCCGGGCATCCAGACACGCAACAATGAGTACAGGCGGTCAATATCAATCGGCTTGGCAAGATAATCCGAGGCACCCGCTTTCAGGCACTGCTCCTGATCATTCTTCATGGCTTTGGCAGTAACCGCAATAATGGGCAGGTTCTCAAAACGCGGATCCTTGCGGATGCGGCGGGTCGCCTCCAGACCGTCCATGCCCGGCATCATGATATCCATCAACACCAGGTCAATATCAGCAAGATCGTCCAACTGTTTGAGCGCTTCAAAGCCATCCCGTGCTATTTCCACCATTGCGCCCTTTTGCTCCAGTGCGCCGGTGAGGGCAAAGATATTTCGCACATCGTCATCCACCAACAGAATGCGCCGCCCTTCCAGCGCCTTGTCTCGGGATCGCACGGTTTTTAGCATAAGTTGGAGATCCGGTGACAGCTCGGATTCCACCTTGTGCAGGAAGAGCGTCACTTCGTCCAGCAATCGTTCCGGTGAACGTGCACCTTTGATAATAATAGAACGGGAATATTTCAATAGTTCGTGTTCTTCATCGCGGGTCAAATTGCGTCCGGTGTAGACAATGACCGGGGGAAAGCTACACAACTCTTCCGTCGACATGCGCTGCAGCAGTTCATGTCCGTGCATATCGGGCAGTTTCAGATCAATGATCATGCAGTCGAAGATTGTGCTGCGCAGAAGTTCAACGGCCTCCTCGCCTCGCTCTACAGCGACGATATCCACATCCTTGTCACTGATAAGCTTGACAACAGCTTCCCGCTGAATGGCATCATCTTCCACCAGCAGTACGCGTTTGGATTGTTGAGTGAATTTGTGTTCCAGCTTTTCAAAAACCTGCTTGAGTCGATCTCGCGTAGCCGGCTTGATGACGTAGCCGACTGCACCCAATTGCAAGGCCGCCTTGGTACGATCTGCAGCGGACACAATGTGTATCGGGATATGACGCGTAAGGGAATTGACTTTAAGCTTTTGCAGCACGCTCATTCCAGATACATCCGGCAAGCCAATGTCGAGCAGAATGGCATCCGGCAGAAATTCACTGGCCATCTGCAAGCCTTCTATGGCCGTAAGAGCAACAAAGCAACGATAGTTCAGCTCGTGGGACAGGTTATAAAGAATCTGCGCGAATTCGGGATCATCCTCGATGACCAGCACCGAACGCTGATTATTGGGCTCCTTCTTGCGATCGTCGTCGAATGACGCCGTTGCGACCGATGGTGTCGCCGTAGTGTTTGTGGCTTCTGGATTTGGCTCTGCAGGAACGGGAACGGTAGCCTTGAAATCACCATCAGTTGATTCTGTGTTTGATCTAGTGATGGATTCATTTATTGTTTCATTCCTTGAATCAATATTCGGCTTATTCGATTCGTGGTGACTGGTTAGCTCGACCGGCAAACGCAAGGTAAAGGTACTGCCGGCTCCGGGTGTACTGTCTACACTAAGATCCCCATTGAGCAAAGCCGCAAGGTCCCGGGAAATCGAAAGTCCCAACCCGGTTCCACCATAACGGCGGCTGATGCTGCCGTCAGCCTGTTGGAAGGCTTCGAATATTGTTTTCTGTTGATCTTCCTCAATGCCAATACCGGTATCGGTGACTGAAAATTCAATGGTGTCATTGGCGCCACCGGCTATGGCGAGTATTACCGAACCCTGCTCGGTAAATTTAATTGCGTTGGACATGAGGTTTTTCAGGATTTGCTCAAGTCGCTGATGATCCGTATAGATAGATGATGGCGTACCGGGTTCGATGTCGACAACCAAGGTCAGATTTTTCTGGGCCGCGATGGGTTCGAAGCTTACTTTCATGGCGTCGCGCAACCGACGCAATGATATAGGCTCGGGCATCAAATCCAGTTTGCCAGCTTCAACTTTGGAGATATCAAGAATGTCGTTGATAAGGTTGAGAAGATCATTGCCGGAGGTGTAAATGTTGCGCGCAAACTGAACCTGTTCTTCGTCCAGATTGTTCTTCTGGTTCTCGGCCAGAAGTTTGGCCAGGATCATGGAGCTGTTTAATGGTGTACGCAGTTCGTGAGACATGTTCGCCAGAAATTCGGATTTGTATTGGCTGGCTTTTTCGAGCTCTCGTGCGCGGTCCTCCAGTTCAATCTGGATTTCATTCAGTGCGGAATTCTTTTGATCCAGAATGTCCGCTTGAGCCACCAGCTTTTCGTTGGATTGTTCCAGTTCCGCTTTTTGATTCTCAAGCAAAGCCTGGGACTCTTCGAGCACTCTGGACTGCTCTTCAAGCTCTTCGTTGGAACTGCGAAGCTCTTCCTGCTGCGCCTGTAATTCTTCATTGAGCTGCTGGGTTTCTTCAAGTGCGTCCTGTAGGCGACGTCGGTTCATCGACATTTCCAGGGCATTGCCGATGTTCGATGCAACCAGTTTCAAAAACTCCAGATCCTGGCGTGTGGGAGTACGTAGAAAGCCCAACTCCATTACGCCATTGACAACGCCGTCGTGATCCAGAGGCACCAATACCACGCTTTGGGAATCACTACTTCCCAGGCCTGAATTGACCTTCAGATACCCTTCGGGCACATCTTGCAAATGAATTATTCGCTCGGAGTACGCTGTTTGCTCCACCAGGCTTTCACCGGCGGCAAAAACCTGTTCACCCTGGTCGGACTCCTTACTGAATCCGTAGCTGGCAATTCTGCGCAAGGCGCCGTTTTGTTCATCACGCACATAGATGGCGGCAACCGCCGCATTGATATATTGCGCAAGAAAATCCAATACAGTACGCCCGAGAACTGGAACGACGGTTTTCCCTATAGAACGTTCCGCCAATTGGGCCTGCCCGGTTCGCTGCCAGGACTGCTGCTCCAGGAGTTCAGTGTTTTCGCGAAGCTGCGTCAAGGACTTGCTATAGGTGCCTGACAGTTGAATCAGTTCACGTCGGCCAATAAAACTCACAAATCCGGTCAGCAGAATTGTAACAAGCACATAAAGTAAGGCAGCACTTATGGTGACTGACTTAGCGTGATCATTATGGTTGCGCAAAAGCGTTTGGTAAGCGGCCTGGAAGTCGAGGAACTCCTGACGCATGTCATAGAATTCCTGGACGCCGCGATTGGCCACAACTGTCGAGTAATCTTCGCCGCTTCGTTTCATATCGATAACGGTTTCTGCGTAGGTATTCCAGTCGGCATGCATCTTTGCCAGGCGATCGAGTCGGTCCACCTGCACAGGGTTGTCCGCGACCAGTTCTCGAAGCTCGTTCAAACCTGTCGAGAACTCTGGTATCGCGTGGTCAAGATTGACGAGAAACGTTTCATCATCAGTGATCAGGTAGCCACGCAGGTCTGTTTGCATGTCTACCGAGAGCTTTGCGGTTTGAGAAGCGTTGTCGATAACCAGTTCTGTGTCATCGATTCCACCGAATACGGATACGAGATATAGAATCAGCGCGACAAACAAGCCGGCATTGATAACGCCAGAGGCTAGCGGTAGTGCGATAGTCCTCGCCAGAATACGGCGAAAGCGCGCTTCATCGATTGGGGTCGGCTCAGTCATTAGGGCTTCTTCAAAAAATTGACAACTGTATATAGAAACCATTCGATAATCAAATCAAGCCCCTAGATGATTAATGAGGCCGCCGAGCCTGAAAACAGGTGCTGTTGTGTATGGTTGGTGGCGCAATACGTTTAATGTTAATTTATGCGCCAACGATCATCCGTATATCCGGTGCTCAGATTGTTTTTCTTCGCATTGGGGAAGCGCGTGATCGCCGTGTGCTTAACGGCCCACTCAGGAACGTGGATTGAGGTGTGAGAAAAATTGTTTGGCACTTTGTTTGACCATGCTCCATTGATCAGGATCAGATTTTGAAAGCGTGCCGAGATAGGACGTTGCCTGGTCCCAAGTGATGTGAGGCGGCAGGGGTGGCACATTGGGATCTGTAATGAACTCGATGATTACCGGCCTATCGGCGGCGATGGCTTCATCCCAGGCGGCGCCTATATTCTCTGGAGCATCCACATGGATACTCTTGAAGCCAAGCAACTCGCCATACTTGGCGTAGGGAAAATCAATAACATCCTGAGCGGTAGGATATTTGGGGTCACCCGCCAACACCCGTTGCTCCCATGTCACCTGGTTGAGATCATGGTTGACCAGGACCATGACGATGAAACTCGGGTTTTCCCACTGACGCCAGTACTGCATCACGGTTACCAGCTCTGCATTGCCATTCATCTGCATGGCACCATCGCCCACCATGGCGATCACGGGTCGTTTCGGGTAGGCCATTTTCGCCGCTATCGCATAAGGAACACCGCTGCCCATGCTGGCAAGCTTGCCTGATAAGGAGCCCATCATACCGCGCTGGATTTTGATGTTGCGGGCATACCAGTTGGTGTGCGAGCCACTATCGCCGCAAAGAATGGTGTTGGACTTGAGCCGTGGTGACAGCTCGGTGAACACCCGTTGTGGGTTGATGGGGTCCGCGTCCAGCATGGCTTTGTCTTCGACGTCTTGCCACCACTCACGCACGTTCTTTTCCACTGACTGACGCCAGGTACGGTCTTCCTGGTATTTCAGCATCGGCAACAGGCGGCGCAATGTCTCGGCACTGTCACCCACCAGGTTCACTTCACTGGGGTAGCGGATTCCCATGTTGCGTGGATCAATGTCGATCTGCACGGCTCTCGCCTGCCCTTCTTCCGGTAAGAACTCGGAGTACGGAAACGTGGTGCCGACCATCAACAAGGTGTCGCACTCGGTCATCAGCTGCCAGCTCGCGCGGGTGCCCAGCAGGCCAATACAGCCGGTCACAAAAGGCAGGTCATCCGGCAATGCTGCCTTGCCCAGCAAGGCTTTGGCAACACCCGCCCCGAGCGTGTTGCAGATTTCGATCACCTCATCGGTCGCACCCAGGGCGCCGGCACCCACCAGCAGGGCCACCTTTTTGCCGGCATTCAGCACGTCTGCAGCAGCGGCCAATTCATCATCCGTGGGCACTGGATGCCGGGATGATGGCGCGGAACTGGAGTAGTTGCTCCCATGGGTTCGCGGTGGCGAAGGTACAGCGTCCATCAGCTGGACATCGTTGGGAATAATGACACAGGTCACCGAGCGGTCGGCGATGGCAATGCGCATGGCGCGATCCATCACATGACGCACCTGGGCGGGTTCCGTCACCAGCTGGCAGTAGCTGGACACGTCGCTGAAAACCGACTCCAGCGCCACTTCCTGCTGAAAGTCGCTGCCAAGCGCTGCGGTGGATTTTTGCCCAACGATAGCCACCACCGGTACGTGATCCATTTTTGCGTCATACAGACCGGCTAACAAGTGCAAAGCCCCTGGCCCGGAAGTAGCCAGGCAAACACCGACTTCGCCGGTAAATTTCGCATGACCCGCCGCCATGAACGCAGACATTTCCTCATGACGAACCCGAACAAACTCGAACTGATCCTCAGCCCTGTCCACCGCGCCCATCACGCCATTGATGCCGTCACCAGGGTAGCCAAAAAGGCGCTTTACGCCCCACTCCGTGAGTCTGTGCAGAATAAAATCCCCAACGGTATCCGACATGACAGACTCCTTTGCTGCATTGACTGCTGGCGACAATGAAATAATGGGTTTCTCAATGGACACTCGACGTTCGTCGAAAGGCAAAGTTCCGTGAGAAGAATTTGAAAAGCCTGATAATGACAAGTTCCGAAAGATGACCCGCCGACGGCCTAGCAGGCGCCGGAAAAAAGTCACAGGTGCCGCACTGGGGATCCTCAAAGGCGGCAAGGTGGACAGAACCGTGAGCGAAGAAGCCTCCCGCCAGACTAGCATTGACGCATGATCGCGATTGATACTAACGTTCTGCTGCGCTACTTGTTGCAAGACGACAAGGTGCAGTCCCAGAAAGCCGCGTCCCTCATTAATGGCTCTGTTCCAGTCCTTGTTACGGATATCGTGCTCGTCGAGACAGTTTGGGTTCTGGCGGGGAAACGGTACAAGCTCGACCGGGATACTTTGGCTGGCGAGATACCGGGTACTTTAAGTCCATAACACGCCGGCTTTAGCAGACCGTAGGTTCTGGCAACCGCCTAATTAGTCGCCTTTTGTTCTCTTTCCTGGAGTTGTTCAACGACGGCATCAATATTTTTGAAATCTGAAATGCGTGTAATTACCTTCCCATCTTTTACCCAAAGTAACGTTGGGATATCTCTTATCCTAAAGCGATTGAACAACACCCCTGAAGTGTCAATGCTGAAGCTGGTTTTCAGTTGGTATAATTTTTTGAACTCTTCCAGTGCTTTTTCATCGGTCCATAAATGATTAACCACGCCGTGCCAAGGCATATCAGGTAAACGTTTTTGAAGTGCATTCAAGTTCGATTGCGCCACTTTACATTGCTGAGCCATCGCTGGCCGAGTATCCGCTAAATACCAATCACACCATGTCGCTGTAAAGAATATCAAATGCTCTCCTTGCATCCATGGCCGCAAAAGTTTCTCTTTATCTTCTTTGCTGATAAGCCCCCCTGAGAGTTCGCTGTCGGTGGCTTTCCCTTTGGCCAGCATCGCAAGACGAACGTCCAGTTCCGCATCCGATTCGTGAGTGGTATATAGAACCTTGCCGTCTTGATTGATCAGAACGCTGTAAGGTGTTCCAATCAATCCAAGAGCGACGCCCAATTCACCTTCGTTGTCCAGCCAAATGGGAGCATGCAGGTCGAAATGATTCACCACCTCTTCGATTCGTGACTTTTCTTCGTTCATGTTGATATTGATGGCGATTATATTCAAATCTTTCTGATATTTTTGATAAATTCTTTCAAAGTGAGGCATTTGTTCCATGCAGGGCTTGCACCAACTCGCCCAGAATTTCAGATAAATCGGTTTGTTGTTATCAATCGTTGCTAGAGTTTTCGGCTCAAGATCAGGGAAGCTTTTAAGCTCAATGTGTTGATAAGATGAATTCTGCGCTACTGCTGTCGTAGTGAAGGCTGCCGTCGTGAAAAATATTGCGAGACTTACCACTAGTTTATATAGATGCATAAAACCCTCGAATAATTGTTAACAGTCCCCTTACCATGAATGCGATGACTGCGAAAAAAATAGAAATGAAGACATGGACTGACTGGCTGCCAGGAAGCAGCGATTCCTTTTGTAGACGAGATTGTAACAGGTCCGTTCAATGTATAGAGCCCGCCAATCTATGTGGGCAGTATTCGATTAGCACCTAAACAAGGGGTAAGCGTGCTGCAAACACGAAAACGGTGCCAGATAATGTCGTCAAATCATCTTGCGTAAATAGATGACTCGGACTACTGTATACACATACAGGCTTATATTGTACCGATCATGACCAAGCAAGAAACGCAAGACCCTACAGCGCTGCCCACAAAGCCCGTGCTTGCCCAGCTTCTGAGGCGCAAGGACGTGTGGCGCGGGCACTCCCAGACGTTTACCGACCCAGGCAGCTGCAGCACCGGCCACGCCCTGCTCGACCAGGCCCTGCTACACAGAGGCTGGCCTCTGGGGTCACTGGTGGAAATCTGCCAGCCGCCGCATACCCAGGCGGAATGGCTGCTGCTGGGGCCGGTTATACGCCAGGCCTGCACTCAGGGCAGGTACACCATTCTATTAAACCCGCCATCGCAACCTTATGTGCCAGGCCTGGTACAGCAGAACATTGATTTGAACCGCATTATTCTGGTGCAGGCCGAGCACAAAGCTGACTTTGTGGCAAGCCTGGTGGACATTCTGCGCACCTCTGTCTGCCAACTCCTGTTGTGTTGGGAGCCGCCTCAGGGGCTGAGCTATGCGGAGTTGCGCAAGTGCCAATTGGCAGCAGCCGGCCACCCCGGGTTCTGCACCCTGTTTCGCCACCAGCGGCAACAGCAGCAAAGTTCACCGGCCACGTTGCGCCTGAGTACTCGACTGGACGCCAACTTCCTCGAACTGCGCCTTTTCAAGCAGCGCGGCAAGCTGCGCAACGCCACTATTCAGCTGCCCTTACCTGCCAACTGGCAGGCCCTGCCTGCACACCGGCAACTGGGGCAGCCACGGAAAACGCAAATTCACCCCGGCGCTCAGGTGCTGAGCTTCAGTAACGTCAATAACCTCGGCAACAATTTCAGCAACACCTTGCCGGACAGCCAGCCATGAGCCGTGGCCACATGCACAGCAGGCCGCCACTCTGGCTGGCACTGCGGATGCCCCACTTGCCTCTGGAGGTGCTCGGCCACGGGTACAACAGCGCCACACCGGTCATCGTCAGTGAAAAGCGGCGGGTATACGCTCTCAATGCCCTGGCACTGGCGGAAGGCATCAACCGCGACATGCCTCTGAGTACGGCCCAAAGCCTGTCTGCTGCCACTACGCTGGAACGTGAGCCTGAACAGGAGCAGGACGCCTTGCAGCGCATTGCCGAGGCTTGCTACCAATTCACGCCTTACATCGAATTTTACGACGAGCAGAGTTTGCTGTTGGAAATCTCCCGCAGTCTCACGCTGTTCCGGGATGTGGAAAACCTTGTCCGGAAACTCATCCAATCCCTGAGTGCCCTGTGCCACCAGCTTCTCTACGGCCTGGCCCACACCGGCAAGGCGGCCTGGCTGTTGAGTTGGCAGCATCACCCTGTCAGCGTGCAGGACGACCACAAGCTGTTCCAGCAAAGGCTTCAGCAGGTTCCCCTGCATCTGTTGAAAGAATTTCCTGACAAAGTCAGTGCCCTGCAAAAATCCGGTTTTCAAACCCTGGGCGATGTCGTCCAACAAATGTCCAGTGGGCACGGCAAGTCCGGTGCGGCTCTTGCCAGACGTTTTGGCGCGGATTTCACACGGTATCTGGAAAGCATTCTCGGCAGTGACGGTCAAACACAGGGTCAACTTTTTGCTCGGCCACCGGAGATATTCCAGCCCGAGGAAGACTTCCAGGTTCGCATCCAGTTCGATTACCCCATCGTCGATACCGAACAATTGCGCGATCCCATGCAGCAACTGCTGGAAAACCTCGTGGAACACCTCAAAAGCAAACAGTTGCAATGCCACGCCATTCATTGGCGTCTTTTTGACATTCACCAGAACCGGCAGGACATCACCGTCAGCACAGAGCGCATTCACAGCCAATGGCAGTTGCCATTGGATTTGACCATGATCCAGCTGGAACGCCTCGCGTTGACCTTTGAAGTGGATAGCCTGGAACTGATATGCGACAGCACCACACCGCTGGCGACAGAAAATCACGCCCTGCTAGGCAGACAAATTAACGAGGCTTTCAATGCAGATAGCGAGCGTTTGTTCGCCCGGCTGGTCGCCCGCCTGGGAAAGCAATCACTCAGCAAGCTCAGCTACAGCGATGACTTTTTCCCCGAAAACTGCCAGCAGCCGATTCCCGTGGTGCAGAACAGCAAAATTCAGTTACCAGAAAGACACCTGAACGCTCCCCGACCAAGCTGGCTTTTCCAACCACCGGAGGCCGTTCAGAAAAAGAACCAGGAACTCTTTTGGCACGGCCCTTTGCAACTGCTGCAAGGCCCTGAACGCTTGCGCGGTCACTGGTGGAACACACCCTGCGCCCGGGATTATTTTATGGCCATGCGCAGTGATTATGTGCGCTGTTGGGTATATCAGGATTTGATATCCGGGCAGTGGTATGTGCATGGGGTTTTTGGTTGATGAGGGATGGCGAATGGTGAACAGACCTATGATTCGTAGGTCGAAAAAGCCGTAGGCGTCTTCCGACATTGCCCAGTAAACAGTCATGGGGAGTGAATAGTTAATGGTTAATAACTCAAATTTCGGAGTTCGCAGAAACTTTTTTAATAACCAAACAGGTAAAGAAGGCAACAGGTGGATACGCCACAGTGGTGATGCAGGGGGAGAGTTTCTAAAACCGTCACAAGAGGGACCTTGTGCCGGAGCCTACAGGGACGTATTTCATGCAGCACATCCCTGTGCCGCACCCTGCGGGCAGCTTTGCTGTGCTAATCGGCTGTCCTGCCGATTAGCCTCGGCGTTTTTAGAAACTCTCACGCTGTAGCACCACACCTTGCTTACGAAGTGCTTAACTTCAGCACATAGTAAGCTGTAACCCAACTCCGAAACTTGAGTTAGCAAGGTATCCTTCATGCAATTTGCGCAACTGCATTGTTTGACGAATTATAGTTTTTTATGCAGTGCCTCTCATCCCCATGAGTTGGTATATGAAGCTGCCCACCTGGGATACCGTGCATTGGCAATTACCGATGAATGTTCACTGGCGGGGATTGTGAAGGCTCATGTCGCGGCGCAGGAATGTGGTATTCATCTGATAATCGGCAGTGAATTTGTATTGAGTAACGGCTGCCGTATTGTGGCACTGGTTACCAATAAAGACGCTTATCGCGAATTATCGGGCTTTATTACGCTCGCGCGCCGCCGTGCCGAAAAAGGCAGCTACGAGGCGCATCTCTCTGACCTGCGCTTTCGTCTGCAACATTGTCTCATTATCTGGCGACCCCAATTCTCCGCTGACGCCAAATGCCAACAAAAACACGAGGCCCACGGCCGCGAGCTGAGCCGTGCGTTTAAAAACCGATTGTGGCTGGGAGTGGACCACCGTTACCAGGCCGGTGAACAACAGGCTTTTGCCCAGTGGCAACAGCTAAGCCAGCAGTTTTCCATTCCGCTGGTGGCCTGCGGTACCGTACTCATGCACCAGGAGAAAAGAAAACCTCTGCACGATGTACTGACTGCAATCAAGCTCAATACGCCGGTGCAACAATTGGGAACCCAGCTGGAAGCCAATGCGGAATCTTATCTCAAGCCACTGATCGAACTGCAGCAACTTTATGCCACGCCCCTGCTTCAGGAAACGTTCGCCATAGCCAAGCGCTGCCAGTTTTCCATGACGGAGCTCTACTATCAATACCCGGAGGAAGTCGTACCCAGCAACCTGACGGCTTCTGAATATTTACACCAGCTTGTTCATGAAGGGGCGCAAAAACGCTGGCCCGACGGTGTGCCACAAAAAATCGAAACCACCATCAGTAAGGAATTACAGCTTATCGAAGAGATGGCTTACGAATATTATTTTTTAACAGTCTACGACATCGTCAACTTTGCCCGCAGTCAAAACATTCTGTGTCAGGGGCGCGGCTCTGCCGCCAACTCCATTGTGTGCTATTGCTTGTTTATTACGGAAATCAATCCCCAGAAAATCAGCGCCCTGTTTGAGCGATTTATCTCGAAGGAACGGGATGAACCACCGGATATCGATGTGGATTTTGAACATACCCGGCGCGAAGAAGTTATTCAGTACATTTACCGGAAATACGGCCGTGAACGCGCAGCTCTGGCGGCAACCGTTATCACCTACCGCGCCCGCAGTGCGTTACGGGATGTCGGCAAGGCATTGGGATTAACACAGGATTTCATCAATAGCCTGTCCAGCACTCTCGGCTGGTGGGAGCGCACCAGTGATTTGCAAGAACGCATCAAAGAGTACCAACCCGGTGCCGATGGCGCGGACGACAGAAAAACCCTGAAACTGTTCATCCGCCTGATTGAACAGGTTATTGGCTTTCCCCGACATTTATCACAGCACGTTGGCGGCTTTGTTATTACCCAGGACAAAATCAGCGATCTGGTACCGCTGGAGAACGCCGCTATGGCGGAGCGCACGATTATTCAGTGGGATAAAGACGACCTGGAAGCCATGCATTTAATGAAGGTGGATGTGCTGGCATTGGGCATGTTGACCGCCCTGCGCAAAGCCCTGACGTTAATTCGAAGCTACGCGCCCGCCATGCACTCTATTGCGGATATCCCAGAAGAAGACGCAGCGACTTATGCGATGCTCAGCAAAGCGGACAGTGTGGGTGTTTTTCAGGTGGAATCCCGCGCGCAGATGTCCATGTTGCCGCGCCTGAAGCCCGCCTGTTTTTACGACCTTGTGGTGCAAGTCGCCATAGTGCGTCCCGGTCCGATTCAGGGTGATATGGTGCATCCTTACCTGCTCCGGCGTAACGGGCAACAGCCGGTAACCTACCCTAACAACGCTATCAAAAGTGTGTTGCACCGCACGTTGGGTATTCCAATTTTTCAGGAGCAGGCCATCAAATTGGCCATGGTAGCCGCCGGCTTCAGCGGTGGAGAGGCTGACGCGCTACGTCGAGCCATGGCCAGTTGGGGCAAGAACAGCCGACTGATGGAGTTCGAAGCGAAGTTTATCCATGGCATGTTGGAAAACGGTTATTCACAAGACTTTGCCGAGCGCCTGTTCGAGCAGATCAAGGGGTTTGGCGGTTACGGGTTTCCGGAATCCCACTCGGCCAGCTTTGCACTTTTGTGTTATGCCTCATCCTGGATAAAATGCCACCACCCCGCCGCCTTTTATACGGCTTTGCTCAACAGCCAACCCATGGGGTTTTATTCCCCTTCGCAATTGATACAGGATGCTCGCCGCCATCACATAACGATATTGCCTGTTTGTGTGAATCACAGCGAATGGGAATCCACGTTGGTTATTCGCGAAAGTGGCAACCACGCTATTCAATTAGGCTTTAGCAGAGTTAAATCCTTACCCCAAAGCAGTGCCGAAAAAATCGTGACTGCTCGCACGGAGAAATCTTTCACTAGCCTCACAGATCTCTCTCGCCGCACGAATTTAAGCAAAAGCGACATTCAGATTTTGGCAGCCGCCGATGCACTGTCAGCGATTAGCGGTCATCGCCACCAAGCTCATTGGGATGCCGCAGCCGTGGAACCGGCCAAACCGCTGCTGAATGACGCACCAACAGACGAGCCCCTGGCCATGCCCGCGCCCTCCGCCGCCGACAATATTTTTGCCGACTACCAAACCACCGGCCTCAGCCTGCGCCAGCATCCGATGACCTTGTTACGCCATGAACAACCTTTTAGCCGCTGTAAAACCTACGCACAACTGCAAACTATGAGTAACGGGCGCTTTGTGCGCATTGCCGGTTTGGTGACCGGCCGCCAGCGACCGGGAACGGCCAATGAAACCGTTTTTGTAACGCTGGAAGATGAGACCGGCAATATCAATGTTATTGTCTGGAAGTCGACCCAGGATCAGTTCCGGCGGGAACTGCTGACCAGCCGTTTATTGCTGGTAAAAGGCCGCTTGGAAATTAAAGATGAGGTCGTTCATGTAATTGCGGGTCAGCTGCAGGATTGCTCCGAAAGGCTGAACAACCTGGCCGTGAAGTCCCGGGATTTTCATTAACAACATTAGAATATGCATTGAAGACAGGACACACTGACAACGAGACAACCTAAAACGAAAACCGCCAAGCATTTCGCTCGGCGGTTAAAGGGATCACTATGATCACTAACTGGTTGCTTTAGTTGCAGATTCCGGTCTCTGTCCAGGCATATTCCCAAGCCCAGCCCACACCAGGTTCATAGGGGCCACCTACACTGCACCAACCACCGACGGAGCAACTGAATGTGGCACCGTTGTTTTTCACCTCACTGCCTTGAGCATAAGACGCACCGTCAACATACTGCGGAATAGCGGCGCAGCTGCCGCCGCCCGAACTTGATGAGCTGGAGGAACTACTGGATGACGAGCTACTGGATGAGGAACTGGAAGAGCTGCTTGATGAGCTGGAGCTCTTGGTGATCACCAGCGAACTGATCTCGTCGTTGAAATTTTCATTGACCAGGCAACTGTCGTCAGCGGAGACCGTTAACAGGTTGCCGTTAAAACCGTCATGCTGATACAGCTCTACTTGATAGCCATCCACAACCAAGAGCGACGAGATATCATCATTACCGATACCCATGGCCATTAAATCCCCCACGCTGTAACTACCGGGTTCCAGTGCCACGGCATAGCCACCAAAGTTGCAATGCTGATAGAAAGTTGCCACTTCTTTAACCAGCTTGGTAACCACCACTGAGGTGACCTGATCATTGAAGCCATTATCAACCAGGCAGCTGTCATGCCCGTCGAAGGTCAGCATGGTGCCTTGGAAATTGTTGTCCTGGAATACTTCGATCTGGTAACCCTCCGGCACCGAAATCGAGGATACATCATCGTTGGCCACGCCCAGCGAATTGAGCAACGCCAGCGAATAGGAGCCTTCTCCCAGCGTGACGCCGTAGCCGCCAAAGTCGCAATGCTGGTGCAGAGTCACGCCGTCAGTCGGCGGCGGAGTGGTAAACACAAAATCGCTCTGCGCTTGCACGTATTGCGCTTCCCATTCGGCAGACCAGCCAAACGCATTGGTGGCCATGGCTTTCAAATCCGTGCCGGCTGCACCGCTCCAGAAGTGCACGAATTCACCCCAGTTCATCGCTCGCGAGTACTCATTGCCATCCTTGGGAAAGTGCAGCGACAGCAATTCAAAGTAGCGGCGCAACACCTGATTGCCACCGTATTGATCATAAATGGGATAGAACCAGTCCCGGAACCAATAAGTGTTGGCACGGGGAAAGTTGTCAACGGTGTTACTGTAATCGTTATAGGCGGACTGTGCGGCAGCGGGCATATTGAGGTTGACGAACACGTCGTAGTTAAAAATTTCTGCCCATTTGGAGTCCTTCCACAGGCCAAAAGCCGGTGAACCATGGGTTTGAAATGAACCGAGTTCCACGATATGGGCAATTTCATGGGCTATCACACCAATGTTCCAGCCAGCCATGTCGTACCAATCGCCGGCTTTGCCGATATCAATCACGTTGCGGTAGTCATGGTGTGCGTCCCACCAGGTGGAAGGATGGCCGCCGCCGTATTTGTCGGAATGGAATATCGCGTAAAGACGCGGTTTGTCACCGAAGTCACCGTAGGTGTCCTTGGTATAACGCCACACGTCCCCGGCAAACTGCTGCATCCAAGTGATATTGCGATCAACATCGTCATCATAATAAACGGCTACGTCATCGTCGTAATAGACCCGCTTGACTACTTGATTGTGTTCAAACCAATGCTCTTGCCAGGTTTCAGGGGGAGTTTGTTGGGCAACTGCTGTGCTGCTTAGAAGACTGCTTAAAAAACAACAAGACAGGATTGAGCTTGCAAGCGTTAGTCCTTTCATATCGTTCACCTTTTATAAATTGATTTATGGTTATTGGTAAAACTTCTGCTAGAGATACAAGAACAGTGACTGTATGTGATACTGCAGCGCGGAAAATAGCAGCACCAGATTACGTCTCGAAAACAGCTGTCACGTTGATCACACTCACAGTTTCATTGCCCGGCGTGCGTGATTTGCCCTTCAAAGGATAAAAACATGCGCGAGCGCACAAACTGATACACAGCAGTTTATGATATAGAACGTTTCAGCCCTCGATATCCAACAGCATCAATCCATCCGGATAAAACCGAACCCTTTGCCCATAATGCAGGTCGCACACTCATGGTAACCAATGGAGACAATCCTTATGACCACCACCAAAGCCTATGCAGCAACCTCACAAGCCTCCGGCGTTGCGCCCTTTGGCCTTGAGCGCCGCGCCCTTCGCCCCGACGATGTAGCCATCGAGATTGATTACTGCGGTGTGTGCCACACAGATATTCATTTTGTCGAAGACGATCTCGGTGTAACGGTGTATCCCATCGTTCCCGGCCACGAGATCATCGGCCGGGTGACGGATGTCGGCAAGGAGGTATCGCGTTACCGGGTTGGGGATACAGTCGGTGTAGGCTGCATGGTGGATTCCTGTCGGAGCTGCGCCGCCTGTGAGAATGGGCTCGAGCAGTACTGCGAGCAAGGCGGCATGACCGCGACCTACAATGGCCAGGACCGCCATGACCAGACCGTCACATTCGGCGGTTATTCAGAAAGCATCGTGGTGAGCGAACGCTTTGTGCTTAAAGTACCCGACACGCTTGATGCCAGCACAGCCGCCCCTATTTTGTGTGCCGGCATTACTACTTACTCTCCCCTAAGACACTTCAACATAGGGCCGGGCCACAAGGTTGGCGTCCTGGGCATGGGAGGCCTGGGGCATATGGGCGTCAAGTTCGCCAAAGCCCTCGGCGCGGAGGTCACCGTCTTTACTCGCTCCGAAGACAAAAGCGCCGAGGCAAAAAGGCAAGGTGCTGACCACGTTGTCATTTCGACCAATCCCGATCATATGGCCGTAGCGGCACAGAGCTTTGACTTTTTGCTCGATACCATACCAGTTCAGCACGACCTCAATCCCTATCTGGCTTGCCTGAAGCTGGACGGCGTGCATATTCTGGTGGGGCTGCTGCAACCCATTGAGCCTCCAATCCAGGCCGGATTACTGATATCCCGCAGAAGAATTGTCACTGGTTCCTTGATTGGCGGAATACCGGAGACTCAGGAGGTGCTGGATTTTTGCGCGGAGCACGACATCAGTTGTGACGTTGAGATGTTGGACATCCAGAATATTAACCAGGCCTACGAGCGCATGAAACGCGGCGACGTGAAGTACCGGTTTGTTATTGACATGGCGAGTCTGAAAAAAAGCTGAGGCGTTTGGGTTAGCAGCGTCGTTGATATGGGGCTTCGACCCGTTTGTCATCAGAGATGGACCTTTTGAAAACGCATAAACACATCCTTGTGGCTCCGACGTGCATGGACGCACTAATGCCGCGATGGCAGGATGCCAGAGAGCGGTCCCGCGGCGTCTCGACAACTGCGTCCTGCGTTGCCCTACCTTCCGCCATCCCTGGCGGTCGCCTGCCGCGAGGGTTTCAAAAGGTCCACCTCTGATGACAAACTCTTTTTGGGGTGCTCGATTAACGTAGCATCTTCGAAATGAAGACGCCCATAACCGCAGAATTCCCTATTCCCCAGCGCTGTAACTCTAATTAGCCTTCATGCCATCAGCATCACCATTGATATCAACATCCGGCACTGTCACCTTCCTTTCTTCGCTGTCGACATCAACGTCCACATCCGGTACCTGAACCTTCTTGCGTTCAGTGTCCACATCCACATCTGGTGCATCAACATCAAATTTTGGTAGCTTGCCACCTTTAATATCGACATCGGGCAACTCGCCTTCCTGAGTTTGCTCAATATTGAATTTGGGCATTTGTCCGCCTTTTATATCCACATCTGGCAACTGCCCTTCTTCCGTTTGCTCCACGTCGCACCCAGCGAGCGCTGCCGCGGCCATTAGCATCGCTAATAGTTGCACTTTGATATTCATAAACCCACTCCTGTAGAACCAGCATTGAAACGGGCTGACAAGACGGCACGCGTCTCGCAACCCGTGCCATCTGCCCCGCTTATCGTCGCTGATCGCGCAGGTATCGATCCCATTCATCGTTGCTGATTTCACTATCACCATCCTGATCAATACTGTCGAAATCAACTCCGCCTACCGTATAGGGGTCCTGAGCCTCAACAACTTCAGCTTCATCGAGTGAGCCGTCTCCGTTAACATCCAGCTCCGAAAAAGACTTGGGTTCGTCCGGACCGCTGGTATCACGTGTTATATCCGCCGCTACGCCAGAGGACATCAAAGTGAAAACTGCAGCTACAAGTAAAGTTGCACGTGTCATGGTTAACCTCCAATTTGGATTCCACACGAAGTCTTCTTTGTGCATCTCTCGTACCAAGCGGGAAATCCGTCTCGCAATTTTCGCTTTGCTCGAGCGCTATCCCTGGTTTCTGACCAGATTTTCCAGGGAGCGAACATTGGCGATGATATCTGCGCGACCGGGATTCAGCTGCACCACCTTCCTAAGAATGCCCAACGCCGCTGCGTAAGATTTACGGTCGATCTCCAGCTGGGCGCGGCGCAACAGAGCGCGCTCCTTGAACGCTGGTAGAGCTTCCGCGCGAATAAAATACATCAGTGCCGCATCAGGCTGATTCCGGGACACGTAATATTCTCCCAGCGCCAATAATGCATCGCCATGACTAGGGTCCGCGTTAAGGGCCTGTGTCAGCCAGTGCTTCACCCGCTTAACATCGCCGCGATTCAAGGCGAGTTGCGCACGATATACATCAAACCGTGCTTTGAAGAATGCGGGTATCTGGTCTGGCTGTTGACGAGCAACCTTGTCAATATTGGTCAGTAACAGCTCCGCCGCGGACCAGTTTTTCTGATAGGTGAGCCACGCAATCACCTGATCCAGGGTGTCCAGCATAGCCGCGCCATTGTCCCGGTTGAGCCCCGCCAGGTTTTGTGAAAGCAGCTCCACCGCTCGCAATTGGCTACCTTGCTGCAAATGCAGTTGAGCTGCAATGGCAAGATTATCCGGCCCGCGCTCTCCCAATGATAATGCAACCTCCAGGCTGGACAGCGCCTGCCGGGGCTTGTCAGCCTGCAGCGCAATCTGACTGCGCAGCAGCCACAATTCCACGCTGTCGGGATCAGCTTGCAGCATTTCGTCCACTAATGCCTGGGCCTGGTCCAGTGCATTGCTTTCCGTCAATGCATAGAGCAGTCCCTGTTGCCACTGCGCATTGTCCGCCTCCAGAAATAGTGCCTGTTGATAGCCGGCGATAGCGCTGGCGCCCTGCCCCATTTGTAGATTCACAAATGCCAGCTGACCATAAACCTGTGCATCCGCCACGCCGAGCTCGATGCTTTTCTGCAGGTGGCTACGCGCGCCGGAATAATTCTTCTGCAGCATGTACACCATACTCAAGCTTCGATGCGCCAGCGCGAGATCCGGCATCAACTCCAGTGCAGCCTTAAGCGCCTGGGCCGCCTGGGCATATTGCTTCTGCGCAAGCAGTACCTGCCCACGCAGCTGACGCAATGCGGCACTGTCATTCTCGATGGGGCGTTTTGCAAAGGCTTGCAACACGCCTTCATAGTTCTGCGCCGCCAGCAGCGGTTGAATGTCTTGAGCAAAGCCTCGTTCACCCGGTTCCAGTTGGGCTTCAGTTTGCCCCGCGCTGACATTACTCACCAGAAAATGCCAATCGGGATCAGCCATCTGTAAATGAATCTCCGCCCGCGCGTAACCCGTGAACACCAGCAGCGACACGCACAGCAGGAATCGTTTCGAAAACAACGCAAATACTGGCATTTATATATCTACCTGAATGAATTAATATTTTTGCACCTAAACAGGCTATTGAAAACCTCGATCTGACTGAGTTTGCATGTGCTGCCCGTTTGTCATCGGGGTAACTCTTTCGAAAACGCATAACTAATCGGCAGGACAGCCGATTTGCACAGCGCAGCTGCCCCAAGGGTGCTGCACATGGATGTGCGGCATGAATCATCCCTGTAGCTCCGACGTGCATGGATGCACTAATGCCGCGATGGCAGGATGCCAAGGAGCGGTCCCGCGGCGTCCCTTCCGCGAGGGTTTCGAAAGAGTTACCCGATGACAAACTCCTTGAGCGGCATCGAACGACTCTTTTAAAATGTTGCTAACAGTCACAAACTGAATGCGCGACTAGAGCGCAATTTCAATTGGCCAGATAAAGCGCGCCCGCACCACGTCATCACCCTTTTTCGGCGGCGAAAATCGACTGCTTTTCACAATCTTGCGTATTTCACTGGCGAGTTCCGGATAGGGATTTTCAACCACTTTTACAAGATTCACTTGACCGGATTCATCAATCACCACGTCCAACTTAATCAGAATATGATTGATGCCACGACGCTCAAGACTCTTGGGAATGACGGCGCGAACCGGAGTCAACAACGCCGGCAAGGCATCCAGGTCATCCAGCGAAAAGGCTTCCCAATTGACCTCGAGGGATTGCCATTGGGTCTGCCTCGTCGGCATATCCATGACCTCGGGCTGGGCAACTTTAATGTCTGGCGTTTCAATCTTGAACATCGGCAATTGTGGACCAACGCCCTCCACCTGCAATTGCACTGAATTCACCGGCCGTGGCGTTTGCACTACCTGAGGCGGTGGTGGCGGCGGAGGCGGTGGCGGTGCCGTTAATGACACCTCGCGCACGCTCACTTCCTCCGGTACGTAATTCTGCATCCAGTGTCCCATCCACAGAAGCAACAACGCGAACATCAGAAACAACAGGCTCAACAAGCTCGCTTTGAACTGGTTGGCTGATGACCAACGCCAAGCCCTCATCGATGCCAGATTTGATCCCATCATGGATTGAGTGCCGCCAGGTTGACGCTTTCCGCGCCCGCCAGTTTGACTTCATCAATCACTTTCAGCAGCAATTGTGTTGGCACAGCTTTGTCCGCTTGTATAACAACCGGACGCGCCTGCCCGCGCTGAAGTTGTTCAATGGTGCCGCGAATACCGGCAATGCCTATGCGGCTTCCGTCGTAAAACACTTCACCCGCATCGGTGATGGACAAGAGCACCACTGACTGTTCCAGCTGCTGAGCGGTAATGGACTGCGGTTTATCCACTTCCACACCGGTTTCACGTACAAAAACAGTGGTAACAATGAAAAAAATCAACAGAATAAATACCACATCCAGCAATGGTGACATATCGATGGTGTGGGCATTCTGCTGTTCAAGGCGACGTTGCAAACGAGTTGGCATGGCTACTTCGCTCCAATGCTGGCAGGCATGCGCTGCCGTGAGCGAATGTAGCCCTGTAGCAACCAGGCAGGTATTGCGCAAACCAATCCCAGCTGGGTGGTCAGAAGCGCGTCGGCTATGCCGTTACTCAACTGCTCGCTGTCAGCACCTTGCTGTGCCATGCTGGCGAAGCAATCCAGCAGACCAATGATGGTGCCCAATAACCCAAGCAAGGGTAATGCTCCAATCAACACGCCACAGAAATTGTGGCGGGTGCTGGAGTGCGCCCCATGCACAGCCGCACGCGTAATTTCAAGGCCCTCATTTTTAATACTTTTACTATCAAAGAGAGCCGCCCACAGTTGCTGATAACAAACCAGCGCAGTTATGGCGATGGCCCAGCAGACCCAGTTGGATGTCAATTGTTGGATCATGCCGGCACTCCGTTAACCGTTCCGGATGGGCCAGTTTCCAGCGCGTCTGCTTCGGAATGCGCAGGTTCGTCCTTAGCCTGCACAGTAGTTTTTTGTTTGGCTTGCTGAGCTTTTTGTTCATTGGAAATTGCGAACAACTCATCTTCATCACATTGCCCCAGAAGAATTGCAAAATTCTCAAGCTCCATATAGTAGTTCCTGGCCCGGCGGTTGAGTATAGCGTGAAGTATCAACGCGGGTATGGCGACTATGAGCCCCAGCTCAGTGGTCACCAGTGCCTGTGCAATGCCCCCTGAAACGACTTCAGGATCACCGGCGCCAAACAAGGTCATCATCTTGAACGTCTCGATCATGCCACTGACAGTGCCGAGCAAACCCAACAATGGTGATACGGAAGCGGTAATGGCAATGGCACCAATCCAGCGTTCAAGAGAGTTGCGATGTTCCTGCAAATGAATAAACAATCGGTCGTCCCGGCTGCGGGGCGTTTGCTCAGTTCTGCCAACATTGAGCAACTGTTGCTGCATCCCTTCCACCGCTGCAGGAACGGGACGTTCCGGGTCGTCAATGAGTGACTTCAACACCGTCGGAGTCAAGCGCACCAACTTCGGCAAGCGCCACAGTTCCACAACCTTGAACAGTGCGATAGCGAGTGCAAAGGCACCAAACAGTAAAATGGGAATCACCCAGAAACCACCTTTGGCAACATGCTCCAAAATACTTTCCGCGTTCTGTTCCCGAACCATGGCCCGGTCCAGTGTGGGGTCAAACGCGAGAGTGCCGTCAGCGCCGGCAAGCAACGCCTCTATACCGCTGCTCTGGTTCCCGGAGAGCAGGAATTCTGACTGCAATCCATTGTCACCCAAAGCCGCGACTCCGGCGCGCCCTGTTGATTCCTGCCAGAACCAATTCACCGGGCCGACTGACAGTAGCGGCATGGTTTCCAGCACACCATCACCGACAATCACCTCCGCAGTATTCCAGCGGGGGAAAAAGCGTTGTTCCAGTGTGTGGCCGAGCTGTACCACGGCGTCTATCTGTGCCGTAAGTTGGGTGGGAACCGGATCTGCCCCGGCTTTATGCTGCTGCAGAAAGCGGTTGAGCAGATTGTGCTGGTATGCCTGCTGCTCGTGCCAGGCGTCAAGGCGGGATTCAAGCTGGGAAAGGCTCAAGGTTTTTTCATCAGCCAGGCGCCGCGCTACACTGGTTTCCTTTTGCAGTGCCAGGGCCTCTTGCTCCAGTGCATTAAGCTCCTCCGCAAGGTTGTGTCTTTCCCGGGCGATACGCTTTTCAGTTGCCGACAGCGATGTTTGCGCGTTTGCCAGCTTGTTCAATAATGATTGCTCGAGAGCCTCTGCTGCGAAAACCTCTTCAGTAAAAACCTGGGTCGACATCAGCGCGCCAAAGATGGCAATGGCAGCAACGAATTTACGTGAAAACATCACAAGCTCCCTCTTTTTGATGCAGGTTCGGACGCTGGTATGGACACTATTTGAGGTAGCCGCAAAGGCAGGGTGACAAGTTCCGCTTGCTGTTTCTTTTCGAAGACCGCCACGGCCTTGGCAATTTCGTCACCATCAAGAGAATCATCAAAATGCCATACCCACCCTTCCGGTGTGGCCGCGCCCCACCCGGCATAAGTTCCATCACCACCCACAAACCATGCGGCGCCAACTCCAAGATAAATTTGTTTTACCAGCACATCACTTCCATTTGGCGTGGTAAGCGGCATTTCATGAACACTGACCCGTTGATCGAAATCAGCAAGCAAGCCCAGTTGAGCGATGGCAACCTGCAGTTGTGTAGAGGGTTGTGTAGAGCCCTGATCAGAAACTTGCGATGACCCATCCAGTATCTGCTGTTCCTTTTCCCAGGGCGCCTGCAACGGGGGCGGTAAAAGTCTAGCAAGATAATCCAAACGCTTGCGCAATGATCTGAGTCCGTCCTCGAGCTTAACCTGTTCCTCTTCCATGCGTGTTTGTTCCGCTAGCAGTTCCGCGCGCCGCTCCGCGACGTCGCTCTGCTGCGCGCTGTCTCTCTGAAGAATGGATTTCAGTTGGGCTCGTTCCGCTTTGAGTAATGCAATGCGTTGGTTGAGTACCGGCTTCTCCGCCTGCCACTGTGTTTCGAGATGTGTCGCCTGCCGCTCGGTATCCAGCCATCGGTTGACGAGCTTGTCGGTCTGTTCAACGGTCAAGGCGCTCGCGTGAGTGCCAAGGCAAATCAGCATGACACTTCCGATGCTTCCCATGACACGCGTGATTTTTTTTAACACCCTCGGCGCAAAAATTTTCGTTGACCGTCGCTCGTACCTGAATGAATGTCCGTTCACTTAATAGCCTCTGTAGATGCCCCGCAGGATTTGATCGCAGAATGCCACAGCGCACACTTAATGTAAATAATAATGATTGTTATTTGCATTCAGTAAAAATTGCCGTATGCTTCGCCTCCCAGATGACCTGATGTCGTCAACCACACAACTTTTAACTTCCATTCAAAAACCATTGGGGAATAATCATGAAGGACACGACACCCACACCCTCTTCTGCTGGCTTTAAACGCAAACTTTTGGCGGTATCTGTTGCGGCCACCGTACCCTGGGTCGCAACCTCAGCTTACGGCCAGGACGTGAAGGAACTGCCAACGGCCAAGGCAACGGTACAATCGGAAGAAAGCTACAAGGTCGATGAATCCACCTCCACCAAATACACTCAGCCTCTGCTCGATACGGCGAAGACCATTACTGTTATCCCCCAGTCGGTTATGAAGGACCGCAACGTGGACAGTTTGCGTGACGCTTTACGCAACGTCCCGGGCATCTCCCTGGAAGCTGGTGAAGGTGGCGCCCCGACCGGCGACAGCATGAGTATTCGTGGATTCAGTGCCCGCAACGACATCATGATTGACGGCGTCAGAGACATTGCCGGCTACACTCGCGACACTTACAACGTCGAAGCCGTTGAAGTGGCGAAAGGCCCAGGTTCCGCTGTCTATGGCCGCGGCGCGACTGGAGGCAGCATTAACTTGCAAACCAAAACCGCCAAGCTTGAGGATTTTGGTGATGTCGATCTGCGCCTGGGCAGTGAAGGCGACTACCGCGCACAGCTCGACGCCAACCGGTCAGTCGGCGAGACTACAGCCCTGCGCATCAATTTGTTGAGCGATGATGGCGAAGTTGCGGGTCGGGATGAGGTGGAAAACTCAAAAAATGCTATCGCTCTGTCGTTCGCTACGGGTATCGGCACCGACTCGCGCTTTTCTCTTGCCGCCGATTACCAGAAGCAGGACAACCTGCCCGACTATGGCTTACCCTGGGTATCGAATGGTTCAACGCCGGTTGCCGCGCTGGCTGATTACGTCGGCGAAGCGCCGCCAGTGAATTTCAGCAATTTTTATGGCAATGTGAATCGCGATTTTGAAGACATCAAGGCCCAGTCCATTACCGCCAAATACGAAAAGGACCTGAACGAATCCACCACGCTACGCGTATTGGGCCGGACTGGCTCGGTGGAACGGCAGTCCATCGTCAACGCCCCGAGATTTGATGACATTGAGACCGGCACGGATGTCGGCCTCGACCACCAAAAAACACGCGACACGGAAGACTCTCTCACGGTGCTGCAGTTTGATCTGATTGGCCAATACCAAACCGGCGGCATCACTCACGATGTGGTCACGGGCATTGAGTTTGCCGAGGAAAAATTCGAACGCTGGAATTACGAGGCAGTGGTGGCTGATAACCTCGCAGCTACACCTATACTGGTCGATTTATACAATCCTGACTCCCATTTTGCTTATACCGGCCGTTACGCGCGTATCAACAAGGACCAGGAAGCCACGGGTGACACTACGGCGGCCTATATATTCGATACCATGACCTTGAACCCACAGTGGGAACTGTCACTGGGGCTGCGCTACGATACCTTCGAGACCGAATACTTCTACGATCTGAGTGGTTCAGACCCGTCGGTGACGCTGGAGGCAGAAGACAAGGAATTCAGCTGGAACCTCGGGCTTGTTTACAAACCTGCCGATAACGGCAGTGTTTATTTTGGCGCGGGCACTTCTTTTAGCCCATCAGCGGATGACCTCACGGCCTCCTCCCGTGGCAACAACAGTGAGCTTGATCCGGAAGAGACCCTGAGTTATGAGCTCGGAACCAAATGGGAACTCCTTGACGGACGTTTGCTGGCCAACGCAGCGCTTTTCCGCACGGAAAAAACCCACGCGCGTACCGATGACCCTTTCGCACTGGACACCAGTGACGAAAGCCTGAGCGGTGAACAACGGGTTGATGGTCTGGAGCTGAGCGCTGTGGGACAAATCAGTCGTCAACTTTCCGTAACCGCCGCTTATACATTCCAGGATAGCGAAGTCGTTAACGCGGAAGGCGACGATGAGGTTCAGGAAGGCTACGAGCTGCCACGCACGCCGGACCATTCGTTCAGTTTGTGGGGTCGATATGACTTCAGCGACAAACTGGCAGCGGGCCTGGGTGCGCAGTATGTAGGCGAACGTTACAATAGCTCGGATCCCGGCGGTCGCGAAACCGCTGACGACTACCTGCTGTGGGATGTGATGGTATCCTATCAAATCGCCAATCAATGGAGTGTGCAGCTCAACGGCAGCAACTTGACGGACGAGGAGTATGCGGATCAACTCGGCGGTGGGCATTTCATTCCCGGCGAAGGTCGCTACCTCAGCCTGAGCACTCGTTATACCTTCTGATTCTGAAGCGCCGAGGCGGATTGATCTGAATCTGTAGGTCGGAAAAGCCGTAGGCGCCTTCCGACATTGGAACGTCGGATGGCGTCATTCGCGGAGCTCATGTCTTATTCGACCTACAGCTCGAAATCACATCGTAGGTCGAAAAAGCCGAAGGCGCCTTCCGACATTGAAGCGTCATTCGCTTTGGTTCAGACAACGCAATGCCATCAATAAACACAGGTGAAAATAATGTTATTGCACATACCTGATATTTTAACCAAGGCCCAGGTCGAGGATATGCGCGGCGCTCTGCTTAGTGCGGACTGGGCAGACGGCAGCATCACGGCGGGATATCAGAGCACCAAGGCAAAACACAATTTGCAATTACCGGAGAATTCCCCCGTCGCGCGACAGTTGGGAGACAGCATTCTCGCCGCTCTGTCCCGCAGCTCCCAGTTCATGTCTGCGGCCCTGCCGCTCAAAATATTTCCGCCTTTATTCAATTGTTATCAGGGCGGTCAATCCTTCGGTGTGCATGTGGACAATGCCATACGACAGGTTCCCGGCACACCGGTCAAAGTGCGGACCGATATTTCCATGACGCTGTTCCTATCGGAACCGGAGGAATACGACGGTGGCGAATTGATAATAGAAGATACTTATGGTTCGCAGAAAGCGAAATTGGCCGCCGGCGATATGGTGCTCTACCCCGCAACCAGCTTGCACCGTGTCACACCGGTTACACGAGGAAGACGGCTTGCGTCATTCTTCTGGTTGCAAAGCATGATCAGCAGTGATGAACGCCGCGCCCTGCTGTTCGATATGGACATGGCGATCCAGTCCCTGCGAAAAACCCAGGACGACAGCCCGGAAATTGTGCAGCTCACCGGGGTTTATCACAACCTGATACGTCAATGGGCACAAGTTTGAGCGTCAATCTCCATTAAAGCTTCGGCTCCTCTAGCCGAAAACATTCATTGGCGACGCTTTTACCCACATGCTTTTGAGATGTATTCATGAGGAAAAACCTTCCTGTCACCGATCGACGTGTTCCTGTCTCCCCGAACGAACCGCTCGTCTCCCGCACCGACACCCGCAGCATTATTACCGCCGTCAACGAGACTTTTCAGCAAATCAGCGGCTTCACCCAGGAAGAGCTTCTGGATCAACCGCATAACATTGTTCGGCATCCGGACATGCCGCCGGCGATTTACCAGCGCATGTGGCAGGATCTGAAAGCCGGCCGCTCCTGGATGGGCGTCATCAAAAACCGCTGCAAGGACGGCTCCTGCTATTGGGTAGACGCATTTGTCAGCCCCCTGCGGCAAAACGGCGAGGTCATTGGTTACGAATCCGTACGCTGTGCGCCATCAGAAGATGCGGTAAAACGCGCCCAGACCGTCTATACACGGATCAACAATGGCAAAGCCGCTATTTCCGTTGGACAGCGCCTGGCAGAACACCTGCCCTCCAGCGGTCTTTATGCCTTGCTCGGTGGTCTCCTAGTGCTGGGTACCAGCCTGGCAGCCGGGGCCACTACGGTGGCAGCTCTGCCAGTGAGCCTGCTGGGAGCGATCGTCACCCCGCTGTTGCATATGGCGGTCAGCCGTCTTACCGGCACCAACCGCGATGCTGATAGGCTCCTGAATGACAACGTGGCGCAGTACATTTACACCGGCCACACCGGAAGCCGAGGCCGGGAACAACACCTGCACCGGTTTCACCAGGGAATGCTGCGCACGATTACCCACTCCCTTCAGGATTCCGCCGCCCAAGTCGCCAAGGAGGCAGAAAACGCACGCACTCGCGCCCACCATGGCGCAGAGGTTATGGATCGCCAGCGACGGGAAGTGGACACTGTGGCCGCTGCGATGCATGAAATGACGGGCACGGTGCAGCAGGTGGCCCACAGCATTGCCCTGGCTTCCAACGCGACACAGGAAGTCACGGCGCAGGTCAAAAGCGGCGAAGTGACGGTCGAACAAACAGTCAATGCCATCCGGATGTTGCGCGCAGAAGTTACCCAGACCCGCGAGGTTGTACAGGAACTCGCAAATGACACGGGGATGATTGAGAAGGTCACCGCGACCATCAAGGAAATTGCAGAACAAACCAACTTGCTCGCCTTAAATGCGGCCATTGAAGCCGCCCGGGCCGGTGAAGCCGGGCGCGGATTTGCTGTAGTGGCTGGGGAAGTACGCAATCTGGCCAACCGCACACAGGATTCGACGGTCAAAATCAACGATATCATCGAGCACTTCCGGGAAAGTACACTGCGGGCTGTAGCGGCGATTGATCGCAGCGAACAGGTGGCCGATAACAGCGTCACCTCCGCCGGTGAGGCGGGACAAGCCATTGTGTACATCTCGCGAGAAGTCAGCAGTATCGAGGAAATGGTTCTGCAGGTTGCCTCAGCCGCGGAACAGCAATCCCAGGTTGCAAACGAGATCAGTCGCTCCGTACACGAAATTGCCACTCAGTCAGATGCCACCTCATCCAACGCACATGAGATGGCAGACACATGCGCCCGCCTTGCGGACCAGGCGGCCGATCAGCTGCAACTGGCAAAACGGTTTTCAGTGTAAGGGAATGCCTGGCGACATGAGTGCTCGCCGGGCCCTGCTTCCCCCCCCCTCACCTTTTCTACAGTTGCTCTCCAGCAAATTTCCGCGAAAATCCCGGTGTGCGCTGGCGCACAAGTCATTCAGCACCTAGACTGACACTGGCAATTTGGCCCAGAAACTGCGTATGCGCAATTGGAACGTTCGTAGGAACCCTACCCCATGAAAGACGAGACCGATGGGCGACTTCACCGCTACCTCAAGCGGCTTCTCGCGTGTCTGATTGTGATGACATTCATCGTCATGGCGTGGCAGCATTATGCGGGGCACGCGGTGTTGCATATTGATGGTCATACCTCCTTCCTGATGGAGGCGGTTGACGACCGCGCGGTGGCCAACGAAACTGGCTCGAGCATTGCGACCTTGCGGCGCGAGGACAGCAAAATAATTCTCGAGTGCGACATCGGTGGCGATTATGAGTGGCCGTTTTGTGAGGTTGTCATAGCCCTGCGACAACCCCCCGCCGGCCTGGACCTGACCAATTATGATCGAATCAGCCTACGTCTCAGCGTGGAAGGCCCCAGCGAGCCGCAGATGCGTTTCTTCATCCGCAATTTCAACCCCGCCTACTCCGAGCCGGATCAGCTGACAACGCTCAAGCCGATGGAAATTCTGTTCAACGCCAGCAATACCATGGCGACTTATACGGCGCGGCTGGAGCAGTTTAATGTCGCATCCTGGTGGACCAATACCTCCCGTTTGAGCCTGGAACACGCTGGCGTCGAGGTGGACAACGTTGCGCAAATATCCCTTGCCACCGGTGGACACATGGTGCCTGGCCATCACAAAATCGTGCTGGAAAGCATCGAGCTGCGCGGGAAAACCATCTCGGATGCCCAGCTTCGACTGATCATTATTGTCATCTGGATTACCAGCATTATCGGCTATATGGTTATCGACACGCTGGTGACCCGCCGCCAATTGATCCTCAGCAAGCAACAGCACCTGTCGCTGCACAAAATCAAAGAAGCCTTGATGCTGGAGAATCAGACATTCGAGAAGATGGCTCATCACGATGCGCTGACCGGGGTACTCAACCGCCACGGCCTGCGCAACGCTTTGGTTGATGCGGCCCAACTCAACGACCCTCACCTGTTTCCCTTGTCCCTGGCTTTTATTGATATTGATTATTTCAAGCAGCTCAACGACACCCATGGGCATGCCGTGGGTGACCAGGTGCTGAAGGAAATGGCGGACCTCATTCGCGGGTTGATCAAGCACGAGGACCTTCTCACCCGCTGGGGCGGGGAAGAGTTTCTTCTGATATTACCCGGAACAGCCGCCGCCCAAGCCTCCGCGGTAGTTCAACGGGTTCGGGAAGCCATGGCAAAGTACAACTGGCCCGGCCAACAGATTACCTGCAGCGTTGGCATTACCGAGGCGATCAAGGGTGAAGACCTGAGTGCCGCCATTGAACGTGCGGACCACGCCATGTATCGCGCAAAGCGCAATGGACGAGACAGGATCGAGGTGAACCGGTCGAATAGCACGGGTTGATTTTCTGATCAGTCGAAAGAGTTTTCGAAGTGTCGAAACTGCCCCAGAAGCTATCACAGCACCCGTAGCCCGGATGGAGTGTAACGAAATCCGGGGCTAGCGGCCGTCTTCCCGGATTGCGTTACACCATCCGGGCTACAAATTCGCGAGTCCCGTCACGGCTTGCAATGAAGCCAGAGCCTAAAGCTGACCATGCAGCTGATACGCACTCCAATCCAGACATTTCTGCAATACAGGCCGGCGTTCCCAAGTGTCCAGTTGAAGCTCATGGCTTTCTTTCAAATCCTCTTCAAAGGCGGATTTCAATTGCGCAGCCACGGATTCATCCAGAATACCCACACCAATTTCCGCGTTAAGTGCCAGTGACCTTTCATCGAAATTCGTTGAACCTACATGGGACCAGAGCCCGTCAATGATCACGATTTTTTGATGCAGAAGCGTGGGCTGATATTCATGAATATGCACACCCGAGCGTAATAACAGCGGGTAAAGATTGAAACCGGCGCGCCGCACAAAAGGGCTATCCGTATGCGCGCCGGGTATCATCAGATGTACCTGTACACCCCGCTCCGCCATTTTGCACAAAAGCTTTGGTACCTGCGGATTGGGAATGAAATACGGATTCTGAATAATGATCTCCCGGCGTGCGCTGGCGATGGCCAGTTTGTAAAGCAGCGCAACGGATGATTTTGCATCGCCAGTGGAGCTCACCACATGAGCCACTGCGGTGCCCGTGGCTTCCTGTGACGGAAAACACCTCTCGTCAGAGGGTATGCGCCCACTGGCTTCCACCCAATCCTGCAGAAAAACTGATTGCAAGGGCCCAACTACCGGTCCCCTCAACCGAATACCGGTATCGCGCCAATGATTTTCGTCTTGCGCATTACCCAGCCACTCATCAGCGATGCCGTGACCCATTGCATACCCAACATCACCGTCAACAATCAACAGCTTGCGGTGAGTGCGGTTGTTGAACCGGCTTAAGTTAACCCAACTGATTGGCCGATATTCCGCGAGTTCTGCTCCGCTGCGGCGCAGACGATGCAGCTGCGACTCATCAGCCTCCATGGCGCCTACGGAATCGATCAAAACCCGAACCTTTACCCCCTGCTCAGCCTTGGCGACCAGTCTGTCGACGAATGCCCGCTCGAGCGCGCCCTTCTTCCAGACAAAGGTTTCCAAATGAACATGCTGCCGCGCCGCATCAATGTCTTCCAGCATCGCGTCGAAGATATCGCCGTTTTGGAATATCTCGGTTGAGTTTCCGCTCGACACCATGCCACCGGTAATGCCCGCTATTAACGGCAATGCTTCCCCAATGTTCGGTAACTGCTCCGGATCCAGATCAAAAACCATGATGCGCCGCTTGCGACCGATAACGAAGTAAGCCGCAGTGACAGCTATGGTCAGAAGAATCAGCAGAACTATCGTTATGGCCATTAGATCAGCTGCCTCCCACACGGCGGTCAAACGTAAAAGTTACGTGTTGAATATGGCGGCTTCTGTTCAGCCAACCGCTGTACTGGCGTCTCTATTTCCGTCTGAACTTTTGTCATGAATTTTGCACTGCAAGTGCGGCTGATCCAACGGAGCGCTATTCATGAACCTGTGAATGACATTTATTCATTAGGCGGAACCATTCGTTCAATACGCGAACCAGTAGTTCGCGCAAATAAACTGATGTACACGAGACGAAATTATGAAGATTGCACAAATTGCGCCATTGTACGAATCGGTACCGCCACAGTTATATGGAGGAACCGAAAGAATTGTGGCCTATCTGGTGGATGACTTGGTAGAGCTTGGGCACGATGTCACTTTATTCGCCAGTGGCGAATCCCATACACGAGCAACATTGGTTGACTGCCGAGCCCAAGCCATCTGGCTGGGTGACACATCTTTAGCATGTGAAACCGCTGCCCATCTTTCAATGTTGCATGAAGCCCGCAAGCGGGCTCACGAATTCGATGTACTGCACTTCCATGTGGATTTGCTGGCTTATCCTCTGTTTGAGGAGTTCGCTGGCCGTGTGGTAACTACCATGCACGGTCGCTTGGACCTCACCGATCTGAAAGAATTTTATCAACGCTGGCCGCAATATCCGTTGATATCCATTTCCGACAGCCAACGTAAGCCACTGCATTTTGCCAACTGGGCGGGCACAATCTACCATGGCTTACCATTGAATCACTTTCAACCAGCGCCCGATCCGAGCCTTGGCTATCTGGCATTTCTCGGCCGATTGTCACCGGAAAAGCAACCGGAAGTCGCCATCAAACTGGCACAGCGTTTGGGCCGGCCTATCAAGCTTGCGGCAAAAACGGAACCGCTGAATGCCTGTTATTTTCGCGAAACGATTGAGCCATTGTTACGTGATGAGGGTGTGGATTTTCTGGGCGAACTAAACGATGTGGAGAAAAATGATTTTCTCGGTAATGCCGAAGCCCTGCTGTTTCCAGTGGCCTGGCCTGAGCCGTTTGGCATTGTCATGATCGAGGCCATGGCGTGCGGCACGCCGGTTATCGCCTGGAATTGCGGCTCGGTACCGGAGGTAATTGAACACGGTGTCACCGGGTTCATAGTCAACAATGAAGAGGAAGCGGCCGAAGCCGTAGAACTGGCCAAAGGCCTGGACCGGGGGCGCATTCGCGCTGAATTCGAGAGACGTTTCTCCTCGATGGACATGGCAAAAAAACACGTCGCACTCTACCAACAAATTTGTAAAGACGACACAAGCCCAGATGTACCCGAAGCGTCCATGCCCACTATCGCGGATGCCGTGACCGTGGAATCCGAAGACGCCACCATGCCCTACAACCTGCTCGCACTCAAGCACATGGATACCTTCATGGTTGCCAACAGTTTGGGGGACATTATTGGCAAAGGCGACGGTGTGTTTCGCAACGACACCCGCGTACTCTCGGAGTACCGCTTGTTCATGGGCGGCAAGCCCTTGTCATTGTTGAGCGGCGCGCTGAGCCAGGATGACGTCTTTCTGAATTCACACATTACCAACCGGCCCCTGCCACCTCTGGGTGATAGCTCGATCCCCGAGGGAATTATTCATCTGGACCGATCCCGCTTTTTGTGGCAAGAGCGCATGTACGAACGCCTGCAACTGGTCAATTATGGTGAACGGGAAGTGTCCGCGCCCCTGGAGTTGCATTTTGGCGCGGACTTCAAAGACATTTTCGAAGTGCGTGGCATTACCCGCAACCGACGGGGCCAGGCACTGCCGCCGGTGACAAAGGAAGACCATGTGCTGCTCGGCTACCATGGGCTCGACAACACCGAGCGCTATTCAGCCATCAGCTTTTCGGAATCGCCCGTGAAGCTTACAGATCGCGTTGCCGAATTCCGTTTCACCCTGCCGCGCAATACCTGCGTCGAACTTTACGTTGAGATTGCACCCACCTATGACGCAGCACCCACACGGGAGCGCTTTCGCCTTGCGGCCGCCCATGCGCGCAGCAGCATGCGCAACCGCCGTCACGGCGGCGGCGTGTTTAAGTCCTCCGAGAATATTTTCAACAGCTGGCTGGAAAAATCCCGCTCGGATCTCGCCCTGCTGACCACCGAACGCGAAACCGGGCCCTACCCCTATGCGGGTATCCCCTGGTTTTCCACACCGTTCGGCCGGGATGCGGTGATTACCGCCATGCAGATGCTGTGGTTTGATCCACGCATTGCGCGCGGTGTACTTGCATTTCTGGCACAGAACCAAGCGCAGGAAACCTCCAGCTTTCGCGACGCTGCGCCTGGCAAGATTATGCATGAAACCCGTAAGGGCGAGATGAGTGTGCTTAACGAGGTACCCTTCGGGCTTTATTATGGCGGTGTAGACACAACGCCTTTATTCGTAATGCTGGCCGGCGCCTACGTCGAGCGAACCGCGGATATGGAATGTGCCAATGAAATATGGCCTGCGCTTGAAGCCGCAATGGGATGGATTGAGAACGCGGGAGAATCCGATGATGGCTTTCTCTCCTACGCCAGCGGCGAAGTGAGTGGCCTGCGCAACCAGGGCTGGAAAGACAGCGAAGATTCCGTCTTCCACGCCGATGGAGAATTTCCCAAGGGTCCGATTTCCCTGGTAGAAGTCCAGGGCTATAAATACGCGGCCCTGAAAGCGATGGGGCAACTTTCTGCCCGACGTGGAGACACGGTGGCTGCGGAGCACTGGCAGGAGCGAGCAGAAACAATTCGTGCGGCGGTCGAACGGCGCTTCTGGATGGAGGACAAAGGATTTTATGCACTGGCCCTGGACGGCGATGGAAATCCGTGCAACGTGCGCGCATCCAATGCCGGGCACTTGCTCTTTGTCGGGTTACCGGGGCCGGAACGTGCGCAGAAAGTCAGTCAACAATTGCTGTCCAGCTGCTTTGATTCCGGCTGGGGCATTCGTACGCTGGCCACGGATGAAATACGCTACAACCCCATGTCCTACCACAACGGTTCCGTCTGGCCCCACGATACGGCAATTTGCGCCGCTGGCATTGCGCGCTACGGCTATCGTGAAGGGGCGGCCAAGATACTGTCGGAATTGTTTGGTGCCGCTGTGCATTTCGGCATGCGGCTACCGGAGCTTTTTTGCGGCTTCCAGCGCCTCGCCAGCGAAAGACCTATTGCCTATCCGGTCGCCTGCCTGCCCCAGGCGTGGTCCTCCGGCTCCGTATTCATGACGCTGCAGGCGTGCCTGGGTGTGACCATCGACGGCTGGCGCAAGGAAATTCACATTGAACACCCGCAACTGCCCCCGGGCATTAACAATATCGTGTTTCGCCGACTGCAGGTTGGTGACGCGAAAGTGAATCTGGTATTTCAGCGCGTGCGGGATCGCGTCACGGTATTTACCGAGGGTGAGAACAGCCAGGAGGTTCAGATTTTGACGAGGGTTTGATGGGTAATGGGTGAACAGTAAACAGTAAACAGTAAACAGTATTAGCATTTTCTGTTCACCGTTTACCGTTTACCATCTTTAATGTTTGACTTCTTTTATGCTGCGGGCAACATCAATGGGGCTACCGTACTCCTTATCGGGGAAGCTATCCATGAGGTCCAATATTTTCTGGGGTGCGCCTTTGTCGCGCGCGTGATCCACAAGCTCTTCCTTGTCACAGGGAAAATCAATTCCTCCCACGTATTTTTCAATTTGGGCTGCACTAATCGATCCCGATTGAGACTGTTGCGAAGGCATAGCATTTTCTCCAAAAATTGACTCAAAAGTTTAAGGCACAACCAATCTGAATCTGGTTGCGCCTGCAGCACTCGCTTCCTTAGCTATCGCCATGCCAATCACCAAAGCCTCCGCAAATGATGACGGTGGTTTCATCAGCACGGTTATGCATTTTTTCTGCTTGAGCAGTGCGGCTTATGCTTGCAATCGGGCTCCAGCATCTGCCGAACTTTCGCAGGCTATATGTGTCCACTGTTGCATTTGCCAGGACTTTTATTGCTGCGACGTTTAAGTCAGTGAAAGGGCGCCGAAGGTAGACCTGCCGAATGTTTCGCTCGTTGGCAGTTTATTTTGCCGCACCTTCACCGTCAGCAAAGGTCCTGCTCCCGATTTGTTTGCTGAAAGAGGCTAAGAGATATGGCGGTACCGCACAAGCAGGGTCGCAAAGGTCATTGGCTACTTGTGGCCTTTGGTATCTGTGTTTCGCTGTTGGGCACAGCCCTTGTAGTGGGGGGCGTGCGGCTGATAGCCGTAGGTGGTTCCTGGTATTACCTTTTGGCTGGCATCGGGCTCGTGGTTGCGGGCATTCAGGTCGCTCGGGGCCGTATCTCGGGCGCCTGGTGGTACGGAGTCGTATTTTTCGGTACGCTCATCTGGGCCTTTTGGGAGGTAGGTCTGACTTATTGGGGATGGATTCCCAGGCTCGGTTTGCTCGACGTTCTCGCCTTTATTCTTTGCTTACTTCTGCCACTACTCAAGAATCCGCCGCGCAAAAAAGTGTCCGGGTCTTTGGCCGGTTTATGCGCACTGGTTTTCGTCGTCGTTTTTGCATTCGCGTTCATGCCCCATGGCGTCATGAATGCAAATTGGGCCATTGCAGAGGCAACTCCGAGTCCCGCCCACATATCGCCACTACCCTTGCATGGCGAGGCTGCGGTGCAGGACGCGAATGCGCCGGCAAATGGCGATTGGCCGGCCTATGGCCGCAGCAACGCCGTTATGCGCTATTCACCGCTGACGCAAATCAATCCGGAAAACGTAGCAGAATTAGAGCGCACATGGGTGTATCGCACGGGTGTTTTGCCGCCGAATTGGGGCGCGGAAACAACACCTATAGAGGTCAACGGTACGATGTACCTGTGTTCGGCGACCAACGATTTGATCGCGCTGGACGCCAGTACCGGAAAAGAGCGCTGGCGCTTCGAGCACGATTATCCCTCAGAGCATATTCCCTATACCGCCGCCTGCCGTGCCGTGGCCTATTACGAGGTGCCTGAGACCGGCACCAATTCCACCAGCGACAGTAGCTCGGAAACAACCCCCACGCTTTGCTCGCCGCGCATCATCGAAGGCACACTCGACCACCGTTTGATCGCCGTGGATGCGGATACGGGCGAACCGTGCCACGGGTTCGGCAACAATGGTCAAGTAGACATCACGCGCAGTATGGGAGAGGTCAAGCCCGGCATGGTTGCCAAGTCTTCGGTGAGCATCGTGCGCGGGGTGATCGTGAGCGGTCATCAGGTGCTGGACGGAATAAAACTGGAGGCGCCCTCCGGCGTAATTCAGGGCTTCGACGCTGTCACCGGCGAACTGCTTTGGGCCTGGGACATGATGCGCCCGGAGCTCGAACGCTATCCGCCCGAGGGCGAGACCTACACCCGCGGCACACCGAACATGTGGACAATCGCCTCTGCCGATGAGGCCCTTGGTCTGGTGTATCTTCCCATGGGTAATGCGTCGGTGGATTTTCTGAGCAAAACCCGTCATCCGCCGGAAAACCAATTTTCGACTTCACTCGTTGCCATCGACGTAACCACGGGTGAGCCGGCCTGGCATTTTCAGACGGTGCATAAAGATGTGTGGGATTACGACCTTGGCTCGACAGGCACACTGGTGAACTTCCCGACCGATAACGGTTCGGTGCCGGCGATTATTCTCGCCACCAAACAAGGTGATATCTATGTGCTGAACCGTCGCACGGGTGAGCCCATCGTCGGCGTCGAAGAGCGGCCCGTGCCTCAGGGCGGGGTGGAGCCGAACGAGCGGACAGCCACTCAGCCATTTTCACTTTATCACACGCTGCGGCAGGCCAAGCTGACGGAAACTGATATGTGGGGCCTGACGCCGATCGACCAGATGATCTGCCGCATTCAGTTTCGCAAGGCCAGTTATGCAGGTATTTATACTCCACCCACTGCCAGCACGCCTTACATTCAGTATCCGGGTTATAACGGCGGCTCAGATTGGGGAGGCATCGCGGTTGACCCCCAGCGCGGCATTATCATTGTCAATTACAATGATATTCCGATGTACAACAAATTAGTTCGCCATGAAAAGATATCGAATCCAAAGAGCATGCACACTGGTTCTCAGCCACAACAAGGGACACCCTATGCCATTTCAATCCGTGCGGGTTGGCGGCTGCCGTGGACCGGAATGCCATGCAAGAAACCTCCCTACGGCGGTATACGAGCCATCGATCTCGCGAGTGGTAAAACCATTTGGGATCGCCCTCTCGGCACGGCTAGAGCGAATGGCCCATTCGGAATCCCATCTCATCTGCCTATCTTGATGGGCACTCCCAATAATGGCGGAGCGGCTGTGACCGCGAGTGGTTTGATATTCATTGCCGCCGCCACCGACAATTTGATCCTGTTCTGCCCGCCGGCGGTCAGGCCACACCCATGATCTACGAAGCAGACGGTCGTGAGTATGTGGTCATCGTGGCTGGTGGCCACCATTTTATGGAAACACCGAAAGGCGACTATGTGATTGCCTATGCGCTGCCAGATTGATGACACGCCGAATATGACCCTTACACCCGAGCAAAAAACGCCTTGAGTGTAGAAATTT
The DNA here is from genome assembly GCA_964419935.1 of uncultured Cellvibrionaceae bacterium. Lineage (GTDB taxonomy): Bacteria > Pseudomonadota > Gammaproteobacteria > Pseudomonadales > Cellvibrionaceae > CAYQQJ01. The sequence continues at coordinate 70,586 of CAYQQJ010000005.1, forward strand.
ACCATCCGTTAAAAACGGCTGTTACAACAACCAATGATGTAAGAAATTCTGTGACGCCGGTCGTTGTTGCAAAACTTCAGTCGTTCATGGCTTCACCACTTGCCGTCAGCTCCCTTTGCGGATGTTGTCAAACCTATTTATATCGCGACATCGATCATTTTCAGCTCGTCGATGCGGTTTTCCCAGATGGATGATTTGCTCACAGGATAGCCATGATTGGTGTATTGCAGTCTGGCACAGGCCTTGCACTAATCATACCCTTACTCAATGTGAAACTCATGCAACCGGCGGACCCGAGCCGTGGCCCAGCTATTTCCACAATGGTCAAACACACTGATCCGCGTTGTTTTCTTGGGGCTGGTGTCCGTGCCAATCATTGTTCCAACGCTCCTGATGATTGCTGCGCGAACCCCTTACCAAACCGGCGTTGGTATTCCAAAGCAGCAGCCAGTGCCGTTCAGTCACGAGCACCATGCGGGCCAGCTCAATATTGATTGCCGCTATTGTCACGCATCGGTGGAAGAATCGGCATTCGCTGGAATGCCGAGCACACATGTTTGCATGACTTGTCACTCGCAGTTATGGACGAACGCGAAAATGTTGGCGCCTGTTCGACAGAGCCTGGCGCGCAACGAGCCTCTGCACTGGGTGCGGATAAACAAACTGCCCGATTATGTCTATTTTGATCACAGCATTCACGTTAACAAGGGAATTGGCTGCGTCAGCTGTCATGGCCGGGTGGACAAAATGCCGCTGGCCTATGCCACTCAGGCTTTCCATATGGATTTCTGCCTTGAGTGCCACCGGCAACCGGAGCAGGCGCTGCGCCCATTGAATAAAGTCACAGCGATGGGATGGAAGTCAGAATCACAGACAGAGATTGGCAAAAAATTATTGGAACAATATGACATTCATTCCGCCGGGCTCACCGACTGTTCTATTTGCCATCGTTGAATGGGTGAATCGGAATGGTGAATGGTGAATGGTGATGAGGAATTAGCAAACAGGAAAGAGGAGCCCGTGAAGTGACGGATCGCGAAAATTCACATACGGATCGCATTCCTGCTGTAAATATTGATGCACATGCCGGGGTGGGTTCCTGGGTACCTGAGAATAGCGGTGTAGACGAGAAGGCAGAGAGAAAAATTCGTGAGCATTATGCTCTCGTTGCAGAACACCACCCAAACCGACGCCAATTCATGAAAATGATGGTCGCGTCCCTCGGTGCCGCCGGTATAGGCAGTGCTCTGGCCGGCTGTGTTAAAGCCCCTGATGAAGAAATCATTCCCTACGTCAACAGGCCCGAAACCGTGGTACCGGGCAATGCCAGTTATTACAGCAGCGTGTTCACCCGCAATGGCTACGGCTACGGTGTCATTGCGGAATCGCACCAGGGCCGGCCAACAAAAATAGAAGGCAATCCCGCCCATCCCGCCTCTTTGGGTGCAACCGATGTGTTCATGCAGGCTGAATTATTGAATCTTTACGATCCCGATCGCTCTCGTGCGATAGAAGAAAACGGTCGGATACGAAGCTACGGTGACTTGCAAGCTGCGTTACTGCAAAAAATGAATGACTGGTCCAGCACCGATGGGCAGGGCCTGCACATTCTGACGCCGCAGATTACGTCCCCATCCCTGACCGCACAGATTCACCGGTTAACACGTCGCTATCCGGAGGCGCATTGGCACCAGTGGCAGCCTGTCAACGATGACACCGCACTAAAGGGTGCACGGCTGGCGTTCGGGCAGGATCTAACGCCTCAGTATCATTTGGAAAAGGCAGACATAATCGTGCAACTCGATGGCGATTTACTGACAGAGCTACCCGGCAGCCTGCACTATGCGCGGGATTTTGCGAAACGCAGGGAACCGCTGCAAACGATGTCCCGGATCTACGCCATCGAGAGCACGCCTGGCCTGTCAGGTGCAATGGCCGATCACCGTCTCGCGGCAAATGCGGCGGCGATACATACTCTGGCATATTACCTGGCAGTACGGGTGATGGATAAGCCAGTACCAGCCGATGCTGCAGTCTCACCCACTGAGCGGCAATGGCTGGAAACCTGCGCGCGGGACCTTCGCGCCCATCCTGGGCGCAGCCTGGTCGTAGCTGGCGTGAATCAACCAGCGGCCGTGCATGCCCTTGCTTATTGGCTCAACGACTATCTGGATAATCGTGAGGCGACCGTGGTGCTCCACAAGCCCGTCGCCCAACAATGCGAAGTTTTAACGGACTCGCTTCGGGCATTAACAAACGCCATGGCTGGTGGACGTGTGGACAGTTTATTGATGCTCGACTGCAACCCGGTGTTCAATGCGCCGGCAAATTTTGAATTTTCCAGGAATTTGCGTCGGGTAAAATTCAGCGTACACCTCGGCTCTTACCGCGATGAAACGGCAACCCAGTGCGACTGGCACATCCCTCGGTCTCACCCATTGGAATCCTGGGGAGACGCCCGGGCCTTTGACGGCACTGTCGCCATACAGCAGCCGCTGATATCTCCCTTGTATGAAACATTCTCGTCCTACACTTTGTTAGCCTTTTTGTGTGGCGACGGATCGCTCAGCGACTACGAGTGTGTTCAACGCTACTGGCGAAGTCGAATTCCGACAGAAACATTTGAGATTGAATGGCGGGAAATGCTGACCACAGGAAAGCGGGCACATTCAGCAGCAGAAAAGGTTAACGCAACTATTCAACCCTCACTACTGGACCAGTTGCATCCTCCGGACATTTTAAAGGATGAGCTGATCCTACAGTTTGCCGCTGACCCGCGACTATGGGACGGCACCTACGCCAACAATGCCTGGTTGCAGGAACTGCCTCAGCCGCTGACCACCCTGACCTGGGGCAACGCGCTTTTGATGAGCCCGATGCTGGCAAAAAGTCTTCACCTGAAAGACGGCGATGTGGTGGAAGTTTGCGTTGATGAAAAGATTATTCAGTTGCCCGCATGCGTTCTTCCCGGCCACGCAGAAAATGCGGTCAGCGTTACTCTTGGTCATGGCAGAGAAATTCTGAGTAAAGACGGCGATTTCTCGATTGGTAGTCGAATTGGCCAGAATGCCTATCCGTTACGTCGTTCCAGCAGCCTGTGGTTCCGCTCCGGCGTATCGCTGAAAAAAACCGGCGATCGAGTTCCCCTTGCGCGAACCCAAAGTCACGACAATATGGAAGACCGCCATCCGGTAAGACACACGACTCTGGAGAAATTCACACAGGACCTGGATCTTATTCGATCGAATCCGACCGCCCATAATCCTACGGAATCCCTGTACGAGGAGCCACACCCCGAAGGTTTCTCTCCAGGGCAGTACCAATGGGGCATGTCCATCGACTTGAACGCCTGCATCGGTTGTGGCGCTTGCACCATTGCCTGTCAGGCAGAAAACAATATTCCGGTGGTTGGACGGGAGCAGGTATTGGTGGGTAGAGAGATGCATTGGCTCAGGATTGATCGTTATTACAGCGAAAACATTTCTGATGGTGTTAGCGATGGCGAAAACCATAATGTAGAAATTGGTGAGAAAAACAGTGAAAACGCGAGCGCAAAACAGAGTGAGCTGCGCACCCTGTTTCAGCCGATGTTGTGTCAGCACTGTGAGAACGCGCCCTGTGAATACGTCTGTCCGGTTGGCGCCACAGTGCATGATTACGAAGGACTGAACGTGATGGTTTACAACCGCTGCATCGGCACCCGGGACTGTTCCCAAAACTGCCCGTACAAAGTGCGCCGATTCAACTTCCTTGATTACAACTACGGCTCGTCGCACACCGTGCTCGATCACAAGGCCATCGCGCCTGTGCGCAACCCAAATGTCACTGTGCGGTCCCGGGGCGTCATGGAAAAATGCACCTATTGCGTGCAACGCATCAGTGGCGCGCGCATAAATGCGAAAATTGAAATGCGTGACATACAGGACCAGGAAGTAGTTACCGCCTGTCAGCAAGCGTGCCCGACCCAGGCGATTGCTTTTGGCAATATCGATGATGAAAATGCCCAAGTCAGCAAAGCCAAACACCATCCATTGTCCTACGGCGTACTCACCGAACTTAATACTCGCCCGCGAACAACCTACATCGCCCGTATTCACAATGTGAACTACGTTCCGTTGGCAGCAACCTCTTCTACAAGCGAGGGACGAGGAGGTCCGCTGAATGATGCCGAATGAATCAGTTACTGCTGACCGACTCAGCTACGCCTCCATCGGGCGCAGGCTCTCCGCCCTGCCCCTGCAAGGCTCACGCAGAGCATGGCTGTTACTCTTCTGCATTTGCGCAGTCTTGGCCCTGTTATTTCTGTATCTGGTAATGCTGGTGTTTACCCTGGGTGTCGGCATGCTCGGCATCAATATTCCGGTAGCCTGGGGTTTTCCCATCATCAATGTGGTTTGGTGGATCGGCATCGGCCACGCCGGCACATTGATCTCGGCAATACTGCTGTTACTGCGCCAGAACTGGCGTGCATCGATCAACCGTTTTGCCGAAGCCATGACCTTGTTTGCCGCCGGTATTGCGGGCCTTTTTCCCATTATTCATCTGGGCCGCCCCTGGTTTTTTTACTGGCTGATACCCTACCCGGCCACTATGGGTGTTTGGCCGCAATGGCGCAGTCCGTTGGTGTGGGATTTTTTCGCCATCGCCACTTACATTACGGTATCGCTGTTGTTCTGGTATTTGGGGCTGATACCGGACCTCGCGAGCATGCGGGACCGGGCCAAATCCGTCAGCGCCAAACGCTTGTATGGAATATTCGCGTTCGGTTGGCGCGGTGCGGCCACCCATTGGCGTCGGTATCAAATGGCGTATTTGATGCTGGCCGGTCTCGCGACGCCTCTGGTGGTGTCCGTACACAGCGTTATCGCGCTGGACTTCGCCGTCACCTTGGTGCCCGGATATCACTCGCAGATTTTTCCGGCGTACTTTGTCGCCGGCGCCCTGTTTTCAGGCCTGGCCATGGTATTGACCATCGCCATACCCTTGCGTCGCGTGTTCCACCTTTACGACATGATCACCGCCCGGCATCTGGACGTCATCGCCAAGGTGATGCTCACCGCCGGTCTGGTCGTTAACTACGGCTATGTCATGGAGCATTTTCTTATCTGGTACAGCGGCGACCAATATGAACGCTATATGGCGCTGAACCGCATGTTCGGCCCCTACGCCCAGGGCTGGTGGATCATGATGATAATCAACATCTGCGTTACCCAGAGCCTTTGGTGGCCACGTATCCGACAGAGCCCACGGTTGCTGTTTGTGATCGCCCTGATTATCAATGTCGGCATGTGGCTCGAACGTTACGTGATTGTGCTCACCAGTGCGCATCGGGATTTTCTGCCATCGGCCTGGGATACTTCCTACGGCACCTGGGTTGACTGGACCATGCTGCTCGGTTCCATCGCCGTGTTCTTTACCTTGTTCCTGTTGTTCATACGTTTTCTTCCGGCAGTGTCCATTTACGAAGAAAAGGAACTCGAGTATGAGAAAAATCTTCTTGCAGCACAACGGAGGATTTCAGATGACTGACACTGACCAGCGCGGTTATTTGCTCGAATTCAACGACGTGGAAAACCTGTTGCGTGTGGCGAGAAAGGTGACGCCAATGGGCTATGAGGTGGTCGATGCGTTTACGCCATTCCCGATTTCCGGGTTGGAGACAATTCTGCCCCGCTCGCCCAACCCCATCGCCTTGCTGATTTTTCTGGGTGGATTGATAGGCGGCGTGATTGGCTATGGCATGCAATATTATTCAGCCGTAGTGGATTATCCCATTCTCTCGGGAGGTAAGCCGATGCATTCATGGCCGGCGTTCCTGCCGGTCACCTTTGAGATGGTTGTACTGTTCGCCGCCATAACGGGATTTATGGCAACACTGTGTGTCAATCGACTCCCGCAACTTCACCATCCGATATTCGAGGTCAAGGATTTCAACCTTGCAAGTCTGGATCGCTTTTTTTTATTGATCAAAACCGAAAGCGCAACAGACCCACAGCAAACACGAGAAGACATGGAACAACTGTCTGTACCAACTTATTACCCGGTCAATCCCTATTGGCTTTAACGGAGACCGATAATGGCAGTAGCGGCTAGCAGGCATAATGAAATTGTCAGGCTCTTGACAACAGCAGTACTGCTCATTCTCGTCGGCTGTGAACAACGCATGAGTGATCAACCCAAATATGACGCACTGGAAGTGGCGCCGGCATTTCACAACATGCAAGCCGCGCAATGGCCTCCCGCCGGTACCATTCCACAAGGTAAAGAGCCACCAAGCAGCATGCCGACACACATGACCCGAGTGGATATCGAACGCGGTGCCACGCGCTATGATATTTACTGCATGCCGTGCCATGGCCTGCTCGGCAACGGTGGAGGGCCGGTGGTCAAGGCTGGATTTCGGCAACCGCCATCTTTTCATGTTGATCGCCTCCGCCAAGCCGGAATCTCACACTTTTATGAGGTGATCACCCACGGCCACGGCATCATGTATTCCTACGCAGATCGTGTGGCGCGTCACGATCGCTGGCGTATTGCGTTTTATATCCAGGCGCTGCAGCAAAGCCAGCACACTGATGTTGAACAGCACCCCGAATTCCAGCAGGCGTTGAACGCGGGAGAGGCATCACCATGACAATGCGTGTTGCGAGACCAATTTGGAGTGGCTCGAGTTTCACCCAGGGCCGGGTTGCGCTAGGTTGCGTTTTTTTAATCGCGGCAGCGGTATTGGTGGTTATTTTCCCTGACGCTTTTATTCGTGGTTATATATTCGCATATCTGAGTTGTCTCAATATCGCCTTAGGGGCCATGGCAACACTGCTCATATGGCACTTGTCCGGCGGCCACTGGGGAAAACAATTGGCGCCCGCTTTGCGGGCGGCGGTCGGGACCTTGCCCTTGCTAGCCCTAATGACACTTCCACTATGGTTGTCATTGGGCACTATTTTTCCCTGGGTCGACGTCGACTGCAAACAACTTGGCGTCACTGCGCATCAGTGCCTGTGGCTCCAGCCGGAGCTGCAACTATTGCGCAGCGCCCTCTCCTGGGTTGCATGGCTGGGTATTGCTGCCAGTATGGCCGTCTGGTCTTGTCGCCAACCATTGAACAGTTCCTCACGTCGGGCGGCGCTGGGTACTATTGTGTTTGTCTTGGTCACGTCGATGTTCGCTGTCGACTGGTTCATGACCTTGATACCCCGCAGTAGCAGCACCATGATCGGCTTTTTGATCATCAGCGAGCAACTCGTCGCCGGGCTGGCATTTGCGACTCTCATGACCAGCGTCAGTCAGTGGCGCAACCCGCGTCGTGATGAGCAACCTGATGACGAGCGACTGAAACGCAATATCGACCTGGGCAACCTCTTGCTGAGCGCGGTGATGTTCCATGGTTATTGTCTGTACATGGATTACCTGATCGTCTGGGAGGCGAACCTGCCCGACGAAATTATCTGGTACACCGAGCGCTCCGAATTTTTTCACGGTCATCTCATGTGGATCATCGTCCTTCTGTACATTGCGCTGCCCACACTTCTACTACTTTTTCGCCGGATAAAGTGCTCTGCTCAGGGTTTGGCTTTTGTTTCCACACTGCTTTTAATTGGACATCTCATTGTGATTGCCTGGTATTTGGCGCCGGTTCTGGACAGCAGCGGCGAACCCGACCTATGGCCCTGGAACTGGGTAATGGCCGCGGTTTTCCTCAGCCTCTGGGGAATGGCCGTTGCGTTGTTACATGGACGCTCACGAATCGACGCTGGCTTGCAAGGGAGGAGGAAAAACGATGCGGGATCATGATAACCCTTCAATCAGCGTCAAGCCGATTCTGGCTGTTCTTACAGTCGTGTTGATCGTTCTGATCGTTGCAATGACGGCGCTCTATGGTTTTTACGAAAGCTACCCACAAACTCCACTGCCTGGGGCGCGAAGCACCAGTGCAATATCGGTAAATGCTGACGCAGTGGATCAGGCTCAGGACCAAGAACGACAGCATCTCACACACTATGGTTGGATATCCCAGGCTGACCATATCATCCACATTCCTATTGATCAGGCGATAGACATCATTGCGGGGCGAGAAGTCGTTGCAGGACATTCCGCGGAACCCACCGCTCGACCGCATGAAGGGGAGGAACATTGAAAACGTTTCCCGCATTCGTGGTTTTTATTATGGCAGTTCTACACGGCGCAACGGCCGGTGCGGATGTACCTATCCATACGGACGCCGATGTTGCGGCACAAGTGAGCTTCAACCCGATACCGGGAACTGCCGTACCCCTCGGCCTGCAATTCATAAGTACCCGCGGGACGGTAGAAATTGGTGAGATACTCCAGCAAGACATTAGCCTTTTAACCTTCGCCTGGTTCGAGTGCCCTAACCTCTGCGGCTTAGCCCTCAATGCCCTTGCTGATGGCAGTAGCCGGCTTCAAGCACGCACGGACACCAAATTTCAGGTGATTGTGGTCAGTCTGGATTCCGCAGAAAACCAGGCGGATGCAACGCGCAAGCAACAAAATTTAGCCGAGCGATATCCCCAGGCGGATGTGCTCAATCAATGGCAATTTCTCACCGGCAGCGCGGAAGCCATTGCTGCGCTGGCAGATGCGGTGGGATTTCAATTTATTTACGACCAACGCAAGGCTCAGTTTGCCCATCCCAGCGGAGTTATTGCACTGGACACGCAAGGGCACGTGCGCAACTTTATCTCGGGCATTAACTACCAGACGTCCGACCTTGAGCGGTTGCTGGATTTGAGGCCGCCATCAAATCCCACCGTGGCGTCCGCAAATCCCCTTCTGTTACTGTGTTATGACTATGATCCGTCGAGCGGTCGTTACAGCCTTGCCATCATGAAATTGCTGCGTCTGGTATCGTTTCTGTGCTTGCTGATTTTTGCGGGCGTGCTCTGGCGTTGGCGACAAGGAGGTTCCGACAGATTCCATGAATGACTCCTTGCTGGAAGCCCTGAAACAATCATCTTTCACGCCATCGGATTTTTCCGGTGATATGGATCGGCTTTTCTACAGCATGCTTGCCGCCTGCGTCCTTATTACAGCGATAATCACTATTCTGACCGTAATCTTCTGCATAGGCTACAGGCGCGGGAAGAAGGTCGATCGTCATATCGTCCGCACGGACATGAGGGCACCGGAATACTTATGGACGGCGTTCCCCCTCGTCGTGTTTATCGGCTTTTTCATATGGGGCGCTACGGTATTCATGCAACTTCAACAACTGCCAAAAGACGCACTGGTAATTGATGTTGTCGCCAAACAGTGGATGTGGAAGTTCTACCATCCCGGCGGACAAAGAGAAATCAACAACCTGCACGTGCCCGTCAACAGGCCCATTGTTATGCGAATGAGGTCGGAAGATGTCATACACAGTTTTTTTGTGCCGAGTTTTCGCATCAAGCAGGATGTTCTGCCGGGACGCGACACCCACACCTGGTTCGAGGCGAATGAGCCAGGGACATATCGGTTATTCTGCGCGGAATACTGCGGTACCGATCACAGTCACATGGGCGGTACAGTGCAGGTGATGGCAGTGGACGATTATGCACGCTGGTTAGCCAGGCAAGAACAAAACCCAACCCTCGCCGCTGCGGGGAGACAGCTGTTTCAGCAATTTGGCTGCAGCGGCTGCCACAGCCCGGCCTCGGTCGTTCACGCCCCGGAATTACGCGGGCTCTTTGGCCGTGTGGTCCATCTCAGTGATGGCCGAAGTCTGAAAGCGGACCGCGCCTATGTGAGAGATTCGATCTTGCTGCCGGAGCAAGACGTGGTGGCCGGTTACGCACCGATTATGCCCAGCTTTGCGGGGCAATTGTCGGAAGAAGATATGTTACAGCTCATTGCGTTCATTGAATCCCTCAGTGGAACCGATTCACAGAGGAAGACTCTACCCGACTTGGAGGCGTCGCAATGACCGAAGCGGATTACCGGGCGACCAAAAGCTACCTGCATCATCAGCCCCACACTCTCAAGTCATGGTTCCTTACCACTGATCACAAACGCATCGCCTGGTTATATATCGCCTCCATTACCGCGTTCTTTGTTATCGGTGGTATTGCAGCCACGCTGATGCGCGTGGAGCTGGCGACGCCGGAAGGTGACCTGCTTACAGCGGAAGCTTACAACCGCACCTTCACCCTGCACGGCATTGTCATGGTCTGGTTTTTTCTCATACCTTCCATTCCCGCGACGCTTGGCAACTTCTTGATGCCGATCATGGTGGGTGCGCGGGATATGGCATTTCCGCGACTGAACCTGTTGAGCTGGTACCTGTATATGTTCGGTGCCTCGTTTACGGTTATCGCGGTCATCGCAGGCGGCGTCGACACCGGCTGGACTTTCTATACGCCCATGTCCACCCTGTTTGCCAATGGCAATGTGATTGCCGCCATTACCGGCGTGTTTATTGTCGGGTTCTCCACCATATTGACCGGCATCAACTTCATTGCCACCGTACATGTGATGCGAGCCCCTGGTTTATACTGGTTCCGTCTGCCGCTCTTTGTATGGGCCAATTACGCCACAGCCATCATCATGGTGCTTGCTACGCCGGTGCTGGCGATTACTCTTGTGCTGATTGCCCTTGAAAGAGTTTTCGGTGTCGGCATCTTCAATCCCGCCCTCGGTGGCGACCCCCTGCTATTTCAACACCTGTTCTGGTTCTATTCCCATCCCGCCGTCTACATCATGATCCTGCCCGGAATGGGCGTGGTATCGGAAATCATTACCTGCTTCAGTCGCAAGACAATTTTTGGCTACCGGTTCATGGCCTACTCCATTCTCGCCATTGCCTTCATCGGCTTTCTGGTCTGGGGCCACCATATGTTCGTGTCCGGCCAGAGCACCTATGCGAGCCTGGTGTTCGGTCTGCTGAGCTTTCTGGTGGCTGTGCCCTCGGCGATCAAAGTATTCAACTGGACTGCAACGCTGTACAAAGGCCACATCAGCTTGCGGTCACCCATGCTTTACGTGCTGGGCTTTGTCGGCCTGTTCACGATCGGCGGCCTGACAGGGCTTTTTCTCGCGTCCATTGCCGTGGATGTTCATGTCCACGACACTTATTTCGTGGTGGCGCATTTTCATTACATTATGGTGGGCGGTATGGTGATGGCATTTCTGGGTGGGCTTCATTTCTGGTGGCCCAAAATTTCGGGGCGCCTGTATAACGAAATGTGGGCCAAGATCTCCGTCATCTGCATTTTCTTCGGTTTCAACCTCACTTTTTTTCCACAATTCATTATGGGTTATCTTGGCATGCCCCGGCGTTACCATACCTATGCTGTGGAGTTTACGCCTTATCATGTTGCGTCGTCCCTGGGTGCCCTTTTTCTCGCCATCGGCTATCTCCTGCCGTTGGTGAATCTGGGCTGGTCGATGTTTTTTGGCCAGCGCGCCGGCAGTAATCCGTGGCGGGCAACAGGCCTTGAGTGGCACACGCCCTCGCCACCACCGCCGCACAATTTTGACGTGCCGCCCAAAGTCACCAATCAGCCCTATGATTACGCGCTATTGGATTCCTCCGAAAAGACTGAAGAATCATGACCAAGTCGTCGCCCGCCTTGAGCATGCAGTTCGACTCACTGGCGCAACAGCGGCAGGCGAACACTCTGGGCATCTGGATATTTCTTGCGTCGGAAACGCTTTTTTTTGGCGGACTGTTTCTGGCGTACTCGGTCTACCGGGTAATGCACCCTGTCGCCTTTGCCACTGCGAGTCAGGAGTTGAACCTTGCTGCAGGAACAATCAATACCGCGATACTACTGACCAGTTCGCTGAGTATTGCGCTGGCGGAATTAGCCGCTACCACACAGCGAAAAAAAGCAACGCAGGCACTTCTGGTATTCACCATCGTCCTGGCCATTGCCTTTTTGGGAGTCAAGAGTTACGAATATTATTCTGAGTATCGCAATCAGCTGGTGCCATTTTTGGGGGAGTCATTCCATTGGCCGCACCCGGACGTCAGCGGCGCGAGGCTGTTTTTCAATCTTTATTTTGTAATGACCGGACTCCATGCGGTTCATTTGCTGATCGGCTGTTGTCTGGTGGGGGCAACCCTGGTTCTGGGCTGGAGGCAAGGTCAGCATCATGCTCGCCACCAGTCACAGATTAGATTAAGTGCGCTTTACTGGCACTTTGTGGACATCATCTGGGTATTCATATTTCCATTGCTCTATCTGGCCCGGTAGCACTATGCAAAACTTGTTACTCAGTTACCTTGGATTACTGGCGCTTTTGGCATTGACTGTATGCATGAGTATGGTCGGTTTAGGGCAACTTGGCGTAGTCGTCAGCCTGATTATTGCCGCATGTAAAACGACACTCATCACATGGTTTTTCATGGGGCTCCGAAGTGCCGATGCTCAGCACCGACTGGTGGCAGCGTCCGGCCTGGTTTGGTTGACAATCCTGTTGTCTCTCAGCTTGTCTGATTATTTGTTCCGAGTGGCAGATTAAAGCGATGCGTTCCTCGACAGCGAGTGCCGGACGTCCGTGTCTACGGAGCAGAAACGATCTTCACTATCAATCCTTCATTGGCGTCGACCGCGACATTACCGGTAAAAGAAGTTCCAGTTTTTTCTGACGACGTACCTAGAACCACGGTTCCCTCGGCAGAATGCGGATGGTGAAAATCCCTTGCCTGGTCGCTCAGGTTCAGGATGATAAGAAAGCTGTCATCGTTGAAATCCCGGCTATAGGCGATGACGTGCGTATCGCCAAAAACCGGGGTGAAACTACCGGTACGCAATGCCGGCTCCCGTTGACGAAGTTCAATCAAACATTTGTACAAATTCAGGAAGCTATCCGGATCCGTTTTTTCCTGCTCCACATTATAAGTCGAGTAATCCTCGCTGAGCGGAAGCCAGGGCTCTGCTGCAGAGAAATCTGCATTGCTTCCCGAGGTCCATTGCATCGGCGTTCGTTCGGGGTCACGGCCAAGCCCCAGGCCCGGCACATTTTTCTCCTGTGGATCCTGAACCCGTTCGGGCGGAATGTCCACATCCATCATCCCCAGCTCATCGCCGTAATAGAGCGTCGGCGTGCCCCTCAGCGTGAGTAGTAACATGGCCGCTACCCGCGCTTGTGCCCGCCCTACCCGCGATGCGATGCGGGATTTGTCATGGTTACCCAGCACCCAATTGGGCCAGGCACCCTCAGGAACCGAGGCCTCGTATTCGTTGATCGCGTTATAGATAACCGTGGCATCCCACGGCAGCACGATGAGCTGAAAATTAAAAGGTAAATGTACCCCGGATAACTCTTCACCATAATAGGTGACCAGCTGGTTCACAGGCAGATAAATTTCACCAATGATCAACCGTTGCGAGTAGCGGTCGACGAGTGCGCGCATTTGGCGAATCACGTCATGTACCTCGGGTTGATCTGTTGAATAGACAGGCATCAACTGTTTGTACGGGGAGTCACCTTCATGGTAATCCGGGTTGCGCGGGTTATCCCGCAATGCGGCGTCCTTGATCATGTGCCAGATAACGTCCACACGAAAGCCGTCCACGCCCTTGTCCAGCCAATATTCCATCACCTTCAGCATGGCCTCCTGAACCTCCGGGTTACGCCAGTTGAGGTCCGGCTGCTCCTTCAGGAAGGCGTGGTAGTAATATTGTTTGGTGTGCTCGTCAAACTCCCAGCCCGAGCCACCAAACACGCTGAGCCAGTTGTTAGGCTCACTGCCATCTTCAGCGGGATCCTGCCACAGGTACCAATCCCGCTTCGGATTGTCGCGAGACGACCGAGAATCAATAAACCAGGGGTGCTGATCGGAAGTATGGTTGGGCACCAGATCGATGATCACTCTCATGCCCTTGTCATGGGCTAGCGCCAGCAGTCGATCGAAATCCCGCATGGTGCCGAACAGCGGGTGGATAGCAGTGTAATCGGCCACATCGTAACCAAAATCCGCCATGGGTGACGGGTAAATGGGCGACAGCCATACTACGTCCACGCCCAACCACTGCAGGTAATCCAGGCGATCAATCACGCCGCTCAGGTCTCCGACACCATCACCGTTTGAGTCCTGAAAAGACCGAGGATAAATTTGATAGACAATACCGCTCTGCCACCACAGAAAATCGTCGTTAATCATGATCAAAATCCCGTTCTCAGCCATCGGTAACCGCGAGGCCGCACCTCGAGGTTATGTAAATCCGGAGAGCTGTAGGCACTGTCTCCGAAAACATCTATGAGTGCTTCGTCTGCACAAGGATCGATATGCAGGTTCAGTCGCTTGGTTTGGTTTGAAAAATTGTGAACAGCGATAGCGAGAGAACCCTGTCGCTCGCAGTAATGCGCCATAACCTGATCATCTCCGGTATCCGGAAAAAAGTAGTCGCCTTCACCGAATTCTGCACAACGACGCCGTGCGACAATTGCCCGGGTCATCCAGTCAAGGAAACTGTTGTGATCCTTGATCTGGTCATTGACGTTGATCGTCGGATACCCGCTGCAGCCCTCGCTGATAACCGGCCGCGCCAAATGCGCCGGATCCGCTTTGGAGAAACCTGCGTTACGGGTGTTGGCCCACTGCATGACCGTGCGCACAGCCCCGCGCCCTTCAATGGACAGGTCATCCCCCATACCTATCTCCTCACCGTAGCGAACAATCGGCGTGCCCGGCAGTGACAGTAGCAGGCTATAAGCCAGCTCCATCAATTTGCGATCATGCTCAACCATGGACGCGAACCGCCGACGAATACCGCGTCCGAAAATACGCATGTTTTCATCGGGCGCAAAACGTCTGAAAACCTTCTTGCTTTCCTCAGGTGTCAACCGTTCAAGATCCAGTTCATCATGATTGCGTATGAAGTTCGCGAACTGCTCATTGTCGTTGTGGCTCGGTAACTTTTTGAATGCCTCAACCAGTGGCTTTGCGGTTTCAGTGGCAAGGGCATAAAACAGATAGTTGTTCCCGTAGAAGTTGAACAGTATGTCCATGCCGCTTTCGCCGGAGAAGAACTGACCATACTTTTCCGGTTCAACGTCCGCCTCCGCCAGCAGGTAGGCATGAGGCGCGTGATTGTTGAGAAAATGCCTGAACTCGCGCAGGGTTTCGTGCGGGTCCTTGTCAAATTTCTGATCAGGATGTTTTTTCCGAATCATATGAGTGACCGCATCCATACGGAACCCGGACACGCCCATTTGCAACCAGAAGCGCATGATGCGCCTGATCTCATCGCGTACTTTGATATTAGCGAGGTTGAGGTCCGGCTGAAACGCGTAAAACGTATGGTAGTAGTAGAGGTCGAGCTCTTTAACGTATTCCCAGTTCCCCGACTGCGTCGCACCAAAAATCTCTTTCGGTTCGTGATTTTCGGGAATTTCCCGTGTCCAGATATAATAATTGTGGAATTCATTTGACGGCCCCTTCAGGGCCTCCTGAAACCAGGGATGTTGGTCGGATGTATGGTTGGCAACGAGATCGACTATAACCCGGATATGATATTCCTTGGCGGCGTCCATGAACTCGGTAAACATCCCAAGGTTCCCGAGACGCGGGTCGATGGCGTAATAGTTCATGACGTCGTAGCCGTCGTCACGATTCGGAGTATCGTAGAACGGCAAAAGCCAAACACAGTCCACACCCAACGAGGTCAGGTAAGGCAAGCTCTTGCGCAAGCCGTCGAAATCCCCAACGCCATCGTCATTGCCATCCCTGAATGCTTCCACATCCAGTGAATAAATGATGGAACGCTTATACCAATCTTTCATTCACGCACTCCCAGCGTAAAGCTTATGCTCGTTCGGTTATCTTTCATCGACTGATTACAACGGACTTCGTTCACTGGGTCGATCGCCATACTGATACAGAACCTCATGCCCCGATCCACAACCAATGGGTCAATCAACCATAGGCAAACTTTTCGTGGGGGAGGCAGTCGAAACAATCATCACTTTCCCGCAACTGAGAACGCACATGCTGACAGTCGCTATCACCGGAGCCTCGGCGGGCATAGGACGAGCCATCGCCAAAGCCTTCGCGCAACAAGGTGCGAATGTTGGTTTAATCGCCCGGAGTGAAACTGCCCTCATCGACGTTCAGGTGGAAGTTGAAAAAGCCGGCGGCAAAGCGCTTGTTCTGCCTTGCGATGTCAGTGACAGCCAAGCGCTGGATACTGCTGCTGAGCGCCTTGAGCAGGAGATGGGCGTCATAGAGGTGTGGATCAACTGTGCGATGGTGACAGTGTTTTCCGAGATCAAGGATATTCTTCCGGAAGAATATCAACGGGTAACTGACGTGACCTATCACGGCTATGTTTTCGGCACTCTGTCCGCCCTGCGGCGGATGCGCCCGCGCAATCGCGGTCATATTATTCAAATTGGCTCTGCCCTCGCCTACCGCTCAATTCCTCTGCAAGCGGCCTATTGCGGCGCAAAGCATGCCATCAAAGGCTTTACCGATACCCTACGGGCCGAGCTGCTGCATGAAAACAGCAACGTCCAGGTGACCATGGTGCAGTTGCCGGCATTCAACACGCCACAGTTCATCTGGAGCCGGAATCACACGCATCACAGTCCCCAACCCTTACCCCCCATTCATGATCCTGCTTTGGCTGCCGAAGCCGTGGTTTGGGTGGTTGATAACCCTCAGCGGGAAATTTGGGTCGGATGGCCCAGCTGGAAAGCGATTATCGGGCAAAAGCTTTTCCCTGGTTTATTGGATCGCTACGTTGCTAAAACGGCCTGGGAAGGTCAGTT
The DNA here is from genome assembly GCA_964419935.1 of uncultured Cellvibrionaceae bacterium. Taxonomy (GTDB): domain Bacteria; phylum Pseudomonadota; class Gammaproteobacteria; order Pseudomonadales; family Cellvibrionaceae; genus CAYQQJ01. The sequence continues at coordinate 87,305 of CAYQQJ010000005.1, forward strand.
CACACAACAATCGGCAGAACCGGATCCGCCAAACAACCTGTTTCATTCCCTCGATTCGGTCCACAGCGAGCATGGTCCGTTTTCCAATCGGGAAATCACGCAGAAGCCGGTACTGTGGCAGGTGAGGAACCAGAACCTGTGGATCAACACCATCGCCTTCGGCGCAGTGGCGCTGGCGTTTATAGTGGGCTTTACGCTGGGCTGATGGTTTGCCATCGACCAATGATGCACTTTCGAGCAATCGATTTATTGATGAGACACAAAGATGCCCGACAAAAACCCGGATCTGAATGACAATGCACCCGACGAGTCCGGCGTTGCATTGGTAGTGATCGACATGATCAATGACCTGGAATTCCCCGGTGCGGACGCGATTTTTGAACCGGCTCTGGCCGCCGCACATCGCATTGCGGAATTGAAGGCACGGGCAAAAGCGGGAGCTATTCCGGTGATATACGCCAACGATAACTTCGGGCGCTGGCGTTCGGACTTCAAGGAAGTTGTTTCACATTGTCTGACAGGCGGTGTGCGTGGTGAGCCCCTGGCAAGATTACTGGAACCGGAGCCTGAGGATTATTTCGTTCTCAAGCCAAAACATTCGGCCTTTCTGGCGACCACCATGGAAATGCTGCTTGCCCACCTTGGCTGTCGCCGTCTGATTTTAACCGGCATCGCTGGTAACATGTGTGTGCAAATTACCGCCGCCGATGCACATATGCGCGACTTCCATCTGAACGTTCCCGGTGATTGTGTTGCCTCGAACACACCGCAACAGCACCAGCGCTCACAACTCTATCTGAAAGAAGTCTTGGGTGTGAATACCACTGGTTCTGCCGAGTTGGATCTGGATAAACTGCAGCACACCTAATCGGAATCAGCACCCGCTATCCATTGGCAACATGCTGTTATCAGCGCGCGGCTCCCCACTGTCTTTTCTTCCGGCGCCCGGTACTCCATGATATTGGTTTTGTTGATGAGCCGGTTTGGCGTTAGTCTGTGATGTAAACGAGGAGCAATATAATGCAAAGTGAGCGCGATAAAATGTTGGCCGGGCAATTATACGACCCACTGGATAACGAACTGGTTCGAGCCCGGGATCGGGCCAGGGACCTGTGTCAGGATTTGAACGCGACGCGAGAACAACAGCAGGACGAACGACGGCGCATTCTGCAGGAGTTGTTCGCGGCCGGCGGTGATGAAGTTTGGATGCAGCCACCCTTCTATTGCGATTACGGCAGCAATATTCGCCTTGGCAAAAAATGCTTTTTTAACTTCAACTGTGTTGTGCTGGATGTTTGTCAGGTCACCATGGGAGATCATGTACTCTTCGGACCCGCAGTGCAGATTTACACGGCAACACATCCACTTGACGCTGAACTGCGACGTTCTCAGGAATCCGGCAAACCCGTTTCAATTGGTTCGGATGTTTGGGTCGGCGGTGGCGCGATCATATGTCCGGGCGTTAGTATCGGCTCACGCACGGTCATCGGGGCCGGCAGCGTCGTTACCCGCGATGTACCTTCAGACGTGTTTGCGGCCGGGAACCCATGTCGGGTGGTGCGCAAGCTTGGGAACTAGTCAAACCAGCCCTTTGGTCCCGCAGCGAATCAAATCAGGATTCGACCACGCCTCGGTAGCGCAGAATCAATTCAATAATTTCGTGGTCACTGTTGGTCTGAGTCAGGGAATCCACCAGATTGCTTCGTTGCGGCAGGTAGATATTGAATTTACGTTTGAGAATGGTCACGACTTCTTCATCTGAGTTAGGATCAAAATCCTCGCCCGCCAAATTGCATATTCGTCGTAGGTTAAATTCTTCTGGGGTCATAGTTGGCTTTAATTCCAAATGGTTTCTATTGTAAATCCAGGTTGTTGGCCTGGAGGTGTTGCATGATGGTGGTTGATGTTTGGTCTGTAATCCGTCGCCGGCGTTTTCTGGCTGGACTTTGGATCAACTACTTATTCAACTGTTGTGGGGTCAAATCGCATATCACCGGCCACAATCGTCACATCAGCCACAGTGGGTATTGTGAGAATCATGCAGGGAGATGTCATTACCTGTGCATAAAACCTGCCGGCGACGGGCGTTTGAAAAATTATGGGCAATTCGATCAGGCCATCGACATTTTCAACCTGGTTGGCCGTAAGTTCGATGCCATACCCGTTATTTCCTTTGGCGCCCCAGGTGATTAGTATTGCCTGTTCGCTTGAAAAATCAACGGCCGGGATGTCCGTTACCTTGTCTGCAGCCGAACCGGGTAGACGGGGTGGCAACACGGCCAACAGCTCATCATGACTCATAAGCCTGTGCAGTGACTTTTCCGCGATGGCACAATGGTTCGACTGAAAAACGGTTTGTATCGGCAGTACGCTGCTAGTGCAACCGGCCAGCAGCATGACTAACATGGACATCAGGACGAGCAAACGGTTAAACCGACGTATCGGGCGTTCTAGTATCATTAACAACCTTTTCCAAGTGGATTCATATACCGTGAGCCTGAGAAGATTGCGATGAGAGTTCGACGCCTATTGCGAAGTTCCGCGCAATCCTGGCAGCCCTCAGCGCATCAGCCAGGCTGTGCTCATCCTCGGTTACTATTTAGCGATTACCGGCCGGTTAGCGAGTACCGCGCGGATAGTCATTCCCCTTGGAATCTGCTGCCATGTTACCCGGGTGCTGCAAGCTTGATGTGGGGCCAGCATTGAATCCGGCGCCCTCGGGTTATAGGTAGCACTCATGGGAGCCACTGTCTTGTCGACAGTGGCATAAGACAGTGTTGAGGGGTTTTTGTTGCCAGCTGCGGCACCCAGTATAACCCCACCGCACGCGCGGCGCGATAGGTCTCGATCATCCTCCATTGATGCGAGAATTGTTTTCTTCGACTGTTGTCCCAGAGATTGACCCGCGTTCACCGTAGGGGTTCCAGATCCAAACAAACACAAGTGGTAAGCTCTATGACAGAAAACAGCCCCTCTGAAGTTTCACCATCTGTAGCCACTCCCGCCCAGAAAGCAGGCCCCTCCCTCTCGGTACGAAACAAACTGGGCATGGACCGCGACAGTCTCGCCAAATCCTTTCGCGCACACTTCAGCTTGACACTGGGCCGGGACGAACACTGCACCAGCCCCTACTACTATTATGCAGCGCTAGTGCTTTCGATCCGCGCTCGCCTGATGGAGCGTTGGCGCGACACCTATGCCGCTTATCGGCAACAAGATGTCAAACGCACCTATTACCTTTCCATGGAGTTTTTGATTGGTCGCATTCTGGGCAACGCCTTACTCAACCTCGATATAGAAGATGCCGTGCGTGAAGGCTTGCAACAGTATGGTCTGGAACTGGAGGACATCGCGTCACAGGAACCGGACGCGGGCCTGGGCAATGGCGGCCTGGGGCGTTTGGCGGCGTGCTTCCTGGACAGCTGTGCGACCTTGCAGCTGCCGGTTCAGGGCTACGGTATTCGCTATGACCACGGCATGTTTCGCCAGAGCATCGAGAATGGTTACCAGCGGGAGGAACCCGACAGCTGGCTTCGCGACGGCAACCCCTGGGAACTGGAGCGACCGGAATTTACCCGGCGTGTTCATTTCGGTGGCCACACACAGGTCGATAAAGGCCGGGACGGTCGAACACGCTATCGTTGGGTAAATACGCATGATGTGCTGGCGATTCCCTACGACCTGCCAATTCCCGGTTATCAAAACGACACGGTGAACCGCCTGCGTCTGTGGAGTGCCAAGGCCACGGATCAGTTTGACCTGGATGAATTCAATGTTGGCAGCTATGACCAGGCCGTCCGTGCAAAAAATGAAGCGGAAAACATCAGCATGGTGCTGTATCCGAATGACACCAGCGAAAACGGCAAAGAGCTGCGTTTACGCCAACAATATTTTCTGGCCTCGGCCAGCCTGCAGGATGTTCTGGATATCTGGAAGCTCTACCACGGCCCGGATTTTACTCATTTTGCGGCGAAGCATTGCTTCCAACTCAACGATACACACCCGGCAATTTCAGTTGCGGAACTGATGCGTCTGTTAATGGATGAGGAGGATATGGAATGGGATGCTGCCTGGGAGATTACCCGCAACACCATGGCTTATACCAACCACACCCTGCTGCCCGAGGCGCTGGAAAAATGGCCGGTCGAGCTGTTCAAAAAGCTGTTGCCGCGTTTGATGGACATTATCTTTGAGATCAATGCCCGATTCATGGGTGAGGTATCCAATCGCTGGCCCGGCGATATCGACCGCTTGCGTCGCATGTCGATAATTGAGGAAGGCGGGCAACAGCAAGTGCGCATGGCACACCTGGCGATTGTCGGCAGCTTTTCCGTAAATGGCGTTGCACAGTTGCATTCGGACCTGATTCGCCAGGAACTGTTTCGGGATTTTGCCGAGTTGTGGCCACACAAGTTCAACAACAAAACCAACGGTGTAACCCACCGACGCTGGCTCGCCTACTCCAACCCCTCCCTGCGCAAACTCATTAACAGCACCATTGGCGAAGGCTGGATAGAGGACATGAGCCAGCTCCAGCGCCTCAAACCCTACGCCGCTGACGCAGACTTCCGCCGCAAGTGGCAGCTGATGCGCACCACCAACAAGCAACGCCTGACGGACCTGGTAAAGAATGAATGCGGCGTGACCTTTGACGTGGAAGCCATGTTCGATGTGCAGGTAAAGCGTATTCATGAATACAAGCGACAATTGCTTAATATCCTGCATGTCATCCATCTGTACGAACGGATCAAAACCGGCGACACCGAGCATTGGACACCGCGTTGTGTACTGATTGGCGGCAAAGCGGCTCCGGGCTACGTTCAAGCGAAACTGATCATTAAACTGATCAACAACGTGGCCGATGTCATCAACCGGGATTCGGCTTGTGAAGGCCTTTTGAAGGTGGCCTTTTTCCCGAATTTCCGTGTTACTGCGATGGAATCTATTTGTGCCGGAGCGGATTTATCCGAACAGATTTCCACCGCCGGAAAAGAAGCCTCTGGCACCGGTAACATGAAGTTCATGATGAACGGCGCCTTGACCATTGGCACCCTGGACGGCGCAAACATCGAAATACTGGACGCCGTGGGTGAAGACCATTTCTTTCTCTTTGGATTGGATGCGGAACAAGTCAGCCATCAGCGCCTGAATTACAATCCTTCTGCAATTATTGCCGCAGATCCCTTACTTGAACGGGTTATCACCTTGCTCGAAGGCGGCTTTTTCAACCAGTTCGAGCCCGGCATTTTTGCACCCATCATTAACTCCATTCGAAGCCCTCAGGATCCCTGGCTGGTTGCTGCGGATTTTGCGGATTACGTTGCCGCCCAGGAACGGGCCGCTCAGCATTTTCGGGACAGGGAAAAGTGGCTGCGCAGCAGTATCCTGAATACCGCGAGCAGCGGCGGCTTCTCTACGGACAGAACCATTGCCGACTACAACAGAGATATCTGGCACTTGCAGCCTACATCGCCCCATTCGAGCTAAAGTAAGCTGCAAGATTGCCTGTCGGGCCTTTTGCCCTTGGCGCGTAGCGCAGTGATGACCTTACCGCTGTGCAGCTTTGTACTCGTCCCGGTTGATCAAGCCATCCGCATCTGTGTCAACACGGTTAAACTCTTCGGAAAGCACCGGCACCCTTTTGGCCTCTTGCTCACCGATGACACCATCACGGTCGGTGTCGATAGAGTTAAAGCCGACGCCTGTGAGCAAGTTGGTTCTGCCCGCGCTATATTCCATTTCGCTGACATTGCCGTCGCCGTCGGAATCGATTGTTCCGAATGCCTCTTTCAAGGACACCGGCATGGCGGCGGCTTCACGCTCACTTACAACACCATCGCCATTGATATCCACATCCCCGAAACTCAGATCAGCCAAACGTACAGTCGCAGCCGCGTACTCCTCGGAGCTGATACCACCACTCTGATTGGTATCGATACGATCAAAGTCCTCTGACAATGACGATGATCGTCCAGCCTCTTGCTTGCTGATGACACCATCACCATCGGCATCAAAACCAGAAAAGGCACCACTGCTGAAGGGATTAACTTTATCCAGAGTGGAACACCCAGCTATGAGTGCGAACGATGCAATAATGGGTAGAGAATTTTTCATATAGCCTCCTTCGTGACGTCGCCACAATCCTGTGCGAAATGCTCGCCCAGGATTGCAATGGCAAGAAACGAACTCATGTGCAGTAACCACGCCACTCGGTGCTCGGACCGGTGTCTTATCCGATTACCTCTGCAGAATAGGCGACGCGCAGGCCGTCAATGCATGGCGTTCTTGACTCCGCGGCTGATATCCACCGGACTGGCATATTGCTTGTCGGGGAAATGTCGCAAGAGTTGCATCACGTCATCCGGTGCGCCATTGCGCCGGGCGTGATCGAGAAGATCCTCCTTGTCGCAGGGAAACTCAATGTCATCTATATAGGTTTCCATTTTCGACGTGTTGCGTAGAACACGCTCCTGTTGAGCTGACGCTTTTGCATCCTGATCCTGAGGCCCTTGGGTTCTCATATTGATCTCCTGATAAAATCATCCGCTTTCATTTAGGTTCGTGAATATGACTGCAGATTCTGCTGATGGTTTGAGCAAATACGAATGAAGTTACCGAAATAACATTCGTAACCGCTGAATTGTCGATCTACTCGAGTGCACCAAATGAGTTTGTTATCAGGGACAGACCTTTTGAAACCCTCACGGCAGGGACGCCGTGAGGGAGCTACAGGGATGTATTTATGCGTTTTCAAAAGGTCTGTCCCTGATGACAAACCGGCCGAAGCCTCATCACATGGAAACTAAGCGCAGATCAACGGCCGCAGTTGGCTCCAATCATGCTTGGTTAAGTTTGTTATGAGACGGTGCAATGGTCAGTACAGTCTTGACACCACCCGCCGTGGCATCTACCGGTTACGGTGTACGCTTAGCGTCATTTGTGGAGGAGGAAAGCATAGTGACTCATTCGATCGAAGGCCGATATTCGGCCACCATCTACCCGGTACATGCCGTGTTTCTGGCAGGAACGATTCCGCTCTTCCTTGCCGCGGCGCTCAGCGATGCCGCCTATGCCGCATCCTATGAAATCCAGTGGACGAACTTCGCATCCTGGCTGCTCGCCGGTGCGCTGGTATTCGCCGGCGTTGCCCTGCTCTTTGCGATTATTGACCTGTGCCGTGCCCATCGACGCACGTCGGGTATTGTTCCCTATACTGTAATTTTGGCGGTGACCTGGGTAGTTGGATTTCTCGACGCCCTGGTGCATGCGCGAGACGCCTGGGCGAGTATGCCTTCCGGCTTGGTCTTGTCCATAATCGTGACCCTGCTCGCCTGCATCGCGGCATGGTTTGGCTTTTGCACTCCGCGCACCGGAGGGATGAAATGAAATACTCCACTCTATTGATTGTAATTGCAGCCACAACGTTGCTGGGAGCCTGTAGCAGCGATACCGAACCTCCAAAGTATGGCGCCAGCCCGGAACTCCCGGAACCCAAGCGCGGGCTGTTGCCCGACATGGTCATAGCCGAGCCCGCAGAATGGGGTGATCAGGTACCCACGGTGCCGGATGGCTACACCATCAGCGCCATTGCCACCGACCTGCAAATTCCGCGACAGACGCTGGTATTACCCAACGGCGATATCCTGGTGGCCGAAGGCCGAGGCGGAAATGCCCCGGCCTTAAAACCCAAAGACATAGTCGCTGGTATCATCAAAGCCAAGGGCAACACTTCAGTTAAAAGCGGCAACCGATTGACACTGCTGCGTGACGCGGACGGCGACGGCGTCTATGAGCTCGCCACCATTTTTGCCGACAACCTCAACGCGCCCTATGGCCTCGCATTAATTGAGGACGACCTTTATGTGGCCAACCAGGACGCTCTGGTGCGATTCGATTATCAACCGGGGCAAACCAAGGCCAGCGGCGCTCCCGAGACAGTCACCCCGTTGCCCTCAGCCATTAACCACCACTGGACCAAGGCGCTGACTGCGAGTGCGGATGGTCAGTACCTGTATGTTGGCATTGGCTCCAACAGCAACATCACGGAACGCGGCATGACGGCAGAAGTGGATCGCGCGCGCTTGTGGCGAGTGAATGCCCGCAGCGGTGAATACAAGACTTATGCAACCGGCCTGCGCAACCCCACGGCACTTACCATTCATCCGGACACCGAGCAACTATGGGCGGTGGTCAACGAGCGGGATGAGATAGGTCCAAATCTGGTACCGGATTACCTCACCGCAGTTCAGGAAGGCGCCTTCTACGGCTGGCCCTACAGCTATTGGGGTCAGAACGTGGATGATCGTGTCCGACCACAGGATTCTGAGAAAGTCGCCTCGGCAATCAAACCCGATTACAGCCTGGGGTCGCATGTCGCGGCACTCGGTGTGGATTTCTCCACCGAGGCTATGGGAACTGAGTTCGCCGACGGTGCCTTCGTAGGCGAACACGGCAGTTGGAACCGGTCGAATCCTGTCGGCTACAAAGTCATCTTTGTCCCCTTTCGCGACGGTCGGCCTGCCGGTCCGCCGGTGGACTTCGTGACCGGTTTTCGCGATGAAGATGGAACTACGCGAGGCCGCCCCGTGGGCGTAACAGTGGATCCCCGCGGCGCGCTTATTGTCGCAGACGATTTGGCGAATACTATTTGGCGGGTAACACCGGAAGGACAGTAAGCAAAATAGGACACGTATTATGACGGTGGCAAGGGCTGAGCACAGGCTGTAGGGTTTGTGGCCATCCCGCCGTCAACTCGCAGCCTTTGTCCGATTTATTCTACGGGTTTCACAAAGGATGGGATTGTGGATCCGCCGCGGCGTTGGTATGAGGCAGCGTGCATCTACGGAAAAAGTACATTTTTCTAATGGCTGTGATGTCTCAGGGCCACTACATAGTCGGCCAGGTCGCTGAGTTCAGAACCCGAAATTTCACGTTCACCAAACGACGGCATGCTTCCCACCCCTTGCCTTACCTGCAAACGAATCATGAATTTGGGTAAGGGTTTATTATTCAGAGCCGGCGCCAGACCACCCTGCCCTTGCAGATGACAGCTATAGCAATGGGTGTCATACACGAGTTTGCCGCGCTCCACGGATGCTGTATTGACTGGCACTTCCTCAACCGCCGATTCGCTCTCCTGCGCTGGAACGCACCCGCCAAGGCCCAGTGCGATCACGACCATAATCACCGTGCCAGAAATAGAGATGTGGTCTGTTTTGCAAGTATTCACGGCGCGTCCCTCCGGCTGATTTTCCAAAGTACGCCTGTTCCCAGTTGCGGCTCAGGGCCCTGCTCGGACATCAGCATAACGCCGAAATCCACAACATAAAGGTGCTCACCGGATGGATCGAACCGCGCTGCTATCGGCCGCTCCAAACCGGCGTTGCCGATCTTGCTTGCAGGTCCACTCCGGGTTGAATCGTTGACGGCAAAATCCTGGACATGGCCACTGCTGACATCCACCCGAGCCACGCGAAAGCCCACCGGATGCAATGATTTTCCAGTATCCGGTGCCTGGTCCCCAAATTCTGCAATAAAGGCCTGACCGACAAAACCAAACTGTGGAGAATGTGAAAAATCCAGCCCATTCGCCGACGCATGTACGCCAAGAATTGCAGCAGGCTCCGGTGGGGAGCCAGGATGATTTTCCAACAACGCATTCAACTCGGGCTCACCGGGAGCGTCAAATTGTCCACCGCTTAAAGGCTCGCCGCCGGAAAAATCTGGCCAGCCATACCACTGGTCAGCAAAAACCCGCCATAGATTATCCCCGGTTCCCCACACAGGCCGACTGCCGCGATCATCATAGGCATTATCCGTCGCAAATAGTTGTCCATCAGGCGCAAAGGCCAAACCGTAAGGATTGCGGAAACCCCAGGCAACCAGTTCGAGACCAGTGCCATCCGGGTTGATTTTCATGATGGCGCCATTGCAGGGAATATCCCCTGGAATAACCTGACCCGCGTGTGTGGGCTCACCGAACGGCGAGTAGGCACCGGTGGTCACTGTCTCTTCGCCGCTGCCAAGAACATCGGACGTCTCGAAGTTTTTTCCTGTTAACGAAATATCTTCGCAGGGCGTGTCGTGAAACTCAGGAAATCGCTTGAGCCAACCAAATTGCGCATTGTCCTCGCCAACAATGCCTGCGTTGGTGGCGGTGCCCTGTGCGAAGTAGATTTGCCCATCAGCGCCAACAACCGGACCATTGGTATGATGATCACCACGGCTGGGGAGCTGGTCTATTACGGCTCGAACATCGCCTTCAACAGAAATTTCCAGTATGCGCCCGCCTTCCATCTGGCCGCCTTCGGCGACATAGAAGAATCCGTCCCCATAGCTCACACCATTCCACGGCCCATTTCGGGTGCCACGCGCAATCTCGTGAGTGCTTCCGTCGCTGTTGACCCGCAACAGTTTAGGGTCTGCCCACACTTCGCCATAGGAATAGCCGGATTCCACAACATAAACTCCGCCGGATTCGTCAAATGCAATGCCCGTGGGGAATGACAACCCGCTGGCAACCACTTCAATTTCATAACCCTCTGGCACAGTTACGTCAGCTGCCTTGGCAACCCGAGGTGGTGAAAATTGCGCGTCACCACCGCCGTTGGATGGCAATAATCGGTAGCAGCCTAGAGTGGAAAGGCTCATCACGCTTAGAAGCACGAACAGGGTTCTAACCATCGCAGATAGCCACCTGGTAAAGGGCAGGAAAAAGGGAAACGCCGGTAGCCTGTTCAGGTGTTGAGGGTATGTCTGATTCAGGCGCAACTTCAGTATGGAGACCTGATCTGCTCACCAAAGTTCGGTGCGTTCCATACTAGCGAGCGGTTCAAAATAATATTTGAAAACCACCCTAGAGATTCACCGTTGAAAATTCGATTCTATCCAACTTTGCAACACTGCCCGTTTGTCATCGGGGTGACTCTTTCGAAAACGCATAAATACGTCCCTGTAGCTCCCCCGCGGCGTCCCTGCCGCGAGGGTTTCGAAAGAGTCACCCCGACGACAAACTCCTTGGGCGGCCTTAAAAACTTTCGCAGCAGCCCTTAACCCACCAGCAATGCGACAGGCAGGTGTTGGAACAATAACGCCACCGGTAAGCTGACCTCGCGCATATCGGTATTATCAAGTGCATTGTGCCACTGTCTATCCTGCCAGCGCTTGGGCAGTAAAATGCGTGTATTACCCCAGCAACTGGAACCGATGAAGGGCTTATCCTGCTCGGTAAGATGAGCGGCAAAGCGCACCACTGCGACAATAATCACATGTTCGTCCGACTCTCGCGCAAAGCAGAACACATGCTCCCGCAATGGCCCCTCGAGTTTCAGTTGTAGATAGCGGCCGTGATTGAATACCTGCGGCAGAGACTTTCGCACACCCAGGGCTGAAGCAATGACATGTTGCTTGATTCTTCCGTCCCGCCAGCTTTCCACCAGCTGTAACGGCGATTGCCCGGATGCGAGTGCCTCGCGCCGCTTGGTGTAATTGACCGCGCGACGGTTATCCGGATCGACAAAAGAGAAATCCCAGAGATCGCACCCCTGGTAGAAATCCGGAATTCCCGGAACAGTTGCTTTTATCAGCGTCTGCGCAAGGCTATTGATAACTCCTGCGGATGAAATTTTCGCGACAAACTTTTTCAGCTGGGCGATAAATTCCCGCCCGGTATCCGGGTGCAACAACGCCTCGAGAAAGGCCTTGCATTCCGTTTCATACTGCACGTTCGGCTCAATCCAGTTTGAATTGCGTTTGGCTTCACGCACTGCTTTTTCCTGCCATTGGGCAACCCGTTCGCAAAAATTCTGAATATCACCATTATCATTCGCATCCAGCGGCCAGGCACCCACCAGCATTTGATACAACATATATTCATCAGCAGCATCAGGCCCCACAGTTCGGCCGGCGGCCTTCAAACAGCGGTTTCGCTCCCGCCAGGCTTCCACCTGGTTCAACCAGGTCTCCGGAATTTCACTCAGTACCGCTAAACGCGCTCTGACATCTTCCCCGCGTTTGTGATCATGAGTGGCGGTACACAACATGGATTTCGGGTAGCGCTGCAAACGCCGCTTGTAGGTGCGGTGAAATTCTTCACTGGTTAAGCAAAATTGTGACGGTGTTGAACCAACCTCGTTGCGGGACAGCAATGGCCCGTGGCGATAGAAGGCAGTATCCTCAACAGACTTGGCCGCAACCGGTGAACTCAGCTGTTGAAAGCGCGCAATGGCCTGTAACCGCGCCTGACGCGCAGTGGCTGACTTGACGTCCAGCGGCGGTTCGCCACCGAGCCAGGTATCGATCTTATCCACCAGGGGGCGGTCCGACGGCTGACAACGCTTGCGCGCCGCACTCAATGTTGCACGCATAATTTCAGCATCGGCATCACTGCGCCCGCGGGCATCCACGTAAGTGCGGTACACCGGAAACTCCACCAGAATTTCCGTGAGCACGCGGCGGATGGCCAGCAAGGTGAAATCCCGGGTGTCTGGACTGCTGCGGGCGATTTTATGCAGTGCGTGAGCGCAGGCATTGAAATCCGCCGCGAGCATGGTTTGCACTGTGCGCCGGCGGGCGCGCTTTTCTTCCACATCGAAATCACTTGGCCTTCCGGTAATTTGTGGCCAGGCGGTCATTAGTGGCTGTTCGCCATCCGGATGATGCAAAAGCGCGCCTACGTCATTCATGAACGAGTAGCCCGTGTCTCCGTCAACCTGCCACTCCTTACTTAGCTGTTCCCCCGACGCCAGAATTTTTTCCACATAGACAAAGGGCACTCCTTTGGGGGCATCCGCCGGACGCAGGTGGTTCAGCTTGGTGAGTCCGCGTCTCAAACGCCGACAATAGGTGCGGGGGTCCGCAATGCCATCAACGTGGTCAACCCTCACGCCATCGATGAGGCCCTCCTGATACAACCGGAAGGTATTGGCGTGCACGATTTCGAAAACGGTTAAATCCTGTACGCGCAAACCGGCAAGCCCAATGACATCGAAGAACCGCCGCCAATTTATTTCATCGGCGGCGGTTTGCCACCAAGCCAGCCTGTAATGTTGCCTTTCCAGCAATTCGTGGAGCTGTCGTTGCGCGATGGCTGGAATTGGGGCTATGCCAGGGTCGTACTGTGACAGCTGCCTTTCAATCGCTGCCAAAATTTCAGGATTGTTTGCAGCGGCCTCGCCTAACACCTGAGTTGCCTGTTCAAAACGCTGCTCGCTTTTAGTGCGCTGCGAAGTTATACCGCGAAATTCGCTAGCCATCGGCAGCTCGTCACACTGCAGTATTTTCGCGTAGTCCTTCGGCGCTATGGGAAACCGATGTTCAAAATACGCCGCATAAATTCGACCAGTGGTTTTATCGAAGGCGAGTTTCAGCTCACCACTGGCCAGGGTCTCACCGTACGGGTGACCGAGAAAAGGCGCGTGAATGCGATGGTGCAACGCCGGGTCCGGCACATCCCAATCGACATCGATGAAGTTGGCATGTCGGCTTTGCATACCCCATTCAAGTACGTCCAGCCACACCCGATTTTCGCTGCCGCCAATGGCCATGTGGTTGGGCACCAAATCCGCAATAATTCCCATCTCATGCTTGCGCAGCTCCGCCACCAGTTCCCGCAACCCCTCCTCGCCCCCCAGTTCGGGATTGACCGCGCTGTAATCGACTACATCGTAGCCGTGGGTGGAACCGGGTCGGGCAGTGTGAATCGGGCTGAGATAAAAATGGCTGATGCCGAGTTTGGCGAAATAATCCACTTGTGCCAGGGCATCTTTGAAATTGAAATCCTTGTGCAATTGCAAGCGCACCGTTGCGCGGGGAATGGTAGTCGCGTTCAGCATAGGCCTCCCCGTTCACCCTTGGTGGTGCATCGCTTGCGCAACACGGACATTCGCGCCGCGGCATTTTTGTTGTTCAGTAATTCAGTGGCGGGTTGTTCGAGCCGCCGGCGCCAATTGGGATGCTCGTCGACCGTGCCGGGCAGATTCGGTTGTTCATCGAGACCCAGCATGTCTTCCACAGGAACCAGCACCAGCGGCGAGGCTGATTTGGCCACGAAAGCGACAGCACTGTCGACCGCAGCTTGAGGGTCATCCGGCGGTGGCATTGCCGCGCCCGCGACACCGGCATAATCGAACGCCGCCCAGAGCGTTGTTTTTTCCTTCTCCCGGTCGCGTTTTTCTGACTCGAAAGTTTGATCATCGGAAAATCTATCGAGTTTCTGATTCCACTCTATGTCCTTTCCCTGCCACCAGCCGGCCACTGTCGGCAAATCGTGAGTGGTTGTGGTGGCCATGGCGTTGGTTCGCCACCGGGACGGATCGGTAAACAGCCCGTGATTTTTTTCGAACCACATGACCTGCATTCCCAATAGCCCCACCTCGGATATTTCTTCCCGAAACCCGCTGGGAATGGTGCCAAGATCTTCACCCACAATCACCGCGTTATGTTGCCAGGATTCAAGTGCAATCAGGTTGAGCAGATCTGTTTGGGGAAAACGCAGGTAAGCACCCTGAATCGCCTCAACGCCTTCAGGAATCAACCAGAGCCTGCGCAAGCCAAGTACATGGTCGATGCGCAAGCCACCGGCGTAACGCAGGGACGCGCGGAGCATTTCAAGAAAAGGTTTGTAATCATGCGCCTTGAGGGCTCGTGGAGAGAAAGTGGTGAGTCCCCAATTCTGCCCGCGGTGACTCATCATGTCCGGTGGTGCGCCCACTGATAGGCCGTTGAGCATTTCACTCTGCCGGCTCCAGGCATGACTGCCGCCACTGTCGGTGCCTATGGCCAGGTCCGCAATCAAGCCAATACTCATTCCCGCCTCGCGCCCGGCGGATTGAGCTTCTGTCAGGCTCTTGGCTGCTAGCCACTGCAAAAACATGTGGAAAGCCACTTCACTTTCATGGACTTTGGCAAATTGTTTGACTGCCCCGCTTTCGGGGTCCCGCAATTCTGTTGGCCAGTTCCTCCAGTGCCAATGATTCGGGTTGGCCTGAAATTGCTGCGCGTGCAGCGTTTCAAAAACAGCGTGTTTGCGTAGCGCCTCCCCGGCTCCTTGACAGAATTGCTGAAATTCCTGACCCAGTACACCGGCACCCGCCAGCAGCTGCTCGTTCAAACGCGTCCACAGGCAACGCAGCAACGCAAGCTTTGCGCGGGCCGCGTGGGGCCAATCAATCAGCGGTTCATGCTCCAGTCGGATCAGTTCCCCGTGCAGGGCCAGGTCGGTAACACAGGATGCCATGAGCTCGTGGCCCAACACAGCGGCGGGATCAATGTAGAGCACATTCAGAAACAAACGGCTTGACGGCGCGTAGGGACTGTAGCGGGTTTCATCAGCCGAAAACAACGCGTGAACCGGGCTCATGGCCAGCGCCTGAGCCCCGGCTTCGCCACACTGGCGTGCCAGATCCCGCAGCGCGCTATAGCTTCCGATACCACCGTCGCCAGGCGTCCTCAGGGAGTAGATCTGTGCTGCCAAACCAAAGCTGCGCCGGTTACCCGTCACTTCAGCCACAGAACGGCAATGGGTTGGCGCTATGGCTAAACAAGCAGTGGTCGAGCCGGCCTCCAGTGTGTAGTAGCCGGGCAAATCGATGGATGGCAGACAAATTTCACCGGTGTGGGATTGCTGCAGTTCGATTGTTTGTGACAGCGGATAACTGTTACTACCTGCGGAATGGTTCTGGTCGAGATGGAGCTGTATCGACCGGGTCGAAGCCAAACGCTTTTGCAACGCCGGGGGTAAAACCAGCGGTTGATGAACGCGGCCGGTGGTGAGCGATGGAATCTCATTTTCTTCGCTGATTTTCAGCTGTTCCAGGCTTTCCTTGCAGTGAGCGGACGACTCTGCAGGCAATTCCAAAGAATTCAGTACGGATTGCAAAACATCCGGTGAAACCGTCCTGTCGATACCGCGGTGATCCTGCCAGTGACAAGAAACCCCAGCCGCTTCAGCCAGTTGATGCAGGACCTCATTACTACTTGTAGTCAATCAAATCTCCTTTTAACCATCTCCGTGGACTGCTCCACTTGTATCGTCATCAAAATCCCGAAATCATGGCGCCACCCTACCCGCTATACTTTTTACCTTTTACCTTTTACCTTTTACCTATCTTTTATCTTGCAGCTTGAAGCTTGAAGCTTACGGCTTGCAGCTTTCAGCTCCTACCTACCCCAACCAAACACTCGTCGCCTGCCCCATGGCTTTGCCACTGAGCGCTTTGTCGGCCGCACTGGGGCGGCTTTCGCAAATCCACTCACCCGCTGGTGGCGGGATTTTGTACTCCGCCGATCCCAGGTTGATAATCATTGTCAACTTTCGTTCGTCGGCCAAGGCCCAGGTCGCGACGACACAGGCTTCACCTGGAACCTCCGATGAGATGCCTTTTGCAGAGCTCAGGTGTGGAGTGATGTGGCGATGCCTGAGTGACAGCAATTTGCGGTAAAAGTCTTCCCACTCTCCCGCTTTGTTCGGCGCTCCAAAATGAGCAATCCCTTTACGGGACCGTTCAAAGGTTTCCGGCAAGTTGGGATCGGGGATGGTTGACTGCACCTCGGAAGTGCCGCCGTCATGACTGGAAGCAAAATGACTGAATGCGGCGAATTCTGCACGCCGCCCCTCCCTCACTGCCTGTGCAAGCTCGCCGTGAAAATCCGTAAAGAAAAGAAATGGCGTGGTCAGGCCCCGCTCTTCACCCATAAACACCAGGGGAATGTGCGGACTTAACAACTGCACAGTCACTGCAGCGCGCAAAGCATTGGGTTCCACCAAAGTAGTGAGGCGATCACCAAAGGCGCGGTTGCCCACCTGATCGTGATTTTGCAGGAAGAAGATGAAATGATCCGGTGATAGATGCTTGCTGGGTGTGCCGCGGGGCGCGTTGTCATGAGTTGGGGATGCTTCTCCCTGATAGACGAATCCCTCTACTAGTGCTTTTGCCAGTTTTTCAGTAGGCGCTAGGTCATAGTTGCGGTAATAGCCTTCGTTCTCGCCAGTCAGCAGCCGGTGAATTACGTTGTGAATATCGTCATTCCACTGCGCATTAAAATCCTGCTCCAGTAGCTGGCTGACATTGCGTTCGTTTTCCAGCATCAAGTGAACCTGGCGGTCTGGCTCAATGGCTTTTTTGATTTTGGCTGCCATCTCCGGCAGCCAGCTCTGATCCATGATGGCGTGAACAGCATCAAAGCGGAGCCCGTCGAACCGGTATTCCATGAGCCAGTATATGGCGTTCTGCGTGAAAAACTCCCGTACCACCGGCTGTGTAAAATCAATGGCAGCGCCCCAGGGAGATGATTCGTCAGGTGAAAAAAAACGCGAGGCGTAGGTGTGCAGATAGTTGCCATCGGGCCCAAAATGGTTATACACCACGTCCAGATAGACGCATAAACCCAGGCCATGGGCCGTGTCGACCAGGTGCTTCAATTGCTCTGGAGTGCCGTAGCTCGAATCTGGTGCGTAAGGCAAGACGCCGTCATAACCCCAGTTTCGCTGGCCGGAGAAATCCGCAATCGGCATCAATTCAATTGCGGTGAAGCCCATGTCCACCAGATGTGCCAAATGCGATTCTACCTCGGTAAAGCCGCCGTAACAGCCAAGGTGCAACTCGTAGATCACCATTGACTGCCATGGGCGTCCCTTCCAATCCGCGTAGCGCCATTCGAATCGCTGCGGGTCCACCACCAGACTCGGGCCGTGCACGTCATCTTGCTGCTGCCGGGAGGCCGGGTCCGGAACTCTCAGGTCTTCGGTTACGCGAAATTGATAAGCATCGCCATGATTCAGTGGCGCGGTACAGCGGTGGAAACCATCGTCGGTCCTGGTCATGGCAAACCGTTTGCCATCCGGTGTTTCCAATTGAACCTGTTCGCTATCCGGTGCCCATAGTGCAAACCGCGTATGGTTCTGATCGAGAATCTGTGCACCGAATTCGGTCTGGTGCGCATACTGCGTCATCGCACGTGATCCTCCACGGAATCCGTTTCAAGCGAATCGGGTTCATGTTGTTCATGAGGTGTTTCATCAGGGCTTTCATCAATGGCGGCATCCGCCTCCGATTGGCCCTGTTCTTCTGCAAGTTCCTGTGCTTGTTCCTCAAAGCCATTTTCTGAGTTTTCATCCGACTGGTCGTCGTCATGTTGAGCGTGCGGCGTGTGCCGGCCCCTGCTCTCAATCAACTGATTCAGATCATCGATATGGACGCGACTGGTGAGCAGGACTGCGCTTCGACTGCGCAACAGAACCTGACCGTTTTGAAGTCCCTGTTGTGGAGCCTCATCCGTAACGGGTGCGGTGCTCAAGTGGACGGAATATTCCAGTTCAGTAAGCGGGAGATGATAATCATAATCCTGGTCATCCGCATTGACCAACAACACGGTGAATCCCACGTACCCATCATCGTGCTTGCTACAGCGTTGCATACCCAGGTGATTGCCGCCCTTTTGCCAGGTCTTGCCTTCCAGCTCCACGCCATTCTGATCAAACCAGAAAACATCGGGGATACCGGGAGCAATTTCGATATTGGCATGCTGAAAGTAGCGCCCCTGAAGCAACGGTGTGGATTTACGCAGGTTGATCAATTGCGAGGTGAATTCAAATAACCGGCGACCGGGGTCGGTTTCCAGCAGTGCCCAATCCAGCCAAAAGGTTTCATTGTCCTGGCAATAGGCATTGTTATTGCCCTGTTGTGTATGACCAAATTCATCGCCTGCCAGCAACATCGGTGTACCGTGGGAGCACATCAGGGTCGTCAGTATGTTGCGCTTGGTGGCCTCGCGATTGGCTATGATTTTCGCATCGTCCGTGGGCCCCTCGGCACCCCAGTTGTAGCTGAGATTATTGTCAGTACCGTCGTTGTTGTCTTCGCCATTCAGTTCATTGTGCTTTTTGTTATAGGACACCAGGTCCTGCAGGCTGAAGCCATCATGAGCAGTAACAAAGTTCACACCCGCCCAGGGTTGGCGGTGACTGTGGTCGAAAATATCCGCCGAGCCCTGCAGGCGCGCCGCAAGCGCACCGCGAATCTTGTCGTCCCCGCGCCAGAAGCGGCGTACGTCATCGCGAAAATAGTCGTTCCATTCGGCAAACCCCGGCGGATGGTTACCGACCTGATGCCCCCCCGGACCAATATCCCAGGGTTCGGCAATCAGTTTAACGCCGGCCAGCAGTGGGTCCTGCATCAAGGCGTCAAAGAAGCCGCAATTCGGGTCGAAGCCATTATCTTCACGCCCGAGAGTTGCACTCAAATCAAATCGAAAACCGTCAACGTGGTATTCCTGAACCCAATATCGCAGGGAATCCATTACCATTTGAATAATGCGCCTATGGGACATATTCAGCGTGTTGCCGCACCCGGTGTCGTTGATATGAAAACGCGAGTCATCTGGCAGTAAGCGATAGTAGGAACTGTTGCCAAAGCCCCGCCAGGAGAGCGTCGGCCCCATCTCGTTACCTTCACAGGTGTGGTTGTAAACCACATCCATAATTACTTCGATGCCGGCGGCGTGAAGTTGCTTGATGGCCCATTTCATTTGCCCCAGGGTATTGTCCGAGAGATATCCAGGCTCGGGGGCAAAAAAACCAAGGGTGTTGTAACCCCAGTAATTGGTGAGTTGTTTATCCAGAAGATTTCGATCGCGCAAGAACAATTGCGCGGGGAGAATTTCCACGGAGGTAATGCCGAGCCGCTTGAAATATTCAATTGTTGACGGATGACCCAGCGCACCGAATGTACCGCGATCATGTTCGGGCAGGTCATTACGGAGCTTGGTAAAACCTCGGACATGGAGCTCATAGATTACCGTTTCGTTCCACGGCACCCGGGGGCGACGGTCATCGCCCCAGTCAAAATAATTGTCTGTGACTACAGCCTTGGGCATATACGCGGCGCTGTCGCGACGATCAAATGACAAGTCACCCTTACTCGAGCCCACATGATAACCAAAGAGCGCATCATGCCAGCGAATGGTGCCCGCCGTCTGGCGTGCGTAGGGGTCGAGCAATAACTTGTGATGATTGAAGCGGTGGCCATTTTTCGGATCGTAAGGGCCGTAAACGCGATAGCCGTATTGGGTACCCGGTTGTGCATTGGGCAGATATCCGCTCCAGACACCGTGGGTACAGTCCGGCATTTCCAGCCGTGCCACCTGATGCCGCCCGGTGTGATCAAAGATGCACAAATCCACTTTTTCTGCATGTTCGGCAAACACCGAAAAATGCGTTCCACGTCCATCCCACTGCGCACCGAGCAAATGATTATTGGATGTTGAATGTAGTTCATTAAAATCTGTCATTGAGCACTTCCGTCGGCTTCATCGTAAACAACTTCATCATAAACAAAGAATACCGTAGCCAGTGGCGGAACCGTAAGATCCACGGAGAAGGCCTGGCCGTGGCTGGGTATGGCACGGGAAATCAGTGCCCCGCCATTTCCCATGTTGGATCCGCCGTAACATTCCGCATCGGTATTGATTGCCTCTCGCCAACGACCGAGGCGCGGAACACCGACCCTATAGGCGTTGTGAGGCAACGGCGTAAAGTTGCAAACGACCAGCACAGGTGCCGTCGATTCGTCAATGCCGCTACGGTAAAATGCAAAAATACTATTGTTGTTGTCGTCACCGATCAACCAGGTAAACCCGGTGCTGTCGCAGTCGGCCAAATGCAGTGCTGGCGTTTCCCGGTAAAGGTGATTCAAATCTCCAATCAACCGTTGCACACCTCTGTGCTTGGCATCGCCCAATAGATGCCATTCGACCTGATCATCGTGATTCCACTCGGCAGTCTGTGCAATTTCTCCGCCCATAAAAAGGAGTTTCTTACCCGGGTGTGCCCACATGAATCCATAGTAACTGCGCAGATTCGCAAATTTCTGCCACTGGTCACCCGGCATTTTTCCCAGCATGGAGCCCTTGCCATGAACCACTTCATCGTGGGATAGCGGCAGCACAAAACGCTCTGAAAACGCGTACTGCAAACCGAAGGTGATCTCGTTGTGATGATAGGCGCGATGAACAGGATCGTGCTGAATATAACTCAGGGAGTCGTGCATCCAGCCCATATTCCACTTGAAGCAAAAGCCCAAACCGCCTTCATCAATGGGATGGGAAACCCCGGGCCAGGCGGTGGATTCTTCTGCAATGACCACGGCACCGGGACAGCGTTGACCGACAATGCAATTCAGGTGACGAATGAAATCGATGGACTCCAGATTTTCCCGGCCGCCGTACCGGTTTGGAATCCACTGCCCTTCCTCCCGCGAATAATCGCGGTAAAGCATGGAGGCCACCGCATCCACGCGCAAACCGTCAACGTGGTAAATTTCCAGCCAGTGGAGTGCGCTCGCAATGAGAAATTCATGAACTTCCGTGCGACCAAGATTGTAAATCAGTGTGTTCCAATCCTGATGAAATCCTTCTCTTTCATCCTCGTGCTCATAAAGCGCAGTGCCGTCAAAACGCATAAGGCCGTGGGGATCTGTGGGGAAATGCGCTGGCACCCAATCGACGATTACACCAATTTCCGCTTTATGACAGCGATCCACAAAGCGCGCGAAGGCTTTGGGGTCCCCCGCTTCCGCATAAGGCGCAAAGAGCCCAATAGGTTGATAGCCCCAGGAACCGCCGAACGGGTGTGCGGTGATGGGGAGCAACTCAATGTGAGTAAAACCCAGATCCTTGACATAAGGAATGAGTTCATCCGCGAGCTCATCCCAAGTAAAAGAGCGGTTATTCTCGTGAGCCACTCGCCTCCAGGATAAGCCATGCAACTCATAAATACTGATGGGCGCGTGATGGGATTGGCGCTGTCGCCGCTCGGACATCCACTTGGCGTCGTGCCATTGCACGGGCTCCGGGTCCGCCACTATAGACGCATTGCCCGGCGGAACCTCGGCCTGCCACGCCACCGGGTCTGCCTTCAGAGGAAGAAGGCCCTGAGGGCCGAGGATTTCGTACTTGTAATAATCACCGGCTTTTGCAGCGGGAATAAACAGTTCCCACACACCACAGGATTGGCGCGGCCGCATCGGATGGCGGCGTCCATCCCACTGATTGAATTCGCCCACCACGGAAACCCGTCGCGCGTTGGGTGCCCACACCGCAAACCGAACACCCGCACAACCATCAATGGTTAACGGCCGCGCACCGAGGCAGCGATTCAGCTCATAGTGTTTGCCTTCCGCCAGCAGGTGCACATCCACATCGCCGAGCAGTGGCCCAAACCCGTAGGGGTCCTCTGTCTCCTGGTGAACGGTCTCGTGAATTCCCGCTTGCCAATGAATGCGCAACCGGTAGCGCGTATTCATGGGGCCCGAGCCACCCAATTCCTTCATGGTGACATTGCCGGACCATATCCCACTGTCATTCACCGCCTGCAGTGCACCAATAACCTTGCCGGTGCTCGAGGCAACAATTTCCACGCCGTGGGCATTCGGTTGTACGGTAGTGATCTGTATCAGGTCGCCAACTTTGTGCGGGCCCAGAATGGTGAAGGGGTTATGCAAGGTGCCCTGCTCCAGTGCACGAATGCTGGACTCGCTGAGGTTGGACTTCATTTGTAAAGACGATTGAACCATGTGTTACTCCTCTGCTCCGGCGGATATTTCAATACCCATACCGCGAACAATTTCGGCAAAACCCTGCAGCGGCACTCGGACCCAATCCGGACGGTTGGCCGCTTCGTAGGAAATTTCATAAGTCGCTTTTTCAAGCATAAAAAGTTGAATCAACGCCTGTTGGCTCGTTTGGCTGTGCCATTGATGAGGCAACTCGCCAGATGCTTGCTGATACGCCGTTAAAAAGGCGTCTGTTGATGTTTCACGAAAACGCCGCAACAGCTCTCGATAACTCGCTTGGGCCTTCTCACTCTCAAGTACGGTGCTGTGCAGTGACGCCACCTCGGTCACGTAATGGAAGGATCGCAAGATGCCAGCCACATCCCGATAAGGGCTCGCTTTCGAGCAGCGCTCCGTCAGTGGGCGCGAGGGCTCGCCTTCGAAATCGATAAAATACGCATCGTTCTGGGATACAAGAATCTGCCCCAGGTGCAGATCCCCGTGAATGCGAAACATCAGCGAACCCTCGCCCTCTTTCGCAAGATGGGCGATACGCGCAATAATGTTCTCACGGTTCCTGATTAGATGTTCAACCAGGGACGCATCCCAGGAGGACATACCAGCGCTGGCGTGGTCGAGTTCGTCCAGCGCATCATTCACCTGCCGGGTGACAGACTCTGTCCACTGCTTGCACACCGGCGCACTGACCGGTTCCGGTACAAAGGCTTTATCCTGCCTTGCCGCAAGAACCTGATGCATTTCCCCTAAACGCATTCCTATGGCGCCGGCAAAATGTTGGAACTCCGCCAGGGCGTCCTGATCGTCAAATGTGCAGATATCCACCTGCATGTTATCGACGTCCATGGATTCCATGGACGCGGTCTCGATATGAAAACGATCCAGCTGGCTGAGAATCCACTCCCAACCATCGCCCTGGCTAGGAATATAACTTTGCAACACTGCCAGCACCTGCTCCTGACCGTCTTCTGCAATGCGATAGACATGACCAAGCAATGCGCCTGTATTGGCAAATCCACCCTCGGTCAGCGCTCGGCTGATTTCAACTTCCGGATGCTCTCCAGGAAACAAGCGGCGGAATATTTTGAGAATGGCCTGCTCGCCAATAATGATGGAGCTGTTGGACTGTTCAACGGAAATCGGACGGATATCAATGTCGTCAGCAGTGAAATCGATGTTGGTAAATCCCGGCGTTGGCTGGAACACCAGCCCGCCGGGTTCAGCCCTACTGCGCCCGCCATCGTCCTGAGCGTGCTGTGCCATCAGGTAGATAAATCGTTTCGCCAGCCCATCGGAGGACACGGCGTCAGTCAGTTCACCAACGCGCTGTTTGCGTCTGACTCGCGCCAACGCCAGCTGGTGCGCCAGCGTCGGCACGGGTTTGTCTTCATAGAACACCGTCAGCGGAATCTGGTAGCGTTGTCGGTTTCCATCGATCGAAGCCTCGGCTTCAATCAGCATAATGGTCGGTTGCAGACCGGTATCACCGGTGCTGTCCGTGGGACCTGACGGTAAAGCGATGGCGCTGTACAAACGCACACCATCAAGCTTTCCGGCCTTGCCGGAAAACCAGCGTCGTTTGGATAAATAAGCCGGGAGAATTTCGTTCTCCAGAGTGCCGCGAATGGGTTGTTGGGTAATCTCGCTGATGTCCCGACGAAGAACCAGCGTTAGATATTCCGGCATCGGCTCCGGCGGCGGTGAATACCAATCGGGAACTTCGGTTTCCTTGGCGATAAGAAACCAGTAAAACCCATAGGGTGGCAGGGTAAGCAAATAAGGCAGTTCCCCCACTGGCGGGAACAGACTACCTCCGGACATTTCCAGCGGTACACAGCCGGAGAATTGCGAGATATCCAGTTCGACTGCCTGCGCCGAACGGGACAGATTGGCGAGGCACAAAATGGTTTCCTCGCGCCCTTCGTCGCCTTCTTCCGGTGTGTATTCCCGCAAATACGCCAGCACCCGACGATTGCTCGGGTACAGAGTTTTGAAAGTTCCACGTCCGAACGCCCGATACTGTTTGCGTATCTCCAGCATGACGTGCATCCAGTTCAGAAACGAATGGGGGTCCCGGCTCTGTGCCTCCACATTGGTAGAACTGTAACCGTAAACCGGATCCATGATCGGAGGCAGCATAAGGCGCGCGGGGTCCGCTTTGGAAAAACCACCGTTTCTGTCCGGTGACCATTGCATGGGCGTGCGTACGCCGTCGCGGTCACCCAAAAAGACATTGTCTCCCATGCAGATTTCGTCGCCATAATAGATAATTGGCGTGCCGCGCATGGAAAGTAGCAGTGAGTGCAGCACTTCTATTCGGCGGCGATCCCGCTGCATCAAAGGCGCCAGGCGGCGGCGGATGCCGAGGTTCAATCGCGCGCGGGCGTCGGAGGCATATTGATCCCATAAATAGTCCCGCTCTTTGTCGGTCACCATCTCCAGTGTCAACTCGTCATGGTTGCGCAGGAAAATCGCCCATTGACAGGTTTCCGGCACCTCCGGTGTCTGGCGGAGGATATCGGTGATGGGAAAGCGATCCTCCTGGGCCAGCGCCATATACATGCGAGGCATTAGCGGAAAGTGAAAGGCCATGTGGCACTCATCGCCTTTGCCGAAATATTCCTGAGTGTCTTCCGGCCATTGGTTGGCTTCAGCCAACAGCAAACGGTCGGGAAATTTCGCGTCAACTTCCGCACGGATTTTTTTCAGAATCTCATGGGTTTCCGGCAGGTTTTCATTATTGGTGCCTTCCCGTTCCACCAGATAAGGCACAGCGTCCAGCCGCAACCCATCCACACCCATGCCCAACCAGAAGTTCATCACGTCCAGCACGGCCTGCATTACGGCAGG
The DNA here is from genome assembly GCA_964419935.1 of uncultured Cellvibrionaceae bacterium. Classification (GTDB taxonomy): domain Bacteria; phylum Pseudomonadota; class Gammaproteobacteria; order Pseudomonadales; family Cellvibrionaceae; genus CAYQQJ01. The sequence goes on from CAYQQJ010000005.1 coordinate 112,720, forward strand.
ATTGTCGAAATTCAAATCCGGCTGATGTGAGTAGAAGCGATGCCAATAATAGGCTTTCGCCTCCGGATCCCAGGCCCAGTTGGACTTTTCTGTATCCAGAAAAATAATCCGCGTTTCGGGATACTTTTCATCGGTGCCCGACCACACGTAAAAGTCCCGCTCCGGGGAGCCCGGCGGCGCCGATCTCGCTCGCTGGAACCACGGGTGTTGATCCGAGGTGTGATTGATGACCAGCTCGGTAATTACACGCAGCCCGCGAGAGTGTGCTTGCTGTATGAATTCCTTGATATCATCAATGGTCCCGTAGTCGGGGTGAACACCATAGTAATCCGCGATATCGTAACCATCGTCACGTAGCGGACTTGGATAAAATGGCAGGAGCCAAACCGTATTCACGCCGAGGGTCGCGATATAGTCCAGCTTCTGTATAAGCCCTTGCAGATCACCAATGCCGTCATTATTGGAATCGAAGAACGATTTGACGTGAAGCTGGTAGATAATGGCGTCTTTGTACCAGGTTGCCTGTTGTACGACTGCCTGGTTTCGTCCGCTTTGGTTACTGGCGTTGTTCGAATTCTGATAAGCCTGTTGCACAATTAAACTCCGCTTGGTCGTATTCGCCAAATAGCAAATGGCAGTTCGCCAGGATCAAAATACCAGTGCTGTCGATCGCTCTGCCACGTCAGCGTGAGGTCACGCATCAGTTCCTTGGCCACCAGAGTATCTGCCCCCGTCAAACCGAATTCGTGGCGGGGAATTTCAAGCCACGCCTCCTGCCCTGAATGGGGATCCAAACTGATCGCGACAAGAATAAAATTATTGTGGGTGAACTTGCCAAAGTAAACTACCTGATCGTTCCCGCTTTCATAGAAACGGATGTTCAAGTGAGTCTGTAAGGCTGAATTGTCCTTGCGGATCTGATTGAGCCTGGATATTTCAGTAATGATGTTTCCTGGCGCCATCAAATCTCTGGGTTTGATCTCGTATTTTTCGGAATCGAGATACTCTTCCTTACCTGGCAAGGCAGCGGATTCGCATAACTCGAAGCCACTGTAAACGCCCCATAAACCCGATAGGGTCGCGGCCAAGGCGGCGCGAATTAGAAATCCAGGGCGGCCGGAAGCTTGTAAGAAATAGGGATTGATATCCGGCGTGTTGACAAAAAAGTTGGGTCGATAAAAATCCGCCGGTTCTGCAGCGGTCAGTTCCATCAGGTATTCAGAAATCTCCTGCTTGTTGTTCCGCCAGATGAAATAGGTATAGCTTTGCGAGAAACCTATCTTGGCCAGGTGGTACATCATTGCCGGCCGAGTGAATGCTTCGGAAAGGAAAATGGTTTGCGGATGCTTTTGTCGCACATCACCAATCAGCCATTCCCAGAACGGCAAGGGTTTGGTGTGGGGGTTGTCCACCCGGAAGATGGTCACGCCTTCATTTATCCAAAAAAGTACAATATCCCGCAAGGCAATCCACAGAGACGGCAACGCCTCCTCGCCGTAGAAGTCGACGTTAACGATATCCTGATATTTTTTTGGCGGATTCTCCGCATAACGCAGGGAGCCGTCGGGCCGCCAGGAGAACCAGCCGGGATGCTCCTTCAGCCACGGATGATCCGGCGAGCACTGTATCGCAAAATCCAGTGCCATTTGCACACCATGCCGTTGCGCTGCAGCTACCAGGCGACGAAAGCCCGCAAGGCCACCCAATCGACTGTAGGCGGCATCATGTCCGCCCTCTTCGCTGCCAATTGCGTAAGGACTGCCGGGCTCACCCGGTGCTGCGATAACATTGTTATTGCGCCCCTTGCGGTTGGTTTGCCCTATGGGGTGAATGGGGGGAAGATAGAGTACGTCGAACCCCATGGCGACAACCGCAGGCAGGCGTTGAATAACATCGTCGAAGGTGCCGTGGGATTGCGCTGAGTCAGTCAGCGACCGGGGAAAGAGTTCATACCAGCTGGCAAAGTTCGCAACCAGGCGCTCCACATCAACTTCGTAGCTGCGTTCCGTATGCGTGAAAAACAAGCGACGCTCGAGCGCGTCTACCGCATTCGCCAGTGACTGATCCAACAAAATTGCTACACGTCCGACGACATCGCCGGCGTCCAATGCATCCAGCGTCGTGATCGCCTGCTGCAACACGCCAATAGTCGGCGTGCCCTCTGGCTGTCTTTCTGTTTCAGCTACGGGTGCCCCGCGCTTGCTGTGCTCCAGCGTTGTCTCCAGCAAAAGTCGACCTTCCCGGCACTCGAGTTCAACGGGAACCTTTGCCTCAAATTTCTTTTTGAGTTCATTGCGGTAAGTTTCCCACTGGTCGAACCAGGCTTCAATCCGAAACCAGTGTCGTCCAGGAACCGTGGGCGTAATATCAACCTGCCATAGGTCATTGCCCATTGGTACCATTTTGTAATGGGACCACTTTCCCTTTGGCGAGTCCTTCCACGCTACAGATGCAGCCAGCTTGTCATGACCGTCCATAAAAATTTTAGCGCTGACTGTAACAGCCTGGCTTACGGTTTTTTTCGCGGGATACCGCCCGTGATCCACGCTGGGTCTTACATTGTCAATAACGATACGCGGCTGTTGAATAGCGCGATCCACCGCGGATGCTGTGTGCGATGCCTGTATCTTCGTCATATTTCTACCAGGTCATGGTTTGTCCAGGTCATGATGCACTCGGGTCATGTTTCATCCGCTTCATCGGTGTCCACGAGCTACTCTCACTCACACTCGGCTGCCGAGCTGCACAAAATGACCATGGTGTATCCGATGGTTCATTTCAAACGCCTCCAGCATCTCCTGGGTAACCAGTGTGATACCACCATCGGTGCGCTGAAAGTAACGTTCATCTTCCTCAGCATTTTCGCCAATGATCATGCCGTCCGGCACATGACAACCTGCATCGATAATGGCGCGGCGAATGCGACAGTCACGGCCGATGGTTGCGCTGGGCAACAGCAGACTTTCTTCCACAACACTGCGGTTTGCCACCCGCGCGCTGACAAACAGAACGGAACGCTCGATCTTCGCCCCGGAAACGATAGAGCCCTCGCTGATCAGCGAATCCACTGCCATGCCGCGGGACGTATTGTTATTGAACACGAACTTGGCAGGTGGCACTTGCTCCTGACAGGTCCAGATAGGCCAGCGCTCATCATAGAGATTGAATTCAGGAATCACGTCAAGCAACTCCATGTTGGCCTTCCAGTAGGCGTCCAGCGTCCCTACATCGCGCCAGAATCCGGGCTGACTCGGGTTACGAAAATCTGAAAACCGATAAGCAAATACCTGCTGACTATCAATGACACCGGGTATAACATCATTACCAAAATCATGGGACGAATCCTGCCGCGCGGCGTCTTGCTCCAACACCTCGAGTAGAAATTCCGCATCAAAGATGTAGATGCCCATGCTGGCCAGCACCGTATCGGGATTGCTCGGCGAGGGTTTAGGGTTTTCCGGCTTCTCTGCAAAATTACACACCACCATGTCGTCATTCACTTCCATAATGCCGTAATGGCGGGCGTCCGCAATGGGTGCTTCAACGCAAGCTACAGTAACCTTTGCACCTGACTGCACATGCTGACTGAGCATGTGGCTATAGTCCTGCTTGTAGATATGGTCACCTGCGAGGATAAGTACATGCTTGGGCTGATGGACGCGAATGAAATCCAGGTTCTGGAAAACCGCATCTGCCGTGCCGCGATACCACATGTCATTGCCGGAGTTCTGATCTGCTGGTAACAGCTCCATAAACTCACCAAACCGGCCGCGAAGGAATCCCCATCCGGCCTGCAGGTGATGAATCAGTGAATGGCTTTTGTATTGAGTCAGCACGCCAATCCGGCATATACCACTGTTGATACAGTTCGAGAGAGTGAAATCAATGATGCGATATTTTCCACCGAAATGTACGGCGGGTTTTGCTCGTCTGGACGTCAGCTGCTTCAATCTTGCACCACGACCTCCAGCCATAACTAAAGCCAGAGTATCTCGATTGATATGGTTGACATCCCGGGGGTCCATCGGCTTTTTCATTATCAAACCTCTAAATACAACACTTGGTCTGTGTCTGGAATAGAAATGCCACACGTAGATTTTCTGGAACGAGTGGGACGTATATAGCGCGCAAGAGCCGATATAGTTTTCATGACTGCTAGCTCTCGTTTTACGGACTGCTGGCGCTCACTTCACAGGCTGTTGGCTGTCTCTTCGAGAGGTAAAACCATAGGAAGTGGAATGATCTCAGCCTTTCCGCACCACCCCTTAAGCAAAACATCTGCCTAAAACTACGAAAGTTCCATATTTATTTTTTTTCGGATTTTAGACACACCTCGGACTAGTGCGGCTTGCGCTATAGAACATTTTCATATAAAACGGCTGCCGGAATACGGCTATGATCATTGAAATTTCAGACGCCACGCGCGACAACAATAGGTGTAAAAAGAGATCTTTTTATGAAAATATTACAAGCGGCTTCGGAGTGTTATGGACTGGCAAAGACCGGTGGCCTTGCGGATATGGTTTCATCCCTGGCGACGGCGCTGATAGAGAATGGTAGTGATACACGCATTTGTCTTCCCGCTTATTCGGGAACTATAGAGAGTCTGGAACAGGTCACACATGTCACCACACTGAACGTTTTTGAGCATCGGCTCAAAGTACTGAGCGGAAACCTGCCTTCCCATAAAGCGAAGATCCTGCTGCTGAAATGTCCGGAATTGTACGAGCGCGATGGCGATCCCTATCGGAATGGTCAGGGCGAGGAGTTTGCCGATAATGGCTGGCGCTTTGGCTGTTTCAGTAAGGCGATCGCACTATTGGCACAAGGTGGAATCGGCGGCTGGAAGCCGGACCTGTTACATCTGCATGATTGGCACACGGGTTTGGTTCCGCTCTTTTTACGCGAACCTTTTTTACACGAACCCTACATACGTGAACAAAAACCTGCCTCAAAAGTCCTGGAGCAAGCGGCGGTAAAGACAGTGTTCACCATCCATAATTTTGCATTCCACGGCGTATTCAACCGAGAGCTGTTCGACAGACTGGGGCTGCCCGATGCAAGCTGGAGCCCGGCAGGTATCGAATTCTACGATCAATTCTCTTTCATGAAATCCGCCTTGCGCTACGCTGACGCCATTACAGCTGTAAGCCCACGCTACGCTCAGGAGATCACCACGAGAGAGTATGGCTCCGGTCTGGAAGGCGTGGTCAACGACAGTGAAGACCGCCTGACCGGCATAGTCAATGGCATTGATGAGGACGAGTGGAATCCGAACGCAGATCGGTTCATCGCTCGACGTTACGACGCCAAGGCTGTGGTCCCGGCCAAGCGCGCGAATAAAAAAGCACTGCAGAAATCGCTCGGATTGCCGGCAATGGATATACCGCTTGTTACGTTCATTGGCCGGCTCGCCGAACAGAAGGGTTCTGATTTGATTCTTGCGGCCCGCAAGCAAATTGCAGCGCTCCGAGTTCAGATGGTGATATTGGGTACCGGCGACAAAAGTCAGGAAACAGATTTCAGGCGCTGGGCAGAGACTTCGCCGGAACAGGTTGCCGTTATCAATGAAGTCAATGAAGAACTTGCACATCAACTCACCGCGGCAGCCGACTTGCAATTGTTACCGTCGCGGTTCGAGCCCTGCGGCCTGAGCCAGATGTATGCACAACGTTACGGCACCTTACCCGTCGCGCGCGCAACGGGCGGCCTTGCCGATACTATAGTCGATGCCACAACGGCCAACCTGTCCAATGGTACAGCCACAGGATTTCTATTTCCCGACGCCAATGTTGAAAGTTTGATGAATGCACTCACTCGGGGGATAAGGTTGCTTGAAAATGTTCGAGCCGCAGGCAAGGTTCGGCGAACGGCAATGAAACAGGACTTTTCCTGGAAAAAATCCGCCCAAGGTTATACGGAAATATACCGTGAACTGATCGGCTCGCATAATTCGGATTCAGTTGTTGCCGCCGATGATCGCTTTCTCGTCCAGCAAGACAGAAGACGTGCGGTGTAGTTTGCTATATGATCCACGGCCCTTGGGCGCTGGCAACTAACCCGCTTCGGGAGGCAGCCCTGGAGTAGATAATTCGGGGTTAAACGGTTCCGGGGCAGCCAGCGTTCCGACAGGATGGTCCTGCTCTCTCACCCAGGCAGACACGGTTTTGCCCTTGAGTGCAGTAGCGAGTGCTTCGTCTATGGCATTGACGATATCCGTCACTGCGGCATGGGATTGCAGCGCGAGTGGCATGGACTCGTCAGGGGAACGCAACACGGTCAGCAGGTGCTCCATGCTGATCCTGTCCAGGGAGCGCGCCGGGATCAAACGTTCGTTCTCATCACCCGTTGTGGTGAGGATGCCATGGGCTACCAATTTTTCCGAAATGCGACGCAGCGGTTCGGCACTGATCGAAAAGGTTGATTCAATGTCCGACAGGCTCGTGCTGCCCCCGTCCTGATCGAAGTTGCGAGCCACACGATAAACAATGGCCAGGCCAGAACTTTCATCCAGGCTGGCGCTGGGGAACACCTCCCGGGTGCGTGAAATTTGAGGCGCATGTTGGGCGTAGTAGGCAACGGAGGCGCCAATCAGAAGAATCAACCACGCCAGGTACAGCCAGATCAGCAACATGATGCCGACCGCAAAACCGGAATAAATCGCGTCGTAATTAGTCGAAGTTGCGGCAAAAATCGTGAAGGCAAAGCCTGCGGTTTGCCAGATCAAGCCCGCGACTATCCCTCCGGCAAGGGCGTGACGCAGCTTGACTTTGGTATTGGGTATGAACGCGTAAAGAAAGGTGAACAGCCCAATGATTACCACATAAGGCAGCACTCTACGCCCGACAATAACCGCCCAGGCCACAGGTTCCACCTCAGTAAGCTGTTTAACCGGGTCCGAATTAACCAGTGCGGCAGTGGCACCCAGGGCGGCAAATACCAACAATGGCCCTATCATGATGACACTGAGATAGTTGCTGAAACGCTGGGCCAGTGAACGACTCTGCCCTATTCTCCAGATTTCGTTGAACGAGTATTCGATTTTCTGGACCAGCGACACCACTGTGTATACCAGTATCGCGAGACCCACTGAGCCGAGTACGCCGACCTCGATGTTATCTACAAAACTGAGAACGTTCTGCACCACTATTTGACCTTTCTCCGGCCCCAGGGGTGCGATCAACAGCTGCTCAAGAAGTGGCTTAAGCTGATTGTGTACGCCAAAGCCTTTGAGCACTGAAAAGCTGAGCGCCAAAAATGGCACTATCGACAACAATGTTGTGTAGACCAGGCTCATCGCGTGGAGGTTTATCTGGCCATCCAGAATATCGCGCAGCACTGCGAACAGCACCCTGAGGGCATGCCACCCGCGCTTTTTCCAGCGGGAATCTCCGCCGAGTTCTGCCTGCCAAAGCCAACGTTCAGAAACGTCTACCCAGCTCTCTGCAGCTTTTCCACTCATGTCTTCGACCTGTTTTATGATTTGAAGTCAGAGGTGCGCACCAGATGCCTCACTAACTTGAATACCCGCATCATATCGAATTTGTGCCAATTAAATATAGCGTCACTAATGGGTACCCTGCATAGCCTTTACTTGGAGTTACCCCACGATCTGTGCCAATCATGAATTACGAAGGCGCCGCTACAGGCAACACATAAACCCGCATCACGCATTTTGAGGTTCGCGCGCGGAACGTCGATTGGCAAGCAGGCAGGTGGTACTGGCAGCCACGCGCAGTAATGTTATAATCCTCGCCCGCAAACAAGAATGGGTGTTCTATTCCCGCTGTGACTTAGGCGCGGTTCATTATGCAACGCAGGAGGCGAGCCATGATTCGGGAATCATCTCTACCAGTCACAAAGCAGTCCGCGATGGAAAATGCCGTGCGCACTTCAGAACTGCGTTATCGGCGGCTGTTCGAGTCTGCCAAAGACGGCATACTTATTATTGATGCTGATACTACCGAAATTATCGATATAAATCCCTTTCTTATCGACTTGCTTGGGTACTCCCGTGAGGAGTTGCTCGGGCAGAAGCTCTGCCAGGCCGGCCTGTTTGATCATGCCGGCGAAGATGAAATCATTATCGAACAGCTACGCGACCAGCAATACGTCCACGGCGATTTCCCATTCAAAACGAAGACTGGCAGACGAATTGATGTTGAACTGGTAAGCAACCTTCATGATGAAGGCGATCACGCTGTCATCCAGCTGAATATCCGCGACATCAGTGGTCGAAAACGGGCAGACGCACTCTTGATCGGTCAGAACCGGGTGCTCGAGATGCTCGCTACCGGCGTCGCCATTCAGGATGTACTGGCCACGTTGATGCAGGTGATTGAGGAACAGTCCGACGGCATTTTTGCCTCGATTCTGATCTGCAAGAAAGACAGTCACCACTTCCACATAGGCATTGCCCCGAGCCTTCCCGAGGGCTTCCTCGCCGCATATCAAAACAGATCTTTTCTTCCCCCCTACTCCGGCCCCTGTGCCATGACGGCCCATTGCGCCGAGATGGTTGTTTGTAATGACCTGACCCGCGATCCGCGCTGGCCTGAAGAAGGACGACTGTTAGCCGAGCTCGGTCTCACTTCCTGCTATTGCTCGCCGGTTCTCTCGTCTGATGGGCGGGTACTCGGCTCGTTCGCCATCTACCAACGGGATTCCATGGACGTCAGGACTCCGGACCGCCAACTGCTGGAGACCGCAACCCACCTCACAGGTATTGCCATTGAACGCCGGCAGATCGAACTGGAATTAAGAGAATCTGACCGGCGCAAAGATGAATTTCTGGCGACCCTATCCCACGAACTGCGCAACCCTCTCGCATCGATCCGCAATGCGGTGCAGTTATTGAAGCATTCGGAAACCAGTAGTCTCACTAGCACCTCCGATGTGCTGGAGCGCCAGGTCGCGCAGATGGTTCGCCTGGTGGATGACTTACTGGAGGTCAGCCGGATCAGCCTCGGCAAGTTCACCCTCAACAGAAGTGTTGTTGAATTCACACCGGTCATTCAACAAGCGGTTGAGGCGACCAGCGCGTCCCTGCACCGAATGGACCATCGTCTAACGCTGGACCTGCCGTCAGTGCCTGTCTACGTCAACGGCGACTCCTGCCGCCTCTCTCAGGTGGTGGCCAACCTGCTGGACAATGCCTGCAAATACACCGGCATAGGTGGCGATATTCTGGTGGCGTTGGAAGTTGAAGGCGATTCAGCCGTGCTTCGCGTGAGAGATACCGGTGTGGGCATTACCCCCGACCAATTCGAGCGCATATTCGAAATGTTTACCCAGGTCGACGCGTCACTGGAACGATCCAGAAGCGGTCTGGGCATCGGTCTCACCCTGGTAAAAAGTCTGGTCGAGTTGCATGGCGGCAGTGTCTCTGTCAGTAGTGCGGGCGCCGGGCGCGGGACCGAATTTACTGTCCGTCTGCCACGTGAGGAGACGACCGCTCAACCCTCCCGCCCAACGGAAACTGCGGCGGCTGGCAATTACAAAGTATTGATTGTGGACGACGATGTGGACGCTGCGGCCACACTGGCGACCCTGCTCAACCTGATCGGCCATCAAACCGAAACGATCAACGAGAGTACCCTGGCAGTGCGCAAAGCGGCAGAGTTCCAGCCCGATGTGGTGCTACTCGATATTGGCATGCCCACCCTCAATGGCTACCAGGTCGCCAAGCAAATCCGACGTCAGCCCTGGGGGCAGCAACCGGTACTTCTGGCACTCACAGGTTGGGGCCAGGATGGCGACCGACGCAAATCGACAGAAGCTGGTTTTGATGGTCACCTGGTGAAGCCGACAGACTATCAGGTGTTGAACAGAATGATGTCGGAGCTGTGCAGTTCGGGATCCACTGCGAAGAAAACATAAGCATCAGTGCGTAATCATACCCGAATGATGTAAGGCCAGGGCTTTCATGAAATCAGAAAGCCACGGCGAGATTCCAAAAAAGTGATGAGTTCCGGGAATGCCATCGGCGTCGCGAACAAAAATCCCTGGAATTCATCACAATCACTTTCAGCAAGAAATTCCCGCTGAGCTTCCGTCTCAATGCCTTCCACAGTGACTTGCAACTTCAGGTGATGAGCCATGGAAATGATTCCGAGTGTAATCGCCGCATCGTGGGCATCACTGACAATATCTTTGATGAATGAGCGGTCTATCTTGATCTTGTTAATTGGCAGAAACTTCAGATAGTTGAGGCTTGAAAACCCCGTACCGAAGTCATCTATGGACAACCTCACACCCATTTCTTGCAGGCTTTGCAGGGTTTCGATCGCACGGTTGGGGTTATCCAGAAACACAGATTCGGTAATTTCAAGCTCAAGTAAGTTTGCGGGATGACCCGTCAGCTGCAAAATAGACTCTATCGTGTTAACAAAATTGCTGCGCTGGAAATGCACTGACGAGATATTCACCGCAACCACGTGGTCACCAAAACCTTGAAACGCCAGCGCTCTGTTGTCTCTACATGCTTGCTCCAGCACCCACTCACTTAATTGAACGATCTGTCCGGTACTCTCGGCAACGGGGATGAAGCGGGCCGGTGATATGTGTCCCATATCCGTATGATGCCAGCGACACAAGGCTTCAAAGCCCGTCACCTGATTGGTGCGCGCGTCGAACTGAGGCTGATAATGCAACTGCAGCCCCTTGTGCTCAATCGCCCGCTGTAGATGTCCACGCAAGGTCACCCGCTCGCTGACAGGCGCGTTAAGATTCTGGGCGAACCACTGATAATTATTTTGTCCCAGCCGTTTCGCTTCATTAACAGCAAGACTCGATTGTTGAAGCAACAACGCGGCATCTACGCTGTTCCCATCCGCCATGGTAATGCCAAGACTGGCGGTCAGATAAAGTTCGTGGTCATAAATCTGATAGGGTCGCGCAATAGCAGCCATAACGCGCTCAACAATAGCCACTACGTCATCATCTTTCGCAAGATCTGGCAGCAGTATGATAAACTCATCGGCCGCCAACCGAGCAACCGTATCACCCAAACGAACTTGCTTCTCAATACGGCGCGCCGTTTCTATGAGAATTTGGTCACCGAGTTCATGACCATGAACATCCGAGATGGGTTTGAATTCATCCAGGTCGACACCAACCACTGCCAGCGGCCGTGTTGTGCGACGGGACAACTGGATGGCTTGCATTATTCGATCTTCCAGCAGCGACCGGTTAACCAGCCCCGTCAGAACATCATGGCTCGCACTAAAGGCAAGGTCTGCCTTGTCTCGTCGTTGATCAGAAATATCTTCAATGACCCCGATAAAATGCGTGATGGTACTACCATTCTCACCGGGCACAGGCGCGATATAAAGGTTATTCCAGAAGGCAATGCCGTCTTTGCGAAAGCACCTTATGATAACGTTGACTTCATGACATTCAGCAACCGCCTCGCGGATCTTCGCCACTTCGGCCTGGTTCGTTTCTGCGCCTAAAAGAAAGTTCCAGTTTCTCCCCATGGCTTCATCGGTGCTGTAACCAGTAATGCGTTCGAATGAGCGATTCACATAAATAATGGGCATCTCACTCTCCTGATTGCCCACAATGACGACGCCGTTGTAACTCGCCTCCAGGCTTCGCAGCAACAGGTGCATCCGACCTTTGGTCCTCTTGCTTACGCTCAACATCAGAAAACTACCCAAGCCAAGACTCAGTACGAGAACTGCCGCAGGCAAAAGTATTGAAAGAACAGAACCAAAGGATTGTTTCGCAGCCTCGAATCCCGCCATTTCATGCTGACTCAACATGTACCACCAGCCGCTGAGTATGAAAACGCCAGCGGCACCTGTTAGCAGTGCCACCATATTGGGCATCTGGCGACGGGAGCTTTCAGAGTAAGACGTGAGAGCGATAAGCGCGGAACCAGCCAACACCGCAAAGAAAAATGCCAGGATAAAAGTGCGCACTGCAACTGCAAACAGGGTTGATGGAGATAGCCATGCGCGAATCAGGAACAGACACGCCAGAACGACGACCGCACAACCAGCAATGCGGCAAAAACGCCGTCCCGGGCGGCCCCTGTCGTTAAGCATGACGGCAACGGCCGCCACCAACAATACTAATGAAAATGCCGTTCGGATGGGCACCAGACCCAGAACCAACCCCGATGTTATGCCGCCGAAGATGACATTGACAATCAGGCTATAGGACGCTAACAGCGCAGTGAAACATCCCCAGACGAGCAGAAAACGATGCCACTGCCGAACCGCACCGAGGATACCCGCGCCCAGCAAGATTCCCGCTAGGGCGGCATTGGAATAAAGGATGTCATTCTGATGCTCTGTGCCAGCAGCCAGATGTCCAACAAGGCTAAATATCCCTACAGCAATAAGACTGAACGCCACTGCAAGGAGGTAGGCCTGAAATACCAGGTATTTGAGTTTCATGCCGATCCGAATTTAGGAAATCACTGATCCATGACTGTTCTTCATGGATCGGTCAACAGCAGCAAATCTTTAATGGAAATGTGCAACCAACGCAGTGCCGCGCCCTCCGGCGCCTTAACCCGATGATCGCGATTGCCGAAGTTATTACTCAATTTGGGTGGGGCTTTTAAAGACCCCGGCCCGCGGGATTCGGGCGAGGAGCCCCCAGAGATGGGTCACGGCGTGTGTTGAAAAACCCCACCCCGAAGGGGACCGGCGCTAAAACCACCTCATTGGCCGCGCGAAGAACGCCTGCGAATTCCGAAACTTGAGTTCCTAGCATAGACCAAAACTCACGAAGGGCACGCTGTGAGGCGATTATTATCGATTATTTGCCCCTGCCGTACCCCTAGTGGTTCGTATCAGGCAGCCGCCTAGTGACGCGGGCGCTTCTTGTTAGCCGTCGGCTCGGCCGTACTTTGATGCCAGCCGGGTGCATCGCTGGCCGGGAAAGATTCCATTGATGCTTCATCGACCAGCTCATCATCATGCTCATGATGGCGTGATGGCTTCTTTCCCTGCCGGGTAGCGGGATTCGCGCTTTGACGCTGCTGGCTGGGTTCATAGGGTCGTTCTTTCATAGCGATACCTCAATGGTTGGACGCAGCTGAAAGCGGCGTCATGTGACTTTTGTTGAACTCTACTCAGTGATGACAAATACACCAGGCAAAGGTGCCGGTTGTTACGTCCGGGGTTTGAGCAACACCTTGATTGCGCCATTGTGCTTTTTCTGGAACATCTCGTAAGCCGCCGGACCCTCCTCCAACGGAAGAACATGGGTGGCCAGATCTTCAATCCCCAGTGGGTCAGCGCCATCCATAACATAGGGCATGAGATCACTGATCCAGCGTTTGACGTTGGCTTGGCCCATCCGCAGTTGAATCTGCTTGTCGAACAGCGTGAGCAACGGCATAGGGTTCGTCATACCGCCATAAACACCCGTCACGGCAATGGTTCCACCGCGGCGAACGGTGTCGATACAAGCCATCAAGGCGCCGAGGCGGTCCATACCAACTTTTTTCATCATCCCCGCTGCCAAAGAATCCGGCAGCAGCCCGGTCATCTGCTGTGCGAGCTTGCCCATGGGAGCGCCGTGAGCCTCCATACCGACTGCGTCTATAACCGAGTCCGTGCCGCGCCCGGACGTCATATCCCTGATTGCAGCACCTATGTCCTGGTGTTCCTCGAAATGCAGCGTCTCAATGTCGTGCCGTCGTGCCATAGCCAGCCGTTCCGGTACCAGATCCACACCGATCACACGGGCGCCACGCTGCCGGGCAATGCGCGCGCACATCTGGCCAATCGGACCCAGACCGAATACAGTCACGCTGCCGCCGTCGGGAATATCCGCGTACTCAACAGATTGCCAGGCTGTGGGAAGTACGTCTGCGAGATAGATGAAACGCTCGTCCGCCGCCCCTTCGGGCACTTTAATAGGACCAAAATGCGCCTGTGGCACGCGCAGGTAATCAGCCTGACCACCGGCAACCTGACCATACAGTTTTGAATAGCCGAATATAGCCGCGCCCGTGCCATGTTCGCGCACCTGCGTCGTTTCGCATTGCGAATGCAAACCGCCCGAGCACATAAAGCAGTGGCCGCAGCTGATATTGAACGGAATGACGACACGGTCGCCGGGCTGAATATGCGTTACGCCCCTGCCGACCTCTTCGACCACGCCCATAGGTTCATGGCCCAGGACGTGCCCCGCAGTCATAAATGGACCCAACACTTCATACAAGTGAAGGTCCGATCCGCAGATTGCAGTGGTCGTCACACGTATGATTGCGTCAGTATCATCCTGAATGGTCGGATCAGGCACATTATCCACACGCACATCCCGCTTGCCATGCCACACCAATGCTCGCATTGCTTGCCTCCTTCAGTGCTGCTTTGTGGGAAAAACAATTGTCCGCTTCGGGCCTCGCCTAATGCAGCAGGGATGTCTTCAGCTCCTCCATTTGTTCACCCAGCGCCATCAGCTGCTCTTCACTCATCAGCTCTTTTGCCCTGGGGAACATTTCATTTTCTTCTTCCTGGGAATGGTGTTCGATCAAGTCCTTAAGCACTTTGGCCCTACCCGCGAACTCGTCGCTACTCAAATCGGATTTTTCCAAATCCGGCAACACCAGATTTTCCACAGCTCGGTGTTCTTCCACTGCCTCAAAGAAGATTGGCTTATCGGATTTTTTGCCAGCCTCACGAAAGGCCGGATAGAAGATATCGTTCTCGATCTTCGCGTGCACTCGAAGATCCTGACTAATCTCCGACAGAAGTTCTTCGCGCTTTTTGGCTGCCCGATTACTGGTTTCAACCAGTTCGGATAATAGCTGTTTAACATGCTGATGATCCGCTTTTAACATTTTCAGTGCGTTCATTGATCTACTCCGATTAAGGTTAACTTGTTTTCTGGCGTTACCTGTAACTGTGAAAAATTTCCAGACCGGTAAAAAATCTGAACCTGAAACACTGGGGAACCTCTGATCAAGTCCCTGTGGTCTCTGCGCAATCTGGCGCGAGGTAATCTCAAGGCGGTAATCGCCGCTAATGGCCTTAGTCCTTAGTAAGATTGCCAACGCTGAGATTACCCGCGCCAGGCAGCGCCCTCCGGGGCTTACAGAAATTCTCGCTAGCGGCGTTGCGCTCATTCAACGGGCAACCAGCCCGACTCAATCGCGCGCCTTGCCAGCAAAAATTTCTGTAAGCCAGAGGCCGCAGGGACTTGATCAGAGGCTCCCTAGCGTCGCCATAAAATTTTCGGCGTACATGTACACGGGCGACGCAACAAGCGTACCAGAAAGGCCCGTTTGTAAATTGCGCCTGTGACCATTGCGAATATTGGATTTGTCCTCGTAACAATTACACGTCTATCCCCAGATATGACACAGTTCTAATCTTATATACTCACATGCTCCGCGCTCATTAGCGTCCCGCCGGTGACATAAACCCGGAAAATGTTCCTCTGACGTTCTTCTTGAACAACGATTGGCGGCCATAACACCTTACACCTCCTTTTCTCTGCGGTTGTCAAGCACTATCCCTGGCGCTTGGCACATTTATCGCATTCGTATGCAGCAACCGTATTGAGCAAAGAATGGCTACAAGTTGCGAAGTAATACACCTGCGACACCTCACAATTACGGGCTCGAAATTGCGAGATGAATAGTACAAATCATGATTCATGATTGGGGAAAACACGTAGCTTTTTCATTGTAGAGTTATGTTGAATTGTTGAGGGTCCTGATCAACGGCGATTTGCCAAATTCGATTCGGGATATCCAATCCTGAGCCTGAACAGGCTATCAGAGTGAAAGGAGTCGTAATGACACGCTCAAAGCAAAAACGGATATTAGTAGCGGGTGGCGGTGGTTTTCTAGGTATCAATCTATGTCGCAATCTTCTTCGTGAAGGGCATGAAGTTATTTGTATTGATAACTTCTCCAGTGGCTCGAGGCAGAATCTGGAGCTCCTTTCACCTTACAAACGCCTGTCAGTTTTTGAACACGACGTGCGCGAACCCTTCAACGCCAATGTTGATGAAATTTATAACCTGGCATGCGTCGCTTCGCCGGTGCAATATCAGAAAGATCCTCTTCAGGTCCTCAGCACCAGTACCGATGGCATCAGCAATCTACTGAAACTGGCTGTGGAGAAACGTGCACGACTGTTCCAGGCATCCACCAGCGAGGTGTATGGCAACCCTTACACGCACCCACAAACCGAAGACTACTTCGGCAACGTTAACCCGATTGGCCCGCGAGCGTGCTATGACGAAGGCAAACGCTGCGCAGAAACCCTCTGCATGGATTATCACCGTGTTCATCGTATTGATGTAAAAATCGCCCGTATATTCAATACCTATGGCCCATACATGCAACCCAATGATGGTCGGGTGGTTTCAAACTTTATTGTTCAGGCGTTACTGGGGCGTCCATTGACCATAAATGGTGACGGCACCCAGACCCGTTCCTTCTGCTACGTTGATGATCTGATTCTTGCAATTCGGGCATTGATGAACTCGCCACGGGCGGTGGTTGGTCCGGTTAACATCGGCAACCCCGGCGAATTTACGGTACTGGAACTGGCCAACCTGGTTCTTGAGCTTACCGGCTCCTCATCGAAAATCATCTTCACACGTATGCCGAAGGACGACCCCGTTAAACGTTGTCCGGATATCAGTCGAGCCAAACGATTATTGAATTGGCAGCCCCAGGTACAACTAAAAGAAGGCTTGGAAAAAACCATTGAGTATTTTGATGAGCTTCTACGCCAGGACGCTCTGAACGCCGAGGGTTCCATGACCGCTGGTATCGCATCCGGTGATGGGTTGGAACGAGCAAGAGGAGTGAATCTGTGAACGAACGAATTTTAATTACCGGCGGCGCCGGGTTTGTGGGCTCACATCTCGCAGATCAGTTATTGGCGGCTGGCTATCGCGTGCGGGTTCTGGATAATTTAAACGAGCAGGTTCACGGACGAAATGGTTGGCCGTCATATCTTGATCAACGGGTTGAACGCGTATGGGCGGATATCCGCGATTCCGACAAAATTGATGAAGCATTACAGGGTGTAACCGGTGTTTTCCACTTCGCCGCAGCAGTCGGCGTAGGGCAAAGCATGTATCAGATTGACCATTACACGGACGTCAACAACCGCGGCACTGCGCTTCTTCTGGAGGCACTGGCGAGACACCCTGTCAAGAAGCTGGTGGTGGCGTCCAGTATGAGCATTTATGGTGAAGGGTTGTACCAGGACCAATCCGGTGATGCCTGTTCCCCTCCGGAACGGCAAGGTCAAGTGCTCAAGTCCGGTCAATGGGAGCTCAAAGATGGGCAGCACGAGCTACAACCTGTCGCCACACCGGAATCGAAAGTGCCCGCCCCCACCTCCGTCTACGCATTGTCAAAGTACGACCAGGAGCGGCTCTGCCTAATTTTTGGTGCTGCGTATAACGTGCCGACCACCGCCTTGCGCTTTTTCAATATCTACGGTCCCCGGCAGGCATTATCCAATCCTTACACCGGTGTCTTGGCGATTTTCTCGGCTCGCTATCTGAACGACAAGCCTCCCGTCATCTTTGAAGACGGGCGTCAGCGGCGGGACTTCGTCAGTGTGCACGATGTGGCCCGCGCCTGTGTTCTGGCACTTGAAAGCGAAAATGCCAACGGTGAGGTATTCAATATAGGAAGCGGTCAAAGCTACACCATCAATGAGATTGCCACAAAAATTGGAGAGGTGCTGGGCAAATCCGAGATTGAACCACAGATTACCGAAGAGTGCCGTGTCGGGGATATCAGGCATTGCTTTGCCGACATCAGCAAAGCAAAAAGCCTTCTCGACTATAAACCCCGCGTCAGTCTTGAAGAGGGCCTGGAGGAGTTGGCGGAATGGTTACAGGATCAACAAGCCGATGACCGGGTAGATATCATGCGACGCGAACTCTCGAGCAGAGGACTTAGCCTATGACGCGTCAATTCCACGCGAACCCGCCACAGCAGAACCTCGGTATCATTGAATGGTTGCGCCCTGGGGAATACGACCGCGCGGAAGAGATGCTTCGCGATCTGAAGGCGCTCGGCATACCGCACCTGCGTACAGGCATATCCTGGGCGGATTGGCATACGCCGGAAGGCCGCGAATGGATTGAATGGCTGATTCCACGTGTTGCTGCGGAGGTCGAACTGCTTCCCTGCTTTACCTACACCCCACCCTCGCTCGGCATCGAATCCAAATCCTCGTCACCACCCCGCGACCCCAAGGCGTTTGCTGATTTTATCGACGTGATGATCACCGAACACGGTGAACATTTCGAGTGGATTGAACTGTGGAATGAACCCAATAACCTGAATGACTGGGACTGGCGGATTGACCATGACTGGTGGATTTTTTCCGACATGATCGGTATGGCTGCTTACTGGGCCAAACATCGTGGGAAGAAACCTGTCTTGGCTGGAATGTCACCGACCGACCCCAATTGGCTGGATATGATGTGCGCACGGGGCGTACTTGAACATTTCGATGCTGTCGGCATACATGGTTTTCCCGGCACCTGGGAGTTTGATTGGGAACAATGGTCGGCTAAAATCGATTCCATAAAAAGCATACTGGATAAACATAATCTCACGCCCGAGATCTGGATAACGGAAGTGGGTTACTCCACCTGGCGCCACGATGACATCGTCCAGATTAAAAAACTGATCGACGTCACCAAGGCGCCGGTAGATAGGATCTATTGGTACTCCAATTTTGATTTGCATCCAAACGAGTGTCACCAGGACGGCTTCCACGAGGATGAACGGCATTATCATTTTGGCTTGAAAACAGCGGATGGCACGCCCAAGCTGCTGTATCGCCTGTGGCAAGAACGGGGGCTTGCTGAACTATCGAAACTGGCGGAAACGCTACTCGAATCCAGCGCCGGCCTGCGTCGGGAGCCTGCTGCCATAGTCCGTGAAAATGGTATCACCATCGCGTCACCTGCGCCCAAACAACCGCCGCAAAAGCCGGTATTGATCACCGGTGGTGCCGGCTTCATTGGTACCAATGTTGCCGACCGGTTACTTGACCAGGGCCAATCGGTACTTATTTTCGACAACCTGGCCAGAGCCGGGGTCGAGCGTAATTTTGAATGGCTTCACGAGAAACATGGTGATCGGGTTCAACTTGAGGTGGCGGATATTCGCGACGCCCACCTGGTGCGCGATGCGGTCCATCAAGCATCCCGCATATTTCACTTTGCATCTCAGGTTGCGGTCACTACCAGCATAGACGCACCTCAGCATGACTTTGATGTCAATATGCGCGGCACCCTCAACATCCTCGAGACACTGCGTCAGATGGACTCGCCTCCATCGCTGCTATTTACATCCACCAACAAAGTTTACGGTGCCCTGGAAAACGTGGCAGTGAAAAACGTCGACCGACGCTATGAGCCTGTGAGCTGCTCTTACACCGACGGCGTCACAGAGCAACAACCACTGAACTTCCACAGCCCTTATGGGTGTTCAAAGGGCGCCGCAGACCAGTACGTGCTGGATTATGCGCGAACCTACGGATTACCTGCGGCGGTGTTTCGCATGAGTTGCATCTACGGCCCTCATCAGTTTGGCACCGAGGACCAGGGCTGGGTCGCGCACTTTCTCATTCAGGTGATGAAGGGCTTGCCACTGACGCTTTACGGCGATGGCTGCCAAGTACGGGACATTCTCTTTGTGGACGATCTCGTCAGTGCCATGCTGCTGGCTCAGGACAAAATGAGTGATCTGGCAGGTCAGGCATTCAATATGGGTGGCGGCGCGGACAACAGCACCAGCTTGTTGGAAATCCTGGCGCGTATCGAATCCCTTACCGGTAAGCGCTGCCACTATTCATTCTCTGACTGGCGACTTGGCGACCAAAAATATTACGTCACGGACACCCAACGATTTCAGGACGCGACGGGATGGAAGCCGCAAACCTCCATCGAGCAGGGACTGGAACAACTGTACGACTGGGTTGTAGACAATCTGTCGGTGCGAGGACTCCGAGCCCGCCCGATTCAAAGTTTTCCCCATCATTCGGGCCCCCTGCCCATTCATTCAGGAAAAGGAACTTTGGGTAATGTCAACCTCAACTAATACAGTCTTACATTCCGCTTATCAACCACTACCGGCAACACATCAGGTGGCGGTATTGGTTGAACCCAAACACTACCGGCTGGAAACACAGGTGCAAGAGGACTGCGGACCAGGACAGATCCGCGTGCGGTTGGAAGGCTGTGGTGTTTGCGCATCGAGCATACCGGTATGGGAAGGTCGGCCCTGGTTTGAGTATCCAATGGAAGCCGGTTCCCCGGGCCATGAAGGTTGGGGTGTGGCGGTTGAACTGGGTTCTGAAGTAGACAATTTTCATTTGGGACAACGTGTCGCCTGCCTTGGCAACAACGCGTTCGCCGAGACCATTGTAGTCGACGCCGATCAGGCTGTGCCCCTGCCCGACTCACTGAATGCGATGCCCTTCCCTGGCGAAGCAATTGGTTGCGCGATGAACATATTCAGGCGCAGCGATATTCGCGCCGGACATACCGTTGCCATTATCGGTGCAGGGTTTCTCGGTTTGTTACTTGTGCAGCTGGCCGTGAGTGCCGGCGCGACGGTATTTGCGGCTTCCCGTCGCGCCAGTGCCCGCCAGTTGGCAGAAGGTTATGGCGTGGTCAACACCTTTGACACCGAAGACTGGTGGGGCAACGCTCATCGCATCGTCGAGCTCACAGGCAATAGCGGATGTGACCGCGTAATTGAAGTTACAGGTATGCAGTTTGCATTGGACATGGCTACAGAGATGATTGCGGAGTATGGCAAGTTGATTATTGCCGGCTTCCACCAGGATGGGCTTCGGCAAGTGAATATGCAAACCTGGAACTGGCGTGGCATAGATGTTGTAAACGCTCATGAACGCGATGCCCGCCGGTATATCCAGGGCATAGAAGAAGCTGTGGCGGCTACCGTAGAAGCGGAGATCAATCCGGAAGAACTTTTAACCCATCGGTTCACCATGGATCAACTGGATCAGGCTTTTCAAATGATGCTTGACCGGCCCGATGGCTTCGTCAAGGGCTGGATTCAACTGTCACGCTAATGCGGAAATTATGTGGCTCTTAGCCCCTGAAGGCCCGGACATTGAATTATGTTATCGCCGACCAGGTTGACTTGAGACGAATTGTTTATGTTTACAAACCTCTTCACGAAATCCTTTTGTTAACTGAAGCAATGCCAGGAGTACCACGACTGACCATGAGCTCATTAAGTCTTACGACCACCTCCGCCCCTCGATTATTTGACGTCTCCCAGGATTACAAATTGCCACGGCTCGGCTTCATCGGAACGGGCTGGATTGGAAGACTGCGCATGGATGCCCTGCTGAAAGAGCAGAGCTCACATTTCTGCGCTGTGCATGATCCCTCCGAGGAGGCTGCACGAGCTGCCGCAGAACTTCAGCCTGATACGGTTATCTGCGAAAGCATTGATCAACTGCTCGACGCTGATCTCGACGGCGTTGTCATTGCTACTCCAAGCGCGATGCATGCAAATCACTGCGTACGTGCACTGGAACGCGGGAAGGCAGTTTTCTGCCAGAAACCCTTGGCGCGCAACAGAAATGAAACGGACCTGGTTGTTTCTGCCGCACGTAATGCAGACCGTTTGCTGTCGGTGGATTTTTCCTACCGTTACCTGGCGGGCATGAACCGAGTGAAAGACTTGATCAGCTCCGGCGCTCTGGGAAATATTTTTGCGGCGGACCTTGTGTTTCACAATGCGTACGGGCCCGACAAACCATGGTTTTATGACGTTAAGTCCGCCGGTGGTGGCTGCATCATGGACCTTGGAATTCACCTTGTCGATCTGCTCCTGTGGCTTTTGAATGAATCACAAGTTGAGAACGTCAGCAGTCAGTTATTTCATCGCGGTAATAAACTCACGGCCCCGTTTCACGTCGTGGAGGACTACGCTACTGCTGAAATGGATATTGGCTCGACCCATTCTCGCCTGTGCTGTTCCTGGAACCTGAACGCCGGTCAGGATGCGGTAATCAGCGCGAATTTTTACGGTACCGAAGGCGGCATCGCACTCACAAACGTTGCCGGCTCATTCTTCGATTTTGAGATCTACCATTTTCAAGGTACCCAACGCGAGAAGTTGGCAGGCTACCCGTACGACTGGGGATGCCGAGCGCTCAGCGATTGGGTGGACAAACTCAGTGACAGTCCCGCCTATGATCCTGACGTTGAACAGGTTGTGCAGGTGGCCGATGTGATCGACAGGATGTATTACCGATGAAGCTTTTACTGACTGCAGACACTCTCGGGGGAGTCTGGACCTATTGCATGGAGCTTTGTACTGCGCTCGCGCCTTATGAAGTGAATATCTCACTGGCGACCATGGGACGCAAATTGTCGCCAGAACAGCGCTGGCAGGTCAAGCGCATGCCCCATGTGCAACTGTACGAAAGCACCTACCGTCTGTGCTGGATGCAGGATGCGTGGGACGACGTAGATCAGGCCGGTAAATGGCTTTTATCACTCGAGCGAAAAATTAAGCCCGATATCGTGCAGCTAAATGACCTGGCGCACGGCGGTTTGAGATGGAAGACGCCCGTGGTACTGGTCGGTCACTCCTGCGTATTTTCGTGGTGGGAAGCCGTGTACAAGCGCACTCCTCCACTGAATGAATGGGGGCATTACCGCAAACTGGTGCGCGACAGCGTGCAGAAAGCAGATCTGGTTCTGGCGCCCTCGCACTCCATGCTTAAATCACTGATGCGCCACTACGGGCCAGCCAGTGCCTGCTCAGTGATTTACAACGGGCGGGACTTTCCACCACTAGCAGCCAAATATGCGCCTTTTACGAAGCTGTCGAATCCACGCGCGGAATCGGTCAAGGACCAGGCATTGATATTTGCTTCAGGTCGCATTTGGGATGAAGCAAAAAACGTTGGGGTATTGTCGGGTATCGTCAATCAGTTGCCCTGGCCGGTTTATGCCGCTGGCGAGCAAACTGATCCGAACGGCGGACATTCCGTACCCGATGGTCTTAATTGCCTCGGCTTCCTCAACAGCGATGAAATGGCACAGTGGCTGAAACGAGCCGCTATTTATGTTGCGCCCGCCCACTATGAACCCTTTGGACTTTCCATTCTGGAAGCCGCCCGCGCAGGATGTGCGTTGGTGCTGGGTGATATAGAAAGCCTGCGAGAAATTTGGGGAGACGCCGCAGATTACGTTGACCCGGATAATCCAGACCAGATCCGCGACGTTCTGACAACCCTGACCCAGAACGAGAACTACCGCAAGCACATGGCGGAACGTGCCTGGCAGCGGGCAAAGCGCTATACCGCCTCGCGCATGGCGGCGGACTACATGCAGTGCTATCGCTACACCATTAACGACGCCTTCCAACATAAATCCCATAGTGGAAAACCCTTATCAGGAGCCCGGGCATGAGGCTGAGCTTTTTTTATCATTCGTTGATATCGGACTGGAACCACGGCAACGCACATTTTCTGAGAGGAGTCGTTAGCGACTTGTTGAAGCGTGGGCATGATGTTCATGTTTATGAACCAGCAGACGGCTGGAGCCTGGAAAATTTGATCAGGGATCACGGGCCACAAGCGCTTCAGCGTTTTCACGAGGCTTACCCCGCCCTCAAAAGTACGCTGTACCATCGCGAAAGCCTGGACATGGAACAGATAGCTCAGGATTCCGATGTTGTTATCGTTCATGAATGGAATGAGCCTTGGTTAGTTAATGGCTTCGGCGAACTGCGTGATCATCAATCTCGGGGCAACAATAGTGACCAGAATTTTTGCCTCCTGTTTCACGACACACACCACCGCGCGGTAAGCGATGCTGGGTGGTTGAAGCGTTTCAAGTTGGAGTCTTACGACGGTATTCTCGCCTTCGGGGATGTACTGAGCAATGTCTACCGCACACACGGCTGGAGCGATACCGTGTGGACCTGGCACGAAGCCGCGGATACACAAATGTTCTATCCGCGCGAGCCAAACAACTGTCCGGTCGAGGGCGATGTCGTCTGGATCGGCAACTGGGGAGATGACGAGCGCACGCGCGAACTGGACGCGTTCCTGTTTCGACCGGTTCGCGAACTGCAGCTTAGCTGCAATATTTTTGGCGTACGCTATCCGCAGACGGTACTGAAAAATCTCCACGATAATGGCATCCGGTATCATGGCTGGCTCGCGAATTTCGATGCGCCCCGAGTCTTTGCCAACCATAAAGTCACAGTGCATGTGCCCCGCCGCTATTACCGGGAATCCTTACCCGGTATACCCACCATTCGTCCGTTCGAGGCAATGGCGTGCGGTATCCCTTTGATTTGCGCACCTTGGCAAGACAGCGAAGCGCTCTTCACGGCAGGAGCGGACTATCTAGTTGCCAACAACACAATGGAGATGAAACAGCATCTGCGGGATCTGCTGAACGACGAGGACCGCGCTCGGGAACTGGCGAGCCACGCATTGACCACCATTCGCAATGCTCACACTTGCAGTCACCGCGTCGACCAGCTTTTGAAAATTCTCGATGAACTCGGTGTAGATGCTGCTGCAGAAGTCGGCTCCGCAGATGCTTCTCGTGCACAGAACGACCTTGCCGAGCTTCCGGCAACCGCATCCGCAACATCAATAAAACCAGCGGTCGCAAACAGCCGCTCAGGAATCAACCGAACAGGACAGTCTCAATGCCTATAGTCAACCGACTGAAAATCGCATTCTTTGGATCCAGCCTGGTTTCATCATATTGGAACGGAGCCGCCACCTATTATCGTGGCATCATCAAGGCGCTGGCCGAACGCGGTCACGAAATAACCTTCTATGAACCCGATGCCTTTGATCGACAAAAACACCGGGACATGGCGGACCCGGAGTGGGCCCGCGTTGTTGTTTACGATGCGAATGAGGAAAGCGCGCTGAATGCATTGCACCACGCACAAGGGGCAGACATCATCGTCAAGGCCAGCGGCGTGGGCGTGCTGGACGAGTGGCTGGAACGCGAAGTACTGAAGAAGCACAATGGGCGTTCACGGCCGGACACCATTACGATTTTTTGGGATGTCGACGCACCGGCAACCCTTGAACGAATCCACAACAACAGCGACGACCCCTTCCGCAAACTCGTTTCGCAGTACGATTTTATTCTTACCTACGGCGGTGGACAGCCAGTTATTGATGCCTATTCCGAACTGGGCGCCAGGCAGTGCTTCCCCATTTACAACGCACTGGATCCCGAGGTTCACCACCCGGTAGATCCCGATCCCGCTTTTTCCGCGAGTCTCGGCTTTCTTGGCAACCGGTTGCCCGATCGCGAAGCGCGAGTCATGGAATTTTTCTTCACACCCGTGCGGGAAATGACCGGCGCAACATTCACTCTCGGTGGGAGTGGCTGGGGTGATTACACACCGCAGTTCCCCAATCTTAATTACCTCGGGCATGTCTACACCCGTGATCACAATGTTTTCAATTGCAGCCCCCTGGCGGTTCTCAATATCAACCGGGACAGCATGGCGCGCAACGGATTTTCACCACCGACCCGGGTATTCGAAGCCGCCGGTGCCGGTGCATGTCTGATTATGGATCGCTGGGAGGGCGTGGAGCAATTTCTGAAACCGGATAAAGAGGTGCTGCTCGCATCCAACGGCGACGAGGTTATTCGTCACCTGCGCAACCTCACGCCGGAACGCTCGCGGCGAATTGGCGAAGCGGCCAGGCTGCGCGTGCTCGCAGAACACACCTATCAACACCGGGCGCTGCAGTTTGAAAGCCTGTTGGAAGCGGAATATCCCGCCCGCGCGCTGGCGTAAATAAAACACTGGCAGGCTGCTGAAAACGTTTTTCAAGGCCGCTCCAGGAGTTGTCCCGACGAACGGGCAGCATATGCAAATCCTGGCTGGAATCGAGGTTCACTAGTCTAGACCGAGCTAGTGACTGTCACAACATTAAAGAAAGCAGGAAGCACAGGGTTCAAGCGAAGGACTTACTCTGAAATAAAGAAGCGCTTAAACGAGGTACCTGATGCAAAATCTCAATATTGTAGTATTTGGCTTGTCCATAACATCTTCCTGGGGAAACGGCCACGCCACAACCTTCAGAAGCTTGCTTAAGGCACTCGCCGAACGCGGCCATAGCATCACATTTTTTGAGCAGAACGTGCCCTGGTACGCCAACAACCGGGACCTGCCACGGCCAGGGTTTTGCGACACCGTGATCTATGATTCGCCGGAGCAACTCACCGCATATTACGAGATGATCGAAGCGGCAGATCTGGTCATTCTCGGCTCTTATGTCCGGCATGCGCAAGAAATAGCCAATCAGATTACGCAACTCTCACCCACCTGCTTTGCATTTTACGATTTAGATACACCGGTCACGCTGGCCAAACTGGACAGGAATGACTACGAGTACCTGCATCCGGATATGATCCCCGGCTTCGATCTTTACCTGTCCTTTACCGGCGGCCCTGTGCTGCAACAACTGGAAGATCATTGGGGCGCACAGCGCGCTCGAGCACTTTACTGCTCCGTCGATCCCCTGTTGTATTACCCCGAACACCGTACCGATCTTGAATTCGATTATGCCTTGGGATATCTGGGTACCTACAGCCAGGATCGCCAGCCCAGTGTACAGAAGCTCCTGTTGGATACCGCCAACGAGCGACCTGAGTCCCGCTTTTGTATAGCCGGTGCACAATATCCGGTGGACATCTTGTGGCCCGCCAATGTGGAACGGGTTGAGCATATTCCGCCCAAAGACCACCGGAGTTTCTACAACAGGCAACGCTTTACACTGAACGTCACACGGAATGACATGATCAGCGCGGGGTACTCGCCCAGCGTTCGCTTGTTCGAAGCCGGTGCCTGTGGCACACCGGTAATCAGTGATTATTGGAGTGGGCTCGATTCATTCTTCGACATCGGTGAGGAAATACTGATAGCCGACAGCAGCAAGGATGTCGGCGATTTTCTGAAAATGAATGAACGCGAACGCCTGGATATCGGGCAACGTTTCAGGGAGAAAGTGCTCAAGCTTCATACGTCCGAACATCGCGCGGTCGAACTGGAATCTCACTGGTGCGACGCTACGGCCCATACACTTATAAAGCCGGAGTATGAAGCAACGGCCGCACGTCTTTAACGAAAACACCTTAAGTTTTACATAGCGTCTCAATATCGGCCGCCAGCGGTCCCGTCAGTCAAAGCACTAGGAGAACATCGATGTCGAGCGCCACTTTGGCAAAACAAATTGAAAAGCTGGGTCCCTGGTTTCACAACCTTCATTTACCGGATGGTATACAAACGGCTCCGGAACATTTTCTGGGAGATTTTCCAAACTACAAGTGGAAACAGATCGCGCCTTTTTTACCGGGCCGCATGGCCGGATGGAAAGTGCTTGATATCGGTTGTAATGCAGGCTATTACAGTTTCGAACTAGCCAAGCGAGGTGCGGAGGTAACCGCTATCGATATCGATGAACGTTACCTGAAGCAGGCGCGCTGGGCTGCGGAAACACTTGAACTGGATGACAAGATCGAATTTCGCAAAGCGGCGGTTTATCAACTGGCCGATGAGCAACAACAGTACGATCTGGTCTGGTTTATGGGCGTGCTCTATCACTTGCGTTACCCCCTGCTCGCCCTGGATATCATCCGCAACTGCAGTAAAGGCCAGATGATTTTTCAGACAATGACGGCACCGGGAGACGAAGTTTTCTCCGCTGATGAGAATTATCAACTGGAACAGCGAGACGTTTTGAACAATGGGGGCTGGCCAAAAATGGCATTCATCGAACACCGCATTGCCAACGATCCGACGAATTGGTGGGCGCCCAATCACGCCGGGGTCGGCGCACTGTTGCGCGCTGCCGGATTTACCGATATAGAACGCATCGCTCACGAGGTCTACTCATGCAAGGTAGCGCCCTCACCCGCCTTCGGTGCGGATGAGTTACAGGTAGCGCTAAACCGCCCCAAGCATTGATAGGCATAAGCCAAGCGGGAGAGAGTTGAATAGAGGGCGGCACCTCGCCGATGTGGTTTTATTTGAGGTTTCGGTGCCGGGTGCGCAGTTTGCATATTCACTTCGTGAGCGATAATGCCGCGTTTAAAAAGCACCGCTCTCTCAGTTTCTATTTTCCAGGCTTTATTCAACGCACGTTTCGATCAGAGGAGATAACCATGGGATCGCAATCAGCAACCACACGTGATCACGAGAAAATCCGGCAATGGGTTGAGGAGCGGGACGGGAAACCGGCGGTGGTCAAGGACACGGAATCCCGCGGCGACGGCACCGGCCTATTGCGTATTCGCTTTGATGATGCCGAAAATGATCTTCAGGATATTGAGTGGCAGGAATTTTTCGATACTTTTGATGACAAGGACCTCACCTTCCTCTACCAGGAAAGCATTGACGGCAGTCAAAGCCGGTTCTTCAAATTTGTCAGGGATTGACTAACCGGCGTTCGGCCTCCAAAGCTGGAAGCCACGAAAGCGTCGCTAGCGGAGCTCGTTGAAGGACGACCTATCGCTACTGAGCGTCAAAGCGACGCTTTTCGAGCAGACTGACCGCCCTTCCCAAGCATAGGGACGCCAGGGCGATGCCAATGACGATTGCGAACTGGTAAACGCCCGGCATGCTGTTGTAGCTGCACACAAACACGCCTTGAGCAATGTCGCTGTTACCGGGACCGCAGGCGTAGCCAGAGCCCATCACCATAGCGACGTAGTACAGCACCAGTCCGGCGACGGTTAACTGCAGAGGGCTATTCCAGATTTTGGCTTTGAGTTCGGTAGATATCAGAGTGGCTATTTTCGACACGTGTGTTCTAACCTCGAATTCTGAACAGAAAAACAGCCCATGCTGGACCGGTCTGTACAAAGAATAGTCAAGATTTTGAAAACCGTTGCCCAATTTCATCAGTTTGGGGAACAAATCACAGGAACACCTTGAGCCTGGGAGGCTCACTCCGCAGTTAGAAGAGTTATTGGGGGTTTAAGGGCCTTTGCGGGCTTAACAGTTATAAAGCGACGAAAATCCCGCTTTGCGCGACGCCGTCGAAGATGAACTGAACTGCCAGCGCGGCCAGCAGCACCCCGAACACCCGGCTGATCACGTGCATCCCGGTGATGCCCAGCACCTGCTGCATGCGCGCAGCAACCACAAATGCCACCAAAGTCAGGGCAAGAATCAATATCAAACAAACAATAACGGTCGCCTGAAGCCAAAACACCCCGTCAGTGTCCGCCATGAGCAGAATGGCGGCGCCCATTGCCCCGGGGCCGGCGATCAGTGGCGTGGCCACTGGAAATACCGCCAGATCCTGCTTTTCCGCGGCTTCCCGATTCTCCTCATAGGTCGTCGAGGTGCCACCGGACGACCGAGCGAAGACCATGTCTATACCAATCAAGAGCAGCAAAATTCCTCCCGATGCCCGCAACGCCGCCATGGAAATCCCCAGACTGCGGAGCAACGCCTCGCCGACCAGCGCAAACATCAGCAGTATTACGGAGGCAATGAGCGTCCCTCGGATAGCCATGGAACGGCGGACATGAGGCGCCGATCCAGCTGTCAGAGCGGCGAAAATGGCGGCGCCGTCCAAGGGACCGATTGTGGCAAAGAACATAGTCAGGGCCACGATTGCGGTTTCGATCATGCCCAGGATCCTTAGTTATCCGTCAACCTATTAGATGAACAGGCAATGTATTGCTGTATTGGAAGCTATTTGTGCAGCGGGTTAATGCTTGAGGTCGGTCTTCAGCGGCGCACGACCCGCTCGCCGCCTGAGCCAGTTAGCGCTGCGCAGAACCTGCTTGCGCATAATGATCCAGCGCTGCAAGCGGCGCTTTCCGGGGAACCTGAGCAGCATGATGCCAACAAGAATCGTGATGATACCCTGACCAGGCAATACCAGCATCAGAAATCCCACGATTATCAAGCTAACGCCCAGTACACTTTTGAAGACTTCCCAGATAATTCTCAATGCGGGATGATGGTGTTTTCCCAGCCATTGATGCTGACGCTCCGCCACAAAATAATCCTCTGGAAGCCGTATGATCGCCATAGGTATGGCAACCAGTGTGACGATAAATGCCAACAGGGAAATTGCGGCCATCCACCACGCCAACATCTGGTGATCCTGAAGCCAGGACATTCAGTTGTCATCCAATGAGTCGATCATCTTTCTGGTGATTCCCTGACGCAGGCCAAAATAATTCGCCCATGGATCCTGTCCCAGGCTGTCAATTCGCTCCCGAATATTCTCCACGCAGTATTCCTGTGGGGACGACAGCGCCTCTAACTCGTCCCATGCCAAGGGCGTCGCCACAGGAGCCGCAGGTTTACTCCGTGTGGAGTAGCAACAAATGCTTGTGGCCCCGCGGCTATTGCGCAGGTAGTCTATGAAAATTCTGTTCTTGCGCCTTGCTTTGGAGGCGGTAGCCACATACTTGCGCGGGTGCGTTTGCGCCAGCTTTTGCGCCACAGCCTTGCAGAATGCTTTGGCTTCGTCCCAAGTATGGCGACGAACAATTGGAATAACAACATGTAAACCTTTTCCGCCACTGGTACGCACGAAAGCCTCAAGTCCAAGCTCCGCCAGAAAACCCCGTACTTCGATGGCCGCCCGCTTGACTTCGGACCAGGCAAGACCTTGATCGGGATCCAGGTCGAATACCAGCGTATCGGGTTTTTCCAATTGATCGATGCGGCTCCCCCAGGCGTGAATTTCCAACGTGCCCATTTGTACCAGAGCAATCAGTCCTGGCACATCTTTGACGTACGCATAGGTGGCGCTAGTGGATTTGCCGCTGCGACCACTTTTCTCGGTGATCTGTACCGGTCTGATGGCGTCATCAAAACTGTCGCCGAGGTGCTTCTGAAAAAAGCAGTGACGATTATGACCTTGGGGGCATCGCACCAACGTCAGTGGCCGATTGGCGATGAAGGGCAGAATGAACTCGCCCATGTCTGCGTAGTAGCTGGCCAGGTCCATTTTGCTGATTTCAGATTGTCCATAAAGCAACTTCTCTGGGTGACTCAAAGTGATGCCCGCCACCTCGACCGGCACTGAGATTTCCCTTGTTTGTGTTTGCAGAAGGCTCATTTTCGCTGCTCTTTCTGTCAGTGGTGTCGAAGTGCATTGATAAGCTCAGACTTATCCATTTTTGAGCGATTCCCGATTCCAACCTCTTTCGCCTTTTCATACAGATCCGACTTTTTCCAGTCCTCATAGGCCGAGGAATGCCCGCCCTTTGAAGCGGACTTGTGACGGTCAGAATTGGCTATACGTGCTGCTTTGGATTTGCTCATTCCTTTTTCCCTCAGCGCTTCATATTGCTCGTCATCCTTGATTTGATTGCCGTGATTTTTTGTCGCTGCCATTATCTATGCCCTCTCCGCGTATTCAGTCGTAATACTTGGCACAGAAGGCAATTTTCGATCCATTCAACAATTGTGTTCGCCAACGAGCTCCCGTGGAAATTTTTCCTGTTGCGCTAAAGACTGACTATTCGTCCCTTCTGCCAGACTACAATTTATAGCATTTGCAAGCTTCCGGTAAGGTTTACACAATATCTTCAGGGAATTAACGAATCTTTTCCAACGTGCGTACAGGATGCGTCACGAGGCACATTTCCGCCGGGAAATCCTGTCTCGAAAAATCATCGGCTGGCACGAACGAAGCAGACAACCGCTCGTTCAAAAAAGCGCCCTGCCACCACCGCCTTCGGAGGATTTTTTATGAAGCGTTCCTTGCTTTCCGTATTAATCAGTAGCTCGTGCGTGGGCATTTGCGCCGCCCTCGTCGGCACGTCATCTATGGCTCAATCTGTATCGCAGCAATTCGATAAGGATCGGCCGCCAGACGTGCCGGATATCAAAATCGTGGGACATATTGTAAAGCCACGAGCTCTGGAGCTGACCGACGAGCGCCTGGCACAGTTGCGCTTAGCTGATGGGTTTGAGATCACCGTTTTCGCAGAGAATTTGATCGACCCCCGCATGCTTGCTGTCGCTGACAATGGCGCTGTGTTTGTCACCCGCCGTGCGACAGGCGACTTGATACGTGTGGCTGACGAAGACGGTGATGGCGTCTCCGATACACAGACGCTTGTCGCACATCGGCCAGGCTTGCATGGCATCGCCATCAATGGAACCGAGCTCTATCTGGTTACGGTAAAAGAGCTTTATAAAACCACCATTCAACCCAACGGCGAGTTGGCACCACTGGAACTGCTACTGAATGATCTGCCGGACGGGGGGCAGCATGCCAACCGCACCCTCACCATCGGCCCGGATGGCTTGTTATACCTGTCTGTCGGATCCACTTGCAACGCCTGCGCAGAGAGCAACCCTGAAAATGCCACCATTCTTCAGATAGCGCCGGATGGGTCGAACCGGACCATCTTTGCCTCGGGCTTGCGCAATACCATCGGCTTCGGGTTCGCGCCGGGAAGCGACGCCCTCTACGGTATGGATCATGGCATCGATTGGCTGGGGGACAATGAACAGCACGAAGAGTTAAATCACATCGTTAAGTACGGCCACTACGGCTGGCCCTATATATACGGCGATGGCCACTATAACCCCGCTGACAAGCCGCCTGCGGGACTAGGCTGGTCCGACTGGGCGGCGCAAAGCATCAACCCCGCCGGGCTCTATACGCCCCATGCGGCTCCCATGCAAATGGTTTTTTATACCGGCGAACAGTTTCCGGAGAATTTTCGCGGTGACGCCTTCGTTGCTATGCGCGGCTCCTGGAATCGCAAACCGCCTTCGGGGTATGAAGTGGTGCGCATCGACTTCGACGGCGGGAAGCCGGTTTCATTTGAACCCTTTGTCACCAACTTTTTGATGATGGATGACGGCACGTGGGGTCACATGGGGCGCTTGGCCGGTATGGCACAAACCGCTGATGGCGCACTGCTGTTAAGCGACGATGAAAATGGGGTTATCTACCGCATAGCCTACACCGGTGAAACTACGGCGGATGAATCCCCCGCAGCACTGCAACCTACCAACGCAGACGGAGCCACTATTCAAATGACCAACACATCCGCAGTTCCACCGGCACAATCAACCTCATCACAACTCGCCATCGATGCCCTGGTAGGCGACGCAACAACACTGCAAGTCTCTTCACCGGCGTTTGATGATGGTGCCCGGATTCCCGATGTGTTTGCCGCTGAACATGACAACATATCGCCGCCAATCGAATGGCAGCCAGCACCAGAGACCACGAAAACCTACGCGATTATTATGGAAGATCCGGATGCACCGCAGGACTCGCCCTTTGTCCATTGGCTTGCCTACAATATCCCTGCGAAGGTAACGGCACTGGACAAGGCGCTACCGCCGGAACCTGCCCTCGAAAAGCCCGAGGGGACGCTACAGGGCCGGAATGATCACGGCTCGATCGGGTACTTCGGCCCGCGGCCTCCCGTCGGTGATTCTCCCCATCATTATCACATACAAGTTTTTGCACTCGATGCCGAGCTCGAACTCAATCATGGAGCTACCCGAGCCGAACTCGTCGAGGCCATGACGGGCCACGTGGTGGCAACCGGTAGCTTTACCGGTACTTATCAGCGTTAAGTCAATGTGGAACGAGAAACCCGGTGCCGCCGGGTTTCTCGTCTTTTGCCATGTCAACGCAATCCAACAGCAATCAAGAATGCGCCTTCACCATTGGGTTCGCCATTTGGCATCCACCATTCCCTGTTTACCATTCACCGCCCTTAAGCCACCATTTTCCAACATTCCTGGGCGCAGTTGCGACAGGCATCGGCACACTCGCGGCAGTGATCATGATCGTAAGTTTCACAAATTTTTGCGCATATATCACAAACTTCAGCACAGGCGCGGCAAATAGCTGTAACACAATCGCTGCCGCGCGTCATGGCGCTCACAGCAAGGTTACAGATCTCGGCACAATCAAGATCCGTGCGTATGCAGTCCGCCATCATTTTCGGTTCCGGCTCATCCAGACAAGCTGTGGCGCAACGATTACAGGCTATTGCACAGGCCTGACACGCAGTGATGCAGATCATAAATTTTTCATGTGACACATTGGCCTCCTCGAACAAATCAACTGATATCGTGTGTGGAAATTTCCTGCTGCTCTACAAATAGTTCAATGTGGCGCCAAGGGATCCACTCCGGTTGAGTGCTGGTCGCTATTGGTGAACGGATCATCCATTTCAGCATTGGCTTCTGCAAGGCTGGATCGAGATGTCTTGTGGTTCTTCTGGTTGCACACAATTGCCGTCGCGGCTCCCAGTATCGCGCCTAGAACGAACATTTTTCCGCCGCGGTGTGAATTCCCGTGAATCGCATCCATGGCTGTGTGGCGTCGTTTGGAAAACATTTTTACCTCCTCGTACTCCGATTGTCGAACCGATTGTTAAACAAGTTAAGCTTAAGTGGCTTCTTGCGCCAGATATATCATCCTCATCGTAAATGATGCAGGGCTGCAACAAGTGACGCGAGGGATCCTCCACACACAAATGCTTCTAACGAGTGATCTGCGCCGGTCTTTATCAATCAAGCTTCATGCCCAACCGCTCGTTTTCCAGAATCATTCTCAAGCGCCGCCGACTGGCATACGGGTTGCTACCGTTAGAGCGCTGGCAGACGAGCAAATATGTTCGCAATGGTTTGATTCGACTGCTTACCGATTTTTTACCAGTGCTTTTTCTTTTTTCTGGAGGTGCAGTTATGGCAACACCAAGGGAACCTACATCTGGTACACAAAAACCGAGAGCCCAGGGATTTGCATCCATGGACCCTCAGCGGCAGAGAGAAATCTCTTCGAAAGGCGGCAAGAGCGCTCATCAAAAGGGGAAAGCGCATGAATTCAGCTCGGAGGAGGCGCGCCGTGCCGGTTCGAAAGGTGGTCGAATCGCTCATGAACGTGGCAACGCCCATGAATTTACGTCCGAGGAGGCGCGCAAAGCTGGAGAGAAAGGAGGAAAAGCAGCACACGCGCGCGGTACGGCTCACGAGTTCAGTTCAGATGAAGCTCGCGAAGCCGGTCGCAAAGGTGGACGCACCCGACATTAGCATATTCTTCATGCTTGAATATTCGTCGAACGGTAGTTGTAGAGAGGATAGCTAAAGGAGGGCTAGTTGCAGGATGACAGCTGCAGAACTGGCGGCGTTCGCGCCGCCAGTTCTGCGCATCCGCATGCACTTACAAGATAATAAAGGAATACACAGTAACCACTCCCCGCCCTGCCCCTTTTGTTACCTATTCGTTGAAATCCCGTTCCTTCCTGCGGATGATGAAGATGGTGGAAATAAGCGTTATCACGCTGGCCATAATGTAAGTGGAGAAATATAGCATCGACTGCCACGGCTTTGTATCAGTTCGCCAGGACTCCTCACTGATCTCACGGCAGTGGCTTTTGACGTCCTCGATTTCCCGGCTAATGATTTTCGCGAACCCCTTGTCTTCAACCTCAAGGTTCAGCTCGAGATTGATATAGCGGCTTAGATGGTTATGATTGTAGGATCCAAGTGTTAACCATTGATTATCGATCAATGCCAGCTTTCCATGCACAATCGAGTCGTCCCACTCATAGATGCAAAAATTGTTTTTCAGGTACCAGGTGTACAAGTACTTTGACGACCAGCGCTCGGTTGGATGATCGGACGTTGCACCGAAAATGAGTTCAACTTTCACTCCCCGTCGGGTGGCGCGTTTCAACTCCTTGAGAAGCCGTTTTCCCGGCAGGAAATAGGTTGCAAATATTTGGATTCGATTTTTCGCCGTGCGAATTGCACGCAGATGACTGCGGTAGATCTCGGAGCTGAATCGCATAAAGTCGTTGACATTGGTGCGAACCAATAAGCAGGTATCGGGCGGATTGGGGTCAACCTGGATCAGCGAGTTGATTAACGGCCACTCCTGCGGAAACGCCTTGGCGTAGAGCTTCTGAACCTTTCGTTCCAGCCGATACACCTCCTCCCCTTCCAGCAACAGCGCATAGTCCAACCAGGGGTTGCCCTTGGCCGGAAGAATGAAATGCTCGCAATGATTGATGCCGCCGACCAATGCTTGGTTATTATCCACCAACAGCAGTTTCTGATGCAGTCGGCGACCGATATTGTCGAAGCGTTTACTGAGGATGGGAGAGAAAACGGCACAGCGCACATTGCTGGCAGAAAAACGGGTTTTCAGCTCCGACGATATGTCAACCGAGCCAAACCCATCAGTTATCATGAACACCGGTATACCCTGTTCGGCCTTGGCTATGAGGGCTTCGACAAAGGGCCGGGTAACCCCATCGGCTTCAAAGGCATAGGTATGAAAAAGTATTTTCTGTTGAGCTTGTTGCACCATTGCGCAACAGGTATCAATGAATTCCTGCCCATTGCGGACCAACGTCAGTTTGTTTCGGCTGGTAAAGTAGGGTTTTCTCCGCATCGAATTGTCTCACAGGCTAATTGGCGTCAGTGAGGACGTTTGATCCTGTTAAGTTCAGCTTTCAGATCTTCGATCTCCTGCATCAGGTCCAGCGCCAATGCCACTCCCGGCAGGTTGACACCAAGGTCTTTCTGCAGACTCAACACGGAACGCACCCGCGCAAAGCAGCTTGGCTCAAATGCCCAGGTGGAGTCAATTGAATCGATGGGATCTATAATTCCCTCTTCAACAAGCGAAATGATAAATTCAGCATGGACGCCACAGGCGTCGGAGAGCTGGCCGAGGCTCAGTTGGCGCTGGCGTGGCAACGAACCACCGCCACGGTGTGTAAATGCATCTGGCATTGCCAATCCTCTCGAATACTCTTCCTTATGCATAAGCCCATCGCCTGAAAGCGAGCCAAATCGTCAAGAAAAAAACCTCGCAAACCAGCCACTCTGAGCAAAAGTTGCTAAGCTGTGACAGTACACTAGACTGCCCGCCGCTGGGGATGTTCCCAGTGGATGCAGACGGATAATCAAGAGCTCGAACGGCTCACATAACAGTCAACTCCGAGGTCGAAATTCATTCCATTTCTTGTGGCTTTCGCCCGCCACAGCTTTGCCTAACGACCTGCAGCAGCTACAATGAAGCAACAGAGACTGGATTTCGTCCGTTAAAGGCAAACACGACCATCGATCCAGTGTCGAACTTCACCGATGCCATGAATTTCACAAGCGGGTTGAGAGTAGTTGAATGGCCAATGACGAAGATTGGGATAAGCGCACGACCGAATGGGTCGAAATGACGCGCAGATCAAGTTTGCGCAAAACATTCAAGCACAGGGATTGTTCGCTGTTACAGGGCGGCGACCCGGAATTGCAAAATGAAGAATTCGATAAGGTGAGGCCACATGATGGCGCAATCCCGCCACGCCATCCATGATTTTAAATCCACCCTGCCTGAACACCCGGGCAAAAAAGTGATCCGCCGTGTCGCATAGCCGCAAGCGAAAGCCCGCACGACGCTCCGCGTTGACTTACCGCCTGTATCGCCGTTACTTCACCGCGAGCTGTTTTTCAACGTTCGGCACCTGGATTACCCGCTTTCTGTTGGGCTGGACCACTTGGGATCTCACGCAGTCTGCGCTCTGGGTGGGCATCATCAGCTCGGTGATGCTGCTGCCGACTTTTTTGCTGTCTCCAATATTCGGCGTGGTCTCAGATAGAATCAGCGCACGCAATGGCATGCTGTCCACTACGGCATTGCAGGCTGCAATCGGTGCAACGGCGGCTTACGTACAGTTCATCGGAGACTTCTCCATTCCATGGTTAATTGCGTTGGCAGCTTCCATCGGCTCTGTCAGCGCGGCCCATCACCCGATGCGACTGGCATTGATCCCGAAGCTGGTTGATCGCGCGTCCCTGCCCAGCGCGGTTGGACTCTCGGCAATTGTGTTCAACAGCTCGCGCATTATCGGCCCGGCCATCGGTGCCTGGCTGGTTGCCAACGCGTCTGTCGCCATCGCCTTTGCCTGTGCCTCTTCGCTTTTTGCGCTGTCACTGTTTTTTCTGTTTTCGATTCGGTCGATTCCAGCGAATTCACATTCTGATCATCACTCCCTGCTGACTGATTTGAAGGAAGGCCTGCAATTCATTCTGGCGGATCCGGTGATAAAACTGGTTTTAACCTTGACTATGATCAACGGCATGCTTGGACGCAGCGTCATCGAGCTATTGCCGGCGATCTCCGGTCGGTTGGTGAACGGCGATGCCGGAACCCTAGCCACTTTGACGGCATTCGCAGGGCTTGGCTCCATTTTTGGCGGTGTTATCATTTCCCGCCAGCGGGGCAACGAACGCAAAATGGTGAGTCTGATCCTGATTTGCCTGCTGATCAGCGGCTTGACGTTGTTGCCAACATTATTCGTAACCCGCGTAGCATCCCTTACCGCCATTATTATGTTGTTGAGCATGTCAACCACCATGATCGGCACCGGCTGCCAAGCATTGATACAGCTCACTGTCGCCGACAGTTTTCGCGGACGAGTGTTGAGCATCTGGACGGTGGTAAGTATGGGCGTGCCGGCATTCGGCGCATTTTTCATGGGCGCTGCAGCAGATATGCTGGGCTTCGGACCCGTGCTCATAGCCTTCGCACTAATCGCAATAACTGCAACCCTGCTCCTGTCAAAACGGCGCCGCCTGGTAAAGACGACACCGGTAGGTATGAGTAATGAGTAATGAGTAATGAGTAATGAGTAATGAGTAATAACTCGAGTTTCGGAGTTCACCAAGCTCTATAACGCCGCCTTTAGGTGGTTTTAACGCCGGCCCGCTTCGAGGCAGGGCTTTCTGGAAACGCCGTGAACCCGTCCATGGGGGCTCCCCCACGAGGTCCCTCTCGTGAGGGTTCCAGAAAGCCCTACCCCAAATCGAACCTCACAACTGCCAGACCTGAAAACATGCAGTCTTGAACTCCGAAACTTGAGTAATAAGATTCTATCTCTGAACTCAGCTCTTACTTTTCCCTTTTTTCCTTTTCCCTATGTTCTTAACTTGCAGCTTGCCGCTTGAAGCTTGTGGCTTAAAGCTCCCCTCACCTCACCTTCTGCCGCATAGTCACAAACTCCTCCGCAGCCGTCGGGTGTATGCCGATGGTGTTATCAAAATCCTGTTTGGTGGCCCCGGCTTTCATAGCGATCGCGAGACCCTGAATAATCTCTCCCGCGTCCGGCCCCACCATGTGGCAACCCACCACCCGCTGAGACTCCTGATCCACGATCAACTTCATCATGGTGCGCTCCGTGGAACCGCTCAACGTATTCTTCATGTGACGGAACTCGGTTTCGTAAATATCCACCTGAGGATAAATGTCTTTGGCCTGTTTTTCCGTCAGGCCGACGGTACCGATGCTGGGCTGACAGAACACGGCCGTGGCGATATTGGTGTAATCCAGTTTCATCGGTTGATTGTTGAATAGATAATGCGCCAGCGCCATACCCTCAGCCAACGCCACCGGGGTCAGCTCCATGCGGCCGACCACGTCGCCAATGGCGTAAACTGATGGTTCAGCAGTCTGCATGGTGTCGTTCACCATAATCGCTCCGCGCTCATTGCACTGCACCTGGGTGTTTTCCAGACCGAGGCCGTCGGTCAAGGGTACCCGCCCGATGGCACTGAGCACGGCA
Source organism: uncultured Cellvibrionaceae bacterium (assembly GCA_964419935.1). Taxonomy (GTDB): domain Bacteria; phylum Pseudomonadota; class Gammaproteobacteria; order Pseudomonadales; family Cellvibrionaceae; genus CAYQQJ01. Next base: position 152,299 of record CAYQQJ010000005.1, read on the forward strand.
TCGAATGTCTTGCGCGTCCCATCACGGAAAGTCACTTCGAGTTGGCCGACATCTGTTTTTTCGATTGCGGTTATTTCATTATTGAGATTGAGTTTGACGCCCTTTTGTTGAATCTGCGCTTGTGTGAACTCGCGAATACCCTCGTCGAAATTGCGCAGAATTTGTGGCCCGCGATACACCAGCTCGGTATCGCTGCCCAGGCCATGAAAAATTCCCGCAAATTCCACGGCGATATAACCGCCGCCTTCCACTAATACGGACTTCGGGTACTCGTCAAGGAAGAATGCTTCATTCGAGGTGATAACGTGCTCAGCACCGGGGTAGGTAGGCCGGCGCGGCCATCCACCGGTGGCTATCAAAATGTGTTCCGCCGTGTAAGTGTTCTCGCCAACCTGCACGGTGTGTCCATCCAGCAATGACGCTCTACCGGAAATTATTTCCACACCGGCGTTGGCCAACATTTTGTCGTAGACACCATTCAAACGCTCAATTTCAGCGGTTTTTCTATCCCTCAGAGTCGGCCAATGGAATTCTGCCGGTGGCACTTTCCAGCCAAAGCCCTTGGCCGCTTCGAAGTCTTCACTGAAATGTGAGCCGTAAACAAACAGCTTTTTCGGCACGCAACCGACGTTGACACAGGTTCCACCAAGGTATTTATCCTCTGCCACAGCGACCCGCGCGCCCAGTTGGGACGACATGCGACTGGCGCGAACACCGCCGGACCCCGCACCTATAACAAACAGGTCATAATCGTACTGCGACATGGACATCTCCTCAGGAATAGCAACCGGCAGAATAGAAATTCGCCGGTCATGCAAAAGATTTACAGAAATGAATTTGCTGCAATGCGCTCGGCAACTGCATGAATAACATCAGGTGGGAATTATCTCAGAAAAACCCGTGGGTCACGAAGGGTAAAAGCTGAAGTTTGTCATCAAGCGCGGTTAACTCAGGTTCGAACCAAGGCTTTCCCGTGAATTCGCAGGAATTCATGGCAATCTTGCCCTTCAGTCCACGCCGCGTCCGACGGCAATCGCTCAGACGTCAATGTCAATTGATTTGAATCCATCCCGGTCCGTCTTGCGACGGCCGCGATTTCCCCGCATGTCATATAACGAGCGCTGATTCTGCTGGCGTCGGCGGTCCGACTGCTTGCGGCGCTCGATCAGGGGCTTGGGATGAGGTACCGCGCGGCGCTCGTCGGTATGGGTTTCAACTTCGGAGACACGCTTCTTGACCCCCGACGTTGCCGGCGTCACAGGGGGCATATTGCCGATATTGACCATGATCATAGCTCCATTCGCCAGATAAAGTCGCCAGAAAAGCCGCGAAGATAGGTTATAAGGTCCCTATCGGCAGGCGTACTGCAAACTTTATCTGATGCCGGGCTTTATGGCTCGGAGTGTGACCTGTACCACTTTAACTTGTCGTGAAGCAGCACGACGCCACCGATGATCAGAAGCGTGGGCGCGTGAATTTCCCGCTGGGCGACATAATCTGGCAGCGTCGCCAGATCTGCAATATGCACCTGCTGTTGCGGCGTGGTGCCGCGTTCCACCAGAGCCGCAGCGGTGGCGGGATCCTTACCGTGGGCGATCAGATTCGCGCAGATGCTGGCGATGCTCGAGAGCCCCATGTAAAACACGAGGGTTTGCTCGGCATGTACCAGGTCCGGCCAGTTCAGGTCACCGGAACTGCCCTCTTTCATATGTCCAGTCACAAAACGCACGGAATGCGCGTGATCCCGATGAGTTAGCGGAATGCCCGAATAAGCGGCGCAGCCAGACGCAGCCGTAATACCCGGCACAACCTGAAACGGGATCTTATTATCCGCCAGGAGGTCAATTTCTTCGCCACCGCGACCGAATATGAACGGGTCTCCGCCTTTAAGACGCAGCACGCGCTTGCCCTGTTTGGCCAGATCCACCAACATTTGATTAATTTCGGTCTGTTTAACTGCGTGTTGATTGCGACGCTTGCCTACATAAATTCGCTGGGCGTCGCGCCTGACCATCTCCAGTATGGGCTCGGAGACCAGTCGATCGTATAACACCACCTCAGCGCGCTGCATCAACCTGAGTGCCTTGAATGTCAGAAGATCCGGATCACCAGGGCCGGCGCCTACCAGATAGACTTCGCCGAACTGACGCTCATCCGGCTGCGCCAGTGCCTGTTCCATAAGTGCATTGGCCTCTTCATCATTGCCCGCGAGCACTTTCTCGGCAATAACACCGCCCAGCGCCGCTTCCCAAAACCGGCGACGTCGTTCGCCGTCGGCGAATACCGTCTTGACCTGCTGTCGAAATCGGCTCGCGAGCTGCGCCAATCGGCCATAGGCACCCGGTAAACTTTGCTCCAGTTGCGAGCGTACCAGTCTTGCCAGAACCGGCGCCTCACCGCCACTGCTGATACCGATGAGCAACGGATTGCGATTCACAATCGCCGGCATGATGACCGAACACAATTGCGGATTGTCCACCACGTTGATTGGTAGATGACGCTCATGGCAATCCCTGGCGACCACCTGATTCACTGCCTCATCATCCGTCGCGGAAATGACCAGCGCGCATCCCTCAAGATGAATCGGCTGATACTGCTCATAAGTAATTTCGCCACCGGACGCTTGCGCAATGTCCACCAATTCCGGCTCCACGCGCGGAGCCACCACATGTATTCTGGCCCCCGCCTTTGCCAGTAATCGCGCTTTGCGTGTTGCTATTGCACCACCACCTACCAACAGGCAAAACTTCCCGCGCAAATCAAAAAACAGGGGCAAATAATCCATCAGTCAATGAGCCTCAAACCGTGAGCCGTGTGAGCCCACCCATATAGGGTTGCAATACAGCCGGAATATCGATGCTGCCATCGGCCTGCTGATAGTTTTCCATCACCGCCAACAGGGTTCGACCGACAGCGAGACCGGAACCATTGAGGGTATGCAGAAGCTCAGGTTTGCCGGTATCGGGGTTGCGAAAACGGGCTTTCATGCGGCGCGCCTGGAAATCGCGAAAGCTGCTGCAGGAGGAAATTTCCCGGTATTGATTCTGGGAAGGCACCCACACTTCAATGTCGTAGGTTTTGGCCGAGGAAAAACCAATATCGCCGCCGCACAGGATTACCGTTCGATAAGGCAAACCCAGCTTCTGCAATATGGCTTCCGCGTGGCCCGTCAGAGTTTCCAGCGCCTGATCCGATTCTTCCGGGCGTACAAACTGCACCAGTTCAACTTTATCGAACTGGTGTTGGCGAATCATGCCGCGCGTGTCGCGGCCATAGCTGCCCGCTTCAGAACGGAAACACGGCGTGTGACAGGTATACTTCAGAGGCAACTGCGCAGCGTCCACTATCTGGTCGCGCAGCATGTTGGTGACCGGCACTTCCGCCGTGGGAATCAGATAAAAGTCGCGGTCATCCCGCAGCTTGAACAGATCCTCTTCAAATTTGGGCAGCTGACCGGTGCCGTACAGGGAATCCTTGTTAACAATATAAGGCACATACACTTCTTCATAGCCATGCTCGCCCGTGTGAGTATTAAGCATGAACTGCGTCAGTGCACGATGCAGCCGCGCAATGCCGCCAGTCATCACCGCAAACCGCGAACCGGTGAGTTTTGAAGCGGTTTCAAAATCCAGACCCTGCAGTTGATCGCCCAGATCCACATGGTCTTTCACCTCAAAGTCGAACTGTCGTGGTTCGCCCCAACGGCGAATTTCCACGTTGTCCTCTTCGCTTTTACCTTCGGGAACTTCATCCGCCGGCAAATTCGGAATACCGCTGAGCAAAGCCTCCAGCTCCGCCTGCACCTGTTGCAGGGTTTGCTCAGCATCACTGAGGGATTGTTTCAGGTTGTCCACTTCCTGCAAGAGCGGCGCAATATCTTCACCGGCGGCTTTGGCTTTGCCGATATTTTTTGCTCGACTGTTGCGCTCCTGCTGCAAAGATTCACACTTAACCTGAGCCTGCTTGCGCGCACTTTCCAACGTTTCAATCTTTGCAACGTCCAGGTCGTAGCCACGCTTCTTTAAACCCGTGGCGAGTTCGGCAATATCTGTGCGAAATAATTTAGGGTCCAACATAAAATATCACATGCTCTTTTGATTTTGATGAATTGAATTTCGAGTTTTCCATTAATTCTGTAATCTTACTTGTCAGCTAAGCGTCTTCTAGAAAACACTGCATCATTCGAGTGCACCAACTGAGTTTGTCATCAGGGAGAGATCTTTTGAAACCCTCGCGGCAGGGACGCCGCGGGGGAGCCACAGGGATGTGTTTATGCGTTTTCAAAAGATCTCTCCCTGATGACAAACGGACCGAAGCCCAGGACCTTCCGTAGCTCATGCCCAGCATTTAAAAATAATCGTCACACAATCAAATGCTGTGTCAGCACAACACCCAAGGCAACGGCGGCTACGCTGAACAACACACTGGCAACCATATAAGCCAAAGCTGCGGTCAATTGACCTGCGTACACCAACCCCAGCACTTCCAGCGAAAATGTGGAAAAGGTGGTAAATGCCCCGAGAAAACCCACCATCACCAATTGTCGCCAAATCGGCGGCAGCATCACTTTTTCAACGATTACGACGTAAGCCACGCCTATCAACAATGACCCCAGAACATTCACAACCAGTGTTGCGGGATTGAATCGACCCGGGAGCAGCGTGGCAAACCAGACTCCCAGCCCGTAACGGGAAAGCGCACCTATCGCGCCTCCACTGGCTACAGCACATAACTGGACAGCGGTTATATTCATTAGGGCCTGGTCACACTAATTCGATTGTCGCTGTTGTGGCTAAAAAGCCACCAATCTAGGCGCGAGAAGCGTGGTTTGGTGGCTCCAAATGAGCGACGAGCAACAACGAGTGGTGGCTTTTTAGCCACAACCCGAAGGGCTGGGGGCATTTTTGCGCCCAGCGGCGTTATCAGTCGTTTATGTAGACCCACTACATGACTCTCCTTCTGCCTTGCTGGACAAAAAAATGACCTCCAGCAGCGATAACCGAATTAGTGTGAACAGGCCCTAGCATCAACTTTTGTTCTGGTTGAGTGCTTTCAGCGTGCGAAGCTTTTCGGCAATCTTGATTTCCAAACCGCGTTCGACGGGCTGATAGTACTCGCGAGGTTCAAGCTCATCGGGGAAATAATTCTCGCCTGCCGCGAAGCCGTCCTTTTCATTGTGTGCGTAACGGTAGCCGGCGCCATACTGCATGCTTTTCATCAGCTTGGTTGGCGCATTGCGAAGGTGCATAGGCACATCGTAACCGGGCAGGGATTGGACATCCGCTCGCGCACTGTTGAACGCATTATACACCGCATTACTTTTGGCCGCCGCCGCAAGGTACAGCGCCGCCTGGGCCAGTGCCAACTCCCCTTCCGGGCTGCCCAACCGCTCCTGCACATCCCACGCGTTCAGCGCAAGCTCCAGTCCGCGCGGGTCCGCGTTGCCGATATCTTCACTGGCAATACGCACCAGACGCCGGGCCACATAGAGTGGGTCGCAGCCGCCGTCGAGCATGCGCATCATCCAGTACAGTGCGGCATCGGGATCGGACCCTCTGATGGATTTGTGCAATGCGGATATCTGTTCGTAAAACAGGTCGCCACCTTTGTCGAAACGACGAACGTCCGTGGCCAGAATCTGTTGCACCACGTCGTCGCCGATCTCGGCATGGTCCTCAACCAGGTCGCTGGCGATTTCCAGAAAATTCAGTGCACGCCGGGCATCGCCGTCCGCAGCGACGCTCAACAGTTGCAGCGCGTCGTCAGTCAGGGTCAAGTGCCGGTTGCCGAGGCCGCGCTCGGCATTCCCCAGTGCGTTACGGAGCAGCTGCTGAATTTGCGGCTCCGCCATGTTTTTTAACACATACACACGACAGCGGGACAACAAGGCGTTGTTGACTTCGAACGAAGGGTTTTCCGTTGTAGCACCGACAAAGACTACGGTGCCATCTTCAACAAAGGGCAGGAAGGCATCCTGTTGAGACTTGTTGAAGCGATGCACCTCATCGACGAACAGAATGGTTTTGCGGCCTCGCAGATCACGCTCCTGGCGCGCTTCCGCGACCGCTGCGCGGATGTCCTTCACGCCAGCCAGTATCGCGGAGATTGGACGAAATACCGCGTCGATATGATGGGCCAGCAAACGCGCCAGGGACGTTTTGCCAACCCCCGGCGGGCCCCAGAAAATCATCGAGTGAATCTGCCCTTTCTCCAGCACCTGGCGCAAAGGCTTATCGGGGCCGAGCAAATGATCCTGACCGATGTAATCCGTCAGCGTCTGCGGCCGCATACGCGCCGCCAGTGGCTGATAGGCATTGGACGGTTCGGCAGCTTGCGGGCGGCTCTCGGGTGCCGAAAAAAGGTCATCAACCATCAACAATCACATCAACGCCCTGCGGGGCTTCAAACTGAAAAACATCAGGATCAACGGTCGGGTTCAACTCGACATCGGAGAATGACAACTTGGTCACCTGCCCCATGGTGTCTTCGAAAGTCAGTGCCACCAGCGTCGACTGCCGATAAGTCAGCTGCAGGGATGCAAACATGCCGTCACTGTGGAGACTGACCAGATTAAAGTGCTTGTGCTCGCCCTCAACTTCCCGGGATATCTGATAATGCTGAGTGAGATCTTCAATCTCGCCGCTGAGCAGCTTGGCCGGACTGGTTGAACTCTGTTCGGTCTGCTGACGCACAGTTACCTGTTCAAGATCCGGGTCATAAATCCAGAGTTTTTTCGAGTTGCCAACCACAATTTGCTCGTAGGGCGGCAAGGTTTCCCAATAGAAGTTGCCCGGGCGCTGCAGGGTGAATCGACCCTCGGTGGTCTGCAGAAGATGCCCTTCCCGGTCATAAAGATGCTGTTCGAACTCTCCCTTCAGGGTTTGCGCCTGTTGCAGAAGCCCAACCAGCTCCGCCGCTGCCGTGTTGGTTTGAGTTGTGGCCGCCTGAGGCTCGCCGGCCAATACGGACGTTGCCAAGCTGGCAATCAGTGTAAAAATGAGTGCAAACAGTGGAATTGTTTTCACAGAATATCTCTCGTTAAGGCCAGATCACCAGCTCGATGAGCTGGCAAGCAAATTCATGGAGCACCGACGGTTTAACGGTCATTTAACCAGAAGCATTATCGGCGCGGTGGTGGCGGGGCCAACACTTCCCGGTTACCGTTGGCACCCATTTCACTCACGACCCCGGATGCCTCCATTTGTTCGATCAGCCGAGCCGCGCGGTTGTAGCCGATACGCAATTTGCGCTGTACCGATGAAATGCTCGCCTTCCGGGTTTCTGTTACAAACGCCAGCGCCTCGTCGTACAGGGGGTCCGACTCGCTGTCCCCGCCCTCTTCATCACCATCACTGAAGCCAGGCACAGCGATACTAGCGGTGGACTCGCTGAAAATATCTTCGAGGTAATTCGGCTCGCCGCGCTTCTTCCAGTCCGCCACCACTTTATGGACTTCGTGATCGTCCACAAACGCGCCGTGGACACGCACCGGCAATCCAGTACCGGGTGGCAGATAGAGCATATCCCCGTGGCCCAGTAATTGTTCCGCCCCGCCCTGATCGAGAATAGTGCGCGAATCGATTTTGGAGGATACCTGGAACGCGATCCGGCTGGGAACGTTGGCCTTGATCAAACCCGTGATAACGTCCACGGATGGTCGCTGGGTCGCCAGGATCATGTGAATACCCGCGGCCCTCGCCTTCTGTGCGATCCGGGCAATCAGCTGCTCCACCTTCTTGCCCACGATCATGATCATGTCGGCGAACTCGTCGATCACCACCACGATGAACGGCATGGTCTGCAGCATGGGCCGGTCACTCTCTTCCAGGCCTATGCCGGCCTCTTCCGCATTCCAGAAGGGGTCCGGTATAGGCGTACCGGCCTTGATCGCGTCAGATACCTTTTTGTTGTAACCGGCCAGGTTGCGTACACCCAGGGTCGCCATCAACTTATAGCGCCGCTCCATTTCGCCCACACACCAACGCAGGCCCGTGGCGGCATCTTTCATGTCCGTAATCACCGGCGTCAGCAGATGCGGAATGCCCTCATAGACCGAGAGCTCCAGCATTTTGGGGTCCACCAGAATCAATCGCAGCTCTTCCGGGGTCGCCTTGTAGAGCATGCTCAACAGCATGGCGTTGACGCCCACGGATTTACCCGAACCCGTGGTGCCGGCCACCAGCAAGTGCGGCATCTTGCCCAGGTCCGCGGTGATGGCCTCACCGGAGATATCATGACCGAGCGCCAATGTCAGTGGTGAACGTGACTTTTCGTACACGCTGGAGGAGATGATCTCACTCAGGCGCACGATCTCGCGTTCCTCGTTGGGGATTTCGATACCTACCACGGATTTGCCCGGAATGACCTCCACCACGCGCACACTGATCACCGCCAGAGAACGCGCCAGGTCCTTGGCAAGACCGGTAATCTTGCTCACCTTCACACCGGGCGCAGGCTGAATCTCAAAGCGCGTCACCACCGGACCAGGCAGAACCGCAACAACATCGGCCACTATTCCGAAATCCTTCAGTTTGAGTTCGAGTAGCCGGGACATGGCCTCCAGGGATTCCTCGGAAAAGCCCTTGTCGGTATTGTTGTCCGCAGGATCAAGCAGGCCCACTGCCGGCAGCTGGCCTGTTACCGGGGCATCGCTGAACAGGGATTGCTGCTTCTCCTTGATGACGCGGACGCTGGGTGCCGGCGCCTTTTTCGGTGGTGCAATGGTGGGTGGAACACGTTTTATGTCGCGCTTGGACTGTTCAACAGCCGCTTCCCGGCGCTGAGTCACCGCCTGACGTGCCTGGCGGCGCTCCAGCCGGCGGGCCTGCCAACGCTGCAACCGACGCTGAAGGTGACGCGCCGTACTGATCATGCCGGCGCCTATGGCATCCATTACCGCGAACCAGGAGATATCGATAAAGATGGTGGTGCCAAACAGCAACAAGGCGATCATCAGCAGTCCGCCGCCGACGTAACCAAACGCGCCGTCAATGGCAGTCGCCGTGGCCATGCCGAGCAAACCACCGGCCGAGGATGGAAGTTCAGTGCCGGTAACGCCATATTGCTGCACGGCGATCCCCGTGGCGGCCACCATTACCAGACACAGACCGACAAAACGCAGTGCCAGCATCAGCGGATCAAAACGCGGATTGGTTCTGTCCCGCAACCGCAAAATCACTTGATAGCCCAACATCACGGGAAACAGATAGGCCAGATAGCCGAATAGCGTAAAGAAAACGTCCGCCAACCAGGCGCCCGTTGGCCCGCCCGCGTTGCGTACCACGTCGCCCACACCGGTCCGGGACCAACCCGGGTCAGCGGGGCTGTAACTGAACAGCGTCAGGGCCAGGTACGCGCAGGCCGCGATCAGCGCAATCAAAAGGCCCTCGCGGAGGATGGCTACCGGCACACCGGCAGAGCCTCGTGCGCTGTCAAGTGCCGGCAATGCGGATTCTGCGGTTTCTTTGGATTTCAAGGTCAATACACTCTTTATTGCCATTTATTGCGGGTTGTTCATCGCTGTTGCCCGTCGCTACCGGCTCTCTCCTTCAGCCAAGGCAGGGATCGCAGGGGCGATTCAGTGAACACTGGTGCGGATTGTACCGGTTTTTTAGTCAAAGATTCAGTGCGCCCGCTGGTGCTGTGACAGCCGTCGGGACTTTTCCGGATCGATTAGAATCAAAACGGCTATTGCATGTATAGATAAAACCTATTGTGTTTAGCTTGGTGCTGTGAATTCAGATCCCTTATCATGAGCACATTTGCGAACGTACAACCCGGCTGTTCTGCAACAACGCTGGAATTCTGAATTGGATCAAAGGAACCTCTCATGAGCGACACCCAACATCACCCGTTGATTATTCTTGGCTCAGGCCCTGCCGGCTACACCGCTGCAATCTATGCGGCTCGCGCCAACCTCAAGCCTGTCGTGATCACTGGAATGCAACAGGGCGGCCAGTTAACCACCACTACGGAAGTGGAAAACTGGCCGGGCGGCACCGCGGATTTGCAGGGGCCAGACCTGATGGTGCAAATGCAACAACACGCGGAACGCTTTGAAACCGCGATTTTGTTCGATCATATCCACGACGTGGACTTGTCCAAGCGCCCCTTCACCTTGACCGGGAATGCCACCTATACCTGTGACGCGCTGATCATCGCCACCGGCGCATCGGCGCAGTATCTGGGTTTGCCCAGCGAGGACGCCTTCATGGGGCGCGGCGTCAGTGCCTGTGCCACCTGTGATGGCTTTTTCTATCGGGATCAGAAAGTGGCCGTGGTCGGCGGTGGCAACACCGCGGTTGAAGAAGCGCTGTATCTGGCCAATATTGCCAGCGAAGTGACTTTGGTACACCGCCGGGATTTCCTGCGCTCAGAGAAAATTCTTCAGGATCGCCTGATGGAAAAAGCCGAGAATGGCAATGTGCGCATTCTGTGGAACCACACACTGGAAGAAGTCCTGGGCGACGAAACTGGCGTCAATGGCATGCGGCTCAAGAGTACCGAATCCGGTGCAGTCCAGGACATCGACGTCAGCGGCGTTTTCATTGCCATCGGCCACAAACCCAATACGGATATTTTCAATGGCCAACTGGAAATGAAGAACGGTTATATTGTTGTTAAAAGCGGTTTGCATGGCAATGCGACCGAGACGAGCATCCCCGGCGTTTTCGCCGCGGGCGATGTGGCGGACCACATCTATCGCCAGGCAGTGACCTCGGCCGGCTCCGGGTGCATGGCTGCACTGGATGCCGAACGTTACCTGGATAGCCTGTAAGGAAGTAACCAGGTGGAAAAGCTGACCTGGCTCACGTCGGATAACATGGCTTTTCCGCCTTCCCACAAGGCATTGAAAGAACCGAACGGGTTGCTTGCGGTCGGCGGTGATTTGTCTCCCGCTCGCCTCATCCAAGCCTATGGGCGCGGCATATTTCCGTGGTTCGAAGACGGCCAACCGGTGCTTTGGTGGACGCCCAACCCCCGAATGGTGCTCTTTCCTTCCGAATGCCACCGCTCGCGCAGCCTTGGAAAACTGCTGCAACAAAACCGCCTCAAAGTCACTGTTGATACGGTATATTCGGATGTTATCGCTGCCTGTGCTGCGCCCAGAGAGGGGGTTGGCGGCACCTGGATTACCGAGGGCATGCAGCGGGCTTATATCGAACTCTTCCACTTGGGCCATGCTCATTCAGTGGAAGTCTGGGAAGACGAACAACTGGTCGGCGGCCTTTACGGCGTGGCCCAGGGTGGCGTGTTCTTCGGCGAGTCCATGTTCAGTCGCCGCCCCAATGCCTCGAAAGTCGCTCTGGTGACACTGGCAGAGAAGCTGCACCATGGCAACTACCGCCTGATTGACTGTCAAATGGCCAGTAAGCATTTGTTTTCCATGGGCGCCCGGGAAATCGACCGACAAGAATTCGAAAGAATTCTGCAACAGAAAAATTTGAATTTCCTCAGCTGGCAAAATATCTGGGCAGTGGACGACACGGAGGGCCGAGTGTGACTGATCTATCCACGTTAAAACTGTTCACCACCCAGCCACATCCGTGCAGTTATCTCGATGACCGCGAAGCAGTGACGCTGTTTATCGACCCCCACGCCAAAGTTGATGTGGCTCTGTACAGCCGCCTGTCCGAGTATGGCTTTCGCCGCAGTGGCGAGCATATCTACCGGCCGCGCTGCGGTCACTGTCAGGCGTGTATACCCATGCGCGTTCCGGTCGGCTTGTTTCGCTTCAATCGCAAGCAAAAGCGCTGCTGGCGGCGAAATGAGGATCTTGAGGTTCAGGTATTGACCAGCATAGATACCGACGAACATTACCAGCTGTACGACCATTACATTCGCCAGCGGCATTCCGACGGAGATATGTTTCCACCGTCGCGACAACAGTACCGGGACTTTCTCAGCGCGCAATGGGGAGCAACGGAGTACATCGAATTTCGCCGGGAATCACGACTGATCGCCGTGGCGGTCTCAGACCGGCTGGATCACGGCTTATCCGCCATTTATACCTTCTACTCCCCGGAGGAAGGTACCCGAAGCCTGGGCACCTATGCGGTCCTCTACCAGATTGAACGAGCCAAAACACTCGGGCTGTCCCACTTGTATTTGGGCTACTGGATCAAGCAATGTCAGAAAATGCGTTACAAATCCGACTACCGCCCATTTCAGCTTTTCATCAACAGCACCTGGATCACCGGGAGCTGATTCCGGAGAATCGCCGCCGACACCGAACGGGAAGTGAAAGTAAAACAGACAAAACGGCGTTAAACCTTGGCTAATGCCGTTGTTTCAGGCAAAATTGCCGGCTTGATAAATCCAGGCCTACCAAGCTGGCGTATTCATTGCAGCTCGTTCATTGCATGTTTACCGTGAAATAGCGTCCCCGGGCAATAGCGCTCGCAAAGGCGCCCACACTCAAAAACCGTAGTTGGAGAATCTGCCGAATGGCAAAAGAAGATAACTTTGAAATGGAAGGGGAAGTCATCGACACGCTTCCGAACACCACATTCCGCGTAAAGCTCGAGAATGATCATGTAGTTACAGCACATATCTCAGGTAAAATGCGCAAAAACTACATCCGCATCCTGACCGGTGACAAGGTCAAGGTTGAACTGACGCCTTACGATCTGACGAAAGGCCGCATCACTTACCGCGCACGTTAAACCGCTCGCTGCGCGAGCGGTTCGTGTTGGTTCCAATCAGGTCGCTTTTTCAGTAGCAGGTTCCGGCTCGATAATCAGCTCATCGTCTTTCACATCAATTGCTACGCTGCCGCCCCTCTCGGACAGAACACCAAACAAAACCATTTCCGCCAGGGGCTTCTTGATCTTGTCCTGGATGATTCGCGCCATTGGGCGGGCACCCATTTTCTCGTCGTACCCGTGAATGGCCAGCCAATCCCGAGCCTCTTCGCTGATATCCAGGCTGATCTTCTTGTCGTCCAATTGAGACTGCAATTCGACCAGGAATTTATCGACAACGGTCTTGATGGTTTCGCGGTCCAGAGCGCCGAACTGGATGATCGCATCCAGACGGTTGCGGAATTCCGGCGAGAAAGTGTGCTTGATCGCCTCCATACCGTCCGTTGAATGATCCTGTTTGGTGAAGCCGATAGACGCCCGGCTCATGGTTTCCGCCCCGGCGTTGGTAGTCATGATCAGCACGACGTTGCGGAAGTCAGCAACGCGACCATTGTTGTCCGTCAGCTTTCCATGATCCATAACCTGCAATAACAGGTTGAACACATCCGGGTGCGCTTTCTCGATCTCGTCCAGCAGTACCACACTGTGTGGCTGCTTGGTCACAGCTTCGGTCAACAGACCGCCCTGATCAAAGCCAACGTACCCCGGCGGCGCACCAATCAAGCGGGAGACCGTGTGGCGCTCCATGTACTCGGACATATCGAAGCGAATCAACTCCACGCCCATGGCCTTGGCCAGCTGACGGCAAAGCTCGGTTTTACCCACCCCGGTTGGCCCCGCGAACAGAAACGAACCCACCGGCTTCTCATGAGACGTCAACCCGGCGCGCGACAGTTTGATAGCCGATGAAATGGCATCAATCGCCGTCGTCTGACCAAACACGGTCATCCGCAGGTTCTCGTCCAGCTTGCCGAGTAGCGCCTTGTCTGATGAATTCACGGTCTTGGCTGGCACTCGAGCGATTTTGGATACTATCTCCTCAATATCGCGCACCCCAATCTGCTTTTTACGCCGGCTTTCAGGCTGCAGCTGCTGATAAGCGCCCGCCTCGTCAATGACATCAATAGCCTTGTCTGGCATATAGCGATCACTGATATATTTGCTGGCGAGCTCTGCAGCGGCCTTCAGGGCCTTGTCCGTATAACGGAGCTTGTGGTGCTTCTCGAAGCGGGACTTGAGCCCACGCAGAATCTGGTAGGTATCTTCCACCGAGGGCTCCACCACATCAATTTTCTGGAAGCGGCGGGACAGCGCCCGGTCCTTGTCAAAAATACCGCGGTATTCCTGAAAGGTGGTTGAACCAATACAGCGCAAATCGCCACTGGTGAGCAACGGCTTGAGCAGGTTTGACGCGTCCATCACGCCACCGGATGCAGCGCCGGCACCAATAATAGTGTGAATTTCGTCAATGAACAGAATCGCATTGTGGCGTTTCTTCAGCTCGGCCAACAACCCCTTGAAACGTTTTTCAAAGTCACCGCGATACTTGGTGCCGGCCAACAAAGAACCCAGGTCGAGCGAATAGACCACGCTCCCTTCGAGAACCTCGGGCACTTCATCGTCAACAATTTTTTTGGCCAACCCCTCGGCGATTGCCGTCTTGCCCACGCCGCTTTCGCCCACCAGCAGGGGGTTGTTCTTGCGACGGCGCGCAAGAATCTGAATCACCCGTTCGACCTCGTTGTCGCGCCCCACCAAGGGGTCAATGCGCCCCTGCCGAGCTTGCTCGTTCAAGTTGGTGGCGAAGGAATCCAGCGGATTCTGTGATGGCGAGTCACCCCCTACACCCTCTTCATCCGTCTGCTCCTGACCGGGTTCAGCGTGATGATCCGAGGAGCCGGATACCTTGGAGATGCCGTGGGTAATAAAATTGACAATATCGATGCGAGCAACACTTTGCTGCTTCAGGTAGTAAACCGCCTGACTTTCCTGCTCGCTGAACAGTGCGACCAACACGTTGGCGCCGGTCACCTCGGTTTTACCAGAGGACTGCACGTGAAAAACAGCGCGCTGCAATACCCGCTGAAAACCCAGTGTTGGCTGAGTTTCCCGCTCCTGATCATTCTCGGGAATGAGGGGTGTGGTGGAATCCACAAACTCGGCGAGGTCCTGCTTGAGGATCAATAAGTCCGCACCACATGCGCGCAGTACAGTGGCCGCCGATTCATTGTCAATGAGCGCCAGCAGCAAATGTTCCACGGTCATGAATTCGTGGCGTTTGGAGCGCGCACCCTTAAAGGCCAGGTTTAGTGTGACTTCTAACTCTTTGCTCAACATCGCCTTTTACACCTGCTTGCTGGTAATTTAAGAATCATCCCCCTCCGATGCTTCAATTTCACACAGTAAGGGATGCTCATTATCTCTTGCATGCTGATTCACCAAAGCTGCTTTAGTTTCCGCAATGTCCTTCGTAAAAACACCGCAGACAGCTTTGCCAGCAGTATGAACAGTGAGCATAACGCGCGTGGCCTGTTCCCTGTTCATATAAAAAAATTGCTCCAAAGTTTCGACAACAAACTCCATTGGGGTGTAGTCGTCGTTCAGCATCATCACCTTGTACAGCGATGGCCGCTTGAGGCGGGGCTTGGCGGCCTCGGTGGCTACACCGCCCTCACCTGCATCCGTATCACTGTCTTGACTTAATGTTAGCCGAAGAATTTCAAAGTTACCCATGGGATCAAGAACTCTATGTCACATTTATTCAGAACGTCCTAACCAGAACCTCCACGCGATCGAATTTTACCGTATCGCTCTGAATGCAGACAGTACTTTGGTTAAAAAGCATCCAAAAACTTGACATTGCTCCCGTGGTTGGTTACAAATTGCCCCATCGTCAAGGATGAGACCGTTGTATAACAATAATTCTCCCCATATCTGGAACTAATGTTGGGGCAATTAGTAGAGATTAAAGGGAAA
>CAYQQJ010000006.1:0-152928 GCA_964419935.1 uncultured Cellvibrionaceae bacterium
CAGTTAAACTCAACATACAAGGGCGAAAAAGCGTCAAGCGCCTTCCGCCAATTTTTTAATGAAAACCCGTCGTTCGGTGGCGAGCCTCACCCTTGGTCTTTGGCTTGTGGCTTTTACTTTTCCCTTTTCCCTTTCTTTAGCTTGCAGCTATCCCCCCAAACACTCCTCAAAGCTGCGGCCCAGGTCAAGAATAAGCTCGGCGTAGGTTTTGATTTCGGGGTTCAGGGCGAGAGGGTCCGCTTTGACAATCGGCAGTTTCACCAGCTGCTGGAGGCGCGCGGTGGCGTTTGCGGGCTCGCCGGCTTCGACAATCAAACAACGGGCATCGCGGAGGCGATTGATGGTTTCCATTGTGTGCTTCGCGCTAAGGCTTTGGTCCGGCAGAGCCGATACCGCCGCCAACTGTGTCAGGTTGAAATGATCGGCAAAGTATCCGAAGGCGTCGTGGCTGACGCCGAATCCATGGCTGGCATGGGGCCGCAGGCGAGCAGCCACGGACTGGTCCGCAGCCGCCAGGCCGGCCTTTGCCCGCTGCAGATTAGCAGAAAATTCCGGGGCGGCGGCAGGTCGCAGTTCCGATAACCTCTGGGCGATTGCGTCGAGCATCACGGCACCATTCGCCGGGCTCAGCCACAGATGCAGATCCTGGCCGTGGTGGTGATGTGCCTCTGCCGGTCCGTCAGTCCTCGCTGTATGATGAGGCTCGTGCCCAACAGCTAGGCCCGGCAGCTGCGCCAGTGTCAGACTGCGTTCCGCTCGCCCTTCTGCCAGCCGCGTAAGAAACCGCTCGAACTCCGGCCCAAGCCAGACCAGCAAATCGGCCCGCTGAACCTTTCTAACGTCGGAAATGCGCAAGCTGTAATGATGGGGCGAGGCGGCACCGTCCAGCAGTACCTGGACGTCCGCCCGATCACCGGCAATATCTTCAACCATGAGCGCCAAGGGGCGAATGCTTGTTACCACCGCCACGGGCGCTTCCGCCGCGGAGGCCGTTGCACCCAGCATTGGCAGCGGCATCAACCACACCAACCACCGCGCCGACTTCCGCCAAGCTTTCCACCATTGTCTCTGCATCACTGTAGGATTATCCAACCGCCAAAAGGGTTATATGATAACATATCGCCTGTTTTCCCCGAGCCCAATTGCCATGCCAAATCCGCTGGATTGCCCCGCCCACAACCATCACGCCTGCATCGCTGACGCCCTTGCACGCGCGCAGCAGTTGTGCAGCCAACGCGGCGTGCGGCTAACGCCACTGCGCAGAACGGTGCTGGAACTGGTGTGGCAGAACCATAAGCCCCTGGGCGCTTACGCGCTGATGGCCATGCTGGCCAGTGAAGACACTCGCCGGGTTGCTCCGCCGACTGTATATCGCGCGCTCGATTTTCTGCTGGAGAACGGCTTGATCCACCGGGTCCACCGGCTCAACGCATATATTGGCTGCCCCGATCCCGAACATCCCCATGCGGGAAATCTGCTGATCTGCAAGCTCTGTGGGGTCGCTCAGGAAGTGGATTCAGCGCCTTTAACCAGCGCGATACAGCAGGTGGCAAAGCAATCCCAGTTCAACAGTGAAGACCATACGTTGGAAGTGATTGGTTTGTGCAATCGCTGTAGTGCTGGAGAGGGTGCTGGAGAGAGCGCTGGAGAGAGTCTTGGCGATACTGGGGAAAATAGTGTCAGAGATATGAAACATGGCACCGGAGCCGGCTCATGACAGAGCCGCTGGTATCCCTACGCAACGCCAGTGTGCAGAACAACGGGCAAAGCCTGCTGCACGACATTTCTCTGGATCTCCACCCGGGAGAAATCGTCACTGTTATTGGCCCCAACGGCGCCGGCAAGAGCACGTTGGTGAAACTTACCACCGGCCTGCTGAGCGCGAGTCACGGCACAGTCACCCGCCAGTCTGGCCTGCGCATTGGCTATATGCCGCAAAAGCTGGCCTTCGACGCCAGCCTGCCACTCACCGTCCAACGTTTTCTGACGCTTTCGAACTCGGATACCGGCCAGGTTGAGCAGGCCAAAGCGCGGCTCAACATCACTCACCTGAGCCACAAGGCGGTGCAGGTGCTGTCGGGCGGCGAGCTGCAACGCGTACTTCTGGCACGGGCCCTACTGCGACAACCACAGCTTCTGGTGCTGGATGAACCGGTACAGGGGGTGGATATTACCGGGCAAACGGAGCTCTACGAACTGATCACCCGCTTGCGCGATGAATTGGGCTGCGGGATCCTGATGGTGTCCCACGACTTGCACCTGGTGATGGCGCAAACGGACCGGGTGGTCTGCCTCAATCACCATATTTGTTGCCAGGGCCAGCCGGAGAATGTCAGCGCAGATCCGGCCTACCTGGAATTGTTCGGTCGCGCGGCCGCCGAGAGCATGGCGGTCTATACCCACAGGCACGATCACAGCCATAACCTGCACGGTGACGTGGTCAGCGCCGGACCCTGCCAACACGGCTCTGGCGCCAACGCCGATGGCCTCAGCCACAGCAACGACCATGACCATGACCACCATGGTCACCCGCCACATCGCGAGCACTGATATGCCTGATTTCCTTCTTCATGCACTGATTGCCGGCCTGGGCGTTGCTCTGGTGGCCGGCCCCCTTGGTTGCTTTGCCGTCTGGCGACGGATGGCCTATTTCGGCGATACGCTCGCCCACTCGGCGCTGGTTGGGGTGGCCCTGGGCCTGCTGCTCAATATCAATATCACCATCGCCATTGTCTGCTGCTGCCTGTTTCTGGCGCTGCTACTGGTTCAGCTGCAACGGCAGCGGAGCCTGGCCAGCGACACCCTGCTCGGCATCCTGTCCCACTCGGCGCTGGCGCTGGGGCTGGTCAGTGTCAGCCTGTTTGCGGATGCCCGTATCGATCTATTCGCCTACCTGTTCGGCGACCTGTTGACCACCACGGCAGCGGATACCGCGACGATTCTGGCCGTTGCGGGCGCTGTACTTGTTGTGATCCTGGTCTTGTGGCGTCGCCTGCTTGCCATGACCATTGATGAAGATCTGGCGCGGGTGGAAGGCGAACCTGTCGCCGCCCTGCGGACGCTGTTGATGTTGTTGATGGCACTGGTAATCGCCATAGCGATGAAGGTGGTAGGCGTTCTACTGATCACTGCGCTCTTGATCATTCCAGCGGCCACCAGCCGGCGGTTGACACGCACTCCCGAAGCCATGGCTGTGATTGCGTCCATTCTGGGCTGCCTGTCGGTGATGGGCGGGCTCACGGCCTCCTGGTTTGTGGACACACCGGCGGGGCCCTCAATCGTGCTTACGGGCTCAGCGCTGTTCGTCGCGGCTTATGCAATCAAACGTCGGCCCCTGTAGCTGGATCCCCTTCCTGTATAGCCGGCCAACCGGCCCTCTTGCATAGCGCTTTCCCTTAACACTTCCTGGTAGCACGGCGGCGCCGCCTGCGGGCATCCGCATTGAGAAAAAAAGCACGTCAATGTGCAAAACTCGCTATTGGTTCACAAACCCGCTCACAACTCGCGCATTGGGTCACAGTATTCTTGTGCAACCTGCCGCAGTGATCTACTTTTTCAAAGAAGGCTCTATCCCTCTCCCCCTGAACTTTGCGCGAATCGCTGACAGTCAAAATAAAAGAACACCATGGGATGCGCAGTATGAACACCGCGAACGCGACACCCGACAGCCCACTCGCCCCCACGTCCAGCTGGCCGGCCCCCCTGCGTCACGCTGCCTTTACCTTTAGTATCGCGCTCTTGTTATTGGCCGCCGCCTATGTGGTTTACGCCACCGGCGGCACCAGCTATGCGTATCCCTATGTCGCCCTGATTCCGGTCATTCTCGCCGCCGCAATTTATAGGGTCCTGGGCGGCCTGGTTGCTGCAGCCACTGCAGGGGTGCTGATCGGCCCATGGATGCCTCTTGAAGTGGAGCTGGGGTTGATGCAGGAAACCACCAACTGGGTGGTACGGCTACTCCTGTTCATGGCGCTCGGGGGCTTCACCGGCAGCCTATTCGCGCGTCTGTCCGCAACATCCCGTGCCCGCGAACGAATTATGCGTGTAGACAGCTGTGGTTTGCCGAATCAAACCGCGCTACTCGCAGATCTCTCCACGGCGATGACAGCGGCTGCTCGAGATGAATCAAAAGTAGGCCTGGTTCTGGTGCAAATCGCGGATCTGTCTGAAATCCTGCGTGGCATAGGCGGCGATTCCGGCGATGCCCTGGTCAGCGCCATCGGCCAGAATCTTAGCCGGCAAATCCACCCCGCCCAGGTTTACCGGCTTGGCGTTTCAGAGCTGGTGGTATTGTTGCGTTACCAGCGTTTTGAGCAGCTATGCGAAACTGTTGACAAGATCTCTGCCGTGGGCGAAGAATCGGTAATGATTCATGGCTTACCGGTTCGCGCGCAGCTTGTCTCCGGCGTCAGCCACACAGGGCATCGATGCATTCAGGCGAAGGAGCTTATCCGACAAATGCGGGTGGCCGCCTTCGAAGCTATGGAACAGCAGCAACCGGTCTGCTATTACACTGCAGAATACGAGAGCAATACCGCCGACAGCATCTTGATGATTGCCCAGGTTCGTCACGCGCTGGCGGGCGGAGAGTTCGAGCTGCATTTTCAGCCTAAAATCCGGCTGCTCGATGGCGCGGTTTGCGGTTGTGAAGGCTTGATCCGTTGGCGCAAGGACCCGGACTCAGTGATAGCACCGGGGCTGTTTATGCCGAAAGTGGAGCGCACTACCCTGATTTCTCCGGTAACGCGGTTTGTCGCCATGGAAGCAGCAAGCTTTCTGCGAGCTTCCGACGCGGGGCCGATCAGCATCAACTTTGCGGTCAGCAATCTGTTTGACGAAAATCTGTTGAAATGGCTGCTGCAGTTTGTGCAGGATGGCGCTATTCCGCCGCATACACTGGAAATTGAAATCACCGAAGGCGCGTTGATTCGGGATCCGGAAGCGGCCAAAGTCATCATACAACGACTGCGGACAGCGGGAATTGCGGTGATGCTGGACGATTTTGGTACCGGCTACTCCTCGTTCGAGCATCTTCGTCATTTGCCCATTTCCGGACTCAAGATCGACCGCGCGTTTGTGCGGGATCTGGAAACCGATCGGCGCGCGTGGAAAATGATGGCCTGCATGATTGATGTTGCCCATGCCCTGGACCTAACAGTGACAGCCGAAGGCGTGGAGACCGCAGGTCAGGCACAACTACTGCGCGAGCTGAAATGCGATCTCGCGCAGGGCTACTACTACGCGCGGCCGATGCCGGCGCACGAATACAATGAATGGCTGACGCATTATGAGCGGGAGTTGAAGCTCCAGGCGTGACGCCTTGGCAGACAGGCTGCCAACGAGTTCGAAAACAATAATAACGTCGGCGTGCGCCGCAGCATCACCGACTATTTGATCCAACCGCTTAAACCTGTGGCAAAAACGCGGCCGTTGCATTATTTTGCACCGAATTACGAATAACATGGATCGCTCGCAAGGACCGTTCAGTTATGGCCAGCCCAATACCCAGCAGTTTCGACCCCCGAACACCGGACAGCTACGCGATTCACCTTGCGAACACCGGTGGCGGCGCGATTGCCACCCGCGATATTCATAATGAAAATGGCGTTCTGCTGGTCAAAAAAGGCTTCACAATAAAAGCGGATACCGCAGCTCGCCTGCTCACCCATAAGTTGGTCCAACCCCTTGAAACCTCTGTCGGGCTGGAAGAGGTGATTACGGCGGAGTCGCTCTTCAAAGATATCAGCGCAATTGTCAACGACGACAATGAAGCCTTGTCCATCCACCAAACACTGGATCTTGGTCGCTCCTTACGCCGGCAATGCCGGTACTTTGCCTCCTATCCGCTACTTGCGCAGAAAATTACCGTACTTTCATCCCGTCTACGCTTCGAATACACCAAAGCGGCATTCTGCGCCTGGTTTGCGCTCGCGCTGACAGAACAAATGGGGTGCAGCGAACAGGATGTATCCAACGCTTTTCTGGCTGCTCTGGTACATGACACCGGACTGCTGCACATTGACCCTGCCATCGTCGAAAAGACCGGTTCCTACACGCCGGAGGAGTGGCGTACGCTGCAGAGTCATAGCCTCATTGCGGATCTCTTCTTGTCCTACGTGGAAGACCTTCCAGCCGCCGCGCGCCGGGCGGTACGTGAACACCATGAACGGAGTGACGGCAGTGGTTACCCGGCAGCACTTTTCGGTGACAAACTGGGTATCCTCGGACAGGTGGTGGCAGTGGCTGACAGCGTCTGGGCAATCCGGAGGCGATCATCCACCCCCGCGTCCACCCATCACAAACTCAGCCTGGGACAGATTATATCGGCAGTTAAAATGAACCTGGATCAGCATCCCAAGGAAATCGATTTTGCACTCTATCAACTTCACCAACGAGCGGCCTTGGCGGCGGCCCACTCAAGCCAACGGAATGCGGGCGCGCGCGAGTCTCTAATCGCAACCGCTCAGCAGCTGCAAAAGCGATTTCTCTGCGCCAGCCAGCTGCGCGGTTTACTCTCCGCTGAACGATCTGATCGATTTATGCACAGCGCCTACCTTAAACTTGAACGTCTGTGGTTTGTGGTACAGGGGTCGGGATTATTGTCCGACTCCCTGGCGCAATGGCTGAGCGACAGTTCCGAGGGTAAAGCTGCTAACCGCGAGCGCGATGAGCATGACGTTCGCGAACTGGAACTCATGTATGGCGAACTGCACTGGCAGCTGGCGCAATTCGGGCAAATATTGCAGCTGGCACTGTTGCGCTCCGGCAATCTGAATTCCGGCACCCGTGAAGCCCTGCAATCTGTGGTGGAGATGTTGAGTAAACCTGCCGCTGTTACAGATGCCCGCAGCATAGAGACAAAGGAGCTGGCGGCTTCATAAGGCGCAAATTTCTTCCATAAAAAAAGGCAAAGCATTGGCTTTGCCTTTTCGAATCCGCCGGTAACCGGCAGTCTGTTCGCTCAAACCAGGTTCAAGCGAACAGTCGAGAATCCAGCTTAGATAGCTACGATGTTCTCAGCTTGTGGACCTTTCTGGCCTTGAGTTACTTTGAACTCAACGCGCTGGCCTTCGGCCAAAGTTTTGAAGCCGTCGCCTTGAATAGCGCTGAAGTGTGCGAAAACGTCAGGGCCTGATTCTTGTTCGATGAATCCAAAACCTTTGCTTTCGTTGAACCACTTAACAGTTCCAGTAGTAGTAGACATAATAATCTTCCTATAAATCATAAATTTTGATGGCCTCATAGAGACCGGGTTTGCTTAGACGATAGGTGTTACTTATGAAAAACAGGACGAGCTACTACAAAGAAGACATCGTAATGGTAGGACATAAATAGGGCTATACGTTCTAGCTGTGGGTAAGCTTATACGCTTTCCAAATCCTGTCAAGCATTATTACATGGCAATGTTGCACAGTTCGCAATAACGCCAACAGGAAGTTTTCAGCCGCGATCATGCGCCGTTGCGCCCGCAATTGCAGGGAAATTCGCCGGCTCCGCGCCGCGCTAGAACAGATTATTACTGCCCATCAAACCGAGAATACCAATAACGATCAGATACACCGCGACGATGTAGTTGAGCAAACGAGGCACTGCCAGAATAAGAATACCGGCCACCAGGGCCAACAGAGGAGCAAGACTCAAGGTGATATTCATGGGTTATCCTTCATTTATCAATGGTCATTATACGGGTGAAGACTTGTTCATCAGCTGTAAAGAACGCTGACCGGCGAGAATGTGTAGGCACCCGCCGCATTTTATTCACGCCAAAGCGCGGCGCCGATCCAGGCATTTGCTAGTGGCTGGAAACCACCGACTGATGCACAAGCTTCAGACGCGAAAACTGGAACGGCGGCTTGTAGAACGCTTGATAATATCCCTCCGGGCTGATCAACACCAGGTTCCCGGTGTGGTCCACCGTGTAATCATCGCCAACGACGACCTTGTTAAACGCCACCCCAACCTGACGAGTAAAACGCATAATATCCAAAAACTCGCCGGTCACACCGATAAAATCTTCATTGAAGAAGTTCAGATACTGAGCCAGCTTTTCCGGTGAATCCCGGGCTGGGTCAACACTCACCAGTACAACCTGGGTCTGCTCGCGGATGGAGTCATCGAGCGAATCATACACCCGATCCAGGGTCGCGAGTGTTGTCGGGCAAATATCGGGGCAGTGGGTGAAGCCAAAAAAGGCGATAGTCCACTTGCCTTTCAGATCCTCCAGCGTAAACGCTTCTCCGCGATGATCAACCAACGCAAAGTCATCAATCAAACGCGGCTGCTCAAACACAAAAGCGCCATTAACCCGTAACTCGGCATCAGACAGCACTCGCGGTGAGAACACCTTGTTCAGGAAGCCGGCAAAGAAAACGATGATGACAATAAAAATAACGGCAAGGGTTTTCCAGATGCCGCGCTTCTGCTTAGTGCTTATGTCGGTTTCAGTGCTCATATCTCTATCACGGTAAGAAATCAGGGGAAACGGGGAAGGCGTAGTGATCGATCAGCATTACCACGAACAAGGCCATCAAATAGATGATGGAATATTTGAAGGTGTCCATGCCGGTGTTTGGATTTTTGCTGAACAGCATTCTCAACGCGTGAAACAGAAACCCGGCGCCCAGCGCCAAAGCGCCCCACAGGTAGAACTGGTTCATCATGCCAGTGGCAAACGGCAGCATGGTCACCGCGATCATGATGATGGTATAGAGCAATATATGAATTTTGGTGTAGTGCTCACCGTGGGTTACCGGCAGCATAGGGATCTCGGCGTTGGCATACTCATCCTTGCGATGTACCGCCAATGCCCAGAAATGCGGCGGCGTCCACGCAAAGATGATCAGCACCAGGAGCAAACCATGACCGTCGATTGAACCGGTGACCGCCGTCCAACCCAATAACGGTGGGGCAGCGCCGGCCAACCCGCCAATAACGATGTTTTGCGGCGTGGCCCTTTTGAGAAACATGGTGTAGATAAAAGCATAGCCAACCAGTGATGCGAGCGTCAGCCAGGCCGTAATGGCATTGACGAAAATCAGCAACACGGCCAGCCCCGCAAGCCCGATGACCAAGGCGAATATAATCGCACTGCGAGGCGCCACCCGGCCCTTGGCCACCGGTCGGTCAAATGTGCGCGCCATTTTCAAATCCACATGACGATCCACAAGATGATTGACGGCAGCGGCAGAGCCCGCACATAGCGCGATGCCGAGGTTGCCGAAAACGAGGATATGAACAGGTACCATCCCCGGTGTTGCGAGCAGCATACCGATCACCGATGTCAGTATCATCAGTGCAACCACGTTTGGCTTGCACAGCTGCAGGTAATCGCGCCAGGTACTGCGCATTGCGGCGCAGCTATGGCTGGAGGTTGTCGGTGACATCAGTCACTCCTTCTCTTTAGAGGGTTCCGCCGCGCTGCCGACAATGGCTGTGCGCAAACGGTAATTAATTGTGACCAAGACGAGCAATAGAAGTGCGCCGCCGGCGTTATGGGCGACCGCCACCGGCAGCGGCAACTGCCAGAACACGTTACTCAGGCCCAGAGCGACCTGAATTCCGAGCATTCCGAGGAGCACGGCGCTCCATCGTCGGGGTCCGCTCCCCTTCAGTATCCACAAGCGCCACGCCAGCAACAAGCCGACGACTGTAACGACAAGGGCGCCCAGGCGGTGAGCCAGGTGAATAGCCGTGCGCGCATGATTGTCGAGCAAACCGCCCAGGTAATTCGGCCCGACATGCTGGAAGATGTTAAAGCCTTGGGCGAAGTCGGATTGGGGCCACCACTCGCCATGACAAGTGGGGAGATCCGGACAGGCCAGTGCCGCATAGTTGGAAGTCGTCCAGCCCCCCAGCGCAATCTGCAGGATCAACAACAGCAAGGCGAGCATCGCGAGAAGTTTAACCCCCGCCACTTGCGTTCGAACCAGCGTCCAGGGTTGGTCACTGACCCGCAGTGCCAGCAACGAGAGCAGACTCAAGGTCGCGAAGCCGCCCAGCAAATGCGCCGTGACAACCTGCGGCCACAGTTTCAGGGTCACCGTCCACATGCCAAACGCGGCCTGAAGCACCACTAGCGCGGTCAGCGCCACCGGCAGTTTCACTGGCAGTTCCCGTCGATGTGTTATGGCAACCAACAAGATGCCAAGAATGATCAAACCCAGGGTGCCGGCGAAATAGCGGTGTACCATTTCCGGCCACGTCTTGTCGTGCTCGACGGGAGATTCCGGAAACAAGCGTTCAGCGGCGCTGACTTCATGGTCCGAAGTGGGCCAGGTCAGATGACCATAACAACCCGGCCAGTCAGGGCAGCCGAGCCCCGCATCAGATAAGCGGGTAAAGGCGCCCAAGACGATCACGACCATGGCAAAGGCCGTGGCGAATAAAGAGAGTTTCAGCACAAGGCCACGGGGTTGTTTCATTACTTGATCCAGATTCTCTTGATGCAATAAACCAGTCGTTTCAGTCATTCCGGTAGCGCAAGCCTCTACACATGATGGCGGCGCTATTCCGGGGTAAAGCGTAGACCATGCTTGATGTCGTCCAGCAAGTCATTGCCGTGATGATCAGCGGTGTAGTACAGAATAGCGTGCCCGTCGGGGTGGACCAGCAAATATGAATGTTGCAAATCGATCGAAGGCACATTGGTGCCGGAAAGCCATTGGGTCCAGTCGACCTTGCTCAGGGTTGCGCGATCCAGTTCAGGGTGCTTTTCCGCGATGCTGGCCAGGTAAGCCTCACCCTGTTCACCGGCGATGTTAATGGCGATGCGCTCCACGCGCTGGCCTTTTTCCGCGAGCCGGATGTGTACTTGCCGGGTAGTGTAAAGACTTTTTTCACAGGCGTCGCCGCAAGGCAGAGCAACGGGAATCAACAAGTGCCACTGGCTGTCATGAAGATCAGTCAAGGATTCCGGCAAGCTTTCCCGTGCCACAGCGGGAAGATCTGCGATGGCAGGGGGCGGCTCGATCAAAACACCTTTGTTGCTGGTGTCTTCAGGAACAAACCAGCCTGTATAGTAGGAAATGTAGGGACCAATGATCCAGAACGCTGTCAGTGACGCGATGATGATAATTGGCCAGGGTTTGCCCTTTTTAGCCGGTGGCGCATCTGGGCTGGCATTTTGTTCGGACATGAATTTCACTCTATTGGGTTGAAGCTGATCAGGCGCTATTCGTGGCCGTCGCTTTTACGCTTACGGCTAAACAACAGCTCGGCGATGTTACTGTTGGCAAACAGCGTCAAAATTAACAGGGCGACCGCCATGGAAAACCACTGTACCGCGTAACCCTGATGTTTACTGGCAGTCATGTTCACCGGTTGCCAGTGAACCTGTAACGCGGCGATGTTCTCAGCATCTATTCGCAACACCCGCTTATAGATATCACTGGCGTAACCAATCTCCCCCAGTGAGGTAGATAGGGAATCGAGGTCAACTTCCAGAATCTTGCGTGGCCAATGGGATGCCGGGGTGGCAACCTCGGTAATAAATTGGTTGTCGCTAGGCTCGACCAGGCTGCCACTGAGAGTCAGTGGGCCCGCGGGTGTATGGACCTCCGGCAGTTGATCGCGATAGGCACCAGCCGGGACCCAGCCTCGATTGACCAGAACCACGGTGATGCCTGCGGCAGCGGAATCTGCGTCCAATCGAAATGGCATCAGCACTTCGTATCCCAATTGGCCGTCGAGGATGCGATTTTCCAGCAGCCAGTAATGTTCAGCATCAAACTCGCCCCGAATGCTGACGCGTCGAAAATTCAATTCGGGAACGTCGACCAGGTCCTGCAGAGGTACCGCAGCGAGTGCTTGCTGGGCTCGCCAGGTTTCCTGTATGGTCGCTTTCTCTTGCGCCCGTTGCAGCTGCCAGAGGCCGAGGCTGATCAGTAGCGGTAACATCAACACGGAAAAAAGCATGATTTTCCAGTTGAACCGAAACCGGAAGCCTGGTGTTGAAGAATTCTGTCCCGAAGTCATAACAACCTACTTGGAGGAGCTCCCCATGTGGCTCAAAGTCGCCATCGTCATTCTGTTCGTAGCCGTATTGGGTAGCCTGAGTAGCGGCCTGGTGTTTTTACTTAAAGATGTGGAAACATCGCAATCGAGACGGGCGCTTTACGCGCTGGGGATTCGGATAACGCTCGCAGTCGCTTTGATGATGCTGATCGGGTACGGGCTCTATTCCGGTCAGCTGGCGAGTACCGCACCGTGGGACGGCGCGCGTTAACGCGCCGTCTCCGTATTAGCCCAGAATATAAACAAATATAAACAGACCCAGCCAAACCACATCCACAAAGTGCCAGTACCAGCTTGCAGCCTCGAAGCCGAAGGCGTCGTCGTGCTTGAAGTGGCCTTTCAGGAATGCCCGCAAGAACATCACCAGCAGCATAAACGTACCCAGCAGTACGTGGAAGCCGTGAAAGCCCGTCAGCATGAAGAAGGTAGTGCCGTAGATACCCGACTCAAGCGTCAGCCCATAGTGGTGGTAGGCTTCATAGTATTCATAAACCTGTACACACAGGAAGATCATACCCAGTGCTACGGTCAATCCGAGCCAGGTAACAAATTGCTTGCGATTGTCGTTTTTCAGCGCCGTGTGCGCCACATGTACGGTAATACTGGAGGTCAGCAGAATCACGGTATTGATGAACGGCAACCAGGTAAACATGGCACCCAAACCGGGGAAACCCATGGCTTTTTCAGGACCAAGAACTTGTGCAGCAGCACCATTGGTTGCCATGTCCGGCGTGGTCAACAGAGGCCAGGCGGCTTCGAAGCCGGGCCACAGAATTTCAGCACTGGTGCCGCCGCCCAGTTCCGGCAAACTGTGGGTGCGAATGTAATACAACGCACCAAAGAAGGCACCGAAAAACATGACTTCACTGAAGATGAACCAGCCCATACCCCAGACATAGGAGCGTTTTAGCTGAGCGCTGTTCAGTCCCTGCAGGTTCTCTTTGATGGCTGTACTGAACCAGACCCATAAGGTGGCGGCAAAGACACCGAAACCCAAAAGGGAAATTGTCACACCACCGGCGTTGTCGTTAAAAAGGTTTCCCAAACCGAATACTGTTAGAAACAAGCCCAGTGATGCAAAAATCGGCAGCTTGCTCTGTTCCGGTACGTAGTAGGTTTGATAGTTTTCCATTCTTCAATTCCCCGCGCGCAGTAATGGATAGCGGTAAAACATTAGTTGAAAGCCGCGCTCACTTGCGGCTCTTGCGTTTTTTCGGTTGCTGTCACGTCAAACAGCGTATAAGACAATGTGATTGTCTTCACTTCCGAGGGCAAGTCCCGGTCGACGATAAACTGCAAACCCAATTCGGCGCTTTCACCAGCGGCCAATGGCTGCCGGTTGAAGCAAAAGCATTCTGTTTTGTGAAAATAGTTTGCGGCATTGGATGGCGCGAGACTGGGTATCGCTTGCGCCACCATGTCCAGACCGGTGTTGTTACGGGCAAAATAAGTGATTGCCGTGGGTTCACCGGGATGAACCTTGACCTGGAACTCCGTGGGTTTGAAATCCCAGGACATATCCGCGTTATTCACTGCCAGAAACTGAACGGTCACCAGTCGATTTTCATCAATGGCGGACACCGGTTCCGTATAGCGGTCACCGGTTTTACCGTTCAGCCCGGTCACTTCACAAAACAGGTTATACATTGGCGGCATAATCCAGATCGCAAACACGAACATGGACACCGCCAGTAAACTTAAGCGGAGAACAGTCTTCCCTGGGGATTTTTGCTCTTCGACAGACATAGTATTACTTCACATCCGGTGGCGTGCTAAAGGTGTGGTAAGGCGCGGGCGACTCAACCGTCCACTCCAATCCATGGGAACCTTCCCAGACTTCCGGCGTGGCTTTTTTGCCACCCTGAATGGTGCGGATAATGATGTACAGGAAAAGCACCTGAGCAGCACCGAACAGTATGGCGCCAACGGAAGAGAGCATATTCCAGTCCGCAAACATCGGGTTGTAATCCGGAATACGACGTGGCATACCGGCGAGCCCGGAGAAGTGCATGGGGAAGAAGGTCAGGTTCAAGCCGATAAATGCCAGCCAGAAATGGGTTTGACCCAGCGCTTCGTTGTAGTAGTGTCCGGTCCACTTTGGCAGCCAGTAATACACTGCCGCGGTGATGGAGAAGATCGCACCAGGAACCAATACGTAGTGGAAATGCGCCACCACGAAATAGGTATCGTGATACTGGAAGTCAGCCGGGGCAATCGCCAGCATCAAGCCGGAAAAGCCGCCGATGGTAAACAGGACTACGAAGGCGATGGCGAACAGCATGGGTGTCTCGAACGTCATGGAACCACGCCACATGGTGGTTGCCCAGTTGAACACCTTCACGCCGGTCGGCACCGAAATGAGCATGGTGGCGTACATGAAGAAGAGTTCACCGGCCAGTGGCATACCCACGGTAAACATGTGGTGCGCCCATACAAGGAAGCTCAGGAACGCAATGGAAGCCGTCGCGTAAACCATGGATGAGTAACCAAACAATGGCTTGCGCGCAAAGGTCGGAATAATTGCGCTGACGATGCCGAATGCCGGCAGAATCATGATGTACACCTCGGGGTGCCCGAAGAACCAGAACACGTGCTGGAACAATACCGGGTCACCGCCACCTGCTGCGTCAAAGAAGCTGGTGCCGAAATGAATATCCATGAGCATCATGGTTACCACACCCGCGAGTACCGGCATAACCGCAATCAGCAGATAAGCGGTAATCAACCAGGTCCAGACAAACATCGGCATCTTCATCAAGGTCATGCCCGGAGCACGCATATTGAGAATAGTGGCGATGATGTTGATGGCACCCATGATAGAACTGGCACCGGCAATATGGATCGCAAAGATAAAGAAGGTGACGCTGGGTGGAGCGTAGGTAGTGGATAAGGGCGCGTAGAACGTCCAGCCGAAGTTGGGAGCACCACCCTCCATGAACAGCGTGGATGCCAACATCAGGAACGCAAACGGCAGAATCCAGAAGCTCCAGTTGTTCATGCGGGGCAGCGCCATATCCGGTGCGCCAATCATCATCGGTAACATCCAGTTGGCCAGGCCCACGAATGCGGGCATGACCGCACCGAAGACCATAACCAGCCCGTGCAGGGTTGTCATCTGGTTGAAGAATGCCGGCTCAACAATCTGCAGGCCGGGTTCGAACAGTTCCGCCCGAATAACCAGAGCAAAAATGCCGCCCAGGAAGAACATTGCAAAACTGAACCATAGGTACATCGAACCTATGTCTTTGTGGTTGGTGGTAAACAACCACCGGGTTATGCCTTTCGCAGGACCATGTGCCATTGTGTAGAGCTCCTCTTATTGGCCTTGCTTGAATTTGAGAACGTCGATCGGCTGTACCGTATCGCCCATATTGTTCCCAAATGCGTTGCGTTCGTATGTCACCACAGCCGCGAGGTCTACTTCAGAAAGCTGATCTCCAAACGCCTGCATGGCAGGGTTAACAGTGCTGCCATTGACAACCATATCCAAATGCCCTTCTACGGCACCGGTGGTGATTGCGCTGCCTGCCATCGCCGGGCCAACACCACCTTCACCGGATGCACCGTGGCAAGCCGCACAACTGGCCTGATAAACCTGCTCACCGCGAGCGTAGAGCTCATCAAAGGTAAATGTCTTCTCGGTCAGTTCACGCAATTTTGCTGCAGCTTCGCGCTTGCCATCCAACCACTCGCGGAATTCCGCTTCGGGAACCGCTTTCACAACCACGGGCATATAGCCGTGGTCCTTGCCGCACAATTCCGTGCACTGGCCACGGTAGGTGCCGGGCTCGTCGATATGTGTCCAGGCCTCGTTGATGTAGCCGGGTATAGCGTCGCGCTTGACCGCAAAAGCCGGCACCCACCAGGAATGGATGACGTCAGCGGCGGTCACGAGGAAACGGATTTTTTGGCCCACAGGCAAATAGAGGGGCTCATCGACTTCCAGCAAATAGTGCTCACCCTGCTCTTCAACGTCATTGATCTGACTACGCGGCGTGGACATGTTGCTGAAAAACGAAACATCCTCGCCGAGGTACTCGTACTTCCATTTCCACTGATAGCCGGTGATCAACACATCCATATCGGCGTCATCGGTGTTGTACATTTTTTTCAGGGTTGTCGTTGACGGCCACGCAATCAAGATCAGAATGATGATAGGAACAACTGTCCAGGCAACTTCCATAGCGGTGCTTTCATGGAAATTGGACGCCACAGCTCCTCGGGACTTGCGGTGCAATACCATGGAAATGAGCATTGCCGTAAAGACAACGACGCCAATGGCGACGCACCACCAGAATATCTGCATGTGTAAGCCGTAAATTTCGCGGCTCACGGATGTCACACCTTCTGGCATGTTCAGCCGCCATCTTTCAATTTCGGCTAATGCCGGCATCAACCAGAGCAACGAAACTGCTCCAACCAATGCGGCAAACATCCGTTTCGATTTTCTCAACATCGACCCGTCTCCGTGTTGCTTGCTGTTGTGTATTTTTTGATCGCCGAGCTTGTTTGGCTAGCTACTTTGATCACTGCAGTTAATCACACCTTTTCCTGGACGCCATCCGAATTGCCTATGGGCGATTTTTAGATGGAATTCGCTGGATTCGAAGTCAGCCTTTTGCTTGGACTCAAGGCGTTTGCGACAATCGGAGCAACAACCAGGCGTTAATTACGTTGCGCATGATATACGAACGCCGGCTCACAGCCCACCACAACACGAAATTAATCGATAAATTGTCTGACTCGTGAGAGAAATGGGTAAACTGTTGCGCTGTTCATTGGTGTGACTGGATGCACTCGCCAATCCAGTCTCGTCAACCACGCGGCTGGATAGCTGCTCAAACAGATCGCGGATGCCTGAAATCGCGCCGATTTAGCCGGCATAGCAAGCCACAAAACCGCAAAAAAATCAATGACCAGCTGGTACTTTTGAATTAAAGGTTCATGTCCACTATCCGACAATTACCCCACCGGCAGGCGTGGAGCCTCGCCTGGCCGCTGATTCTCAGCAACTTGACCACCCCCCTCATGGGGCTGGCAGATACCGCTATGCTGGGACATCTCGACAGCGCCGGCTATCTGGCTGCTACCGCGATTGGTGCAAATATCCTCACTTTCTCTCTATGGATGTTCGGCTTTTTGCGCATGGGAACCACCAGCCTCACCGGACGGGCCGCAGGGGCAAATCAAACGAGAGAGGTGGCACTGCTTCTCTACCGCAGTTGGCTAATGGGAGCATTGCTCGGCCTGGTGCTGGTTGCGGTTCAGTTTGTGCTGCTGCCGTACATTCTCATGTTGATGACGCCAGACGCCCAAGTCAGAGAGCTGGCCCTGAACTACAGTCTGATACGGCTGTCCGCAGCACCGGCCGTGCTCATGACCTACGGCGCAATTGGCTGGTTCATCGGACTGCAACAGGCCCGCTACCCCTTGCTGATCATGTTGACGGTCAATGTGCTCAACCTGCTCCTCGATTGGCTGTTTATCATCGAGTTTGACTGGGGGAGCAATGGCGCAGCCTTGGCCTCGGCTCTTGCGGAATACGCGGGTTTTGCACTGGCTGTGTGGCTGGTCCTGCGGGAGCTCCGCGCCAGGGGTGCCATAGGACTCCGCGCGATTCGCGGCGGACTGTTCAAAAATTGGCGCCCGCTGATGCGTATCAACCAACACCTGTTTGTGCGGACCCTGGCTCTGCTCGCTGTGTTTTCCTTCTTCACCGCCCAGAGTGCCCACATCAGCGCAAACGTCGTGGCCGCCAACGCTATTTTGTTGCAACTGTTATTGCTCGCGTCTCACGGGCTGGATGGTTATGCTCATGCAGCGGAAGCCATGATCGCCCAGGCGGTAGGCCAACAGAATGCCCGGTCGTTCACAGATGCCAGTCTCACCGCGGGTATCGCCAGCGCGGCGCTGGCACTCATGCTGACGACAGCATTCCTGCTGCTGAAGATGCCGCTCATTGCGCTGCTTACCGATATTCCGGATCTGCGACAGCTGCTGCAGACTCATTACCTCTGGCTTGCGCTGCTGCCATTGATCAGTGTGTGGAGTTATCTGTTTGACGGAATCTTCATTGGCGCGGGCCATACCCGGACCCTGCGCAACTGGATGCTGGCAGTGGCGCTGCTGGTGTTCCTGCCCACCTGGTGGCTGACGCGAGGTTGGGGCAATCATGGCCTGTGGCTGGCGTTCTGTCTGTTCAACTTTGCCCGCGGCTTGTCTCTCGCCACGCTATTTGCGATTAACCTGCGGCAACGCCGGTGGGTTTCGGACGAATAACCGCCTGAACAGCCTCTGGGAGGCTGTCGGACTCAAGACTGATCTACTGCGCCGGTGAGAAACTGGTCCATTTTTCCGCGCTTTCTCGTTACATAGCGCCACTAAGTGCCTCAAAAGCGCGAAAAACTGCCCTCGGTTGCCCACCTTGCTCGCTACGATCGCTTAAGTCCGACAGCCTCCTACGCTGGCACAAAAACTTGTATTCGCCGGAATCTGGGTTATTTTTAATGCAGAGATCCTGCAGTGTCGCTGTCTCGCCAACCAAAGCTTAAGTTCACGAGGCCATTTTTACCGCTGGCACCACAATCTTGTGAAGACGGTACATAGATTCTCTGCTCGACACCAGCGTCCAACCACATGGCAGGGGCTCCGTGGTACCGGAGTGAGTCCAGGAAGGTCAATCATTCGTAAAATTATGAACGGACAAATCATTGTGTATATTCGGGAAACGATTCACGAAGCCCAGCGCGTAGAGCAGGAAACCCACGCGTTGAGCCAATTTCTGCGCGCTCGCGCCAGCGAGCTGCACCCCGCCATCCAGTTGCCCAAGGAAAACAGCGATCAGGTTCTGCTGGAGTTCATTACCCAATATATTGAGCATGTGCCGGATTTTCTGGAAGCGCTGAGCGCCGTCATGACCGACGCGGGCATCTACCATCACGGTAAATATTTTATTCAAATTGCTGAGAACTTTTTTGTTGAGCCACCGCAATTGATCGAAGACCACTCAGGCATGCGCGCCCTGATCGACGAAGCCTATCTGGCGCATCGGTTGATCGAGGAAGTCAATGATCGGCTGCTCGGCCTGTTCGGCGCGCCCTTGTTGCCCATGGACATGACGTTTTCGAACCTGATCGTGCACACGTTACTGGGCGAGCCCTTCGCCAATCAACTGGATCTCACGGTTCACTATGCCATTGAAACACTCTTGCCGCTGGATGCACTTCGTACGGATGCGAACTTCATCCGCTACATGCAGTCCTGCAAAAACCATGGCTGGAACCACACCTTGCAACGCTGGCCCTGTCTTTCGATTGACGGGCATCTGACCTTGCAGCTGCAATCGAATTCCAGCGAACGCATCATTCACTGACCCGCTTTATCATCTGGCGTTACGAATCTAACTGTCTGGGTTTCCGCTGCAATCTCCTCTTCCGTTCTGTTCACTCGCGTATCCAGTTCTCGCACCGCCGGTTTGAAGTGCATTTCGTCCTTGAAGTCACAGCTGACGCATTCGCGAAATTCGCGATCGTCAACGCGATAGACGACAATTTTGTCCATCAGTCCACAACGGGGACACACCGCCCCCGCGACAAAGCGCTTTTTTATCTCAACTGACATCATCACTACCTTTGCACTTTTTGTTTGTCACAGCCCATCACCACAAGCGATTCACACTGTTGCAATCCATTACTGCAAACCATTATGCCGCAGTAACGCATCAATACTTGGCTCGCGACCGCGAAAATTCCGGAACAACACCATCGCCTCTTCAGAGCCACCTTTCTCCAGTATTTCATGCAGAAAGCGACGCCCCGTTTGCTCGTCAAAAATTCCGTTTTCCTCGAATGCCGAGTAGGCATCGGCGGATAGAACCTCCGCCCATTTGTAACTGTAATAGCCAGCGGCGTAACCACCGGCAAAAATATGGGAAAAGCTGTTCTGAAAGCGATGGAAAGCGGGCGGCATAACGGCAGCCACATGCCGTCGAATCTCATCGAGCAAGGCTTGCACACCGGGAAAACCCACCTTGCCATATTCCAGATGCACGCGAAAATCGAACAGTGAGAACTCCAACTGGCGCACCATAAACAGCGCGGACTGGAAGTTGCGCGCGGCAATCAGTTGATCAATGGTCGCCTCCGGCAAGGGCTCGCCGGTTTCGCAGTGACGAGACAGAAACGCCAGTACCGGTTTTTCCCAGCACCAGTTTTCCAGAAACTGGCTGGGCAGTTCCACGGCATCCCAGGCCACGCCATTGATACCACTGACCGGCGCGACGTCCATTTGGGTAAGCATGTGATGCAGACCGTGACCGAACTCATGAAACAGCGTGGTCACATCGCTGTGAGTCAACAACGCCGGTCGGTCGCCTACCGGCCCGTTGAAATTACAGGTGAGGAATGCCACCGGCAGTTGCAGCCCCGCCTGGGTCGCGCGACGCACCCGGGCGTCTGCCATCCAGGCTCCCCCGCGCTTGCCCTCGCGCGCGTAGAGATCCAGATAAAACCAGGCCAAGGGCTCACCATTGCGTTCCACGCGGTAGAAACTTGCATCGCTGTGCCAGGTTTCCGCGCCCGAGTCTTCAACAATATCAATGTCGAACAAGGTTCCGGCAACACGAAACAGCCCGGCGAGCACGGTGTTTACCGGAAAGTATTCCCGCAACTTTTCCTGGGACACAGAATAGCGCTGCTCCTTGAGCCGCTCCGAGTAAAAACTGATATCCCAGGGCTCGAGCCGGGTCTTGTCGTGGGTGCGGGTTGGAAAGTGTTCCGTCGTCCAGGCGGTGAGTTCTGCAAGCTCACGCAGGGCCTGGGGCCGGGATTTGTCTGCCAACTGCTCGAGAAACTCGGTAACCTGCGCGGTGTCGCTGGCCATCTTTGGTGCGAGTGAGAGCTCCGCGTAGTTGTCAAAGCCCAATAGCTGGGCCTGCTCCTGGCGCAGCGCCAGAATCTCCTCTATCAGCTCGCCGTTGTCCCACTGCCCGGCGGTCGGCCCCTGATCCGAAGCGCGGGTGGCAAAGGCCGTATAAAACTCCCGTCGCAGATCGTCACTCTCGGCCTGTGTCATCACCGTGAGATAAACCGGCGCATCCAGAGTCAGCAGGTAACCGTCGAGCCCTCTAGCCTGTGCCGCCTGCGCGGCCGCATCCAGTGCGGATTCCGGCATCCCGCGCAGCTCCTCACGGCCGGATACATGCTTGCTCCAGCCCTGGGTCGCATCCAGAACATTGTTGGAAAACTGGTTGCTGAGCTCCGACAGGCGCGCCTCAATATCGCAGAAGCGGTTTTTCTGGTCCGGCGGCAAAGCCACCCCCGACAGGCGAAAATCCCGCAGGGTATTATTAATGGTTTGTTTCTGGGCCTGGGACAACGCCCCGAACGCCTCGCTTTCCGACAGTTGAACATAGGCGCGATAGAGGTCGGTGTTCTGGCCCCGGCGGGTGTAATAGGAGCTCAACTCCGCCAATGCCTGGGTATAAGCCTCGCGCAGCGCGGGGTTATTCATCACGGCATTGAGATGGCTGACCGGCGCCCAGGCCTGACTGAGGCGATCTTCCCGCTCTTCCAACGGCGCTACCAGATTGCCCCAACTCACATCACCCAGCCCGTCCAACTGCTCTGCCAGCGCTGCTTCGTTCTCGGCAATAATCGCTCGTATCGCCGGCAGAACATGTTCAGCCTCGATAGACATGAAAGGGATAAACTCATGAGTTTGCAGCAGTGGGTTGAGCTGTGGGTTCGTCATAGATACGGGCTTCGGTCGCAGAGAATTTGGTTTATCATACACTCCAGGATCTCGGGAATCAGCCGGAAGTTCCGTCTGCTCACCCAGACGCCGACGATGAATTTGATAAGCTGCACGTTCAGCACCACCATGGCCAGGAGAACACCATGTCCACTGTTACAAAGCTTGCCCAGGTTCGCCCCTACGGCGGAAAATCACCGGATTTGGCGCGTGGCGTCTACGTGGATGAAGCGGCTGTCGTCATTGGCGACGTGGAAATCGGTGAGGACTCCTCCGTCTGGCCCGGCGCGGTGATACGCGGTGACATGCACCGGATACGCATCGGCGCGCGCACCAGCGTCCAGGACAATGCGACCCTGCATATTACTCACGCCAGCGATTTCAATCCGGACGGCTGGCCGCTGATAATTGGCGACGAAGTCACCATCGGCCACAATGTCTGCCTGCACGGCTGCACACTGGGCAACCGCATTCTGGTCGGTATTGGTTCGGTGGTGCTCGACGGTGTTGTCGTAGAGGACGAGGTCGTCATTGGTGCGGGCAGCCTAGTGCCGCCCGGCAAGCGGCTTGAAAGCGGCTACCTGTACAAGGGCAGCCCATGCAAACAGGTGCGGCCACTGAAAGAATCGGAAAAGCGTTTCTTCCGCTATTCGGCGCAAAATTATGTCGATCTAAAAAACAATTATATGGACAGCTGGCCGACTCAGGAGGGGCTGGATTGACTTAGGGGCAGGGAAAAGGGAAAAGATTCATGCCGCTGCGAAGCCATGCGTCAATCGTTACTTTGGTCTTTGGTGCCGGCTCCGCGCTTACACCTGGCACCGCCCCATCCGCGGCTTGGAAAGATTCAGCGAGGAGTCAACTATTGCGCAACTGTTCCAGTACCGGCTCGATGGCTGGCTTGACTCCGCGCCAGAGAAAGAAAGCTTCCGCCGCCTGGCCAACCAACATGCCCAGCCCATCCGCCAGTCGTTCCACGCCCTGCTGATGAGACCACGTCAGGAACGGCGTTAATTTGTTGCCATACATCATGTCGTAGGCCGCAGCATCAGCGGTGAACACCGACGCCGGAATTGGTGGCACTTCGCCGTTGATACTTGCCGATGTGCCGTTGATGACGAGGTCAAACTCCCGCCCCGCCAGCTCATCGAAACCACAGGCATCAACCCGGCCGGAAGCCGGGTCAGCGGCAAATTCTTCTGTGAAATTCCGCACCAACATCTCAGCCTTGGCCGGCGTTCGGTTGGCGATGGTCAGCCCGGCGGGCTCCTGTTCAAGGCACGGCAGCAGCACACCGCGTGCAGCGCCTCCGGCACCCAGCAAGAGTATTCGCTTGCCTTTGAGCGGCCACTGCAACCGCTCCGTAATGTCCCGCACCATGCCGATGCCGTCGGTGTTGTCCCCCAACACGCTGCCGTCTGATTGCAACGCCAGAGTGTTGACTGCGCCGGCGGATTTGGCGCGCGGGGTAAGATGGCTCGCGTAGGCGAATGCATCTTCCTTAAAAGGCACAGTCACATTCAAACCCCTGCCACCTGTGACGAAGA
The DNA here is from genome assembly GCA_964419935.1 of uncultured Cellvibrionaceae bacterium. Classification (GTDB taxonomy): domain Bacteria; phylum Pseudomonadota; class Gammaproteobacteria; order Pseudomonadales; family Cellvibrionaceae; genus CAYQQJ01. Next base: position 23,310 of record CAYQQJ010000006.1, read on the forward strand.
ATTCGTCTGCGGCGCTGCTGAACTGACCGAGTTCCACCAGCTGCTTGGTGTAAGTCATGTCCTGGCGAGTCTGCTCCGCAAAGGCGGCGTGGATCTCCGGGGAGCGCGAGTGAACGATGGGGTTGCCGAATACGGCATACCGGTCGGTGATTTGCTCGTTCATCTCACACCCACTCCCGCGCTGTCAGGAACCGCTCGTAGAGCTCCGCTTCCGGACTGCCCGGCGTCGGCTGCTGGTTGTAGTCCCAGCGCACCAACGGCGGCAGCGACATCAGAATGGATTCCGTGCGCCCACCGGTCTGCAAGCCGAAAAGCGTGCCCCGGTCATAGACCAGGTTAAATTCCACGTAGCGGCCGCGGCGGTACAACTGGAACTGCCGCTCCCGGTCGCCATAGGGAATATCCTTGCGCCTTTCCAGCACTGGCACATAGGCATCGCAATAACTATCGCCAATGGCTTGCATAAAGGCAAAGCTCTGATCAAACCCCGGTTCATTGAAATCATCAAAGAAAAGCCCCCCCACCCCGCGCGGCTCGTCCCGGTGTTTGATGTAAAAATAGTCGTCACACCACTGCTTGAAGCGCTGGTAGAGATTGCCGTCGAAGGGTTCGCAGGCACGCTTCGCCGTGCTGTGCCAGTGTGCACAGTCCTCATCAAAACCGTAGTAGGGCGTCAGGTCATAGCCACCGCCAAACCACCAGACCGGGTCCGCACCCGGCTTTTCCGCAATGAAAAAGCGGACGTTGGCGTGACTGGTGGGCGCATAGGGATTATTGGGGTGAATCACCAGTGAGACGCCCATGGCTTCAAAGCTGCGACCCGCCAACTCCGGCCGATGTGCCGTGGCAGAGGCAGGCATTCCCGGCCCCGCCACATGGGAGAAGTTCACCCCCCCTTTTTCAATGACAGCACCGTCGGCCAGAACTCGCGAACGACCGCCGCCGCCTTCGGGGCGCTGCCAATCATCCTCGACAAATTCACTGCCATCCACGGCACTCAAGCGGGAACAAATGGAATCCTGCAACGCCAGCAGGTACTGCTTGACGTCCGCGACTCGGGGCGCGACAGAATGGGCTTGATCAGGAGTGTCTGTAGGTGACATAACTCGCTCAATTTTAAGTTGCTATTGATGTGCGGGGAGCCGCTCAGCCCGGGCGAACAATTTTGCCGCTGAGCAGGTCGCGAATCTCGCTGGGCTTTTGCTGACGACCCAAACGCCCGGGTACCACATGAACCTGCTTGCCGAAGTAAGTGCGCACGCGCAGTAAATCCCGCGCCGGCTGCAGCCCCTGAGGATTGGCGGACGTCGACACCAGAGGCCCGCCGAAGCTGTCGCACAGTTCGCGCACCAGCGGATGATCGGACACCCGCACCGCAACCGTGTCAAAGCGGCCGCTGACCCAGCGCGGTATCTGTTTGTGGTGCGGCACCAACCAGGTGTTGGGCCCAGGCCAGGTTGCCTCGAGTTGCGCGCGTTGCGCATGGGTGAGCAGGCGCAGGAGGAAATCCAGTTGCTGAACCCGGCTTGCCACCAGAATCAAGCCTTTCTCTGGAGAGCGATGTTTCAGCCGCAATACCTCATGTACCGCATCGTGGTCAAAAGGATCGCAGCCGAGACCCCAGACGGCCTCGGTGGGGTAAGCAATCACTTCGCCCCGTGCCAACGCGCTAACGGCGTTTGATATCTTGAATGATTGGCAGCCCATGGGCTGAGCGCTCCTTGGCTGAGATGTTCGATGACGGATCATTGGGTGCAGAAACTGGCGCTTTCGCAAACCGGCACTTTACTTGAGGGATCAGGATAAGTCGACTGGTGTCTTTTTCGCGCCAACCTGCATGTCAGTGCCGACCCGCATCGAGTTGTCCACCCGTACCCGCATATAGCCGGCGCCCATATTTGCCACCAATCCCCGTAGCTCCATGGTCAACAAACACGCCATGATTTCGCCAATACCCAAGCCGGTGCGTTCGGCGAGAACATCGAGAGATGTGGCTTCATAGCCAAGCTGTTCCAACACGACGCTTTCATCGCTGTGTGTCGCCAAGCCGTCATCTTCCAAAGTGGCACTGACGACCGCACGATCCAGATGAACCTCCTGCCATTTCAGCGACAAAAAACCTTTTAGCTGTTCCACCACGTCCTCGGCCGACTCCACCAGTGTCGCACCGTCGCGGATCAGCGCGTGACAGCCCTTGCTCATGGGGTTGTGAATCGAACCGGGAATGGCCAGCACCTCCCGATTCTGTTGCAGCGCATAGCGCGCGGTAATCAGCGAGCCACTCTTGACCGCCGCTTCCACCACCAGTACACCACAGCTCAGGCCACTGATAATACGGTTGCGCTGGGGGAAGTGGCTCGGCTGGGGCGTGGTACCCAATGGAAACTCGGATACCACAGCACCGCCAGCAGCCACAATGTCTGCCGCCAATTGCTGGTGCCGAGCCGGATAAATGCGGTCGATACCCGTGCCCAGTACCGCGACTGTTTTACCCCGGCTTAGCGCCCCCTGATGCGCTGCACCATCAACACCCAGTGCCAGTCCGCTGGTAATGGCAAACCCTGAAGCGGCGAGTTCGGCGGCAAAGTCCTGGGCAATACCGCGACCGGTCGGCGTGGGGTTGCGGCTGCCAATAATGGCGACCTGGGGTAAGGACAGGACGGCTGGGTTGCCTTTAACATAAAGCAGTGGCGGCGGGCGGCGGATTTCGCGCAATAACGACGGATATTCTTCACTGTCGACATCCAGCAAATGCACCTGATGAGTGCGCGCCCAATTGATATCCGCCTTGACCTGGGTTATCAGTAAACTCTGTTCTCCGTTCTGGCGAACATCCTGCAAGGCGTCACAAGCCGCGGGTGAAAGCAGCGTCTGCAGCTTCGCCATGGGTGCGTTAAGCGCAATATGAAGGCTGGGAAAGTGTTCCAGAACACGCCAGTAAACGCCGGATCCGGTATCCGGCAGACGATGGAACAGAATGAGTTCTTCGATCGATGACAGCATAGTTCGTCCGTGAGTTGTTGCAGATGGTTTTGACTGTATTGCGCGGCAGGTCAAGCGCGGCGACAGATTATACTGCCGCCGTTGTAGCTTTGCGTCAAATAACGCTGTCTCAGGGGTTGCGCACCCGGTCCTTCACTGCCAGAGGTCGCTCGGCTTCAAGTACCAGGCCGAGGCTCACTTTGTCGAAGGTGCGGAAGATCATCAGCAATCCGGCCCGCTCGTCAGGCAATACCACAGTGTCGCCGGCAATGCGGTCCTTGAACTCACCGCCGCGCTTGTAGACTGCCAGAACGTCACCCACTTCCATCGCCTCGCGTTCGCCGCGATTGATGACCACAACATCCAGCTTACCTACCTGAGATACGCCGCCTTCAACAGCGAGAATGATACCGTTGACCTCACCGGCAGGTCGCGAAGGTGAGAAGAAGGAATCGACCGGGCGCTCTTCCTGAACCAGAAAGCGGTCGCCCACACGTATTTCTTCAGTGGTGCGAGTAATGGCCATAGTGGCAATTTCGCCGTCAATAGCGCGCAACTTGGCGGTACCTATGTCGCGCGCCTGCACGCCCAGGATTTCACCGGTTTCAGGGTCGCGGTATACATCGCCTTTGCGGTAGACGCCATAAACTGAGGGGCCTTCGGTAAATTCGCCACGGGCGTACAAACGGTCTCCCGCGCCCACAATTAAGCGTTTGTCCTCACCGGCGACCACATGAGGCGCCTGCTCCAGCTCGCCAACGCCAACAATGCGGCTGCGGGAGAGAAAACTGTTAATGGCACTCAAAGGAATGGTAGAGATGGCATCATCACCTTCAATCACGCGGGTTTTGGGCGAAAGCTTGAAGGTGCGCTCACTGCGCTCCAGGGTCAGACGAGGCTTGCCGTCGAGGTATATCAGGCGGATGACGTCGCCCGGATAGATCAGGTGAGGGTTGGCGATCTGTGTGTTCACATGCCAGATTTCCGGCCACATCCAGGGATTTTGCAGAAAGGTTTCCGAGATGTCCCACAGGGTGTCGCCTTTGCGCACGGTGTAGTTCTCGGGGTAATCGTTCCTGAGCTCGGGTTCTTCAGCCAGTGCGCTGGCGAATGGGCCGGCCAACAGGCACGCCGCAAGCATTCCCAAAAAAAGCTTTTTCATTGCAATTGTCCTGTCTTTTCGGCCATTGGTTTATATCGGTGGCTTATAATTGGGGCTTTATCGGGGCCAATAACTGTACGGTAAACGTCCTATTGGACCCATTCACGTTTATAATAGTCCACATTGTCTGTTATGGAGCTGGCCGTTGCGCGCAAACGCAATGTGTGGTTGCTTCATAATAGTAGTTTGATCATCATGTTAGCAACGTAACTTACCTGTTTACTAGAAGTTTGTCACAGACCCATGGCACATTTAGAGATACTCCAATTTCCCGATTCACGTCTGCGCACAGTCGCCAAGCCTGTCGCCGAAGTGGATGATCGCATTCGTCAGTTGGTCGACGATATGTTCGAAACCATGTACGCCGCACCTGGTGTGGGCTTGGCCGCCACTCAGGTGAATGTACACGAGCGTGTGGTGGTTATCGATGTGTCGGACGATCAAAGCCAGCCCCTGGTGTTCATCAACCCCGAGATTACGGTGCTGGACGAGACACTGTTCGATTACGAAGAGGGTTGTCTGTCCGTACCCGGCTTTTACGAGGCCGTCACCCGGCCCCGTCACATTCGGGTCACTGCCCTGGATCGGGATGGCCAGGAGTTTACGCTGGAGCCGGAAGGCCTCTTGGCGGTATGCGTACAGCACGAAAACGACCATCTGCTGGGCAAGCTGTTTGTGGATTATATTTCCAACATGAAGCGCCAGCGTATCCGCAAAAAGCTGGAAAAGCAGCATCGCGCCGCGTCCTGAGCGCCACCGGCACGGTCAACGCAGTGCTGACGCCCGGGTGCCCGAATTCAAACCAAAGATATTGATATGACCGATTCTTCCAGCCTGCGCATTGTGTTTGCGGGTACCCCTGAATTCGCCGCCAAGCATCTGCAGGCCCTGCTGACCAGCCCGCACCAGTTGGTAGGCGTTTACACCCAACCCGACAGACCCGCCGGCCGCGGCAAGAAGCTGACGCCCAGCCCGGTCAAGCAATTAGCTGAAGCGGCGCAGCTACCGGTGTTTCAACCGGCCTCCCTGAAAACACCCGAAGCCCAACAAGAACTCGAGGCACTCCAGGCAGACATCATGGTAGTGGTTGCCTACGGCCTGCTGCTGCCACAGGCGGTTCTGGACCTGCCTCGACTGGGCTGCATCAACGTTCACGGTTCATTGCTGCCACGCTGGCGCGGCGCAGCACCTATTCAGCGCGCGATAGAAGCCGGCGACACACAAACCGGCGTCACCATTATGCAGATGGAAGCGGGGTTGGATACAGGCCCCATGCTCCACACTGTCCGTTGCGCCATTACCGCCGAGGATACCGCCGGCAGCCTCCACGACCGACTGGCAGAGCTGGGGCCAGAAGCGCTGTTGCACGCGCTGGTTGAACTGGCTCAGGGCGGCCTGGCGGCCGAACGCCAGAACGACAGCCTGAGCAACTATGCACGCAAGATCGACAAGGAAGAAGCTGCCCTTGATTGGGAGCAGGAGGCGGTGGTGCTCGACCGGAAAATCCGCGCCTTCAATCCGTTTCCCATGGCTTACTGCTTTGCCAGGGATGATCGCCTGCGCATATACACCGCTCGGGCGCTTGACCAAAGCCAAACCAGCACGCGACCGGCCGCGCCCGGAACCATAGTGTCCATACGCAGCAGCGGTATCTGTGTTCAATGCGGCCAAGGCATGTTGCAGATCACCCGCTTGCAATTGCCCGGCAAGAAGCCCGTGAGCGCCGCCGAGTTTATCAATGGTTTTGGCAATTACCTCACGCCTGGTCAACAGCTGACCTCTGCCCCGACAAGCGCCCAGAGTGATGCCCACTGATGGCGCTGGACGTGCGTTTGGCTGCTGCCCGCAGCATTGCTGCGGTACTGGCTCAGAGGCAATCACTCAATCAAAGCCTGCCTGAGTATACCCAGCGGGTTGCTCCGCGAGACCGGGGCCTGCTGCAGGAACTCTGCTTCGGTTGCGCCCGCTGGCAGCCCCGTTTGCAATTGATCGCCGACGCGCTGATGGATAAGCCCCTCAAGCCGAAGGATATGGATGTTCACGCTCTGCTGCTGGTGGGGCTGTACCAACTGATATTCACACGAATACCGGACCACGCCGCCATTGGCAGCTGCGTCGAAGCGAGCAAGAAGCTGAAAAAACCCTGGGCGAGCCGGCTGCTGAACGGTATATTGCGCAACTTTCAACGTCGGCGCCCGGAGTTGGAAACCAAATTGGCAGATTTGCCCACCTACCGTTACGGCCATCCCGACTGGCTGATCGGCAAACTGGCGAAGGTCTGGCCCGAAAACTGGCAAGCGCTACTCGACGCCAACAACGATCACCCCCCCATGACCCTGCGCGTCAACCTGCGCAAACTCAGCCGCGACCGCTACCTCGACCAGCTTACCGCTGCCGGGATAGAGGCTTCCGCCACCGGTTACAGCGACGTCGGCATCACCCTTACCAAGCCCCAGGACCCGCAACTTCTGCCCGGCTTTGCCGCCGGTGAGGTGAGCGTGCAGGACGAAGCCGCACAACTGGCCGCCGCTCTGCTGAAGCTGGCACCCGGCCAGCGGGTGCTGGACGCCTGCTGTGCACCGGGCGGTAAAACCTGCCACATTCTGGAACAACAACCTGCACTGGCTTCACTCACCGCACTCGACGTTGAAAGTCGGCGGCTGACCAGGGTGGAAGAGAATTTGGCGCGGCTTGGGTTGGAGGCCGAGCTGGTGGCCGCGGATGCCGGTGATATCGAGAGCTGGTGGAATAGCCAGACTTTCGATCGCATACTGCTGGACGCCCCCTGCTCCGCCACCGGCGTTGTTCGCCGCCACCCGGACATTAAGTTGCTGCGGCGCCCGACCGATATTGCTAAGCTGGCCGCGCTACAATTGCATTTGCTCAAATCACTGTGGGCCACGCTCAAGCCGGGTGGACTCCTGGTCTATGCGACCTGCTCGGTAATGCCCCAGGAAAACGAACAGGTTGTCGCCCAGTTTCTGGCAGACACCGACGATGCCGAACACCAAATAATAGAGGCAAGCTGGGGCACCGCGCGCCCATTGGGGCGGCAGCTGTTCCCGCAACCGAATGGCCACGACGGCTTTTATTACGCGTGCCTGAGCAAGCAAGGCCGGCCAATGACGTAAGGCGCGAAAGCCGGCAAAAACCAGATAAAGCACCTTCCGCCATTTTGGCGAAAGTGCCGACAGAGTTTATTCTCAACGTCAGATAACGATATGTCCGGACGACTATGAAGATCATTATTCTCGGTGCAGGCCAGGTTGGCGGCACGCTGGCATCCAACCTGTCCAGCGAAGCCAACGACATTACGGTTGTGGACAGCAACGATACCATCTTGCGCGAGTTGCGCGATCGCATTGATATAGGCGTGGTACATGGCCACGCCTCCCACCCGGAAGTCCTGCTGCAGGCCGGCATCGAAGACGCGGACATGCTGATTGCGGTAACCAGTGTTGATGAAATCAATATGGTTGCCTGCCAGATTGCCCACAGCCTGTTTCGCACTCCCACAAAGATTGCCCGCATCCGCGCCCAGGAATACGCGTCTCACACAAACCTTTTTCAGCCCGATACCATTCCGATTGATGTCATCATCAGCCCCGAGCAGTTGGTGTCGGACTACATCCACCGGCTGGTTGAACAACCGGGTGCTCTGCAGGTATTGGATTTTGCCAAAGGTCTGGTGCAACTGGTTGCGGTGCGCGCCTATTACGGCGGTCCGCTGGTGGGTCAGGAACTCCGTTTTCTGCGCAAACATATGCCCAACGTTAACGCTCGCGTCGCGGCGATTTACCGCCGCGATCGCGCCATTACGCCGCAGGGCTCAACGGTGATTGAAGCCGATGACGAAGTCTTCTTCATTGCCGCGCGCTCGGACATACGGGCCGTCATGAGCGAATTGCGCCGGCTGGAAAGGCCCTACAAGCGCATCATCATTGCCGGCGGCGGCAATATTGGCCTGCGTCTGGCGCGCACCCTGGAGAAAAACTACGCCGTCAAAATCATTGAAGCACATCACCAACGCGCCCTGTATTTATCCGGACAGCTTGAGCATGCAATTGTGCTGCAGGGCAGCTCATCGGATCAGGATTTGCTGCTGGAAGAGAATATAGAAGATACCGACGTTTTTCTGGCTGTCACCAACTCCGATGAAGCCAATATCATGTCGTCCATGCTCGCCAAACGGCTCGGTGCGCGCAAAGTGCTGACACTGATCGGCAATCCCGCTTATGTGGATCTGGTTCAGGGAGGCGCCATCGATATCGCGATCTCGCCACAACAAACAACCATTGGCAGCCTGCTGACGCACGTGCGCCGCGGCGACATTGTCAACGTTCACTCATTGCGTCGCGGTGCCGCCGAAGCCATTGAAGTGATCGCCCACGGTGATGAACGTTCCTCCAAAGTGGTGGGCAAGGCGCTGGAGGATATCGACCTGCCAGAGGGTGCAACCATCGGCGCCATAGCGCGGAAAAAGCACAAGGACAACGATGGGAGCGAAAACGGCAATGTTGAGCACGAAGTTATCATTGCTCACGACGACGTCGTGGTGGAAGCCGGCGATCACGTCATTGTATTTCTGGTGGACAAGCGTTTTACACGGGATATTGAGCGTCTGTTCCAGGTGGGCTTCAGTTTCTTTTAAATTAGCAGCAAACAGCTTTGCACATCCAGCCGCCACTGTTATGTACACATGTGAACTATTCTTCATGAGCCACGCGCAATGCATTTCGCCATAATTTTCAAAGTGCTGGGCATTTTGCTGATGTTATTCAGCCTGACCTTGATACCACCGCTGCTGGTATCACTCTGGTTTGGCGACGGCGGTCATCTGAGCTTTCTGCTCTCGTTCGTCATCACCATTATTACCGGCATTGCCATGTGGTTGCCGGTTCACAACGTGCGCCAGGACCTGCGCACACGGGACGGCTTTTTGGTGACCTCGCTTTTCTGGTCGGTACTGGGCCTGTTCGGCTGTCTCCCTCTGATTTTTTCCAATACCACCGAGCTTAGTTTTACTGATGCGCTGTTCGAGTCCATGTCGGGCTTGACCACCACCGGAGCCACGGTGCTGACAGCACTGGATTATCTGCCGGAATCCCTGCTGTACTATCGGCAACAGTTACAGTGGTTGGGGGGCATTGGTATTGTTGTTATCGCCGTTGCAATTTTGCCGATGCTGGGTATCGGCGGCATGCAGCTGTACCGCGCGGAAACACCTGGACCGGTGAAAGACAACAAGTTGACACCGCGCATTACCGAAACCGCCAAAGCACTCTTTTTGATTTACGTCAGCTTGACGGTGGCTTGCGGCATTGCCTATTGGGCCGCAGGCATGTCCCTGTTCGATGCAATCGGCCATGCATTTTCCACCGTCGCCATTGGCGGATTTTCTACCCACGATGCCAGCCTTGGCTATTTCAACAGTTCCGCTGTTCTGATTATTGCCATCGTGTTCATGGTACTTTCCGGGGTCAACTTCGCGCTGCATTTTGTGGCCTGGCAACAGCGCAATATCCGCAGCTATCTGCGCGATGCGGAATTCCGGTTTTACTGCAGCATGATTCTGCTTGGCGTGACCATCACCGTTTTCTATCTCTGGTATTCCAACACTTACGGGTTTGCCGACAGCCTGTTACTGGGTAGCTTTCAGCTCGTCTCCGTTCTCACCACGTCGGGGTTCGCGGCAACTGAATTCAGCGTCTGGCCGACGTTTCTGCCGTTTTTCATTTTCATGTTTGCCTTCATGGGCGGCTGTGCCACCTCCACCGCCGGCGGGCTCAAAATGATTCGGGTACTGTTGATCTTCAAACAGGGGTCCCGGGAAATCCATCGTCTGATTCACCCGAACGCGCTCATCCCGATCAAGATCGGCAACAAAACCATCTCGGACAAAGTGGTCGAAGCCATCTGGGGATTTTTTGCCATCTATGTGATTGCTTTTCTGACGATCTGCGTTCTTCTGCTCACGACGGGAATGGACTTCACCACCGCCTTTACCGCCGTTGGTGCCTGTCTGAATAATCTGGGGCCAGGCTTGGGGGGTGTGGCGTCAAGTTATGGCGAGATCAGCAGCCCTGCCAAGTGGTTGCTGTGCTTTGCAATGTTGTTGGGGCGTCTTGAAGTGTTCACTTTACTGGTGTTGTTTACACCGGCATTTTGGCGCCGTTAAACAGACCTAACTCATCCGATGCCGGCGCGCTGCCAGCATGAGCAACGCCAGAGCCGCACCGGCGACCAGGCCGTACAAATGCGCATCAACTACCACAGCGCCGCCAATGGTGGCTGCCAGGTCGGTGTTTGGCCCGGTTAGTTGTTCCCAGCTGACCTTGATGATCAATCCCGCAGCCAAAAGCAGCGCAGCGGTTCGTTCCCGCGGCCATAGATGTGCGGCAATCAGCGCGACCAATCCATGCAGCACACCCGACAAACCCACGTACCATTCGAGCTCCGGATTACGCAGCCAAAAACCCGCGCTGATTGCCAGACAGAGCAGCACAAATATCCCGAACACCTTACCCCAGGATTGGAAAAGCCGGGCACCGAAGCCCAGGGTCACGATGAGCAGTGCCGCAAGATTCATGAGCAGATGCATCCAGCTCAGGTGCACCAGATGGCCCGATACCAGCCGCCACATCTGTCCATCCGCAATTGCCTGCCGATCATAGCGCAGCCAGTGCGCCCCGGCTTCGTCAACCACCTGGGCAACCACCGCAAAAAGGATCAATGCCACAACCGGCAGCGGAAAATTTCTGATGGTCTTTAGCAGAGATGCAATCAAATCAGAATGTCCATCCCAGCGAAACACCTAGCAGGTCAATGTTTTCATCGGCCATAAACAGCCGCTGAATTTTTATACCGGCGGCCAGGCTCTCGTCCAGCCGGTAGTTGACACCGAGCGCCAACAAAGGATCGGTTCCGCTTTTCTGCGATGAAGGAATAACCTCTCCAAAGACATCAATATCCTGGCGCCAATGAAAGAGTCCCAGATCCGCGGTGAGATTGACCCGATCCGCAACGCTGTGACTATAGCGATACGCCAACGTCCAGCCTTTGCCCGTTGCCGGGTAATGTTCCGCCATGGCGGTTTTCAGTTGAGCAGTGTTTGGCGCCTGGCTGTTAAAATCGACGCTGACGTCGCCCAGATCCAGATAACCGAGCTGCAAATTGACCCAGGGATGAAATTGATAGCCGACGGACATTTGTGTGGCAAAGCGAGAAGTATCGTATTGCTGAGATTGAACGACTACCTCGTCCCCCGCCATAGCGTCGACAAATTCCTCTGCACTTTGTGATCCACGGGCGCTGGAAAAGCCGAGTTCCACATTGAATTCTCCGACCTCTTGCGCCTGGGTTGACTGACTGGGCAAGGCCAATGTGCCGGTTATCACCAACAGCATCAAACAGCCCATGCCAGCCCCTCTGACCCGGCGACCCCTGCGGGTAAACGCCAGCAACGCGCCGCCGAGCAGCAGCCACATGAAGCCCACCGCACCGCCGCCACTGGTCGAACGTACCTCGTGAAACACGACGACTTCTTCGTCCGGCGGCGGTGGCGCAGGGATTTGTACGCTCACGGCACCGGGATCTTCGATTGCCCGGTTGGCAAGTCCGTCGGCGTCATTGGGGCCGCCATCGTCCAGGGTCAGCTGCACACACCAGTCCCCGGCATTCAGACCTGGCTCCCACAAGTCACTTCCTGGCGATGGACAATACCCTGCTACTCCGGGCGCGGAGTGCAACGCATTACGTGTGTTTTCCACAAAACTGCTCCATTGGCCGTCGCGGAATTTCCGGTAAACGGCGTTTTCCGGAATGACAGCCTGCTGGGGTATGACCACCGATGTGGTCTGTCCCTGTTGCGGCAAACCGTGGATCTCGAAATCGAAGATTCCGCCCACGGGGGTGAAGCCGCTGTCCGTTCCGACACCCGACTGGGAATCAAGATTCTCGACGGTTAGATGCGCACCACCCCCATCGCTGAGCAAAGCGAACCGGCCGCGACGACAGGTCACTCCCGGTTCACATTCAATCAGATAGGCGCGGGTTTCTGCTGCTTCTTCAGGCAGCACGTTTGGCGCGCTGATGTTGTCGAGGTAATCCACAATACCGTCACCGTCGGTATCGGCCGTACCCTCCGTCACATCGTCTATACCATCCTTATCCGTGTCATCATCCGCGCTCAAGGTCGGCAGCTCCTGAACCACGAGGAAATGGAGCCGTGCGACCGTTGCAGCGCCGTCCCCGTCAGTCACCTCAACCTGTACGCGGTACTGGCCCGGACTCAGCTCGGCGGGATTGAACACGAGCCTGGTATTGGCCGGGTCGCCATCGGTGTCCACCAAGGTGTTGTCGGTGCCGGTCCAGCTAATACTGTGGGTGTCACCCGGGTTGGCATCCACCACCGTTGCAGTCGCCGTTACCTCCCCGTCGTCGCGGGCAGTAAGCATGGTGTCCCGGTTCGACTGCTGTAGTCCCAGCGTGACCCGGGGCGCCAGATTACCCTCGACTATATGAATGCGGTGCTCGGATTTGGCGCCACTGTTAATGTCGTAGGCATCCGGTGCGGCCGGATCGAAGTTCGCCAAATCCTCTGCATCCGAGGTGCGATCATCAACACGCACCACCAGCACTTCATCATTTTCACTGATGCCGTCCTCCACAATATGCACCGCCACGGTGCCCTGTGTCTGTTTCACCCCGTCGGTTTCGGTAAAGGTGACGAAGCCATTCACAAGGTTGTGGTCGGTGGCATCGGCGGTACTGGCAACGTCTATGACGTAGGGTACCTCGAACGGATAAACCGGCGCCGGGCCATTCAGTATCACCGAGAAAACCACCGTGGTGTCTTCGACCGTCGTCTGATCCTTGCTCAGAGACACCAGCGGGCGGACATTAACCACCTGGGTCACTTCCGCAGTGTTGCCCATACGGTCTTCAGCGTTCCAGGTCAGTTCGTTGCGCCCCGGTGGCAGGAATATCACTGAACCATCCATGGATGTCACGTTCGGATTGCAGCAGCCATCGCCCTGGATGTTATCGCTGACCATCTGTGCCAGGGTGTCCTGCACTTCTCCGTTGTTGGCACCGTTCTCCAAACCCAACAGCTGACGCACATTCACCGGCGTATAAAGTGCCACGGCATCCAGGGTTTGCTCCGCCGGGGCGGTCAAGGTGGGAGGTTCAATGTCCCAATAATCCGCCGCATTGTTCGGGTCGGTTCCATCGAGACTTTCCTGGTAGTCACTGACATTATCGCGATCCAGGTCCTGACCGGGCACAACAGTGATAGAGAAGGCCGCAAGGGTCGCAAACTCAGTGCCGTCACTCACAGTGACTTCGAGGCCGTCGTATTCACCGACATGAGCATCGGCGGGGATACCCGACAGAACGCCCGATGTACTGTTCAGGCTGAGCCAGCTCGGCACGCCGGTTGCGCTGAATGTCAATGTGTCGCCCCCATCGTTATCACTGACTGTTGGGGTGAAGCTGTACAGTTGACCGACAGTGATCGTAGTCGGCGGCGCACCAGCAATAACCGGGGCGTCGTTCACCGGGTTCATGGTCACGCTGACGGTGGCAACATTGGACACAGCGCCTTGATCGTCCGCGACGGTGTAGGTGAAGCTGTCGCTGCCGTGGTAGCCCGTCTCCGGCGTGTAGGTCACAGTGCCGTCGCCATTGGCGATGACGCTACCATGGGCGGGATCAGCGGTAATTAGCACGCTGGTGCTATCCAGGCTGCCATCGACGTCGCTGTCATTGCTGAGCAGAGAGAAGGTCACAGCCGTATCTTCCGCGGTCGTGACGCTGTCATTGTTCGCCAGCGGCGCGTCATTCACGGCATTCACAGTCATGGTGACCATGGCCGGAGACGACCACAGCCCTTCATTGTCCTGCACGCGATAGGTGAAGGCATCGTTATCGGCGAAGTCGCTATCGGGGGTGTAGGTGATAGCGCCGGTTGTCGCATTCACGCTGGTGCTGCCTTGGGCCGGAGCCGTCACCACTTCCACGGAAGCCGGAACCAGCGTACCGTCCACGTCCGAGTCATTGCCCAGCACGTTGACTTCGTGTGGCGTGTCTTCCTGCAAGGTGGCGACATCGGCATTGGCGACAGGTGCATCGTTGATACTATTGACCGTAATGGTGACCGTGGCCTCGTTTGAGGTACCGTCGGCATCGTCGCTCACCACGTAAGTGAAGGCGTCCGTGCCGTTGAAGTCAGCGTCGGGCGTATAGGTCACGGCGCCGGTGAGGGCATCGACGCTGGTGGTGCCATTGGCGACATCGGTCATTATGAACACCGTGGTCGCGTCAAGCATACCGTCAAGATCACTGTCGTTCGCCAGGCTATCGATAACTACCGTACCGTCTTCATCCACGATGGCGGTATCGTCAACTGCAGTCGGCAAATCGTTCACCCCGGTAACATTGACTATGACGGTCGCGACGTTAGACACACCGCCATTCTGATCTTCAATGGTGTAAGTGAAGCTGTCGCTGCCATTGAAATTCTGGTCGGGGGTGAAGGTGACTTCGCCACCAGCAACCACCGCCGTGCCGTTTGATGGCTGGCTGACGATAGTGAGGGTTGCGGGGTCAACGCTGTCGCCGGTATCAATGTCCGTATCGTTGGCGGCCACGTCGATGCTGATGGCGTTATCCTCCGGCGTGCTGTCGATATCACTAACCGCTACCGGGGCGTCATTGACAGCATTGACGGTGATATTCACAGTGGCGGTGTTGGACACGCCGCCATGCACGTCTTCCACCGTATAGGTGAAGCTGTCGCTGCCGTTGAAGTTCGCCGTCGGGGTGTAGGTGATGACGCCTGTGCCGGTGTTAACGCTGGTGCTGCCGTTGGCGGGACCGGAGGTCACTTGCACGCTGGCGGCATTCAGGCTGCTGTCCGGATCCGTGTCGTTGCTCAGTACGGCAATGGCCAGCATCTGATCTTCGTTCACATTCGCCGTATCGTCATCCGCAACTGGCGCGTTGTTGGCGACGGTAAAATTCAGTGTGGTGGCGTCATTGATACCCGCGTAGGGGTTGCCCGCGGTATCCGCAAACGCATTGCCGCCAATCTGCACGTAATAGCTCTGGGTCGGGTCCAGCGTATCCGCGAGAGTTACCGTGGCCGTGCTGCCGCTAATGCTGACACTGCTTGAGTTTGCGGACACGCTTTCCACCAAGCTGTCATCGGCTGCGGCATAAAGAGCCACTGTACCGGTACCTGCTTCCACAGTCTCGCTGAAGCTAAATCTAAGATTGGTGTCAAAGGGCACATTCGTAGCGCCATCCACCGGAGTGCTGCTGTCGAGAGTGGGCGCCACCGCATCGACCAATACGCTGGCCGTGCTGCCCACGCTATTGAGCGTCAACGTCAGCGCATTGCCCGCTGCATCCGCCATGGAACCACCATTGAGATCTATGGCAGCGGCCATTTGGACACCATCGCTGTCCTCGTCGCCCGTTTGTACCGTGTAACTGAACGCGAGAGCTGATGTTGCCGATCCTCCAGCGTAACCGGCGTAACGGGTGGTCGAGCCGATGGTTATCGCCAATCGGGGCGTCCCGCTCACGCTGACTGCTTCGCTGGTATTAATCGTGAATCCCAACGTCTGCCCGGCGGTGTAACTGCCATTGGTGGGCACCGTCACGTTCGCTACCCTAGGTGCAACATCATCACTAACAGTGATGGTGAATCCTTTTTTGAGGGCTGTGTCGCCGTCATGGGTTTGCACACAGAGTTCGTAGGAGCCCTCTGCCAGAACCGACACTGTCTCGAGAACCGCTCCGTCCACCTGAAAGCTGGCATTGCCGCCGTCGCCGGCGCAACTACCACTAACGGCCGTACTCGCGCCAACCAGGCTGTAGGCAAAGGAGGTTGCATCCAGATCTGTGGTGGACAAGTTGGCTGCGGCAGCGCCGGCGCCCGTCGCACTTTGCAGCAGACTGGTGGCGCTAAGACCTATGTCGGTCGGTGGATCATTCACCGCAACAACCGCCACAGTCGCAGCAACAGCCAGCGTAGCGTTGTCAGCACCGCCATTCGCCGTGCCGCCACCATCGGTGATATTGGTCAAGGTGACTATGCGGCTGCTACCCGTCAGTGCTTCGCTATTGTTGTGATAACTCATGCCGTCAATTAACGTTTCGGCATCCGCACTGCTTAGGCCACCTGCTTTTGCCAGGGTGATGGTGGCTGTAGTGCCGCTCACGCTGACGTTGTAAGTGACTGCGCCCGAGCCGGTGGTAGTACCGCTGGCGCCATTGGTCAGGCTGATATCGGAACCGTCGATGGAAAGGACTTCACTGGCGCCATTGGCGAGGCCAGCGACCGTCAATGCCATGCCGGTAATGGTCTGACCAGATTCGACTGTGCCAATGGTCACACCGCTGAACAGATCCACCGCCGTGCCATTTTCAGTAAAGGTGGGCGTACCGCCAGTGGCGCTCAGGGTAGGCGCATCGTTGACCTCTGTAATGGTCAGGCTGGCGGTTTCGGTGGCGCTTGCGCCCGCACCATCCTGCAGGGTGATATCAATATTGGCGCTACTGCCCGGGTCTTCGCTGCTGGAGCTGTAGGTCACTTGCTGCAGGATCGCGCTCATATCCGTTTGAGTGGGTATTTCACCACTGGCACTGGTAAAGGTGATTGTCAACTGACCGGCAGAGCTGGTATCCAAGGTGGCAATGATTTGGCCGTTTTTCAACAAATCTGCACCCGAGAGGCTTATGCCACTGCCATCGTCGAACGCAAAACCATCGCTTGCGACGGCGCCGCCATTGCGGACGAATACCGCGGAAGCACCGCTGTAATCACCATTGCCGCCATTGAGCAGGTCGAGTTCGTTATCATTAGCGAGAATGTCACTGTCGATCACGATCGCGGTGCCATTTTCCACAAAGGTGCCGCCGCCGTTCACATTGCTCAACGCTGGCGCAGCGTTGCCTTCCACCGCACCTATATCCACGATATTGCTGACGCGCAGGTCGCCATTGGCATCAACCGGTAGCGTTTCGGCGGTATCGCCATCCCCGTCCAGATCATATGTGTCTGCCGGCAAAGCGGCATTGCTGCCCGCATTGATCAAAGCGCTGCCAGCTTGTGGCCGGTGGGTCAGCACTTGGCCGCCGTTGTCAGAAAGATCGCTCAGCAACAGAGTGGCGGTCCCCATGTTATTGAAACTGTCATTGCTGGTGGTGATGGTGGCAGCAGTGCCAAAGTAACTGTTGGTCGCTGTTTCTACAGTGCCACCCACGTCGTCGGCAATGCCACCGGTGGCTAATGGAGAACCGCTCGCGCCTGCCACGGCACCCACGCCCGAGGTATTTCCGGCGACCACGGTATTAGTGAAAGTTTCTGTGCCGTTTGCATAAACACCACCGCCGCTACCGGCCGCAGCATTGCCCACAATGGTTGTGTTGTACACATTCGCTGTGCCGTTGGTGATTCTGAGTCCGCCGCCCAGCGATGTATCACCTGCGGCGGTATTGCCACTGATGGTGCTGTTAACAATAGTCAGACCACCTGAGCCACCAAATTGGACACCGCCGCCGTGGGCGCCTAGGCCAGTCGTGGTATTGCCGCTCACCGTACTGCTGATAAGGTTCAGCATGCCGCCATGACCGACGATGCGGAGGCCGCCACCGAACGACGTACTGCTGTTACCGCTCACGGTACTGTTAATCATGGTGAGCGTCGCGTTAGCTCCATAAACACCACCACCGCCCAGGCCTGTTTCGGCATTGTGGGTGATGTTGGAATTCCGTACTGTGACACTGGAGCCGATGCCGATATGCAAACCTGCGCCCCCGCCAGTGACAGTACCCTGGGTCAGCGTAAGGCCGCTTATTTCAATTCCAGTCAGATTGTCGTTAATTGCCATTACCCTGCTGGCATTGTTGCCCGAGATGGTTACATCAGCGATACCGTCGTCATCCAGGTCGCCACCAATCGCGAGGTTCGCGTAGTTGAGAAGGAGCGGATTGCCATTGAGGGTAATCGTGCCGCCCTGGTTGCCTGCCGTTCCGCTGTTCAGGTCGAAGGTAATAGTGTCGCCAGTGCGCGCCCAATAAAGCGCTTCGCGAATACTTAAACCATCACCATCAAGTTCGTCATCGGCCTGACTGGCGGCACCGGTCGCATCGTCGCCGCTGTCTACGTTGCTGGTCACCAGCAAAGTGATCGCCTGAGTTCTGATGACAAACTCATTGGAATCCGTTGTACCTGTGCCCGCATTTCCCGAAGCATCCACCACACCGGTATTGTCCAGGGTAATGACATTGCTGGGCTCATCCGTATCGGCAGCGGGTGTGAAGGTGGCTGTCCAGGTGATCCCGCTATCAGCGGAACTGACGACGCTCAGGGTTCCATTTTCAATGGCCAAGTCGGCGTTGGTGAAACCCGTCACCGCCGCGTCGAAGGTGATGGTGACCAGCGAGGTTTCGCCAAAATTCAGCTCCGTGTCGGCCACGGCGATAGTGGCCGTCGGAAGTTCTGTATCGATTGTGTAATTATTGGAGTCGGTGGTGCCCGTACCGGCATTGCCAGCCGCATCGGTTACGCCGGTATTATCGAGTGTGATGACATTGGTGGTATCGGTAACGCTCGCCGTCGGCGTCAGGGTCGCCGTCCAGGTGGTGCCGCCGTCGGCTGAACTCACAGCACTCAAGGTACCATTGGCAATGGTCAGATCATCATTGGCAAAACCGGTCACCGTTTCGCTGAAGGTAACGGTCACGACGGAAGTCTCACCGACAGCCAGGGCGGTGTCGGCCACGACAATGGTTGCCGTCGGGGCTGCCGTATCCACCAACACCCCATTAGTGGGGCTCACAGAATTAAGAGTAAGGTTCAGGTCATTACCCGCTGCGTCGCGCAAGGTGCCGCCATTCGGATCAAGCGCGCCAACGGCAATGCCATCGGCGTCGTTGTCACCCGCTTGTACGGTGTAACGGAATAGGAGTGCTGATGTGCTGCTGCCGCTGATGTAGTCCGCATAACGGGTAGTCGCACCCACGGTCAACGCCATACGTGGCGTGCCGCCACCGGTGGTCACGGTGACGTTCTCGTCCGTATTGACAGTGAAATCAAGGTTCTGACCAGTAACATAGGTGGCGTTGGCTGGGACGCTGACACTGCTGACAGTCGGTGCAACATCATCGGTCACTGAAACCGCCAGGCTTTTTTCAAAGCTGGTCGCGCCATCGTGGGTTTGAACACAGACGTCGTAAGATCCCGGCGCCAATGCAGACGCTGTCTCCAGCGTGGTGCCGTTAATCTGAAAGCTGCTGTTGTCGCCGTCGGCGGTACAGGTGCCGCTTGCAGCAGTTCCCGTAGTCACCAGGCTGTAGGTAAAGCTGCTGTTATCCACGTCGGTACTGGATAAGGTGCCAACATCGGCGCCTGCCGAAGTGTTGCTTTGCAAAATACTGTTGCTGCTTACGCCAATATCCGTGGGAGCGTCGTTAACGGCGGTCACATCCAATGTAACAGTGCCATTGGCGGGACCGGTGTCGGCCGCGTCGCGAATACGCGTAGTCAGCGTAATATTTTGGCTCCAATTAGCCGATGGCGTGAAAGCTACCGCAGCAAGCGCCGCATTAACGTCACTGACAGAACCGGTCACCGTCCACACACCAGTGCCAGCGTCGTAGGTAGAAGTGGCTGAACCAAAAGTACCCGTAGTTAAGATACCCGCGGCCGGGTTACTCGAGGTGAAAGTAGCGGTGATGGTATCTCCAGTATCGACATCGGTTACCACCACGTCTCCAAGCGCGACACTGCCACCCGGATCTTCGGTATAGGTCACTGTCTGAGTCAGGTTGGTGGCTGTGGGGGCGTCATTGGCAGGGGTGACATCAAGCGAAATGGTGCCGTCAGCCGGGCCGGTGCCGGCGGCATCGCGAATACGCGTGGTAATAGTGATGTCCTGGTCCCAGTGGGTTACCGGAGTAAAGGCCACTGCGGCGAGCGCCGCATTAACATCACTGATAGAACCTGTGACTGTCCAAACGCCAGTGCCCGTATTAAATGTGGAAGTGGCTGAACCATAAGTACCCGTGCTTAATGAACCCGCCGCCTCATCACTGAGGGTGAACGTGGCGGTGATGGTATCGCCGGTATCGATATCAGTTACCACCACGTCGTCGAGTGCAACACTGCCGCCCGGATCTTCGGTATATGTCACGGTGTGGGTCAGGTTGGCGTTGGCTGTGGGGGCATCATTAGTGCCAGTCACATTCAACGAAATCGTGCCGCCAACCGGGTTGTTTCCGGCTGCGGTGAGTTGAGTGGCGATGGTAAAGTCCTGATCACCATGAGTGGCTGGCGTGAAGGCTACATCCGCAAGTGCGGAATTCACCTCACTTACCGATCCGGCCACCATCCAAACGCCCGTTCCGGCATCAAAGGTGGAGGTTGCTGACCCATAAGTATCCGTCGTCAGCGTGCCTGCGGCAGCGTCACTCAAAGTCAGTGAGGCGGTAATCGTGCCGCTGGTGGGCCCGCTGACGACAATGTCATTCAAGACGACGCTCGCGTCGCCCTCGGTGTAGGCAATAGTCTGAGTCAGGTTGGTGGCGAAGATTGGGGATTCGAGAGAGCGGACCGGGTCTGCTGTATCGCTGCCCGCAGTGGTGCCGCGCTGGGCATCCGCCGTGCCGGCTGTGGACCCGTCGGCCAGAGTCTGTCCAGCACCATTCATCGCGTAATAAGCAATCAAGGAGGCTGGCGTGGCCTGGGTGGCGCTTTCAATATTGCGGTAAGTCTGGATCTCGGACTCTGTCCGCGCCACATCCCAAACGCGCACCTCATCAATCAGTCCGTCCATCCAGACCTTAAGACCCACATAGTCTGGATCACGGGAACCAATATGAAAGTCGCCTGAGAAGGTGCCGCCAGAGAAACCATCCAATGATGTGAATGGAACAAGAACACCGTCAACATAAAGACGAAGCTTGTCAGTCGCATGCGTCGGATCAGCCACCAGCGCAACATGCTGCCAAAGGTCTTCCGAAATAATGCCGCTGGCGGTTATTGGATTCGCACCATAGGTGGTATTAACTTCAATTCTGCCGCCCGAAAGAATTAGCAAATCGATGCCATCATTGCCACCACCAGTGATATCAAAGATGCCATTGTGCTCAGCAAGGGTATTGGGTTTCACCCAAGCTTCAATTGTCCATGAGCCGCTCAGATCGGGGAAAGCGGCATCTGCAACCACGGCTGTATCATCAGTGCCGTCAAATGCGAGTGAAATACCTCCCACATCAATGGTGGTGCCCGTACCATTGGTGACTGCAGTGGTAGAGCCCATTTGTGTACCGCTGGCGCCGACAGTTAGATCGGTGTCGCCATCAACACTAAGAGTAATCGTGTGGCCGCCCGTAAGCCCCGTGATGTCGTTGTAGTAGGCGTTAATCGTATAGGTTTCGTTGCCGCCATCGGCTACGGAAATGCTCAGGCCTGAAAAGGTGATTGTATCTGCGCCGGAGTCGTAAGTGCCGGTGACGTTGCTTGCGCCCGGTCCGTTCAAACGCCAAGTAACTTGGCCGCGTTCAGCGTCGGTCGAGGTGCCGGAAACGTTGATAACAATTTGCGATACAGTCAGAGGTTGCCCGTCGTCGCCGCCACCGTCGATCAGAGCGAAGTCAAAAATATCAAGTGCTTCGCCGCCAGTATTCCTGGTTGTATCCAGGCCGACCGGCTCGATAACGCCGCCTGCGGCGATCAGGGAGCCATCACTGTCGACAGGCGGATCAGTATCGCCGACAAAGGAGTCAATACTGGTGTTAAAAAAATCGGTGGCACTAATGCGGACTTCATCCACGCCGATACCACCAAAATCCAAAGTACCTGCACCACCAGTGTTCATAGTTTGGGTGCTGCCGACGAGAGCACCATTGCTATATCCACCTACGGTTACAAGGGTTCCACCGGCGTTGTCGATATAGATGCTAGTAAAGGTAAAATCACCGGCATCATCCCGAGCAATCGTTATTCGCTCCGTAGTAGCAGTGTCGAAACTACCCGATGCTAAGTTTATTGAATTACTATTTCCGTCTCCATATTCGCTTTGCCAAACAAAATCACCTCCGTCACTTTGTGCAGTAAACGTATAGGTATAGGAAACCCCTCCCAGGCTACGGGTAATACTTGTCGTTGTGCCTGTGTCGATGTCAAAAGTATCGTTGAACACAACTGCATGAGCACCCTGGGCCATCACTGCAGCCGGTACCGACAAAACCAATCCTTTGAAAAACCTCCGCCATTTTAAGTCATAGGCTTTGGTTATTCCTGTATCAGTCCAGTTGGTCTTGTTGGTATTAATCCAAGGCATGGCATTTCCCCAAGCTCATTTAAATTGTCCATTGTTATATCATTTGACGGCAAATACCGGCCTACACACACCATCCCCTGTCAGCCTTGATTAGGCAATTATGCAGAATTAGCATAGCCGAGCCGCTAACAGGAAGTAGCGGGCTCGGCACAAAGGACACAATCACCTTTTTCAACAAACGCTAATTCCGCGATGGAAAAATACCTTCCAAAGCGATAACAAAGTTGGTTCCCAAATAAGGGTCGCGAACAGGCACGGGCGTACCGCCTCCGACGGGGCTGACGGTCACCTGTGCATCGAAGGGCGCTAGGGTGGTGTCGGCCGCGTCAGTACTGTACAAGGTGCCGGGACGACCGCCTGCGGCCACTGGCCCCAGATGAGTAGTATTGGACGGTGCAGCATCCATATTCGCGCTTTTAGTCACGGCTGGAACGGCCACATTGACTGCGACGGCAGGCGCGTGTGGTGGTAGTTGCGACACACTCAATGCTACGGTTTCCTGTCCCGCCACTTCACCTTGGGCAACAGGTGTCAACCCTGGGCCCGATCCCATACCTACTGGACTGCGGCCACGCAGATCAGGTAACGCAAAAGTTGTTTGACCGTTGCCCCCATAAGTAGTACCCAACAACGAAAACAGCGCCTGATTCTGCGAAATCGCCATTATTTGTCCATGACAAAAGGCCCAACCGCGCGGTGCGAAATTAAAGCCCACCATGCGAATTTCTCCAATGAACGGTTCTGACATTTTTATTCTCCTGCTTTTGTTATACATCCAGATAAATTAGAAGAGCCAGCGAGCTCTTTTATTGCAGCCCTAAATGGACTCCATTACGGTAGCTGCTTGCTGCTACCGTAATGCCTCCACGCCGTTTGGTGACATCGGCATGGTGGTTCCTTTGGCGATCAGTTGTTGATAGACCTTACCCAGTTTGCTCCAGGCATAGCCCCTATCGTCGCCACTGATCTCTCTTTGTTTGGCTTGACCGTCCGCTTGAAACACCTTATCAGGCTGTTTGGAGTGAACAACCATTCTGCGCCGGATACGCAGGCGCTCCTCCGCTTTTATGGTCAAACCGAAATGTTCCGCTGCCTGTTGGATTTGCATTTCATCCAATGCATCGTAATCAATCAGTTCAACACCTGGTTCATTAGCGACGCCGCGCATTTCTTCCATCAATGCACGCAATACCTGAATGCGCAGCTCCCGAACATCACCATGGCTGCAACCTTCCACAAAAACCGGATGCACAACCTCCACGCTTTTATCGCCGGACATATGCCGCCCGGCTTGCCGGGCGTGGGAAGCGAGTATTTC
The DNA here is from genome assembly GCA_964419935.1 of uncultured Cellvibrionaceae bacterium. Taxonomy (GTDB): domain Bacteria; phylum Pseudomonadota; class Gammaproteobacteria; order Pseudomonadales; family Cellvibrionaceae; genus CAYQQJ01. Next base: position 47,128 of record CAYQQJ010000006.1, read on the forward strand.
CAATGGGTTACGAACGAGAAAGATAGCCGGGGTTTTCGAGTATAGTTCACGCAAAAGCCGCCAGTGAAAAATATCCCAGGCGTTCCATTTGATAATTATTTTATCTCTGTTGGCTATTGAACTGCCCTGTAGATGAATCAGTTGCGGAAGTACGCGGGCTTTGTCGTCGCGGCTCAAGGAGTCATCCAGCAAAATATCCGTCAGCAACTGCGATTCGGAAAGGATACAGGTATCGTCAAGTTCCGACAAACACCCAGACAGCAGGGTCGACCCGCAGCGCGACAGATGAAATATGAATCCCGCAGGCTGGGTAAGCTTCGATGGCGTAGTTCCCGTTATCAGGGCATCTAATGAGGTTCTCGGCCGGATAAACTGGTTGATCAATAACGAGCGCTGACACCTTCCGATGTATTCATCGTGAAAGGGTTCGGTGGCATGACCAGCGGGCAGGCACCATTGAATGCTGCGGGTTTTAGCGTCGTAGCGGTAAGGCAGCCACGATCCACTCAGCTGCTCTGTATCAATAACCAATTGTTGCTGGTTGCACCAATGCAAGCCATTGAGGAGCTCATTATCCGTTGCAGCCTCCCAATTCCATTCCGTTTTGAGATGCTGCAATAGTTCCGGCACCGAATTGATACTGCGACAAACCGCCCGCTGCGCAGGATCTGTCAGCAGTTGCCGATAGTGCGGTAGCAAGGACTTATAAAACTTTTGTTCCATTAGGCAGCACCTCCCGAACCTTCCCTACCAGTACGTGCTGATGTTATGCGCTCCCGCAGCCAGTCAGTGGCAAGACAATCGATCACCAGATTGATGCGGTCGTGGGCACTCCGGTTACGGACGGAGTGGATGCGATCCGCATTGATGTACCATAGCTCGCCCGCTGCCATGGGTACGCGTGATCCGTCGACCGTAAAGATTACTTCGTCATTCGTGGCGACCGGCAGGTGAAGCCGCGCCTCACCGTAGTCAATACCCAAGCCAGCGTCTCTGTGTGGCAGAATGTCCGCGCCAGCCCGCAGACGCATTAACCTGACAGACTTTAGCGGGCACTTGAGCCTATTCAAAACGGCCTTTAAAACCGGGCTGGCTTGCAGCGTGGGTAAGTCCTGCCACTGTTGCCCATCTTCGATTGCAAATGCCTGCAATACCGGGTGCGCATCGGCGTGCTGCCGTTCGCAACGCAACGGCAAAACATCCCAGTCACCGTTATAGTCACGCTCGTTTACATGCCGCACCCATGACTGCTCGATAAGCTTTTGAACTTCCGCCTGCAGCTCCGCCAAATTCGTTACGCTATCAATACGAGCAAAACCGACCAGGTCGTTGTATAGGCTCGGCGCAGCCGCGTTCGTGATCATGCTCGGCCACCATGCATTAACGCGTAGCATCCACAGGCGATAGGCATTCGGGCAAGCGGGGGTTTGGCCTCGCCAGCGGACTGAGCTTGTTGTACGGCGTGAGTGAGATGTTGAATGCCCGTCATACGCGAAATAACTCCGGGTATGACCGAATACGATCCGTTATCCCGCCCCCCGGGCGGTTGTTGAAACATGCAGAATTCCTGTTCTCTGCTAGCCGTGGTTTGTCCGGCATTCATGCCTCTGGTGGGCGATGAATGCCTTATTGGTTATTTTTACGTAAGGCTAAGTATAGACTAGACTATGTGATTTGCATCACAGACCTATGTCTATGGGTAACTTGCGAGACAAAATCCAATTGCGCGCCGCCACAGCCGAGGATATCGGCTTTATGCGGGACCTGTATGCCGGCACTCGCATGTCCGAGCTGGCGGCAAGCGGGCTTCCTGAACCCGCGTTCAGGCAATTCCTCGCTGTTCAATTTGCCGCTCAGTACCGTCATTATACTGCCCATTACAACACGGATGATTTCAATATCGTCGAAGCGGACGGCGTAGCCATTGGGCGCTTCTTTGTCGACTACTGGAGGACGGAGATCCGGGTGGTGGATATTACGCTGACTCCCCAGATGCGCGGGCAGGGTATCGGCCGCTATCTGTTCCAGCTGGTTTTCGATCAGGCACGGGCACGGGATTGTTCCGTGACCCTTCACGTTGACCGCAACAATCGCGCCCTGGGCTGGTATGAGCATATGGGGTTTACGGTTAAGTCGCATTCAGACCCGCTATATTTACTGATGGAATGGACACCTCAATGAAATCTGCCGCAATGCTACAACCCTTAACGCCGCAAACCGGAAAGTCCCATTGAATACCGGTGCCTCTCACCCCGCTCCCTGCGTTATCTGGTTTACCGGCTTGAGCGGTGCGGGCAAATCCACCCTGGCGTCACTGCTCGCGGAACATCTGCAAACGAACAACTGCGAATACACATTGCTGGACGGCGACGCCCTGCGCCGGACCAAGTGTCGGGACCTGGGCTTCTCCGCAGACGACCGCCGGGAGAACATCCGTCGTCTTGGCGCACTCGCCAGCGAAGCGGTGGCAGAAGGAAAGATTGCGCTGGTGGCCGCCATTTCCCCGTTCGAGGATGCGCGGCGCGACGTGCGGCAGTTGCTGCCACCGGGAAGGTTTGTTGAAGTGTTTGTGGATTCCCCCCTGGCAGTATGTGAATTGCGGGATCCGAAGGGGTTGTATAAAAAGGCCCGCAGCGGCGTCATCCCCCTGTTCACCGGCATCGATTCACCTTACGAAATGCCACAACACCCCGAAGTGCGTTTGCGCACTGACTGCCTTTCACCCGAAGAGTGCATTGCGAGAGTCGTGCAGTTTCTGGCGCGGGTAAACTAGGGCCTCAAGTTTCGGAGTTCAAGATGCATGCTTGCAGGTCTGGCACAAGGTGAGGTTCGATTTGGGGGTGGGACTTTTTGAACCCTCACGAGAGGAACCTCGTGGGGGAGCCCCCATGGACGGGTTTACGGCGTTTCCAGAAAGTCCTACCCCGAAGCGGGCCGGCGTCAAAATCACCTAAAAGGCGGTGCTATAGAGCTTGGTGAACTCCGAAACTTGAGTTAGGGCAATAGCGACTACTGCATATCTTCGTAAAAATTCGCGTTCGTCGGCTGTCTTTTGAACCGCTTGTATTCCCACTGATACTGCTCTGGAATATTCATCACGCAGTTCTCAATGCCCTGGTTAAGAGCGCGCAAAGCCAGCGCTTCGTCATCGCAATAGAGATCTTCCGGTACCTCCTGGAAGACAATCTCAAACCCTCCGGACACCCGTTTGGCATAGCCATAGACCACGCGGCAGCCGGTGCGCATCACCAGTTTGTGTATCAATGTCATGGTGAATGTTGGCAGGCCGAAGAACTCGCTGAAGGCACCGCCGGCCGAATTGGGCGTCTGGTCCGGCAGAATGCCGCTGATTTCGCCGCGCTTGAGTGCCTGCAGCAACGCGGCAACGCCGCGAGTATTGGTCGGAACCAACTTTGCGCCGGACTTTTCACGGGCATGGTGAACCAGATTTTCAAACTCCTGACGTTTGGGTGGTTCGTAGAGGTTCGTTACCGGCCCGAATGTTGTCAGGTACATGCCCAGCGCTTCCCAGTTGCCCAAGTGCGGTGACAGTACAATCAGACCTTTGCCGAGAGCCAGTTGCTCCTTCACCATATCCAGCCCTTGAACGCCGGCTATGCGCTGGCGTGTCCACTCGAAATCCTGGGACCAGACCTTCAGTATTTCGCCGGCAAGCCGCCCGGTGTGGCGCAGGCTCTCCAGTTCCAGTTGGCGCTGTTGCGCCTGGGTCCAATGGGGGAAACACCGCTCAATGTTGCGTCGGGTAACGCGGGCCATTCTGGTGCGGCAGGCATAGGAAACGCGACCGGCCAGGCTGCCGATACCCGCCAGAACGGGTAGCGGCAAGTAACCCAGGCTGCGCAGGATGGCGGGAAGAATCTTGGCGGACATTGACGACATAAACAACTCCGGGTGAGTGCAGACCGCATTCTGCCAAATTAACCGCGCAGGTGACAGCGTCGGCTGTCCGTCCGGTCAGCGGCTTGCCATAGAGGAGGGAAATGAATAGAGAGAATAAGCCGGCATGGTCGCGGGAGCTGGCAACCGTTATAATTGCGCGTTTTCAGCGCTTTGAGCTCAGTTGAACCCCGCTAAGAGCCGGCTACCGGCACAGGTGACCATTTTGGACAAACCGGATATCTCCACATTTCAAGGCTTGATCTTGGCCCTGCAACAATATTGGGCCGATCAGGGCTGCGTTATTCTGCAACCGCTCGATCTGGAAGTGGGCGCGGGCACATTTCACCCGGCCACATTTTTACGCGCTATTGGCCCGGAAACCTGGAACGCGGCCTATGTGCAGCCCTGTCGGCGTCCAACTGATGGCCGCTATGGTGAAAACCCCAACCGGTTGCAGCATTATTATCAGTTTCAGGTGATTCTCAAACCATCGCCAGGCAATATTCAGGAGCTGTATCTCGGCTCACTGCAATACCTGGGTATCGATACCAGCGTTCACGATATCCGCTTTGTTGAAGACAACTGGGAGTCTCCAACCCTGGGGGCCTGGGGGCTTGGCTGGGAAGTCTGGTTGAATGGCATGGAAGTCACCCAGTTCACTTACTTTCAACAGGTCGGCGGGCTCGAGTGCTATCCCGTTTCCGGCGAGATTACCTATGGCCTGGAACGCATTGCCATGTACCTGCAAAACAAGGATTCCCTGTACGACTTGGTGTGGACGAAAAATTCTGCCGGTGAGACTGTGACCTACGGCGATGTCTTCCATCAGAACGAAGTGGAGATGAGCCACTTCAACTTCAGTCACGCCAATGTGGATTTTCTGCTGGAGACCTTCGATGTGTGCGAGCGGGAGTCCCAGCATCTGATTGAACAGGATCTTCCATTGCCTGCATACGAAATGGTAATGAAAGCATCCCACGCGTTCAATTTGCTCGACGCCCGGCAGGCGATTTCGGTTACTGAACGTCAACGCTATATTCTGCGTGTGCGCACCTTGGCGCGAGCTGTTGCTCAGGCCTACTTCAACAAGCGCCTGAAATTGGGGTTTCCTCTGGCGCCTGCCGCACTGCGGGATGAAGTCACCGCGCGAGCCAACGCCGAGGGAGATAAATAAATGTCCACTTCATCTCATAGCTTTCTTGTCGAAATCGGCACCGAGGAATTGCCACCCACTGCCCTGCGCACACTGTCTGAAGCGTTTCAACGCGGCATTGAGCAGGGGCTGGCAGAAGCCAAAATCAGCTTCACCCAAAGTAGTGCCTATGCCACACCGCGCCGTTTGGCAGTGCTCATTGACGGGCTTCCATCACATACGCCGCTGGAAAACGTTGTCGTCTGGGGACCACCCGCGAAGATGGCGTTTGATGAAGCCGGTAAGCCGAGCAAGGCCGCTTTGGGTTTCGCCAACAAAAATGGCATTGATGCAGGCGACCTGAAAATCGAGAATGACGGCAAGGTCGACAAACTCGTGCATTACAGCCAAGCGGGCGGCATGGAAACCCCGTCGCTGCTCGCGACGATTGTGGACCAGTCCCTGGCGAGCCTGCCAGTCGCCAAACGCATGCGCTGGGGAGCCAGCCGCGCGGAATTTGTGCGCCCGGTTCACTGGGTTGTCATGTTGTTTGATAACCATGTTATTGAAACGGAAATTCTGGGCGTTGCGGCAGGTCGCGCAACTCGCGGACACCGCTTCCATTACAACCAAGCGATTGAACTGAACCAACCTTCCGATTATGTTGAAAGCCTGCGCAACCCAGGTTTTGTGGTTGCCAGTTTTGCCGAGCGTGAAAATACAGTGCGAGCACAGGTCGCGGCAGCGGGTGAGCAATTGGGCGGCACAGCCGTCATCGGCGACGACCTTCTGGAAGAAGTAACTGCACTGGTGGAATGGCCGGTGGCACTGGCGGGCAATTTCGATGAGCGGTTTCTCGAGGTTCCGTCCGAAGCGCTGGTGTCTTCCATGAAGGAGCATCAGAAGTATTTTCATGTGGTGGACAAAACCGGGGCGCTGCTGCCGCATTTCATTACCCTGGCGAATATCGAAAGCGCCGATCCGGCACAGGTTATTGCCGGTAATGAAAAGGTCATTCGGCCGCGACTGGCGGACGCCGCTTTCTTTTTCGAGACCGATAAAAAAACCACTTTAAGTGAACAGCGTGAACGCCTGCGCAACGTGGTCTTTCAGGCCCAACTGGGAACGGTGTTTGACAAGACCGAACGCATCGCACAACTGGCACGTCATATTGCGACGGCGATTGGGGCGGATGCCGATACGGCCGAGCGCGCGGGCCAGTTGAGCAAAGCTGACCTGGTCAGCGCCATGGTCTATGAATTTGCCGAACTGCAAGGCATTGCCGGTTACTATTACGCGCGCAACGATGACGAATCCGACGAGGTTGCCGCCGCCATGCATGAGCAGTATCTGCCGCGTTATTCGGGTGACGCCTTGCCACAAACGGTCACCGGCAGCATTGTCGCGCTGGCTGACCGACTGGACACACTCATTGGTATTTTCGCCATTGGTCAGGTGCCCACCGGCTCCAAAGACCCGTTTGCATTGCGTCGCGCCTCCTTGGGCGCACTCCGTATTCTGGTGGAAAAAGAGCTGGACCTGGACCTGCGTGAACTTCTACTGACCGCGCTCAATAATTATCCAGCACTGCCCCACGGTGATGGTGCTGTGGATGCCACACTGAACTACATGCTGGAACGATTCAAGGCCTGGTACGAAGAGGCGGCCATTCCGAGTGAGGTGTTCCAGGCGGTCAGTGCCAAGAACCTTACCTGCCCGCTGGATATCAACAACCGCGTCTACGCCGTCTCGGAATTCTGCAAGCTCAAAGAAGCTTCTGCGCTGGCTGCGGCGAACAAGCGCGTCTCCAACATTCTTGCCAAACAGGACGATGTTGTTCTGGCTGATATTGTTGCGGGTGATATTGACGCGGCACTTTTACAGGAGCCCGCAGAGAAGCATTTGGCGGAAGAACTCACACGGCTCCGCGGTGCGGTCAAACCATTGCTGGCTACGCGGGATTACACCGGAACCCTGGCCACGCTCGCGTCCTTGCGAGACAGTGTTGACCGGTTTTTTGACGATGTGATGGTGATGACCGACGACAGTGCCGTGCGCAATAACCGGCTGGCATTGCTGCAGCAATTGCGCGCACTGTTTCTGGAAGTGGCGGACATCTCATACTTGGCAGTTAAAGGCGCATAGAGTCTTGCGTTAAACAATATCAGTACATTTTGCATTGATAGCGATAGATTCCGGCCGCGTAAATCGCCCTGAATCTGTTGTTTCGCTACACCCATTTTACGAGTAGGACCTGATGCTACACCTGCGATCCGCGCTTTTTGTTCTCGGTTATCTTGCCGCTACCGGTATCTATGGCACCCTGGCGTTATTCCTGTGGGTTGTTCCACAAAAGTGGCGACACCGGATAATCATCAGCTGGACGATTCTGGTGGTCTATTGGTTACGAATCACCTGTGGCGTGCGCTTTCAGCTGCACGGTCGGGAGAACATCGAGAACGACAAACCGCGGCAACCTTTTGTGATTCTTTCGAAACATCAAAGCACCTGGGAAACACTGTATCTGCAGAATCTGTTTTACCCCACGTCGACAATTCTGAAAAAGGAACTCCTGCGCTTGCCTTTTTTCGGCTGGGGCTTACGTGCGCTCAACCCCATAGGCATTGACCGAAGCAATCCGCGCGATGCGCTGCGCCAGGTGAAAGCGCAGGGCGTCGCCCGGCTCAAGGACAATATCAATGTGCTGCTTTTTCCTGAAGGCACACGCATGAAACCTGGCGAGCGCGGCAAGTATGCGCGAAGCGGCGCGGACATCGCCTGCGAAGCCGGCGTGGATGTCATTCCCGTAGCCGTGAACGCCGGGCGCTGCTGGCCGTCGGGTACCTTTCTTAAATATCCCGGGGTCATTCAGGTTTCCGTTGGCGCTGCCATTGCCACTGAAGGGCGCACCAGCCGGGAAGTAATGCAGAAGGTCGAGACCTGGATAGAAAGCGAAATGGAAAAGCTGGATTCACCAGCAGCGGATTCACCCTGAAACTGACAAAGCGGAAGCAACAAACGAATACGTCATTCAGCGGTGGATAAATAAACCTGCTGTCGGTTGGCTGCAAGAGTGACGACGCGATTGCGCCCTTCTGACTTCGCGCGATACAGCGCGGTATCAGCCCGGCCAATGAACAAGGCCACATCTTCATCATCAAAAACGGTCACGCCGAAGCTTGCGGAAATCCTGACACCGTTGGACCAGTTCTGCTCCGCCACCAGTTCACGAAGTTTCTCCGCCAGAATACTCGCGTCCCGCAACGAGGTGTTCGGACACAGCAGCAAAAATTCCTCGCCACCCCAACGCGCAAATAGATCCCTGTCCCGTATGTGCGAGCTGATCAGTTCGGTGAATTCAACCAGCACCTGATCGCCCAATTGGTGCCCGCCGGAATCATTGATGCTTTTGAAGTGATCAATATCAATGAAGATTCCGGCCAGCGGCTTCCCGCCATAGCGTGCATGATAAATGTGCTCCAGAAAGCGATCGCGGATGCCCGCACGGTTGCGGATGCCGGTGAGAGGGTCGTGTGACGCCAGCTTCTCAAACTTCTCACTCTGTAGTTCCAACAGGTGATTCATCGACTGCAGCTCCACCTCCCTCTGCTGGCTGGCTCGCAAACGTCGACGATAGTGTTGCAACTCCAGCACTACAGCGAATAACGCAAACAACAACCAGCCGATGAGCAATGCCCGATACAACGCTACCGCGCTGATCCATTTGCCGCGAAACTCGAGGTATTTCAGTGTGATGCTGTACTTACCGGGAACCACTGCGCCGCCGGTAGTAATGTCTATCTGAATGACCTCACTGAATTCGGAAGCGATATAGTCAATGGGCAGAGACATCGACTGTCTCCACCAGGAGGCGACCTGAAAGTGACTCAACGGAATGCTCAGGACGGGGTTTGTTGAGGGCTGATAGTCGATTTCATTGACCTTGAGAGTCGTGAATTGGGTGCGATCCGAGTATGCCGGGTTGAAATTGCGAATCATGACGCGGATCCGATCAACGCCCGGATGAGTGTAATCAGCGGCAATAACCATGGAGTCGTAACCGGTGAGGTCCAGCCCCGTCAAACCGTCACCCTGCATGTAGATCGCAAGCTCACAGAACGCCCACATATAGTCCAACGTCAGGTCGCAGTCCACCCGAACACCGTCCTCGGAAATAGAAAGGCGGGACACAGTTCCGCCGCCCTCACCGCGGTCGTCAATGGCCTGAAGATAAGGCCAGCTGGAATCAATGCGCAATACACGCGTCATGCCGTAGTGCTGCCAGATGATCAACAACAACGACAGCGCTGCAAAACTGAAACCGATGAGCCTGTATCTAATCTGCATGCTGCGTCTGCGGGACCCCTGAAAAAGACTGTCATTATCCAAAGTCTAGTTCAAAACGTTGAATTCGGCGACAAATCATTGCGTTGGACGCCTTACCACCGACAGCTGAATTTCCAGATGGCATCCCAGTGTAGGCCGTCATTCAGTTTGTAACTTATAGCGAGTGCATTTTTTCGTCGATCGAGGCGCTTTTATGAAGGCATAGTGGGCCTATGTCAAAGAAAAGCAACGCGGAGTGGCGGAAAAAGGCGCCGTTATAAGTTATGAAATGAGTGACGACCTACACTATGTTGCAGGCTTGGAAGCAGCGCCCGCATCGCTGCCGTCAGATCACGCCGGGAATGAACCGGTAGCGGACTTGTTGACGATATTCCAGATATTGCGGGTCCGCACTCAGATGACGTTCTTCGGTCATGGCGCGCATGTAGTAGAACCAGGTCATCAATACCAGACCGAACGTCTGCAAAATGGCGACGTGAAGACCGGTGTGGGACGCGTTGTAGATCACGGCCGGAAACATCACACACCACCACGCGAAATTTTTGGAGGCGTAGGCCGGGTGACGAATAAATGCATAGGGGCCGGTGCGGATGATGCCTCGGTTGGTCAGGTTGGAGAAGCGTACGCCAAACCAGAGGGTAGCGGACATATAGACGAAGTAGCTGAGCACCATCATGCCGGTGAACAAGGTCACCAGCCATTGCGCGGTGAAATTGAGCACCTCGCGCTCGCCCGGTGCGCTGAAATACAGCCCCAGAAACATCTGAAACGGTGGATAGCAGCAAATGCACACAACCCAACCGAGCAAGGTCGGTTCTACCGAACGCGTGTTGTTGTCCACCCAGCGGGAGGAGATGATATAGCCGCACCAGGCGAGAGCAACATCAATAGAGAATATGACAGCGATGGCGATGTTGAAGAAGTCATTATTAAAGCGCGAGTGGGTGTAAACGCCACTGGCGATCGCGTTGGGAATCCCGTCGAACATGTAGCCGATATTGTTGACCAGGTGAGGAAACTGGTCGACGAAGAATACCGTCATCAGGGGCGCAAAAAATAGTTTCACCAGCAACCCGCGTGTAGCCTTTTTATCGCTCTCCGAAAATTCGCTACGCCAGCCTTTGCAGCCGGGCAGCCAAGAGGCGAGGTAAACCACCACACGGGAAAAGAGCTCGGCGAAGTCCTGGCGATCCGCCTCGTCATCATGTTTAAACGCACGGGTCAGCACAATATACGGCATACCCAGCCAGAGGTAGGCGGTCCAGGCGATTTCCAGAAAGCGGAACCAGCCGCGGTAATAGGGTGCGTTTCGTTGGTAGCCGTACTCATTGGCCCACCAGAAGAACTGCATTACCAGCGCCAGAATGCACAGGTATTTGATGTAACTGACAAGGGCACCGCCCAGAAAGGAAACATAGTGACCGCGTTTAAGGGAAGGAGCCAGCTGAATGAATTGGCGGCCCTCGCGCAACCAGAGCCGCGTAATTTCTACCACGATCATGGCACTCGTCACCATAAACAATGCCATCAGGATGCTGTCAGTGCGCTCGGTAGTCACCTGATAACCCGCGATGGATACACCGCTGATCAGAGCACCTGTGGCCTGATACCAGGCTGCACATACGATGACTGCGATTGCGCCCGTCAGACCGCTGATCCAGGCGCGATCCGTGGCCCAGCCTGCGGTTGTGGCAGCAGCTGCCGCGGAGCGAGACGAAGCGGATTTAGGTGACACGGCATTGCCAAGCGGCGCGTCAACGGCAAGGGAGGCATTTTTATTAGCGTGTGAGCGGGAGCTAGCCATTGTTGTTATTCTCTTTTTGCATGAGGGCCTAATCCCAGGGGCCGGTTAATACTCGCTCGATCCGTCTCAGCGTTGGAATTGATTGCGGAGCTATCACTGCAATGATCAACACCGCAACAGCCAATGATGAACCTGTAGCCGTCAGTGATCAACATGAAATAGCCAGGATCAAATGGTGCCCTGATAGAACGTTCAGCTCAAGGTGTTTGGCGGAATTTAACCGTGGGTTTCACAAAATTGAACTGCGAAACACAGGCGGGCATGCCACCTGTGTTTCGCTGAAGCGCTATAGGAGCCTATAGCTTGGGAAGGTTGGGAATCGTTTGCGAGCAGTCTCCGGCGAGCGGCAGATTGTTGCACACATACTGTCCCGCAGAGTTTTCGGTCGCTGCACCCGCTGGTGCTGGTTGATGGACACGCTGCTTCCATAACTGCCACAGCATGAAACCGTCGCCCGGCTGGCCGGCCTGCTTCACATATTCCACCATCGTCTCGACATTATAGTAGTCGGACGCAATGTTGTTCTGGCCCGTCAGGAACCCGGTATTCCAGTCGACGCCAGGAGGTGAGTAGAGATCCAGCACAGCACCACCGGCACCTTCTGGTGCGATCTGCATGCCCATGTTGATCGGGCCATTGTAGATTGCGCGGTAAGCGGCAAACCCTTCACGTGGATCGTAATAGTCGCCACCGTCGTAGGACATCAGGTTGAGGAACTCCAGCTTGTCTCCGTGGTTTTTGACAACGTTGTACATGGTGCCGCCGAAGGGTGAACCCCACTGCACCTTGCCCTCTTCAAAAGGCGTACCGGCCACATAATAGGCCCCCGTGGACCAACCAGCGGTAGAGATACCCAGGTCCGCGTTACGCGCGTTGATCTCGTTATGCAGACTGACAATGATACCGGCAACCTCGCTGTCTCCCGTACAACTGAACGTCGCCGCGGGCTGCTTGTTGCAGTTGGAACCGCTGGCCTCCCAGTCAATGTCTATCCCGGAAGCACCAAGGTCAACGGCCAGGCTAACCAAATGCGGCGCACTGAAGCGCTGCCAAGCCGAACCCTGACTGTAACTCCAACCACCAACCGACAGCCACACTTCGGTGCCGCGGGCCCGGAGTGCGGAGATATTGTCGATCAGGTCCTGGGCTTCCTGGGCAGAGAAGGTGTTCTGGCCATTGTTAGTGCTGGCGCCTTCAACGAACTGAAAGCCAACCACAGCCTGGTCAAACGCCCGTGAACCTGCCTGGTAGGTTGTATCAGGCCGTACAAACGCGAGGTTGACGTGGGTGATGTAGTTCGGAATGTAGTTCACATCCAGATCATAGATACTGGTGTTCCAGGTACTGGCGTAGGCAACATACCGGCGCCCGCCCGATGAACTGGAACCGGAACTCGAACTGTTGGAAGAGCTGGTCGACGAGGAGCTGCTGGAACTGGAGCTGCTCGATGACGAGCTGGACGTGCCACAGGCGCCAATATTGTCCCACACACCCCACTCACCGGACTGTGAGGGATCTTCACCCTGGGTCCACCAGTTGGCTTCGTATTTGTCGTTCTGGTGCTGAACCTGGTCATCCGCAAGATAAACAGCGGTGCTGTCCCACACAGGCAAGCCAGCACAGGTCCCACCGCTGGAGGAACTGCTTGAGGAGCTTGAACTGGAAGAGGAGCTGGAGCTGCTCGAAGAACTGCTGGACGAGCTACTTGAAGACGAGTTGCTGGACGAACTACTGGAAGAGCTCGAGCCGCCATCGCACTGGCCAAGATCGCTCCAGGCATAGCTCCAGGCCCAACCAACACCCGGCTCATAGGGGCCGCCCTGGGAGCACCAACCGCCTACATCGCAATAATAGGCGTGGTCATTATGTGTAACGGATTGTCCGGTATTGATGCTTCCACCACTGTAGGCTGGAAGACCACTGCAGTCATAAGCCATGGCTGAGGACGAAAGAACCGCCCCGCCGGCCAGCACTGTGGATATGAGTAGCGACGTTATTTTCATTGTATCTACTTACCCTCGGTTGATTTAAGGATGGCCTTATTTATTAATAAGGTCCGGTGACTAAAACCGCCAACAACCGGCCGTACCCCACCTTCCTTTGTCTCAACCGTAGCAATAGACCAGCGAGCATACCAAGACAACGCTGTCATTTCACCTGCTTTTGTTAAAATTCGGTCACAAAAAAAGCCACCCGAAGGTGGCTTTATAGATCTTACTTTTCAGTAAAGGCGTTTAAGGAGCCGGTAACTCCCAGCGGATGTTGTCCAGCTGGAACACAACCCCATTCTGATCGCTATCAGGCCAAATGCTGATGGGGGTATTCACTGCGCTCAAATCCGGTATTTTAAGATCAGCGACAGCTACCGTCATCTCGTGCCATGCGCCGTCTGTATTGACGGTGAGTGCATGCTCTGTACCAGGGTCAGTAGTACCGCCACCTTCACCCTTGATCAGGAAGGCCCCAGGGGTTGCGCCCGGAGTGACGACCTTAATGTCGAAAGTGAGGTTGCCGTCAGCAAAAGCCGTTAGATCCTTGGGCTGGGTTGTCTGGATATACATAGTTGAATTCCAGTCGCCATCCGCACCAAATGTAAGCTGAAGCACATCGTTAGTCGGATCAACGGCATCCGCCACGACACTGAACGTATGAGCCTCACTGTTTGGTGCCTGGTAAAATTGGACACCAGGATCACTCCATGCAGCATCCACCGCGTCCTCAAAGACAAAGAAATCTTCATCAATGACAGGGTTTGCCGGAGTCGGCTCGGGCTCAGGCCCAGGCTCTGTGGAACCTTCCATCACCCAGCGGATATTATCCATCTGGAATATCACCCCATTCTGCTGGTCTGTAACCGGGAAGAAGCTAATCGGTGTGTTGACCTTTTTGAGGTCAAGCCCTTTAAGGTCCTTAATCGGAATGTCGATATTCACCCAATCGTTACCTTCTGGCAGTGGAACGGGTAACTCAATGGAACCGCAAGGGTAAACACAGTCCGCCTTCACCTTGAACCCGTCGGTATTACCTGCCGCCTCAATAATTCGCAGGTCGAAGTTCAAACTGCCAGTCGCACCGTAGGCCGACAGATCTTGCGTGTCAACAGACTGGATGTACATTGTGGCGAAGTTCGGACCAAACTCGAATTGAAGCACGTTGCCGCGACCTTCCACCGCTTCATCGGTGCGAGTGATTCCATGAGTACCAGGAGGGTAGTAATCAACACCGGGATCTGACCAAGCCGCGGCAACCGCGTCGATGTAGATGTCCATGTCATCACTCACCGTCAAGCCTTCAAGCCTTGGATTCACTGAACAGGGTGTTAAGCAAGTGATGCGGATATCGTCCAACTGGACATGCGCAGTGCCGCCTACAGCTTCGATCACAAACGGGTTCTGCACGTTGTAGTAATTGACTTCACCCTCAGCATGAGGAACCAAATCATCGAACCGGACTGATACAGTGGTCCACTCCCCCACTGCCGGAGTATCGATCACCGCGTAGCTCAAGTTGGGATAGCCGCTGTCAACTTTAATCTGCAATTCAGTTTCAGGATCTATCTCAACCACTAACATTTCAAATATCAATTCCCCGAGAACATCGACGCTTTGCATTTCAAAGCCGTCGTTGGCATGTTCAACTGAACTCATGTCGCCGGTACTCAGCGATGCGTTGCTGGGGGGTATAAACTGTAGATCCCACACGGTTTCGCCGCTGTCGGTGACCCAGTCGGGAGTCGATACGACGCTTCCACCTGCGCTAGGGTCTTGATAGAGCGATGTCACCAAGGTGTTCGAGATCGTTTGATCGTCAACGGTAACAGAAATGGTGCCTGGCCCATCCTCATAAAGCGAAACAACTTTTTGTTCACGCGGATGACCTGGCAGTGGATCAAGGTAACGATCAACGTTGGTCGCACACCCCTTACCTGTTGCCGGGTCTTTATCGCATTGGTAAACGCGGACGTAATCCACAAGCATCGGATTGGTCTCGACCATGGCTGGAGCCGGGTTGCCCGACAGGTTGCCGCCCACTGCCACGTTCAACAGCAGATGGAATTCCTGGTCAAAAGGCGCAGCGCCTTCCGGCATCTGATAACCGACTTCCTGTCCACCGTAGGAATAACTATACCAACCGTCGGAGGTTTGGGTCGCGAAATGCGTGTCGTCGACATACCAGCGGATCTCTCCTTCTTCCCATTCAATGGCATAAGTATGGAAATTGGTCGAGACGTTCGCTTTCGGTGTATATTCGGAAGTTGTCCAAACATTACCCGGCCAAAGCATGCCGTAATGCAACGTTCCGGAAGTTTTATTGCCGCCGCCTGCATCGATGTTGACCGCTTCCATGATGTCAATTTCGCCACTGAGCGGCCAATTGCCATACACCCAATCGGTCGGTAACATCCAAGCCGCAGACCACATGCCCGTACCGGCGGGTACTTGAGCTCGCACTTCGAATCGGCCGTATTTCCAGTCACCTTTGTTCATGGTACGGAGACGTGCGGAAGAAAATTCGCGATTTACGGTAGTTCCCGGATACGCGGGATCTTCCTGATTAACGGATGGGCCGGACACAGGCTCTTCTATGGGCACGATGTGCAGCATGCCATCTTCAACGTAGCTGTTTTTTGGATCGTCGGTGTAGCACTGGAGCTCGTTATTTCCGCCACCCCAGCAGTTAACTTCATGGCTCCATTTTTCCGGGTCAATGGCAGTGCCGTCGAAGTTATCTTCCCATACAAGACTCCAGCTGCCGTCCCGTGCTTCAGGCGTAATGACAGGCTCAGGGTTAGCGCTGGAACCGCCACCCCCGCAGCCCGTGAGCACGACGCCCTGAGCTAAAAGTAGTGAAAAAAGAAACTTACTATGTTTATTCATTATATGTGCTCCTGTGTCCGGAACGCCGGACTCGCTAGTTGAGAGGCGTTATTTATTTAGTTACCTCAAACGTTACCATCAGGCCCTCTGCTGCATTGGGCGCTACCCAGGCTTTGAAGTCGCCTGGCTCCAGTACTTCTTCTACGGCTTGATTAAAAAACTTTAGCTCACCTGTCTGCAATGTAAAGGAAACACGCTGACTCTCCCCGGGCTTGAGCGTCACTTTCTTGTACTGCTTCAACTCACGTACCGGGCGCGTGACGCTGCCGAACAAGTCCTGCACGTAAAGCTGCACGACTTCGGTGGCGGGACGCTTACCGACGTTTTTGATAACGGCGGAGATTTCAGTGGAATCCTTCATGCCCAGGACCTTTTTGGAGATTTTCACATCGCTGTATACCACTTCGGAATAGGTCAGACCAAAGCCGAAAGGGAATTGCGGAGCAAAGCCGGCATCGATGTATTGCGAACGGTTACCGGTGGAATGTTGCGGTGACTCAAGTGGGAAATCGTCCATGTGGATGAAAGCTTCGGCATCGTGTGGGCGGCCGGTATTCTTGTGGTTGTAGTACAGAGGAATTTGGCCGGTGACCTTGGGCCAGGTAACGGGCAGCCGGCCGCTCGGCAGCGCATCGCCAGCAAGCACATCTGCGATGGCCGGACCGCCCATGGTGCCGGGGTGCCACGCCATGATGATGGCATCAACATCGTCAATGACTTCACTCAGCGCAATGGGACGGCCGGCCATAATAACCAGCACCAGCGGCTTACCCGTGTTCTTGAGTTCTTTGATCAGCGCTTGCTGTGCACCAGGCAGACGAATGTCGGCGCGGCTTTGCGCTTCACCGGACAGAGATGCTTCTTCGCCCAGGATCATAACCACCACATCAGATTTCTTGGCAGCCTTCTTCGCGGCAGAGAACTGATCGTGGGAGCGATCACGGCTACTTTCCAAAACCGGATGGTAGGTGACGTTCTTGCTGCCGAGCTTTTCTTTAAGCGCGGTGAGTACGGTGACTGAGTCTTTTTTCTGACCGTCGAAAACCCATGTGCCCATCTGATCATGCGGGGCATCAGCAAGGGGGCCGAGAAGCACAATTTTGGTATCCGCTTGCAGAGGCAGGGCTTTATCGTCGTTTTTGAGAAGTACCAGACTGGCGATTGCCGATTGTTTCGCTGCAGCAAGATGTTGGTTGTTGAGAATATCGGTTTTCTGTCGATCGGTATCAACAATGGCCTGGTCAAACAAGCCGAGGTCCCTTTTAATTTGCAGAATGTTGGTCAAGCGCTGGTTGACCAAATCGTCCGAGACAACGCCGGCGTCCATCAACGAGCGCAAGCTATCAACAAAACTGGTGCTGACCATTTCCATATCCACGCCGGCATTGAATGCCAGTGCGGCAGCTTCTTTCGGGGTTGCGGCCAGACCGTGCACAATGCCTTCAGTCACGGAATTCCAATCGCTGACCACGAAGCCTTCAAACCCGAGCTCACCACGCAGGATGTCGGTAAGCAGATGCTTGTTGTGAGAGGCCGGAACACCGTTCAAATCGTTGAAAGAGCTCATGATCGTCGCCGTACCGGCATCCACCGCAGCCTTGAATGGCGGCAGGTAAACGTTGTGCAGAAGAGGCTCGGGGATATAGGTCGTGTTGTAATCGCGACCACCCTCGGCAGCACCATAACCGAGAAAGTGCTTAGCGCTTGCCGCCACTGATTCCGGGGAGGACAAATCGTCGCCCTGATAACCAATAACGGATGCTGCACCCAGTACGCTGGTCAAGTAAGGATCTTCACCGAAGGACTCGGCGATGCGCCCCCACCGGGGATCACGGGAGATATCCAACATAGGCGCGAACACCCAGTTGATGCCAGCAGCAGAAGCCTCTTTGGCCGCTATACGGGCACCCTGCTCCACCAGATCTGCATCCCAGCTGGCCGCCTGGCCAAGTGGGATCGGAAATATGGTCCTGTAACCGTGAATCACGTCACGGCCAATCATCAACGGGATGCCGAATTCACTCTCTTCGGTGGCGATGCGTTGCAGTTCGTTGGCAATTTCCACTGAACCCACGTTCAGAAACGAGCTGACACGGCCTTCACGGATGGCCTGTTTGATGTGATCAGGAATTTTGTCTACGGAAGGAATGCCACTGGCATCCACCTGTTGGAGTTGACCCAGTTTTTGAGTCAGCGGCAGATCATCAACCAGCTCCTCAATGTCCACGGCTGCAAAGCAGCTGGCCTGAAATGCCAGGCTCAGGGCCAACGCGGTGAGTATCCTGAACTTTGTCTTCATTTATATGCTCCAATTCCTGCTCTTGTTACAACGCCGAATATGGCAACGCATTCTGCCACCCCTCGGACCCGCCTGCTACTCGTGACTTTCGCGGGTAGGGGACCCTGACATTACTACAGGTAGTCTTTGGGGATTATTGAGTCCGAATGTACCTATACCCGGTAACAGTGTCGCCGCAGTTTACGAATTTTCGCGTGGTGGCACTTCCCAGTATCAGCAAATGGAAATGTGGGCTGTCGGCAAGCCGCGCTACCGCTGCGTTGAGTTCAATCTGATGGTATGGAAATACTTGGTACTGCGTCACAAAAAGATATGCATCCCCGGCGATGGAACGCGTCTTTTGACGGTCATTTTGCGGTCTCGGATCCAGTCACTACTTGGAGGATCAGGCAGCTGCGCAACACCACTCGAGAGCCGGTCACCGGGACCATTGGAATTATCAGCTATCGCCCGGCCGGCTTATGTAGCGGGCCCGGCTAACTTTTGACTTGCCGTCTTGTCCAACATCCCGGCTCTTCTTTGGGAAGCTGCATGCCGGGTCAGGACCCTCGGTTAAACCCAACGCGTATTCACCAATCGTTCATTTGTTCACCACCATCCAGGCGACCTTATATGATGTTGAACAATATCAAGATGATTCGTCAGCTTCGATGAAAACAAAAAAGCACAAGTCGGGGTTAGCCATAGCCGCGACGGCATGGATAATCATGCTGAGTACGACCCTGTGGTTCTGGCATACCACGGCGGAAAGCTCCGACGCCATTGCCAGCCAGAGATTCGAGTTCGGCAACGCAGACGTGACCCGCGCGATTTCCCAGCGCCTGGAAAATTATCAACAGGTGCTTGTCGCCACCGCAGCCTACCTTGAAGGTGCCGATGTCGAACGGGCGGACTGGCGGCGCTACGTCGCCAAGCTGCAGCTCGCTGAGCGATTCCCCGGCATCCAGGGATTGGGCTTTTCCAAGGCGTTGGATCCCAGTGAAATACACACTGCTGTCTCGGCTGCGCGTGCAAGCGGTTATCCGGGCTTCCAGATCTGGCCGGATGGCGAACGCCCCTTTTACACTGCAATTGTGTATCTGGAGCCTGAGAACTGGCGCAATGAGCGCGCCATGGGCTACGACATGTTCAGTGAGCCTAACCGCCAAAAAGCCATGGCCCGTGCACGGGACACCGGCAACGCCAGTGCGACTGCAGTGGTCTCACTGGTTCAGGAAGCCGGGGAGAATAAGCAGCCCGGCTTCCTTATCTACTACCCGGTCTATTCCGGTAATGAACCGACCACCGTCACTGCCCGACAGCAAGAGCTCGAGGGCTTTGCCTATGGTGCGTTCCGGCTCACGAACCTGATTGTCGGCATTCTCGGCCAAACATCGCTTCCCTATCGGCGCCTGGAGATATTTGAAGGGTCACAGCCACACCCGGACCAGCGGGTCTATGACAGCGAAGCCGGCAACAGCCACCTGCTGACGCACACACCCCTGCTGGAGAGCGAAGTGCCTCTGGAATTCGGCGGCATCAGCTGGATCCTTCGCTTCACCTCGCTACCGGCATTCGAAGCTTCTGCGGGTATTTATCACCCTTGGTGGATTCTCATCGGTGGAACCGTGTTCAGTTGCCTGATGGCCGCGTTCATCTGGGCGCTCTGGATCAATCAGCGTCAGGGCTGGGCCCTTTCCAGTACCAGTCAGCGGCTGCTGCAGGAAACCAGCCAACGCGAGTTTCTCAAAGAAGAGCTGCGGCTATTCTTTTCCCTGTCGCCGGATATTCTCTGCACCATCAACACGGACGGGACCTTTCGGCAGGTTAACCGCGCGTGTGAACGCATACTGGGTTTTCCGTCTTCGGCCCTGCACCAGCGAAACTTCCAGGACATGGTTTATCCCGACGATTTGCAGGGTTTGCTGGATGACGTGCGCGACTTGAAGTCCAGCAACAACTCCCGAATTACCCGCGAATTGCGCAATCTTACCGCCGACGGCGATATCCGCTGGATCGAGTGGAGTTTTGTCGCAGCTCAGAAGAATACGGTGTTCTATGGCTATGGGCGGGATGTGACCGAGCGCCGCCAACTGGTTCAGCAACTGCACCACAGCGCCTTCCACGACAAGCTGACCGGTGTCGCCAACCGCGCTCTCTTCCTCGACCGCCTGACCCACGTTATTGATCGAGCTCGCCGCTACGGTGAAAGTTACGCAGTATTTATGATGGATCTCGACAACTTCAAATCCATCAACGACAGTTACGGGCATCCGGTTGGCGATAAACTACTGATTGAATTCGCCGAACGGATTCAAAATGAACTCCGACCCGTCGATACCTGTGCCCGCTTTGGCGGAGACGAATTCACCCTGCTGATAGAGGAAGTCGCGTCCGAAGCCGTAGTGCGCAATCTTGCAGAGCGCATTCTGGAGGGTTTGAGGCCGGCTTTTAACATTGACGGATTTTCGTTTCATATCGGCTCGAGTATCGGCATTGCTCTCGGCACCGCGCAACACGACTATCAAGCGACTGAGCAAATTCTGCAGCATGCGGATCTCGCGCTTTATGAAGCCAAACGCCTGGGAAAAGGCCGCTACATTATTTTTGATGAACGTATGCAGAGCGAGCAACTCGGCAAGGCGCAAATGGAGGCGGATTTGCGCAACGCACTCAGTCACCAAGACCTGGAGGTGTACTATCAGCCTATTATCGAGCTGAAACAGGGCAGCATTGCCGGGTGTGAAGCACTGGTTCGATGGGAGCATCCCCACCTTGGTCGCATCGGCCCGCAACAATTCATTCCCTTGGCAGAAGCCAGCGGGCTGATCGGACACCTTGGTCGCCAGGTAACGGAAGCCGCCTGCCGGTCTTTGGCGCAATGGCGGGCATCATCGGCGGTAACTCCGGATTTTTTTATCAGTATTAATCTGTCACCCCGGGAATTCTTTTTGCGGGATTCGGTAGAATTTATTCGCCAGAGCTTAACGCGGTATAACCTCGATGGCCGTAGCCTGCGCATTGAAGTCACCGAAGGTGTGTTAATAGAAAGAGACGAAGAAGCCAATCGAATTTTCAATCAGCTCCAGGAACTGGGCGTGCAAATTTATATCGATGATTTTGGTACGGGCTACTCATCACTCAGCTACTTGCGTACTCTACCCATCGACGGCATCAAACTGGATCGATCGTTTCTCGAACAGGTTCATTCCACACACAAAAATCGTGAAATTGCGCGGACGGTACTTGAGCTTGCAAATGTACTTGACCTGCAATCCGTTGTGGAGGGCGTGGAAACCGATGACCAGTTCCAGTTTGTTAAAACCCTGGGCTTTGGTTTTGCGCAGGGTTTTGGCCTGCATCATCCGATGCCGGGTCGTGACATGCGCGTATTAATGAGCAGTCACGCGGTACACTAGGACCGCGTAGTTAAGCCCTGCATCACCTGGTCAAAACTCAAAAATCCAACCGCAGCCCAACAATAAAACGCCGACCGTTTTCATAAATACCCTGAGGCACGCCACTACGGCTGTGAATATAGATAACTTCATTATTGAGGTTAATCCCTTTCAACACGACGCTCGCGAACCGGCTAACACGCCACTGAAGGTTGGCATCCCATTGCTGATAGGCGGCCGTCACGCTCTGCGAGCCTGCAATAAAATCGCCATAGGATCTCGAGCGATAGTTGTAGGAAATACGGCCACTGAGACGCGTTCCTTCATAGAACAATGAAGCGTTAAATTGGCTCTCTGAGTTGCCGGGCAACTCGAACGAACGCGTACCATCCGGTGAGGGCACAGTGGCGCCGGTAAAGGTATAGTTGCCCAGTAAGCCGAAACCCGAGGAGAAGTCACGTTGCCACTGAAGCTCCATTCCGGTTATGTTCGCGCCCGCTGAGTTTTGCGGGCGTGTCACCGGCTGCAGTTCACCGTTTATCGGTTCCATCGAAGTCTCAGGATAAATGAACGTCGAGATGGATTTATGAAACAGGTTGGCAGAGAGCAGCGACGCCTCAGCAAAATACCATTCCACACCCAGGTCGAACTGATTCGCCTTGTAGGGGGCGAGCAGAGGGTTGCCGGTTGAGATGGCGCCGCTGGTCGGATCGGTCACCACGTTGGCACTGAGATTTTGGTAATTGGGTCGCGCCATGACTCGCGCCGCGGCACCGCGCACTATTAAATCCGGGCGTAACGAATAGGCCACATTCATGCTGGGAAGATAGTCGTGATAGCGGCTTTCCGTAGATTGAATTTTATCGCCATCGTAAGCAGCCGCTGACTGCCGCGTCCCCACATAGCGAATACCGATGTTTCCACTCCAGCTGTTGCCACTCGCGGTATCGTCCTCAAAGTTGAGCATGACATAGTACGCCTGGCTGACCTCGTCAATACGATAATAGGCGGACCGATCGTCACGGTATGTCATCACGCCCGCGTCGAACAAAGGCTTTACGATTGTGTCGAGCTTGGCAGGATTCGCCCAGGCATAACGGGTTAAACTCGTGGGCGTCGCAGCTTGTTGATGCAACCGCGGCGTGACACCGCCACCGACCTGCTCCAGGCTCGTGTTATTCAACTGTGACCAGGCAGGGTGAGCTTCATCAAGCGCACCCACAGTTCGATGATTTTCAATAAAGTGGTCGCGCAATTTGCTGCCGAATTCAATGGTTGATATCGGCCCCCGGTTCACCCGTTGGGTCACGTCCAGCTGTGCATAGTTCTCATTATTTTCCATGCGCCGAATCCAGTCTCTGGAAACACTGGAAAAGCGGCCCATGTCCGCAGACGAAAGTGGATCGAGGTCAAGAAATGCGATATCGATGGCGCGTTCGTTCAGGGCAAAGCGACTGCGCGTATCACCGGCAAAACGATACATCCAGTCGTGCTTGGTGCCACCGATTGCGCGGGTATTTCCGAGCTGAATATGTAACTCGCGATCGTAGGTTTGATAGTCAGCGGAGAAGTCATTGACCAGGGTTTTAATGTAGGCGTCGCGCTCGATGATATCGAGCAAGGCGCCGGTTGAGTTGGCATTCACCAGCGTACCGCCAAGCAGCAGGTGATTGCCGTCATCAGCTGTCACAAACGTCGGGTTGTACACGATCGCCGGTGACTGCTCGCGCAACTTGTGGCCTCCCACCGTAAACAGAAAATTGTGGTTGAGGTTGTCGATTACCATCTCGGAACGAACGCTGTTGAACCCCAGTTCCCAGTTTTTTACCGGCACCCATTGCAGAGTCACATTGCCGGTAGCGTGAGTGCGGCTCTGCTGAAGAATCGCCGAGCCGCCACCCCAGATGGCATAGACGTTAGGGGTTATATTGCCGCCTTCGTCGATTATGTCGTAAAGACTGTTGTCGGAAAATGTCTCCAGCCCATCGCGACGGCTGGTGTGGTCCTGCCAGTTGATGGACGCGAGAATCCCGAGCGTCTGTTGTGGGTTTTTCCAACTGCTCAATGCTGAAATTTGGGGGCCCCACGCTTCGGCGAGGTCACTGTAATGCTGCTCGTAGGCGATATGAGTTTCGAGAGACTTCAGATGAAAAGGTTCGCGTGTACGGATGTTCACTGTGCCACCGATGCTGCCCTCGTCCATAGCCGCGGAGGGGCTTTTGTGCACTTCCAGGGACTGCACCAGTTGCGACGCCAAAGTGGAATAATTGAAGCCCCGGCTGGGATTGTCGTTCGCCCACCAGTAGGCGGATGCGACGTGTTGGCCGTTGAGCAAGGTGCGGTTGATGTCTTTATCGGTTCCGCGAATGTTGACGTCCCGGCCCTGTCCCCACAGGCGATCCACCGACACCCCCGCAATGCGCTGCAGGGCGTCGGCAACATTCTGATCGGGAAACTTGCCGATGTCTTCGGAGGTGACGACGTCCAGCACATTGCTGCTGTTCTGCTTGATTGCCAGGTTCGCCTTGAGTGCGCGGCGCACGCCGGTGACATAGGTCTCTTCAAGAACCGGCGGCTCGACCGATGTCGGCCCTTGGGGCGAGCGTTTCACACTGGTGAGCAGGCCCGGCTGGTGTGAATGAATGACCACGGCGTGTCTTCCGCCAAAGGTGAACGTGAGGCCGGTTTCGCTCAAAAGCTGCTCTAACGCCTGCCTGCGGCTGAAATAGCCATTCACAGCGGGTGCTTCCAACTTTGGCAGCAGGTCGGTTCGATAAAGAATTTGCAAATCGGACGCTTCTGCAAACTCGGTCAACGAACTGCTGAGGGGTTGTGCGGCAAGCTGGTAATCGAGCAGTTCGACCAAAAGAAACTGGCGATCCAGAGGAGCTTCAACGGCGGAATG
The DNA here is from genome assembly GCA_964419935.1 of uncultured Cellvibrionaceae bacterium. Lineage (GTDB taxonomy): Bacteria > Pseudomonadota > Gammaproteobacteria > Pseudomonadales > Cellvibrionaceae > CAYQQJ01. The sequence goes on from CAYQQJ010000006.1 coordinate 71,769, forward strand.
GATGTTGGAATGAGCGCCCGAAAGCGAGGCTGCGTACGCGGTGGAAATCTGGCAGGTGATAAGCATCAAGACCGTTAAAACAAGGGCACATACACTGCACCAGCGCTCCCGCAGTCGGGCGCCGAAACCGATGACTGTCACAAACATCGCAGCAAATAGCTGTGCAGGAATCATGAATACACTGGTCTTGTTATTGTCATAGCCCCTTTTATGTCCTGCTTGTGCATTCACAAGGCGCATCGTGGATGTTTTTTATGACTGCCGGTGTCGGGGTTCAGCCCTTGTGAACGTTACAGTTATACCACCGAAAAATCGCGCTGCATAAGCGCAAAGCGCTCTTGAGCGTCTATAACAGGTAACTTAATGGCAGTCTCAAACATGCAGCTCCATGTAGTTCGTCACCAAAACTCCGGCCCTGTTGATGGGGATTCGACGGTAACGCCCTCTGCCGGGGAAAGCGAACGTTATGTGGAACGGCTCTATCGTAAATACCGCGCCAGCCTCAGTCACTATGTCGCTGGTATGCTACCCGGTGGACAACAGGATGCCGAGGTCATCATACAAGAAACCTATATTCGCTTGCTCCGCCAAAGCAGCCTTGAGCATCTGCAAGTCAACGCTCGCGCCTACATTTTCACCATTGCCACCAACCTTGTCCGCGATTTACTGCGCAAACAGGTGCGCTGCTGCGGTGACGCCCATGACCCACTCCAGGAAGAGGAACACTGCAGCAAGGACGATTCGCCACCTCACAACGCACAATGGCAGCAATCCCTCCAGCGTTTGCAAGTTGCATTACAGGAGTTGCGACCGGTTTGCCGACAGGTTTTTGTATTGAGCCGCTTTGAAGAAATGACTTATCCTGAGATCGCGAACAGGCTGTCGATCAGTACCCGCAGCGTGGAACGCCATATGAGCGCCGCCCTTAAACATCTTCAGAAAACACTGGAAGACCTGATATGAAACAGCAACACTCATCCAGTGATGCCATACAGACCACCGCTGCCGACTGGTATGCGCGAGAGCTGGGTGGGCGCTTGAATGATGACGACAAAGCCGCGCTGCAGTCCTGGCTGCAAGAAGACCCAGCTCATCAGCTCGCCTATAGTCAGTGCGAGAATATCTGGCTGATGACGAAGACGTTGGAAGATAGCTCCGTGGTCGGCGATGAACTCGAGGCCATGGCGCGCCTGGAATCGCCGGCAATGCCCGCAGGTTCACCAGGTTTTGCCAGGGCTTACTGGCCGATCTTCGCTCGGGCTGCGGCGGTCATAACCGTCGGCATCGGCATCTTCCTGAGCATTCAGCAGCTAGGCGAGGAACGCTATTCCACGGCGATTGGTGAGCAACGACTGGTGCGCCTGGACGATGGATCACAGATCCTGCTGAATACCCAGACCCGGGTGCGCGTGGACTACGCCCCGGAGGAACGTTCGATTTATCTGGATAATGGGGAAGCCTTCTTCTCTGTAGCCAAGGATGCAACACGCCCGTTCATCGTCAACGTTGACGGCAGTCAGCTGCAGGCGCTGGGCACCGCGTTCAATGTGGATTTGTCAAAGCAGGATATTGCCGTTGTGGTGACGGAAGGTGTGGTGGAAGTGAGCACTCGCACAGACGCCGACACACTGCAGACGGTTGCACAGTTGCAGGTTGGCCAGGGTGCGCGTTATCAGGCTGATCATCACCAGGTAACACCCAAGGTGGCTAACCTGGAAAAAGTCACCGCCTGGCAATCCCGCAAGATGTACTTTGATAACGAGCTTTTGGCAGACGCGATAGCTGAACACAACCGCTATACCGGCCAACAGATAGTATTGGCAGATGAACAGCTGGGTACGCAGCACATCAGCGGCGTGTTCAATATTGGGGATACCGAATCTCTGGTGTTTGCGTTAAAGCAGAGCTTCAATGCCGATGTGCGTCAGGACGACGACAGGATTCTGATTGAGTGAGCATTGCCGATACCGGCTCCCATCCCTACCTCCCCCTAGCTCCCTCCCAATCCAGGCCTTGATCAGGTCAGTCACGGTTTTATCGTCAAAGGATAAGAGTTCCGCCAGCACGATCGAGCTGCGTCAGTCAAAACGGCGTTAGCTGTCTGAACAGCCACACAAACCAACACGGCACCTTTGTTCAAGCAAAAAAATGGCGCCCACAGGCGCCAAAGGGTTACACCAGGGGGGATGTCACCTAAAAGCGATAACGCAGGCCCAGACTGTAACGGGGACCGTTCTCATAGAAGCCAACCGGCAAACCGTCGGAGGTGCGCTGGTAAATAACTTCGTTGGTAATGTTCACCGCGGTCATGAACAGGTTGAACTGGTCGGTCACGTCCCAGTTGGCGCTGGCATCCCACTGATCATACTTGTCAGTCACCAGCTGGGATCCAGAGGTCAAACCACCGAAAGACTCGGAACGCAGGTTGTAGGACAGCCGTACGCTGACGGAATTGTCCTCGTAATAAACCGAGGCGTTGAACTGGTCTTCGGAATTGCCGGGCAGCTCCAGCTGAGTGCCGTCTGCGTTGGCCGGGACGTCAGCGTCGGTCCAGGTGTAGTTGGCCTGGGCGCCGAAGCCCAGGCCCAGATCCTGCTGCCACTGGAGTTCCAGCCCCTGAATATCAGCGCCGTCTGGGGCGTTGTAGGGTCGGGTAACATTGAGACTTTCGCCATCAATGATCTCGGACCGGGTGTCGTTGAACACAAAGGTGCTCAGGTCCTTGCTGAAATAGGTGGCGCCGAGCAGGCTGGTTTCAGTGAAGTACCACTCCGTTCCAATTTCGAATTGCGTGGCAATCACCGGATCCAGATAAGGGTTGCCGGCGGTGGCACTGCCGCTGGTCGCATTGATCACAATGTTCGAGCTGAGGTTCTGGAAGGTCGGCCGCGCCATGGCACGGGACGCGGCACCACGCAGAATAATGTCCTCAGTCAGGTTATACACCAGGTTGAGGCTCGGCAGTGCTTCCCGATAACTGCGACTGACTGAACCCGGCTCGCCATCGATGTAGGCATCGGACTGCTGGTCAGTCTCCACCACGCGCACACCAAAGTTGCCGCGCAACTGATTGACGGAAATATTCGCCTGCACATAGCCAGCGAGAATGTCTTCATTGATGCGATAGAACGCGAGCTGGTCTTCCGCGTAGGTCATGGCACCATCGTTGAGGATACTGTCGATCTTTTCCCGGGCGAGCCCGACGTCCATAAACGCATACTGGGTCAGTGAACCCGCTGTCGCCGCTTCCCCATGCAAACCGGGACTCGGGCCAGACGAAACATCGGCAAGGGTAATCGCATTGAGGACGGCCACTTGCGGGCTGTCGGCATCCACGGTACCCACATCACGGTTGTTCTCGATCTGATGATCGCGATATTTCAGGCCGGTCTTCACGGACTCGATGACTCCCCAATCGGTATCCAAAGTAAAGTCCACCTGGGCGTAGGATTCCTCGTCCTCCATTATCCGCACCCAGTCCCGCAGGTTGGCGGCATTGAGGTGGATCGCGCTGCCGTCCAGCGGGTCCACATCGGGGAAGCTGAATTCATTGGTGTTCGGACCGAAGTTGAGCACTTCGCCGCTGACACCTTCGAACCAGTAGTTGCGGTCGTGGGTGCTGCCGCCTTCGGCCTTGGTGTGGCCCAACTGGCCGTGCAATTGCCAGCCATCGCCTTCGTAATTGACATCCAGATCCAGCAGATCGGATTCGACAAAGGATTCACGCACAATGGGTTCATCGGCGACACCGATACTGCCGTTACTTTCGATGGTGCCGCCCACCAGCAGCTGATTGCCGTCGCTGGTGGGAATGAAGACGGGGTCGATGACATCCTCACCGCCGGGAATCAGATAACCACCGGCGACAAACAGATAGTTCTGATTACTGTTATCCATGTCCATATCGGAGCGGACGTAGTTGAGCACCATATCCCATTGATCCGTGGGTCGGAACTGCAGTGTGACGTTAGCAGTTTGGCGCTCGCGATCCTGCTGGAAAATAGCCGAGCCTCCGCCCCAGGGAACATAGACGTTGTCCGTGACTTCGCCGGTATCGGCGTCAGTGACGCTGTAGAGATCATTGGTCGGGAAGACCTCCAGCCCGTCCCGGCGCACGGTGCGCACCTGCCGGTTGTACGATGCCAGCAGCGCAAAGGTTTCGTTGGTATTTTTCCAACTCACCAAACCGGACAGTTGCGGGTCCCATTTATCCGGCAGTTCGCTGTATTGGTACTCCGCGGAAAGGTTGATCGTCATCGGCTCCAGGTCCATCGGCCGACGCGTAATTACGTTGACCATGCCGCCGATGCTGCCCTCGTCGTGCTGGGCTTCCAGGCTTTTGTATACCTGCAGGGATGACACCAGCTCCGAAGCGAGTATCGAATAGTTGAAGCCACGGCTGGGGTTGTCGTTGGCCCACCAATAGGCCGAGGCGACGTTCTGGCCGTTCATCAGGGTCCGGTTGAGGGTGCTGTCGGTACCGCGCACGAATATATCCCGTCCCTCTCCCCAGATGCGGTCGACGGAGATACCGGGTATGCGCTGTAGGGAATCCGCCACATTCTTGTCCGGAAACTTGCCAATGTCCTCGGAACTGATGGCATCCACAATTGAATCCGCCTGGCGCTTCACGTCCAGTGCCTGAGCCAAACTGCCGCGGATGCCGAGCACCTGAACCTCTTCCAACACGCCGGGGTTGTTTTGGGCCTGTGCCAGCATGGGGCTACCGAGAATGGCAAAGGCGATTGCGTGACTGATCAGCTTTCTCTGAAATGGTTGTTGCGAACCTGGATTTTGTTGCATGGTCTTCTCCGCGTTTATTTATTGAAATACGAGGGTTGGTAAACCAATAGTCGGAAGCGGGTCGCAACTGGACCAAATCTTCCGTGCTCCTCTATTTAACGCCGAGCAGAAGAGAAACCCGACAGGCTCACATCTTGCGTGCGCCAACACTGGCGTCGCCGCGGACGGCCACAAGCTGGACATGAGCTTGCACGCCCACCAAACTGCCGCAATCTGTGTGTGACAATGGCTTTACAGTTTGTAACAATGGCCGCGCCTTGGCGCCTGTTCGCTCTCTTGCGGCTATCGCCACCGAAACGAGTATGAACAGGCTCTGACCCAATTGAATTTTCTGGACCTTCCGCAGGACCCTCCGCATGGCCAAAACACTCTCTTCCAAGACTGATGACGATACCGCGCAGACCGCCCACTGGTTGATCCGCTACGGCATTTCCCTCGCCTTTTTGGTGGCTGTTTTCATTTATGTATCCTTTATTGCTCCAGAGAGCAGTAGCGGTTACCTGCTGATTTTTGCCGCAGTGGTCGGCGGTTATATGGCGATGAATATTGGCGCCAACGATGTTGCCAATAATGTCGGGCCAGCGGTGGGCTCCCAGGCGATGACCATGGGCGGCGCCATCATACTGGCAGCAATTTGTGAAGCCGCCGGGGCGATCATCGCTGGCGGGGATGTAGTCGGCACCATCAAGTCCGGCATCATAAATCCGACTCTGGTCACCGATACCGGGGAATTCATGTGGCTGATGGCCGGCGCGCTACTCGCCGGCGCTCTATGGCTCAACTTCGCCACCTGGATGGGTGCTCCTGTATCTACCACGCATTCGATCGTCGGCGGCGTGCTTGGAGCGGGTCTGGCGGCCGGTGGACTGGCCATCGCCAACTGGTCAGTCATGGGCGCCATTGTTTCAAGTTGGATTATTTCGCCGCTGTTGGGCGGCATTATCGCGGCGGGAATCCTGCTATTTATCAACCACAGCATCCTGTTTCGCCCGGACATGATCAGCGCCGCGCAGAAGTTTGTTCCCGGACTGGTGGCGTTGATGGCCTGGGCATTCGGTACCTACCTGGTACTCAAAGGACTCTCCAAGGTCTGGGATGCGAGCTTCGTGGAAGCAGTCATTGTGGGGCTGATTGCTGCGGGGATTGTCTATTGGTTTACGGCACGCTCCATACGCATCAAAGCCAGCCGCCTGGAAAACACCCGGGAAAATGTCAACAACCTGTTTACCGTACCTTTGATTTTCGCTGCCGGACTGCTCAGTTTCGCCCATGGTGCCAACGACGTGGCCAACGCCATTGGCCCTTTGGCGGCTATCGCTGATGCAGTAGCCCGAGGCGGAATAGTCACCAGCGCGGCCATTCCTTTGTGGATCATGGTGGTGGGTGCCATTGGGCTAGTCGTCGGCTTGGGGGTATTCGGCCCCAAACTGATACGCACTGTGGGCGGCGAAATCACCGAACTGGACAAGTCCCGCGCCTTTTGTATCGCGCTGTCCGCTGCCGTGACCGTGATCATTGCTTCACAACTTGGCTTACCGGTCAGCTCAACCCATATTGCACTCGGTGGTGTGTTCGGCGTGGGCTTCCTGCGGGAATACCTTACAACCCGCTATGCAAGTCAGCTGCACCGCATTGTGGTTAAGCATAAGGGTGAAGAGCGGGAAAAGCTGCGCGCCTTTCTGGAGGACTTTCGCAACGCTCCGGTGGAAGACATGCGCTTGATGATCAAGTCCGCCAAGAAACATCCGGACCAGGTGCCGCTTCGCAAGCGCGAACGCAAACGGCTGAAGAAGATCTACCGCCAGGAGCTGGTCAAACGCCAACATCTTTATCGCATCGTCGCCGCCTGGATCATTACTGTGCCCGTATCCGCGGTCCTGGGTGCGGCAATGTTCTACATGTTGCGCGGCATGCTTGTGTAGCAGCTAGTTGAGAAATTCATTCAAAGCCGCAATGGCGTTTCACCTACGGCCCGCACATGCGGGCCGTTTTTTTATCGCGCGTCAGAATCTGAATCATCCGGCGGCGGATCCGGTGTCAACATCTCATCATGCTCTTCCATTTTCCACGGCAGAATTCCCGGAGAAATGTGCAGGAAGTGCAGATATTTCTCGAACTGGTCGAGAATGTCACTGATAATATCCTGCTGATCAAAGCCGTAGACGTCGTAAGACTGCCCACCCCGCCGCAAGAAAACCTCTGCCCGGTAGTAGACGTGTTCATGGTCATTAATCGCTGGCATTTCAGGGTAGGCATAATCCGGCAGTGCATGTTCCACGAGACGGATTTCATAAACAAAATCAACCTGATCTTCCTTTATGACTTCCAGATAAATCCGTGAGGTTTCTTCGTCAAGATGAACCTGGGCCGGCCAGTCCTGGTCACTGAGTTCGCGCTCCACACGCCGCATCCCCTTCACCACCGTGGTCGCAATAAAGGTTTCCACTTCTTCTTTATCGGGAAAGTTCACCAGTCCCGCCAGCCGCTTTTTCCACAAACCACGACCACTGGTGCCCGACAGGCGGGTGGTCTGCACATGAACCTGAAGACTCTCTGCCTGGTGCCCTTCAATAACCAGCGCACGCCACATACCGAACGCCGAAATAATCATAATGATTGAAAATGGCAAGGCACTGACAATAGTCATGGTCTGCAGGGCTGTTAGACCTCCGGCAATCAATAATGTCGCGGCTACCAGCCCTTCCGATGTTGCCCAGAAGACCCGCTGCCACACCGGGGTTACCAGAGCACCGCCCGATGCGAGAGAGTCGATCACCCAGGCACCGGAATCCGCCGAGGTTACGAAGAAGGTCACTATCAGGCAAACGGTAACGAATGACACGATAGCGCTTAGGGGCAGAAGCTCGAACAGCTTGAACAGGGCGACCGCGTGATCCGCCTGAACATCAGTAATCAATGTGGTGTAGCCTTCAACCATAATCAAATGAAGCGCCGTATCACCGAACACGGAAAACCACAGAAACGTAAAAACCGACGGCACCAGCATCACACCCACAACAAACTGACGGATGGTGCGGCCGCGGCTGATCTTGGCGATAAACAGCCCGACAAAAGGCGCCCAGGCAATGGTCCAGCCGAAGATGAACAGCGTCCAGTTGCCAATCCAGTCACTGCGGGTATAGGCCTGTAAGTTAAACGTGCGTTCGACGATGTTGTTGAGGTAACTGCCGGTGTTCTGCAGGAAGGATTCAAGTATGTGAATTGATGGCCCCATCAGAAATACGAAGATCATGACCAACACCGCCAAAGCGATATTCAACATGGACAGCCGTTTGATGCCCTTGTCCAACCCGGCAACCACTGACCAGGTCGCCAGCGCTGTAATCACCCCAATAGCAGCAACCTGCACAAAGATCCCGACGGGAATACCCGGCCACAAGTAATTTAAGCCCGCATTGATTTGAATCACCGACAAACCAAGAGTAGTGGCAATGCCGAACATGGTGCCCAGAATGGCGAACACATCCACCGTGTGGCCCATGGGTCCGTGAATTTTCTCGCCAATGATGGGGTAAAGCGCCGAGCGCATGGATAACGGCAGCCCGTGGCGGAACGCGAAGTAAGCCAGCACCAGCCCCACCAGGCCGTAGATCGCCCAGATATGAAAACCCCAGTGAAAGAATGCAATCTGCATCGCCTGTTTGGCCGCATCCACTGTTTCCCCAGCACCGACTGGCGGCGCCGCGTAATGCAATACCGGCTCCGCCGCACCAAAGAACAGTAGTGCAATGCCGTAACCGGCAGAGAACAGCATGGCAAACCAGGATAAAAAGCTGTATTGAGGTTCCGCATGATCGGGCCCGAGCTTTATGTTGCCCCACTTCGAAAACGCGATGGCCACAATGAACACCAGAAAGAATGCGACCGACAGCATATAAAACCACCCGAAGGTTCGGGTAATGTAGGCAAGAACCGAGGCAAACAGATTCCCGGCGAGTTCGGGATTGCTGATGGTACCAACCACCAAGAGAAACATCACAGCGACAGCTGGAATGAAAACAGGAATCAAAACGGTCGATTTGAATTTACTTTCTGAGTTCATGACTCGTCCAATGGTTTTGAGTGAATGAACGCAGACGCTTGCAACAGGCAGCTGTCAAACTGCCTGCATAGCCATTGCGACAATGAATAGTTGTCTGTGTAGTTATTGCGATTAACTTGGCTTTTTAGACAACTTTTGCCGTGCGCTGGCTACCTCGCCAACGTTTTCAACAGCCTCTCAGTTTGCGCCTGCCGCTGATGATGCCGGTTTCGCCCTCACATTCAGACCTCGCGATTGCGAAATAAATGCTACTTCCACAGACACTGTTACATATTCAGTGGTTTAGTCGCAAATCTCAGCCGACGTTCACGGCAGTATTAACCTTCCTCGATAGTTAATATTTATCAGGTTTTCGTTGCCCTGCTGTGCCGTCGTCTGTAAAAAAGCGCGTTCGAATAATCCACACAATATTTTGCGGCTACCTTGATAATGACACCATTTCCACTGCGCAACCTTCTCTGTTTCAGCGTCTCGCTGGCTCTGTCGCCAATCGCATTCGGTCATGACCATCTGGAAGAGACGGTGATCACCGGGGTGCAGACGGACAATGCCCTCACTCTGTCGACCGATCCCCGCGCACCCCGCCAACCGCTTCCCGCCCAGGACGGCGCGGACTACCTGAAGACGATTCCCGGCTTTTCCGTGGTGCGCAAGGGCGGGACTGGCGGCGATCCCGTGTTCCGCGGCATGGCGGGCTCGCGCCTCTCGCTGTTATTGGACGGCAATGTGGTGCTCGGTGGCTGCAGTAGCCGAATGGATCCGCCAACTGCCTATGTGTTCCCCGAATCCTACGACAGTATTCGACTTATCAAAGGTCCGCAAACCGTGCTTTATGGGCCCGGCAATTCCGCCGGTGTGGTCTTGTTCGAACGGGATTCCGAGCAAATGGCGGAAGCCGGCGTGAAAGTTCACGCCAGTGCCCTGGCGGGCAGCTTTGGCCGCGATGATGAAACCCTCAATGTAGTTGCCGGCACACCCGCCTATTACGTGCGCGCCGGGGCGAATCACTCCCAGCAGGATAATTACAGTGACGGTGATGGCAATGAAGTCCACGCCCGCTACGACCGCTGGAGCACCAATCTCGCTCTGGGATGGACGCCCAGCGAAAATACCACACTGGAACTCAGCGGAGTGCGCAGCGGTGCCGAAGCGGCCTATGCGGACCGCGGTATGGATGGCACCCTGTTTGAGCGAGACAACCTCAGCTTGAAACTGACCATGGACGACCTGTCACCGCGCTGGAAAACCCTGGAAGCCCAAGTGTTTTACAACTATGTTGATCATGTGATGGATAACTATACCCTGCGCGAGCCCGGCGGCATGATGCCCATGCTCATGGCGTCAAACCGGGATCGTCAGACAGAGGGCGCGCGCCTGCTGACCAGCTTTGCGGTGACGCCCAGTGCGGAGATCTCCATTGGCGCGGACATCCAGCGCAACCACCACACCGACCGCGGCACCATGAATCAGGCGATGATGCCGTACCAGACCATGACACGAGTCGAAGATGCCAGCTTTGCCCAGACCGGTGTTTTTGCCGAATGGCATCAGAACCTGGCAGACAATCAGCGAATCATTGCCGGTGTGCGCTACGACGACTGGCGGGCCACTGACAAGCGCAACACGATCTCCCTTGGAATGATGGGTATGGGAATGACCGCCGCCAACCCGACCGCCAACGCTGAAAGAGAGGACGGCCTGACCAGCGGCTTTGCCCGCTATGAAAAAGACCTGCAAAAAACGACAACACTGTACGCAGGAATTGGCCACAATGAACGCTTTCCGGACTATTGGGAACTGTTCGACAAAGAATCCGCAGATTCACTGAGTGCGTTCAACGCCAAGCCCGAAGCCACAACGCAACTGGATTTGGGGGCAATTTATAAGCAGGGCCGTTTCCGCGGCAGCGCCTCGCTGTTTTACAACGAAATCTCGGATTACCTGATGATTCAATCCGGTGTGGTCAAACCCGCGGGCATGATGGGCACTCGCACCGCAGTCATTACGCGCAACATTGATGCTTCAACCTGGGGCATGGAGGCGGACGCCAGCTTCGCATTCAATGCCAACTGGCGGCTTGAAGCCTCTCTGGCCGCTGTGCATGGCGACAACGAAACGGACGGCACCGCCCTGGCGCAACTGTCACCTCTGGAAGTGCGCTTGGGTGTGTACTACAACAGGGACGCCATTTCCGCTGGCGCCTTTTGGCGAGCTGTGGACGAACAGGACCGCGTGGACATCGGCAAGGGCAACATTGCCGGTCAGGATATCGGAATCAGCGACAGCTTTAATGTGTTTTCGATCAATCTCGGTTGGCAGGCGACGCCGCAACTCTTGATTACCAGCGGGGTGGACAATCTGTTCGATAGCACTTACGCCGAACATGTCAGCAGCGCTGGCGCCATGATTGCCGGTCATGTACAAACCACTCAGGTTAACGAGCCGGGGCGCAATCTTTGGCTAAAGGCTCAATTCACTTTTGAATAAGCGAGTCACAGAGAAGTTGCCATCGCTCGTCAGTGTCAACAAGTTCCCGTGACATGATTCCGCAGGAATGCAAAAATTCTTGCGGAGTTTGTCTGCGCGTTTTGCGCATTGGTGACATCATAAATTTCTTCTTCCGCACTATTCGCTATATCACATCCGCAAGCTTCATTACTCGTGTTTATAAAAACCCCTGTCCTGCGTCCCACGTTATAAGTGGGACTGCACAGTGTGATCCCAGTGCTGTACGCCTTTTTGTTAATGATGATACTTTGTGGTATGGGCGAACGGATCCTCGCAAGCTGTTTTCGCTAAGGAGCAATTAAGAATAAATTGCCGGCCGAATACTGTCACTTTCAAGCCTTATTTTTATGGTAACAGTGGTAGCCATGCGGTCACTCGAAATAATAAAAAGAGAGGAATGTTCACATGAAATTTTCGCAGTTAACCAAACGACTCAAATATTCGCTGATAGGTTGCAGTCTTGCTGCAGCAGCCGGTTTATCCGGCACCACCCAGGCTGCCACAGTGGACCTGCTGGTACTTTATGATAATTATTCCAGCAACTACTTCGGTGGCAATCCGCAGACGGCAATGATCAACTGGGTTAACCAGATGAACTCTGCTTATGCCGACAGCCAGATCGACGTGCAGTTGCGCCTTGTCGGCGTGCGCCATCACGAAGAGACCGGCGCAACCATGGGCGACGTGCTGGGCAACCTGCGGGTTGACGGCAACGCAATTGCACTGCGCGACCAATTGGGCGCGGACTTTGTCTCCTACATGCACGAGAAAGGCGCCTGTGGCATTGGCTACGTTGCGGTGGACCGGAACTGGACCTGGAACGTGGTTCACGCCGGCTGTGGCCCGATGGTGATGGCTCATGAGCTGGGCCACAACATGGGTATCAACCATTCCCGTAAGCAGGGCGACACCTCCGGAACACGCTTCCGTTATGGCGTGGGCTACGGTGTGCAGAACGTGTTTGTGGACATCATGGCCTATGAAGGCGTATTCAATACCACCCGCGTCAATCGCTTTTCCAACCCGAACCTGACCTGTCGTGGCTTGCCTTGTGGTCTTCCTGTCGGACATCCGGAAGAAGCTTACGCGGCTTTGGCGATTCATAATGTGCGCGACGAAATTGCCGGGTTCAGAGCCAGTACTGGCGGCAGCGGCCCCGTCCAACTCTCTCAACACTGTGACTTTGGTGGTTACACGGTTGGTCTCCCGGTCGGGAGCTATAACCTTGGCCAGCTTATGGCCCGCGGCATCCTGAATGATGATATTTCCTCGGTGCGCGTTCAAAGCGGCTACAAAGTTGAAATCTTTCAGCACGACAACTTTGGCGGCAACGTTGTAACCAAAACCGGCGACGACAATTGCTTGAACAACGAAGGCTTCAATGATGAAGCGAGCTCGGTTATTGTCTCCGCAAACGGCGGCTTTAACGTTACCAAACAGGCAGAAACTTTCTCCGCACAATCTGGTGTGCAGCTGGAAAACACCACTGACGCAGGTGGCGGCCAGAACGTTGGCTGGATCGAGGCCGGTGACTGGATGGCCTACAACAGTATCAACATTCCTACCTCCGGCACTTACACCGTTGAGTACCGCGTAGCCAGCCAGAGTGGCGGCGGCCGTCTGTCACTGGACTTGAACGGTGGCTCCGTGGTGCTGGGTCAACTGGATATTCCGAATACCGGCGGCTGGCAGAACTGGACCACGGTTTCCCATACCGTCCACATCAATGCCGGAACCTATAACTTCGGGATTTTTGCGCAGGCCGGTGGCTGGAATATCAACTGGTGGCGAATCAAGCGCTAACAAGCCAAGTTTCCATATATCGGTGATTTCTCTGGTGCCGAATGCAGTGATTGTTCGGCACCAGGAAGTTTCCAACAGGAAATGATTGTGGAAAATCTTTCACCGCTATCGTTGCGGACAAAGATCCGGTTATGGATCAAATCCGCATATGCGCACTGCATTACGCTTCACCTGAAAGCTCTCCGCCTAAATAGAGGCATAAGTTCATGATCAATAAAAAGCATCTCGCGATTTTTGCCGTTTTTATTTTCGTCATTTTGATTGGTTTCAACGCCATGCAGTCGGCAGACAACAAGGTTGACACAACAGATGACGAATCAAAGTCCACAGCATCAGAATTGAACGCTACCAACCAACCTCAATTGGCAATGCCAACCACAGGTGCAGCCGAGGCGGCCGCACCAGTAACAAATAAAAATGAAAAGGAAGAGATTCCTGCTGAATACGCGCATATCGAGGAACGCCTCGAAATGATGCAAACACGCCGTCCGAACCAGCACTTTGATCCTGCCGCGGTGGCGGCCGCCGTCAATCGGGATATTGCCTGGGAAACCGCGGAAGAAGCGCCCTCCGATTTACCCTTGAAGCCGGAGGAGCTGACTGACGGACGACAGTTTATTAATTTTGATAGCCTCAAACTGGAAACCTTGATGCCCGGGGATGACCTCAAGGTAACCATCGACGAAACCGGTGAGGATTATCTGGTAACCATGGATCGAGTTGAGAAACATGACTATGACAGCATTAGCTGGTACGGCCACATCGACGGCGCCGACGGCCAGACTTACAAAGTGAGTTTCACCCGGGGAAAAGGGCTCACCGTCGCCGGGTTGGATACACCTGATGGTCACTACGTGTTGCAGTCTCATGGTGACAATGGCTGGATTGCATCCAGCGGCCTTCTATTCAAGATCGACCCCGATGTGCCGGACGTCATTTATCCGGAAGATGTTATGAATAGCGAAAATACCGACGGGTAAGGGGAAAAGGGAAAAGATGTATGTGGCGGGCTAGCCTGACCAGTCAACCCGCCTTTCGAAAATGAAAAGTATTTGTTTCTTTTATACCCTTGCCAGTAGCGGCCCAGTAGAGTCCGCCGTAGATATGTTCCAAAAATAGCCTGTCGCTATAGGTCGACGGCATGTGTCCGAGCGCGGTATAAAAGGCGCGTCCACCGTCATATTCGTGGTACCAGGCCATGGGGCGAAAGCTGCCTTTGCCTTTTTTCGTTGCCAGGCCCGCTTTTGTTGAGCCTTCGAACGGACGATCTTCCACCGCGAGAATATAGTTCAAGCCCTCGATCCGTTCCTGACCAAATTCATACCATTCATCCGTCCATAAAAAGCGCTCCGGCATCCGGGCGACACCGGGAAACTCCCGACTCAGAACTTGAAGCTCGGCGGTCTGGATGTGTGGATGCCGATGAAAAGTACGCCCGACCATTTGCGTATACCAGTCCCAGTCGTATTCAGTGTCGGAAGCGCTGTGTATACCCACGAAACCGTTACCGGCCTGAATGAAGCGTTCAGTGGCCGCCTGCTGGTCCTCGTTCAGCACATTGCCGGTGGTCATCAGGAACACTACCGCCTGGTATTGCGCAAGTCGCTCGTCATTGAACACTTTCGCATCTTCTTCCCAGTCCAGCGTAAAGTGGTGGCGCACCGCAATCGCCCGCAGCGCATCGACGCCTTCATTGATGGCTTGGTGGTGGAACCCGTCGGTTTTGGTGAACACCAATACTTTGAACTGTGGCGGATGAGCCCAGGTGGCAAAGGAAAAGGACAAGCAAGTACCCAGCAGGAAACAGCATAAGAGTTTTTTCATAAATGGCCCCGGCAGTTTTTAAATTGCATGTACGTTGATTGGGTTATTTTTCGGCGGACTAGGCTACGTCCATTTCACTGGATCAAACACCACGCGGAGTTAGGCTAATGCTCCCTGGCCTGCGGTCACGAGCTTCCCAGGAGAACAGCTCGCAGATTACTTAACAGATGCAAAAAAGCCAACCGAAGTTGGCTTCTTGTACCGCGCGAACGATGTAAGCGCTTACTTACACATCAAGATTGGCTACTGCCAGGGCGTTACTTTCAATAAAGTCACGGCGCGGCTCAACGTGATCACCCATCAGGCAGGTGAAAATCTGGTCTGCCGCAATGGCGTCTTCAACCGTAACCTGCAACATGCGTCGGGTTTCGGGGTCCATGGTGGTTTCCCAAAGTTGCTCGGGGTTCATTTCACCAAGGCCTTTATAACGCTGGACGTTGTAGCCCTTGCGAGATTCGGCCATGATCCAGTCCAGTGCTTCACGGAAGGATTTCACCGACTGCTTACGCTCTCCCTTGGACACATAAGCACTTTCCTCCAGTAGACTGTCGAGCTTCTCCCCCACCTTGCACATTACCGCGTAGTCCGGTCCCTCGAAAAAGTCGGCGGAAAAACGCAGGCGACGCGGCACACCGTGAGCCACGATATCCAGTTGCGGCAGGAATTGGTGGAATTCCGTATCTTCCGCCACACTCACCTTGTAACGGTGGGTCTTGGATGCTTCACTCAAGTTCGAGAGCCGCTCACCCAGTTGCTGCGTCCAAGCCGCTACGCGGCTTTCGTCCGCGAGTTCCTGGTGATCGAGCGCGGGCAGATAAACCAGTTCCTGCAGCACTTCCTGGGGGTAGACCCGCGCCAGACGGTCTACAGAACGCATGGCTTTGCGGAAATCGCTCACCAACAGCTCCAGTTGTTCTCCCTGAATGGCTGGGGCATGTTCACTCGGATGCAGCGCGGTGTTATCCAGGGCCGCATTGGTAAGGAACTGCGTCAGGGCGTCTTCGTCCTTCAGATACTGCTCCTGCTTGCCTTTACTGATCTTGTACAGCGGTGGTTGGGCGATGAAGATATGCCCGCGCTCAACCAACTCCCGCATCTGCCGGAAGAAGAAAGTCAGCAACAACGTGCGAATGTGCGAACCATCCACATCGGCGTCGGTCATGATAATAATCGAGTGGTAACGCAGCTTGTCGGGGTTGAACTCCTGGGCGCCGATGCCGCAACCCAGGGCGGTAATCAAGGTGCCGACCTCAGCACTGGACAACATCTTGTCAAAACGGGCTTTTTCCACGTTCAGAATCTTGCCCTTCAACGGCAGAATTGCCTGGGTGCGTCGGTCCCGGCCCTGTTTGGCTGAGCCACCAGCGGAGTCACCCTCCACCAGGTAGAGTTCAGACAGTGCGGGATCTTTTTCCTGACAATCGGCCAGCTTACCCGGCAGGCCCGCGATATCCAGCACGCCTTTGCGGCGTGTCATATCCCGGGCTTTGCGTGCGGCTTCACGGGCTCTGGCGGCCTCCATCATTTTGTTGACGATGACTTTTGCCTCCTGCGGATTTTCCAGGAGATAATCATTGAAAGCGTTACCCATTTCCTGCTCAACCGCTGTTTTCACTTCCGAGGACACCAACTTGTCCTTGGTCTGGGATGAAAACTTCGGATCCGGCACCTTGACCGACACAATAGCAGTCAAACCTTCACGTGCGTCGTCGCCGGTGGTGGCCACCTTTTCTTTTTTGGCCAACCCTTCTTTTTCGATATAGTTATTGAGGCTGCGCGTCAGGGCACCGCGAAAGCCTGCCAGGTGAGTGCCGCCGTCACGCTGGGGAATATTGTTGGTGTAGCAGTAGAGGTTTTCCTGAAAACCGTCGTTCCACTGCAACGCCACCTCAACTCCGACGCCGTCGTCGCGCTGGGTGGTGAAGTGCATCACCTTGTTTATCGGGTTTTTGTTCTGGTTGAGGAATTCCACAAACGCGCGCAGCCCGCCCTCGTATTCATAAACGTCCTCTTTCCCGCTGCGCTCGTCCAGCAGCACAATCTTTACGCCGGAATTCAGGAAAGACAACTCCCGCAAACGCTTGGCGAGCTGTTCGAAGTGAAACTTGATGCTGGTAAATGTCTCCGTGGAGGGACGAAAATGAACTTTGGTGCCACTCTGGTCAGTGTCGCCAATGATTTTCAACGGTGCCTCGGGAATGCCGTGGTGATAGACCTGTTCATACACCTTGCCCTGACGACGAATGGTCAACTTCAAGGACTCGGATAATGCGTTAACCACCGAGACCCCAACCCCGTGCAAACCACCAGAAACCTTATAACTGTTGTCATCAAATTTCCCGCCGGCATGGAGAACCGTCATGATGACTTCCGCCGCCGAGACGCCTTCCTCGTGGAGTTCCGTGGGAATACCCCGACCATTATCAGAGACAGAAACTGATTCATCGGGATGAATTACTATGCGTATCTCGGAGCAGTGTCCAGCCAGGGCTTCGTCAATTGAATTGTCGACCAGCTCAAACACCATGTGATGAAGCCCAGTACCATCATCGGTATCACCGATGTACATGCCGGGGCGCTTGCGAACCGCGTCCAGCCCCTTGAGAACCTTGATACTGGATGAGTTGTAATCTTGTGATTCTGCCATCAAATGCTCCAAATCTATCCTGTGAGGGCGTGGCTGATTGCCAAGCCCGGTGGTGCGCGTACTGACTAAAGTGAATCGGCCTAGGCTATCGATTGCTCTTCAACTTCTCCGTGTTCCACGTGAAACACTTTCGGATCCTTTGCGTCGATTTCAGGCCAAAGCTCACGCATTGGCGTAAACTCGACACTCGTTATATAGGCTTGGGAAGCGGTGCCGTTGATCCACCGCCCTACCCGTCTGATGTTTGCTGCGTCCAATTCCGCCGGCATATCGTCGATCAGGAACATGCAGCCTTGTTCAAACTGGGATTGGAACACACGGGCCTCCGCAACATACATAGCCGAAACCATGGCCTTCTGCTGCCCGCGGGAAAGAATCTCTCCAGCCGGAACACCGCTCGTTATCACCTTCAAGTCGCTCTTGTGGGGACCCAGGCTGGTGTAACCGCGTTTCCGATCCCGCTGGAATGCATCCGCCAACTGCTGCTCGTAGGGCTCATCGGACTTCCAACCATTGCTGTATGTCACAAGAGTGGAATCCCCAATGGTGAAGTCCAATTCACTGATCAAGCGCTTGAACTCAATCAGAAAAGGCTCGATACAAGCAAGTCTATCGCTCTCAAGCGCTTGGGCCAGCCGGCTTATTTCAACATCCCAATGATGCACATCCGAATAGCTGATTTTATCATGTCGCAGCAAACTATTCCGTTGTTTTAGGCAGCGGTTGTAATCCCGCCAGTTATTTCTAAAGCTTGGTTTCACGTGAAACACCAACCAATCAAAAAACTGTCGCCGTTGCTGCGGGGCGCCAGTAAGCAGCCCGAAAGAGTCCGCATTGATAACAAGGACCGGTAGAAGCGAGGCCAGCTCAGTAGCGGAACGCACAGCAGCGCCGTCAACCTTGAATTGGCTTACACCGCTTCGCTGGCGGGCAACTCCCACGGCAACTGCAGGTTTGGACTTGGTATCCACTAAACCAAAAACGGTAAATTCGTCGGCGTCCTGCTGTATCAATCGACGGTACTTACGCGTACGAAACGAGCGCCCATGGGCCAGCACGCTGATGGCTTCCAGCAAGCTGGTTTTGCCGGAGCCATTCACGCCATAAATGAAGTTAAGGTAGGCACCAGGCCTGAGGGACACTGAGCTTAAGTTTCTGAACTGCGAGACCTTGAGCTCCTGTAAGGACATTAGAAAAAGTCGCCAGATACTACAGACGCATAGGCATCACGACGTAAGCGCTATCATCGGTTTCCGGCTCCTGCAGCAGTGCACTGCTGTTGGAGTCGGACAAGGTAATCTTAATCTCATTACTATCAAGCACGTTGGCAACGTCCTGTAGGTAACTCACATTGAATCCGACTTCCAGAGTATCGCCGGAGTAGTCAATGGCCACTTCTTCTTCCGCCTCTTCCTGCTCGGGATTATTGGCCACGATAGTTAACAAGCCGGTATCCAGAAGAAAGCGCACTCCACGGTACTTTTCGTTCGATAAAATCGCGGTCCGAGCAAAGGCCTGTCGCAACAAATCGCGGTTACCCAAAACAACCTTGTCGCCACCGCGAGGCAGTACCCGCTCATAATCAGGGAATTTGCCGTCCACCAACTTGGAAGTAAAGGTGAAGCCGGCGGTCAGGGCACGGATATGATTGGCACCCAGCACAATCTCCACCGGATCGTCGGATTCGCTCAAAAGTCGCGAAAGCTCGATCACACCCTTACGCGGCAATATCGCCTGACGCGGCTCGGCCACATCAACGGCCACGGGCCTGGTACACATTGCAAGGCGGTGGCCATCGGTTGCCACCACTCTTAGTGCATTGGAGCGTACTTCCCACAACATGCCGTTGAGGTAATAACGAACATCCTGCTGCGCCATGGCGAAGCTGGTGCGCTCAATCAGTCGCTTAACCTCACGCTGTTCACAACTAAAACTGAGCTCGTTGGTGCCCGGCTCTACCGCGGGAAATTCGCTGGAAGGCAAGCTCGAAAGCGTAAACCGGCTGCGACCGCTCTTCACAGTCACCTTTTGATTGTCTAGTACAAAGTCAATTGTGGAGCCATCGGGCAGGGATTTGCAGATATCCAGCAACTTTTTGGCGGGAACTGTAATCTCCCCATCGACACCTGGAGCTTCCAGCGGTACGCGACCGATCAACTCGACCTCCAGGTCCGTCCCAGTCAGCGACAGCTGATCCCCTTCCAACACAACCAGGACGTTGGCAAGTACCGGTAGCGTCTGTCGACGCTCAACAACACCCGCCACTAATTGCAGGGGTTTCAATAATGCTTCACGTGAAACAGTAAATTTCATTGCAGCTTCTCTTCTTATAGGGTGTTGAGGAGGGTTCGTCAGGTCGTCAAGGTTCGCAGCAGATTCTTGACGTCTTCAGCGATATCAGCATTGGATTCTAACAATTCTTTGATCTTACGGCACGCGTGAAGCACGGTTGTATGGTCTCTACCCCCAAATACTTCACCAATCTCCGGCAGGCTGTGGTTGGTCAGATCCTTGGCAAGATACATGGCCACCTGACGCGGACGAGCGACGGAGCGGCTGCGACGTTTCGAGTGAAGATCCGAGACCTTGATCTTGTAATACTCCGCTACCACGCGCTGAATGTTATCGATGCTTACCAAACGGTCCTGTAGCGCCAATAGATCTTTCAGCGCCTCCCGCACCAGGTCGATAGTGATTTCACGTCCAGTAAACTGGGCGTTGGCAATAATGCGCTTCAACGCGCCCTCGAGGTCGCGCACATTGGAGCGAATACGCTGTCCGATAAAAAACGCCGCGTCGTGAGGCAAATACACCGACGACTGCTCGGCCTTTTTCATCAGAATTGCCACCCGAGTTTCCAGTTCCGGCGGCTCCACCGAGACTGTCAAACCCCAGCCAAACCGGGATTTCAGTCGCTCTTCCAAACCATTGATTTCTTTCGGGTAGCGATCACACGTGAGAATGATCTGCTGACCACCTTCGAGCAATGCATTGAATGTATGGAAAAATTCTTCCTGAGAACGCTCTTTGCCGGCGAAAAACTGAATGTCATCGATCAACAACGCATCCACCGAACGGTAAAAGCGCTTGAAGTCATTAATGGCGTTGAGCTGCAAGGCCTTCACCATATCCGCAACAAAGCGCTCGGAATGGAGATAAACAACTTTTGCATCAGGCTTGCGCTCGAGCAACGCGTTGCCCACCGCATGCATTAAATGGGTTTTACCCAAACCTACCCCGCCATAGATAAACAAGGGGTTGTAGGAGCCGCCGGGATTTTCCGCAATCTGTGTGGCCGCCGCCAGGCCCAGCTGGTTCGACTTGCCCTGCACGAAATTCTTGAAGGTGAAATTGCTGTTAAGAAAACTACGGTGCTGTACGACGGGATTGATGGGCTCGGCCACAGTCACCGTCGGCTCGCGCTCGTCAGGCACATCCGGCTGCACACTGTTGCTGAAATGATCCACCTGATGCAGCACCGCTGGCTGTACCTGCGGAGTGCTTTGAAAACTAGTGGACCGTCGTGCGGCTACTGCTATCTCCACCCGATGATCACAGTCCTCGCTTTCCACCAAATCCTGAATTCGGTTAAGAAACTTATCGTTCACCCAGTCCAACACGAAACGGTTGGGCGCCAGCAACCGCAACGCACCACTGGAACTTTCATCAACCTTCAGCGGGAGTATCCATGTATTGAATTGTTGCGCTGGTAACTCATTCTGCAAATGAGCGACACACCGCGACCAAATAGTTGCAGGCAAGTCCATTAGCTCCCTAGAGGTTATCGGCTAATAAAAGAATGAAAACATAATCGCGCGCAACAACTTATTTTTAACAAAAACCGATTAATGATTTACGCGCCAAACTCTATAATAAGAACTTGATTCTACTGACTTGACTCCGATTTATCCACACCAAAATTAAGAATTAATTCCCATCAAACCCCTTTACAAACCAGCAAAAACGGCTTAGCCGGAAACTTACTCAATAAGTTATAAACAGAGACCTTCTTCCGAGCAGATATTTGACCGTCAGCCGAGATTGTGGATATATCTATGGATAACTCATGTATAAACTGTCACTAACCCGTGGGTACGCTCGCGCATCCACTATAACCACCAGGAAGCGCTTGTGGGTCACACACTCCAACCTGAACTTGTGGAAACAGCAACTTCGGACTAACACGCCATCTGTACACAACCGTTGCTTTACGTCAGCACTTTCTATAGAATTCCGCGTCCTTTTACAGCAGTTTTTGCCAGGCTCTTACAGCTCATGTTTAAGAGGTTGGCTTGAAGGTTCCGCTCTTCCAGCTTTATTACAGGTAACACGTCATGAAAAGAACATTCCAACCGAGCGTGATCAAGCGCAAGCGTACTCACGGCTTCCGCGCACGTATGGCGACTAAGAATGGCCGTCAGGTTCTGGCTCGTCGTCGTGCCAAAGGCCGCAAGCAGCTTGCTGCATAAAAAACGCTAAGCCTGGCGACCTTTATTGTTGCCAGGTCGCAGTTCAAACCTAAAGGATCGCTGGAGTGACGAGCTTTGCATTTGGCAAAAACCGCCGTCTATTGAACTCCAGCGATTTTTCGGCTGTCTTCAATGACGCACCCTTTCGCGCATCCCACCCCAGCTTTCTGATTCTCGCAAGACCCAGTAACACCGGCGAACCTCGTCTCGGTTTGATCGTGGCAAAAAAGCACGTTCGCCATGCCGTGGGGCGCAACCAAATCAAGCGAATCAGCCGCGAAACCTTCCGCCTCCAACAGCAGAAACTACCGGCGATAGATGCTATAGTGCTGGCCCGACGAGGCGCCGACAGCCTGTCCAAAAGCGACCTCCAGCAGATACTCAACGGTTTATGGAAACGCGTAGCCAAAAAAGCCAGCAGTTCGAAGCCGCCTCAATTCCGGCCTGGTTCCTGATTGCGCCAATTCGGACTTACCGTTATCTGTTGAGCCCGTGGCTTGGTCACCACTGTCGGTTTGAACCTACCTGTTCTGAATATGCCGAGCAGGCTCTGCGACGCTTCGGTGTCGCGCGCGGTAGTTATCTGATGGTCCGCCGACTCTCAAAGTGTCACCCATGGCACCACGGCGGGCTGGACCCGGTTCCCGAAACTTCAACCAAACAGCAAATGGTTAATAAATGAAGATAGATTGGCTTAGGACCTCCCTTATTGGTGGCATGCTTGTCGTGGCATTTCTTTTGGTTATCCGCTGGAACGAATTCCAGGAACGCCAGTTTGCCGATCGCCCGGTAAATGAACAGACCCTGTCATCGACTGCTCCAGCAACCACGGACACTCCTCCGCTTGAAGACACTTCAAACCCAGGGGAAGATCTCGGTGACATACCCCAGGCACCAACGGCACCAGCAGTAGCGAGTCCTGCCCCTGCGCCGGCGACCAGTGCGCAACTGGTGTCCGTTAAGACCGATGTTCTGGAGGTTCTGATCGACACTCATGGTGGCGATTTCGTTAAAGTCGCGCTTCCCGAACATTTCAATGAACTCGACACACCCGACGAGCCTTTTGTGCTGCTCAACCGCACGCAGTCCCAGCTCTACGTGGCCCAGAGTGGTTTGATTGGTCCCAATGGCACCGACTCGGGAACCCAGCGTCCGACCTTCAGTGTAGAAAACACCCGTTACACATTGAGTGAAGGTGAAGATCAATTGCACATCGACCTCCACCTGACACAGGACCAGGTCGATATCACCAAACGCTTTATATTCGAGCGCGGCAGCAACCTTATAAAAATTCAGTACCTCATCAATAACCAGAGTGACAGTGTCTGGGCCGCCAATATATTCGGGCAGATCAAAAGGGACGATCACGAACCGCCCACCAACGCCGGCATTGGCATGCAGCCTTACGTGGGTGCCGCCATCACCACGCCCGAAAGCAACTATCACAAAATCGATTTCGATGAACTGAAGGAAGACGGTGCTTTCAAAGTCACCAAAGAAGGCGGCTGGGTAGCCATGGTGCAGCATTATTTCATCAGCGCCTGGGTACCGGACCAGACCGCCACCAACCACTTCAATCTGCGCAAATCAACAGGCAAGGATGTCTACCTGTTGGGTTACACTGGCGAGCGTGTTGAAATCCCACCGCATAGCTCGGGGGAAATCGTCAGTTCCTTCTACGCCGGTCCGAAGCACATCAAGGTTCTGGAAGACATTTCGCCGTACCTCGATTTAACCGTAGATTACAGCTGGCTCTGGTGGATTGCCAAGCCACTGTTCTATACGCTCGATTTTATTCACGGCATCGTCGGCAACTGGGGTGTCTCAATCATTCTGCTGACCATGTTGATCAAGCTCGTGTTTTTCTACCCTTCCGCCATGAGCTACAAATCCATGGCGAAGATGCGTCTTGTGCAACCGCTGATGGCCGACATCAAAGAGCGCTATGGCGATGACCGGCAGCGCATGTCCGCAGAAGTGATGAAGCTTTACAAAAAAGAAAAGGTCAACCCGCTGGGTGGCTGCCTACCGGTACTTCTGCAAATGCCGGTGTTTATCTCGCTTTATTGGGTGATTATGGAGAGCGTCGAGCTGCGCCACGCTCCGTTTGTTTTCTGGATCACCGATCTGTCCGTTAAAGATCCGTTGTTTGTATTGCCGCTGATCATGGGTATTACCATGTTCGTGCAGCAAAAGCTCAACCCCAAGCCGGCAGATCCGACCCAGGCGAAAGTGATGCAAATGATGCCGATCTTTTTCACCTTCCTTTTTATGGTATTTCCCGCGGGGCTGGTACTCTACTGGGTCGTCAACAACACGCTGTCAATAACCCAGCAGTACTTCATTACGCGACAAATCGAAAACGACGCCAAAAACAAGAGCAAGGCCTGATCTTCGGGCCGATCGCTGCCTGACCTGGAGATCCTGGAGTGACCGACACCATCGCCGCCATAGCCACTGCGCCCGGTCGCGGTGGTGTCGGAATTATCCGCGTCTCCGGCAAACTTTCCGCGACTATTGCCGAAAAAATTCTAGGTTTTTGTCCCCAACCACGGCACGCCCACTACGCCGACTTCAAAACCGCTGACGGTCAGTCACTGGATCAGGGGTTGGCTCTATTTTTCCCCAACCCTCACTCATTTACCGGCGAAGATGTACTCGAATTACAGGGCCATGGCGGGCCGGTAATCCTCGACCTGTTGCTGACTGAAATAACCAGGCTCGGAGCCCGGCTCGCACGACCCGGCGAATTTTCCGAGCGGGCGTTCCTTAACGACAAACTGGATTTGGCACAGGCGGAAGCCATTGCCGATCTTATTGATGCCAGCTCCACCCAGGCTGCCCGACAAGCGCTGAACACCCTGCAGGGTGAATTTTCCCGACGCGTCAATTCCCTGGTCGAACAACTCATTCACCTGCGAATATTCGTCGAAGCCGCTATCGATTTTCCCGAGGAAGAAGTCGACTTTCTCTCTGATGGGAAAATCGAAGCACAATTAAATCAGCTGTGCGATGCAGTGGATCACCTACTCGCAAATGCACAACAGGGCGCCCTGTTGCAGGAAGGAATGAAAATCGTCATTGCCGGCCGCCCCAATGCCGGAAAGTCCAGCTTGCTCAATGCACTCGCACAGAAAGATATTGCTATCGTCACCGACATTGCGGGCACTACCCGGGATGTTCTGCGTGAACATATTCATATTGATGGCATTCCGTTGCATATTATTGACACTGCCGGGTTGCGTCATTCCGGCGATATGGACGTAGATAAAGTGGAGCAGATTGGCATCGACCGCGCATGGCGAGAAATCGAAAATGCAGACAGCATTTTACTGGTTATCGACAGTACCGATGAGCAACAACGTGCCGCGGAAAATCACTGGCCCGAGTTTTTCAATAACTCTCTGCTCACTGAAAAACTGACGGTGGTTTACAACAAAATAGATCAGTCCAAAATCACTGTCGATGAAACACAACAGTCACCAGCTCGCCTTGGTATCTCGGCAAAGACCGGCACAGGGCTGGAAAAACTCACCACACATCTCAAAGACATTGTCGGCTTCAAGGGCACCACGGAAGGCGGCTTCAGCGCCCGCCGCCGTCACATTGATGCTATTCGCAAGGCGCAGAACTGTTTGCGGTCAGGGCGCACTCAACTGCTGGATTATGCTGCCGGTGAACTGCTCGCTGAAGATTTGCGGCAAGCCCAGGAAGCACTGAGTGAAATTACCGGAAGTTTTACCTCAGATGATCTTTTAGGACGCATATTCGGCAGCTTTTGTATTGGAAAATAGCGTTTCACAATCGAATTTCCAGGGCTGCCAAACTCAGTAGCGATAGACGACCTTCCCGTAGACGCTTCGCTCTATCTGCCCTCTGGCGTCCGGCTCACCAAACTCCGGATGTTCGCCATCAAGCAGATTATTACCCACCAATGACACTTCGATGTGATCGCCAAACTGTCGCGCGATGCGCATGTTCAGCTCCGTATAGGCGGGGATGGTTTCGCCGTCTCTGATAGCGGGAATACTCTCGATCTCGCCCTGGTAGCGTAGCTGCAAATCGAACTGATAGTCCCGCCAATCCACAGCGGAGTTGATCGCGAACTGATGCCGTGGCGTAGACCCTTCGATGAGTCTCTCAAAATTGATATCCATACCGCGGGCAAAGAGTTCCATATCCAAATAGGCATAGCTGGTGGTCAACCGCCAATGGTTCATCGGCGTATAGGACACCAGCGCTTCAAAGCCTCTGGAATATCCATCGGTGAGATTTTCTGACATCAGCGGTAGAACAACCTGATCGTCGCCTTCGACGAATGGCTCACCGAGCTCTATCGATGACAGCTCGTCATACTCATTGTGAAACGCGGCAATATCCAGCGACAACGAATCCAACGCGTGCCAGCGATAGCCAACCTCATAAGCGAGCGTTTCTTCGGGTTCAAAATCATCATTGCCGAGCAGGCGAACCACTTCACCGTTGGCTCCAAAGCCTGCATCAATAGCCACATCACGCTCATAGCGTGTTGGGGTTCGCACGGCCCGTGATACGGCCGACCAAACAGTGTGGCCTGGCAATATCTCCCAGGCGGCGCGCACTGTGGGCTGTATCTCAAATCCGCTAAAGTCGTTGTGTTCGAGCTTGGTGCCCAAAGTGATTCTCACGTTATTCCATGGGCTGTATTGATCCTGAACAAACAGGCTGTAAAGTTCGTCATCGGACTCCTCCGGCACCACCTGGAAGATGCCTTTCCCGATGTTTTCATTGGAACTTATTCGATAGTTCATGCCCCACAGCAGCTCGTGTTTATCACCCAATTCCATGCGGTGCTGAAAATCAATATCGGTGGTGTTCAGCGTGTCCTTGTAGCTGGGATCATCGCGGTAGGTATAGTCGTGATAAATCCGCAGATGATAGTCCGAAGCGTCACTGATCTGGTGCCGCCAACGCCCCAGCAGATTACCCCCACGGATTTCCGCTGCCAATGGCGGCTCCGGACCCCCGCGACCGATGACACGTACCGCCGGCACCAGTTGTCCGATGGTGC
Organism: uncultured Cellvibrionaceae bacterium; assembly: GCA_964419935.1. Taxonomy (GTDB): domain Bacteria; phylum Pseudomonadota; class Gammaproteobacteria; order Pseudomonadales; family Cellvibrionaceae; genus CAYQQJ01. Next base: position 98,936 of record CAYQQJ010000006.1, read on the forward strand.
CCTCGTACAGGTCACCCTGAAAGGTGAAACGGTCATCATCATTGTCATCCCAGTCAGTGCGAAAGCCCATGTGTGTCAGATCCCAATCATCTTCACTCTCGGCCGCTGGCGCGTAGCTGCTGTCCCGGTCTGAATGTTTCAGAAAAACCCGGTAATAAATATTCTCCTTCGTCTTACCACCGTAGCGTATGCCTGCGCCACGCTCTTCATTACCCAACAGCGCCTCCGCGTAGAGCCCCTGGGTGTCCTTGGAATTTTTTGTTGTGATACTCACCACCCCGTTAACCGCATTGGACCCCCAAAGCGATGCGCCAGGACCGCGAACAACTTCTATACGCTCGATATCTTCCATCAGGTAATCCTGGGCATCCCAGAAAACGCCGGAAAACAGTGGGGTATAAATGCTGCGGGTATCCGACTGCACAAGCAAATTACGTGAATTTGAACTACTGAAGCCCCGGGCACTGACTGCCCAGGTATTTGAGTTCTGTCGGGCCACGTGCACACCGGGGACCATGCGCAATGCCTCAGGGATGGTGGTCACGCCACTGCGCCTGATGTCATCCGCAGTCACCACGGCAACGGCAGCCGCTGACGATGAAAGACTTTCCTTGGTGCGGGACACCGATGTGACCTGTATGGTTGATAGCTGCTCCAGACTCAGGCTGGCGAGATCCTCCGACAGCATTTCCTGCCCCTGAACACAGGAAGCGCCGAAAAACAGAAACACAATCGCCAGAAACTTCCCGGCAGCCCGTTGAAACACATGACCTAATGTTCCAAACAAAACCCCGGTGGGAAAAACTTTCATAGCTCACGATATCCTGTTATGCAGATGATTAATTGTTTTGACGGATAGTCATTATCCTTGTTCAACAATCCTTGCAGCAAATTCTCCTCGATAAGATCACTCCTGATGCCGCTCAAGCAGGGTTCATACGAGCCACTCTCTCGTTCAACACCATCCGGTCTTTAAAACCGCCTCCACAACCGTCTCATCGCTGCAATTATCTTTCCAGGTTGGATGGACCGCTGGTCATCGGCAACCAATCCTGCAGATCTCCAGCCACACACAGAATAACCACCGTTACCACTCAAGAAGCTAACAACTTATTAACAAATAACGACAAAACAAAGATCCACGCCACAGGAAATACACATGAACCCCACACCCAAAACACAACCTCACCCACAATCTCGCCGGTATGTGCACAACACTGTGAATAATCTGATTGAAATCAGTGGAGTCTGGTGAAAAGTACCCACATCAAAACTGATCATTCTTTAAGCTTGTGGTTAACTAGGGTTTCTGTCCCCAGGCTAACAGGGGTATTCCAGACAGCTAACACAGCGTCTGACCAGTGGTTATGCAAAGCCCAACTTATTGAATTAGAAGGACAAAAGAGGGTTTCCCACACATTAATGGCGCCCTAACATTAATAACATCATTAAAAAACATCTTTAATACCCTATATATCTATACTAATTCTTCATTAATTCACTGCACTACAAATCAATAACCAAAAGCCCGTATCGATTTAAATCGTTGTTTTTTTGTACACCATTCAATTTCCCCCTATAATACCCACCCTTTTTGTCTCGACCTTCCCTTGCAGGTGCTGCTTTCATGATCTTCCCCAAGCAATTTGACGTCATTGTTATCGGCGGCGGGCACGCGGGTACCGAGGCCTGTTTGGCAGCGGCACGCATGGGCTGTAAGACATTACTGCTGACCCACAACATTGAGACCCTCGGCCAAATGAGCTGCAATCCGGCCATAGGCGGCATTGGCAAAAGCCATCTGGTCAAGGAAATCGATGCCTTGGGTGGCGCCATGGCAATGGCGACCGATCGCGGCGGCATTCAGTTTCGGGTTCTCAACAATCGCAAAGGTCCCGCTGTTCGGGCAACTCGAGCGCAAGCGGACCGGGTGCTGTACAAGGCCGCGATCCGATCGATTCTTGAGAACCAACCCAATTTATCGATTTTTCAACAAGCCGTTGACGACTTGATTGTGGATGGCGACACGGTGCGCGGTGTAGTTACGCAAATGGGGCTGCGATTTCATGCGCCGTCGGTTGTGCTGACTGCGGGCACCTTCCTCGGTGGCAAGATCCATATCGGGTTGGAGCAGCATTCCGGTGGTCGCGCCGGCGACCCACCGTCCATCGCCCTCGCTGAACGACTGCGGGAACTGCCGCTGCGTGTTGAAAGGCTCAAAACCGGCACCCCGCCGCGAATCGATGCCCGGTCAGTGGATTTTTCCGAGTTGGAGGTCCAATGGGGAGACACGCCTTTGCCTGTAATGTCGTTTCTCGGCAAGCCGGAAGACCACCCGCAGCAAGCCTGTTGCTGGATTACCCATACCAACACGCGTACTCACGACATCATTCGCAGTGGCTTTGATCGTTCACCCATGTTTACCGGGGTGATTGAGGGGGTGGGACCCAGGTACTGTCCGTCCATCGAGGACAAGATCAACCGTTTTGCCGACAAGGACAGTCACCAGATATTTATCGAACCGGAGGGGCTGACTACCCACGAGCTCTACCCCAACGGCATATCGACCAGTTTGCCATTCGACATACAGCTGGCGTTGGTGCAGTCCATCAAAGGGTTTGAAAATGCCCATATTACGCGGCCGGGCTACGCCATTGAGTACGACTATTTCAATCCACAGGATCTGAAATACAGCTTTGAAACCAAATCGCTCAATGGGTTGTTCTTCGCCGGGCAAATCAACGGCACCACGGGCTATGAAGAAGCCGGTGCCCAAGGGTTGCTGGCCGGCCTCAATGCCGCGCTTCGCGTGCAGGAAAAAGAGGCCTGGTGTCCGGAGCGGGATCAGGCTTACATCGGCGTTCTGGCCGACGACCTGATTACCATGGGCACGCGCGAGCCTTATCGCATGTTCACCAGCCGCGCCGAATACCGTTTGCTGTTGCGTGAAGACAATGCGGATAGACGCCTGACGGAAAAGGGCCGCGAGCTGGGCCTGGTGGACGATGTTCGCTGGGATGCCTATTGCAGAAAGCGCGACGCTATCGAGCAGGAGCAGTCCCGCATGTCATCCACCTGGATTCAGCCAGGTTCTGCAGAAGCGGCAATCCTGACAGAAAAAATTCAGGCGCCACTGACTCGGGAATATTCCCTGATGGATTTGCTCAAGCGGCCGGAACTGCATTACGACGACCTGGCGAACTTGAAGGGGGAAGGTGTTGCTGATCCGCAGGTAGCTGAACAGGTGGAGATTGCAGCCAAATACGCCGGTTACATCACCCGACAGCAGGATGATATCGACAAACTGCGCAAGAGCGAAAATACGGTGATTCCCGAGAATTTCAATTTCCACGGGGTGGATGGTCTGTCCAATGAAGTCAAACAGAAGCTGTCCGAAGCGCGGCCGGATACCTTGGCCCGGGCGTCTCGCGTACCGGGAGTCACACCGGCTGCTGTTTCCCTGTTGATGATTACTCTGAAGAAGCAAGGTTTGTTGAACAAGCGCAGCGCCGTGACGGTTTAATAGGTGACGCCTGACCGTGAGTGACCTTCGGGATGCTCGCCATCTTCACGACTTCCACTTTCACTTGCACCTCCACGATGGTTAATCCAGATTTGATTCCCAATGAAGCGCCGATGATTGATTTATTGATACCACTCGAACAAGGCTGCCGCGCCCTTGATCTGGCGCTGACGGACAGCCAGTATCAGCGGCTGAATACGTTTGTCAACCTGTTGCACAAGTGGAACAAGGCATACAACCTGACCGCCATTCGCGACCCCGAGGACATGGTGCGCCGGCATATCCACGATAGCCTCAGTGTGATGCCTTACCTGAGTGGCGAGCGTATTATCGATGTGGGGACCGGCGGCGGCCTGCCGGGCGTTCCGCTGGCCATAGTGTTTCCCGAGCGACATTTCACCCTGTTGGACAGTAACGGCAAGAAAACCCGCTTTCTGTTTCAGGCAAAACAGGAACTCAAACTCGAAAATGTTGCGATCGTTCATCAGCGGGTCGAGTCCTACCAGCCCGAGCAGACCTACGATACAGTGATCAGCCGAGCGTTTGCGTCACTCGAGGATATGGTGGGTGGTTGCCATCACCTTCTGTCTTCCGACGGCCGCTTTTTCGCCATGAAAGGGGTTTTTCCTGAAAGCGAGTTGAGAGAGATTGAAAAACACTATATCGTCGTGGCCTCTCACCCGTTGACGGTTCCCGGTGTTGAAGGTGAGCGCTGTCTGCTGATCCTGGGCCGGCGTCAGAACTGAAGAAACTACCGAGAAATCAATAATTTAAAGGCGAGCCCGTGGGCAAATTTTACGCAATAGCAAACCAGAAAGGTGGGGTGGGTAAAACCACTACCAGCGTCAACCTGGCGGCGTCTCTGGCGGCCACCAAAAAGAAAGTTCTGTTGGTGGATCTGGACCCGCAGGGTAACGCTACCATGGGCAGTGGCGTGGATAAAAACAGCCAGGAGTACACGGTTTACGATGTACTGGTTGGCTTGGTCGGCTTCGAGCAGGCGTTGGTGGATTCCGATGAAGCCAAATTCAAAGTGCTGCCGGCCAATGGCGACCTGACCGCCGCCGAAGTGGAAATGCTCAATATCGATAACCGCGAGCGCCGTTTGGCGTTGGCGCTGCAGGGTGCCCGGGAGCAGTTCGACTACATTCTGGTTGACTGCCCGCCGTCTCTGAACATGTTGACCGTGAATGCACTGGCCGCCTGCGATAGTGTGATCATTCCCATGCAGTGCGAATATTACGCGCTGGAAGGTTTGTCCGCACTGGTCAATACCATCAACACCATTCAGCAGCGGGTCAATCCCAATCTGCGCATCGAAGGCATTCTGCGCACTATGTATGATCCGCGCAACAGCCTGACTGGCGAGGTTTCGGCACAGCTTTTCGATTATTTCGGCGACAAGGTTTACCGCACCTGCATCCCACGCAATGTGCGTCTGGCGGAAGCTCCCAGCTTTGGCAAACCCGTCATCAGTTACGATCGTATGTCAAAAGGCGCGCTGGCTTATCTGGCGCTGGCCGGGGAAATCATCCGTCGCAACGAGACAGGTGTGGAAAGCGCCCCACTGCCGACCGATATCTAATTTACCGAGGTTCAACAAAACACGATGGCATCGAAACGAAAAGGTTTGGGGCGCGGTCTGGACGCACTGCTCGGCGGTCAGTCGACCAGCCCGGCAGAGGCAATCCGCTCCGCGACCGCGGGTCAGGCTGGTGAAACCCTTGCGGAATCCGCCGATGGGCGGCTGGCCCACCTACCCATTGAATACATGCAACGTGGCAAATATCAGCCCCGCCGCGATATGCATCAGGATGCCCTGCAGGAGCTGGCGGATTCGATCAAGTCCCAGGGCGTAATGCAACCGATTGTGGTGCGGGAAATTGAACCCACAGCCACGGGCGATAAGCGCTACGAAATCATTGCCGGTGAACGCCGCTGGCGTGCCAGCCAGCTCGCTGGTCTGGATAAGGTTCCCGCCGTTATTCGTGACGTGTCCGATGAAGCGGCAATCGCCATGGCGCTCATCGAAAACCTGCAGCGGGAGGATTTGAATCCTGTTGAAGAGGCTTTTGCTCTCAAGCGGCTTCAGGATGAGTTTGAATTGACCCATCAGGAAGTTGCCGATGCCGTGGGTAAATCCCGGGCGGCAGTGACCAACACCTTGCGGCTGTTGAATCTCACCGACGAGGTGCGCACGCTGCTGGAACACGGTGATCTTGAAATGGGCCATGCCCGCTGTCTGCTCAGTTTGCCAGCCACCATTCAATGCGATGTGGCCAGGCAGATTGTGTCCCGCGGCCTGTCGGTTCGCCAGGCGGAAGCCCTGGCGCGGAACGCGCTGCAGGACAAGCCGCCGTCAGCCGCTGTGCAGCCCAGCGCGGATATTCAGAAACTGGAAGAAAGTCTCGCGGAACACGTCGGAGTGCCGGTTAATATTCAGCACTCGGCCAAGGGTAAGGGCAAGCTGGTGCTCAAGTATAATAACCTCGATGAGCTGGACGGCATATTGACCCATCTGCGCTTCAAATCGTGAAATCCGGCCGCCGCCGGACAATCATGTAGTAGTTGTAGCAGACGCCACTAATAGCGGTTGAACCGGGAGGCCATAAAACCTATAATCCCGTCCGCTCTTTGGGCATGTTGTATAGAATTTAGCCGGATTTGGGCGCGGTTGATCTGAAATTTGCCAAGCTGGGGAGACGCAAAGCCGAATTCGCCGAGGCGAGAGGTATGCGGTCTATTCCCGCCAGCTAAAAGACCCGTGGATTTGTCAGAGGCAGTTCTGCCGTCACACTCCTTGGATTTGTAGCAACTAACGGTGAGTAGTGCGTGTCAGGCCGAGTGAAACACCCCGCGCTGGCTGTATCGCTGATACAGCTGGCCATGCTGCTGCCTGTTTCACTGGTGCTGGCTACCGTGTCGAAGGTTGTTGCTCATTCGGTGCTGTTGGGAGGGCTGCTGTTTATTCTGCCCAACGCGTATTTCACGGTGTATGCGTTCCGGTATTCAGCTGCCGACTCAGCTGAACGTGTAACACGAGCCTTCTATTGGGGGCAGTTTGGCAAGATAGTACTGACCATTACAGGGTTTGCGGTCGTGCTGCGGCTGGTACAGCCTTTACATATGCCGGCCTTGATGGCCGCTTACTGTTTGATGATTGCTTCGCAGTGGTTTCTGTCCTGCGCAGTAGCGAAACGAATGATCGATTAACCGGGTGTAGACGACACTGATTATGGCGACTGAACAAACCTCGACGGGATACATTCAACACCACCTTCAGAACATGGCCTACGGCAAATTGCCGGAAGGTTATGTACGGGCTGACGGCAGCGTTTTGCAGGAGGCGACCTGGACCATGGCGCATTCCTCTCAGGAAGCTGCGGACATGGGATTCATGGCGCTGCACCTGGACAGCCTGGCCTGGGCATTTGGTCTGGGCGTACTCTTCTGTTTTCTGTTTTATCGCGCCGCCAAAAAAGCCACTGTCGAGACTCCCAGAGGTTTCCAGAGCTTTGTTGAGCTGGTAGTTGTCTTCGTGGACGACATCGTTAAAGGTGTATTCCACGCCAAGAGCAGCATGATTGCCCCTATGGCCCTCACCATTTTTGTCTGGGTCTTCCTGATGAACCTGATGGATCTGATGCCGATCGACTGGTTCCCCCATGCGGCCCAAGTGGTTAGCGGTAATGATCACCTGTTCTTCAAAATTGTGCCCACCACAGATCCCAACGTGACCTTGGGTATGTCGATTACCGTCTTTTTCATGATCATCTTCTACAGTATCAAGGAAAAGGGTTTCCTCGGCTTCATCAAGGAATACACTCTGCACCCGTTTCACTCGGGCAAATGGTACGTCGACATTCTGTTGATTCCCGTCAATTTCGTATTGGAGATTGTGTCTCTTATCTCCAAGCCTATTTCACTCGGCTTGCGGTTGTTCGGCAACCTCTACGCCGGCGAAATGATCTTTATCCTGATTGCCCTGATGTTCAGCGCCAATATTTTGCTGGGTATTTTTGGTGGTGTGCTTCAGTGGGCATGGGCAGTGTTTCATATTCTGATCATTACACTGCAAGCCTTCATTTTCATGGTGCTGACGACCGTATATATGGCGGCCGCCCATGATGTGCCTGAAGAACATTAACTGTCTGTTTCAACTTTACTTAAACTTTAAACTTTATCGTTAGGAGAAAAAAATGGAAGCTGTAGGTTTGGTATATATCGCAAGTTCACTGCTGTTGGGCTTCGGTGCTCTGGGTACTGGGATTGGCTTCGCACTTCTCGGTGGCAAGCTCCTTGAAGGTTCAGCTCGTCAGCCAGAACAAGCACCTGCTCTGCAAACCAAAATGTTCATCGTAGCCGGTCTGTTGGATGCGGTTCCCATGATTGGTGCTGCAATGGGTCTGTACCTGATATTCCTGGTTGCGCCTGAATTGACTGAAGCCGCCAACGCAGCCGCTAGCGTCGCAGGTCAATAAGAAGCCCCTTCGCTTTAATCATCCATTTATAAGCAAGAGGTGTTGGTGTGAATATCAACCTGACTCTAATCGGCCAATCGATCACGTTCCTGGTGTTTATCGCCTTCTGTGCGAAATTCATCTGGCCCGCGCTCATCAATATTATGGCCGAGCGTGAAAAGCGAATTGCCGAAGGTCTGCAAGCTGCTGATCGTGCCGACAAGGACCTGGAGCTGGCCCAGAAGAAAGCTGCACAACAGTTGACCGAAGCCAAGCAGCAGGCGTCGACCATTGTTGATCAAGCGAACAAGCGTGCCAGCCAGATTGTTGAAGAAGCCAAAGAAACGGCCCGTACCGAAGCTGATCGCATTAAGGCTTTGGCAGACGCTGAAGTTGAGCAACAGGTTCAGCGAGCCAAAGAAGACCTGCGTCGCCAGGTCGCAGCCTTGGCTTTGGCGGGTGCGGAACAGATTCTTGGATCTGCTATCGACAAGAAAGCTCACTCCGCTATCGTTGACCAACTGGCTAATCAGCTTTAAGGCTCTATGACCATCGAGGAGAAAGTCTAATGGCTGAACTGGCAACCCTGGCACGACCCTATGCGAAAGCTGCATTCCGGCACGCACAGGCCAGTGCGAATCTCGACAGCTGGCTCACCATGTTGACCCTGGCATCTGCAGTAAGTCAGCAGGATCGCGTGCAGGTATTGCTCGATGCTCCAGGGCTCAGCAGCGAATTCAAGGCACAGGCTTTTGCCGATGTTTGTGGTGAAGCGCTGAGCAAGGACTTCGTAAATTTTATTCATGTACTGGCGGATAACAAACGGCTGGCGCTTTTATCCGAAATAACCGAGCAGTATTCCGCATTGAAATCCCAGTTGGAAAAGACTGTTGATGTGGAAATTACCACGGCCTTCGCCCTGACACAGGCCGAGCTCGACAAGCTCGGTAAAGCACTGGCCAGCAAGTTGGAAAGAGCGGTAGAACTGACAAGTCACGTAGATCAAAGCTTGTTGGGCGGCGCATTGGTGCGCGCTGGTGATACCGTCATCGACGGCACAATGCGAGGTCGTCTGACCAAACTTGCCGAAACACTTACCGCCTAATCGAACAGGATTGAGGAACAGAGCATGCAGCAACTGAATCCTTCGGAAATCAGTGACATTATCAAGCAGCGCATCGAGAGTCTCGATGTAACTGTCAAAGCACAAAACGAAGGTACCGTCGTTTCAGTCAGTGACGGTATTATTCGCATTCACGGTTTGGCCGACGTTATGTACGGCGAAATGATCGAGTTTGAAGGCGGCATCTTCGGTATGGCCCTGAACCTGGAGCGCGACTCGGTCGGTGCGGTGGTTCTGGGGGACTATCAAGGTGTTGCCGAAGGACAGACCTGTAAATGTACCGGTCGTATTCTGGAAGTTCCCGTGGGTCCCGAACTGCAAGGTCGAGTTGTGGACGCTCTCGGAAATCCTATCGATGGCAAAGGCCCGATCAATACCTCCAAGACCGACGCAATTGAAAAAATTGCTCCCGGCGTAATTGCCCGTCAATCGGTTGATCAGCCGGTACAAACCGGTATGAAAGCCATTGATGCCATGGTGCCAATCGGCCGAGGCCAGCGGGAATTGATCATCGGTGACCGTCAAACCGGTAAAACGGCGGTGGCGATCGACGCGATCATTAACCAGAAAAATACCGGCATCAAATGTATCTATGTTGCCATCGGCCAGAAAGCCTCATCGGTTGCCGCAGTGGTGCGCAAGCTGGAAGAGCACGGCGCCATGGACCACACCATCGTGGTTGCTGCTACCGCCGCCGATCCTGCCGCTATGCAGTTCCTGGCGCCTTTCGCCGGTTGCACCATGGGCGAATACTACCGTGACCGCGGCGAAGATGCGTTGATCATCTATGATGACTTGACCAAACAAGCCTGGGCTTACCGTCAAATTTCCCTGTTGCTGCGTCGTCCGCCGGGTCGTGAAGCTTACCCTGGTGACGTTTTCTACTTGCACTCACGTCTGCTCGAGCGCGCTGCGCGAGTTAATGCCGCTGAAGTGGAAAGGCTGACCAACGGCGAAGTTAAAGGCAAGACCGGTTCACTGACTGCCCTGCCTTTGATCGAAACCCAAGCGGGTGACGTTTCCGCTTTCGTACCGACCAACGTAATCTCCATCACCGATGGCCAGATCTTCCTGGAATCCGACCTGTTCAACGCAGGTATCCGCCCGGCAATGAACGCCGGTGTTTCGGTTTCCCGCGTGGGTGGTTCCGCCCAGACGAAGGTAATCAAGAAACTGTCCGGTGGTATTCGTACAGCACTGGCGCAATACCGTGAACTGGCGGCCTTCTCCCAGTTTGCGTCCGATCTGGACGAAGCGACCAAGGCACAGCTGGAGCACGGCGAGCGCGTCACCGAGCTGATGAAGCAAAAGCAGTATTCGCCCCAATCAGTGTCAGAGATGGCCACGGTTCTGTTTGCTGCCAACGAAGGTTTCCTGTCCGACATCGAAGTCAACAAGATCGGCAGTTTTGAAGCGGCGCTGTTGTCTTATATGCACAGTGAACACGCAGATCTGATGAAGACTTTGGATGAAACAGGCAATTACAACGACGAGATTGCCGGCACCTTCAAATCAGCATTGGAAAAATTCAAAGCCACCCAAACTTGGTAGTTTCGAGCTGCAAGCGGTAAGAAACTACCCGAAGCGAGATAGGTAATGGCAAGCGGAAAAGAAATACGTACTCAGATCGGCAGTATTAAAAATACGCAAAAGATCACCAGTGCCATGGAAATGGTAGCTGCGAGTAAAATGCGTAGAGCCCAGGAACGCATGCAAACCGGCAAGCCATACGCCCAGCGTATGCGTGCCGTAGTCGGGCACCTGGCAAATGCCAATCCCGAGTACCGGCATGAATACTTGGTGGAGCGTGAGGTAAAGCGTGTAGGTTACATCATCGTCTCCACTGACCGTGGTCTTTGTGGTGGTTTGAATACCAACGTGTTCAAGAAGGCGATTGTCGACAGCAAACAGTGGGCTGACCAGGGCGTGGGCGTAGATCTTTGCCTGATCGGTGCCAAAGCAGCAAGCTTCTTCAACAGCGTTGGCGGTAATATTGTTGCCAGCGTGCGTGATATTGGTGAAGCGCCAACTGTTGCCAAGCTGATCGGTAGCGTCAAGGTGATGCTCGACGCATTCAGCGACGGCAAAATTGACAAGCTGTTTTTGGTGGGCAACGAATTCGTCAACACCATGACCCAGGTACCTTATGTGCAACAGGTGTTGCCCCTGCTGGCAGATGAAGATGTAAAGCTTCAACACCAGTGGGACTACCTTTATGAACCGGACGCCCGTGAACTGCTGGACGGTTTGTTAACACGTTATATCGAATCACAGGTGTATCAGGCAGTGGTGGAGAACGGCGCGAGCGAACAGGCCGCGCGGATGATCGCCATGAAGAATGCCACAGACAATGCCGGCAACCTGATTGATGATTTGCAATTGGTCTATAACAAAGCGCGCCAGGCAGCCATTACGCAAGAGCTGTCGGAAATCGTCAGCGGCGCTTCTGCTGTTTAAGATCTTTCATTTGAATTCAAACTTTAAAATTTGGTAGAGGAACCTGACATGAGTAGCGGACGTATCGTACAGATTATCGGTGCGGTAATCGACGTGGAATTCCCACGCGATTCTGTACCCAAGATTTACGACGCTTTGATCGTGGCCGACAAAGGTTTAACCCTCGAAGTACAGCAACAACTGGGTGATGGCGTTGTGCGTACTATCGCCATGGGGTCTTCGGAAGGCATCAGTCGCGGTTTGGCAGTCGACAACACTAACAACCCGATTTCCGTACCCGTGGGTGCTGAAACGCTGGGTCGCATTATGGACGTATTGGGCAACCCGATTGATGAAGCGGGTGCAATCGGCGAACAGGTTCGTATGCCTATTCACCGCAAAGCGCCCTCTTATGATGAACTCGCGGCTTCTGCAGACCTGCTGGAAACCGGCATCAAGGTTATTGATCTGGTTTGTCCGTTCGCCAAAGGTGGTAAGGTTGGTCTGTTCGGTGGTGCCGGTGTGGGCAAAACCGTCAACATGATGGAACTGATCAACAATATCGCCAAAGAGCACAGCGGCTTGTCAGTTTTCGCTGGTGTGGGTGAGCGTACTCGTGAAGGTAACGACTTCTACCACGAAATGAAAGAGTCCAACGTACTGGACAAAGTGGCCATGGTTTACGGCCAGATGAACGAGCCGCCCGGCAACCGTCTGCGTGTTGCTTTGACCGGCTTGACCATGGCGGAAAAATTCCGTGATGAAGGCCGTGACGTGTTGTTCTTTGTGGACAACATCTATCGTTACACACTGGCCGGTACTGAAGTATCCGCACTGCTGGGCCGTATGCCTTCTGCAGTGGGTTATCAGCCAACTCTGGCAGAAGAAATGGGTGTATTGCAGGAGCGTATTACCTCAACCAAAACCGGTTCCATTACATCGGTACAGGCCGTTTACGTTCCTGCGGATGACTTGACTGACCCGTCACCTGCTACCACCTTCGCGCACCTGGATTCCACCGTTGTACTGAGTCGTGATATCGCCTCCAAAGGTATCTACCCGGCTATCGATCCATTGGATTCCACTTCACGCCAGTTGGATCCGCTGATCATTGGTCAGGATCACTACGACTGTGCCCGTGGTGTTCAGTCTGTATTGCAACGCTACAAAGAGTTGAAAGATATCATCGCGATTCTCGGTATGGATGAACTGTCGGAAGAAGACAAGCTGACAGTATCCCGTGCTCGTAAAATTGAGCGTTTCCTGTCTCAGCCTTTCCACGTTGCAGAAGTTTTCACCGGCTCACCGGGTGTTTACGTAACACTGAAAGACACCATCGCCGGCTTCAAAGGCATTCTAGCCGGGGACTACGACCACCTGCCCGAGCAGGCGTTCTACATGGTTGGCACCATCGACGAAGCTGTCGAAAAAGCCAACAAAATGAAGAAAGCTGCATAAGAGCAGGTCCATCCGGGTTTCGCCTGTTTTATCCGTGGCGAAACTCCGGATCAGAGTAGTCAATTGAACAAGAGAGGCTTAAACTATGGCGATGACCGTACATTGCGACATCGTTAGCGCCGAAGAGGCGATTTTCTCTGGCCTGGTGGAAATGCTGATTGCCGCGGGCACCGAAGGCGATCTGGGGATTGGCTACGGTCATGCTCCACTGCTTACCGGTCTCCAGCCCGGACCGGTGCGCGTGAAAAAGCTCAACGGCGAAGAGGAAGTTTTCTACGTGTCCGGTGGCTTTCTGGAAGTGCAGCCTCATGTGGTCACCATTTTGGCGGATACCGCATTGCGCGCCGGCGACATGGATGAAGCCGCTGCACTGGAAGCAAAAAAGCAAGCGGAAAGCGCGTTGAACAACCAAAGTGGAGAAGTCGACTACAGCCGCGCAGCGACCCAGTTGGCCGAAGCCGCAGCTCAGCTTCGCACACTCCAGGCCATTCGCAAGAAAGGCCGCAAATAGCCTGGCGCATTGCTGAATTGTGCAGAACCGCTGACCACGGCGAATAAATAAAAAGGGTAGCGAGAGCTACCCTTTTTTCATTGTCTTAGGCAAATTGTTTACGACTTTACGAAAAGCAGTTCAACCTATCCAGTAACAGCCTGTTACTTATACACATGACATTTCGAAAGGAGCCCCGGATCTCAATGGACGGCAACACACTTCCCTTGGAACTTATCGTCCTCGCGGCCGGCAAAGGTACGCGCATGCACTCGCGCTTGCCCAAAGTCCTGCACTCCATCGGTGGCCAACCGATGATTCGTCATGTGCTTGATCGCGCCCGGGAGCTAAATGCTCAGACCATCAACGTCGTTGTAGGTCATGAAGCGGCACAAATTCAGGCAGCGCTCGCTAACGATTCGGTGCGTTTCGTGCAACAGGCTGAGCAGCTGGGCACCGGCCATGCCGTCATGCAGGCACTGCCCAACATCACGGCGGATAGCATCGTGTTGTTGTTATGTGGTGACGTGCCGCTCATCAAAACCCAAACCCTGCAAACCTTGACCGCTTTGGTTGATGGTCAGCATATGGGATTGCTAACGGCACACATGACCGACCCCACCGGTTACGGTCGCATAGTGCGCGATGTTCGCGGTAAGGTAAGGGCGATCGTAGAACAGAAGGACGCCACTGTTGATCAGCAAGCCATTCGGGAAATCAATTCCGGCATCATGGCGGTGCGCGGGAGCCATTTGCTGAGCTGGATTCCTCAGTTGTCGAACAACAACGCGCAGAATGAATATTATCTCACTGATATCATTAGACTGGCACAGGCCGATGATGTTGCCATTGCCACACTGGTGACTGACGACCTGAATGAAATTGCCGGCGTCAACAATCGGTTGCAACAAGCGCAACTGGAACGTGCATTTCAGCAGCGCGAAGCGCAACGACTGATGACCAATGGTCTGACCCTGGCGGACCCGGCACGCTTCGATTTGCGCGGTAAACTCACAACGGGTTTCGATTGCAGTATCGACATAAATTGCGTCATCGAAGGTGACGTGGTGCTGGGTGACGGTGTGACTGTTGGGCCGAACTGCTATTTGAAAGACGCGACTATAGGCTCCAACGTGGAAATTCTCGCCAACAGTTTGCTGGAAAATGCCACTGTCGCGGAAAGCTGCACCATTGGACCCTTTGCGCGATTGCGCCCCGGTACCCAACTCGAAGCAGGAGCGAAAATAGGTAATTTCGTTGAAACCAAGAATGCGCAAATTGGCCTGGGTAGTAAGGTCAATCACCTGAGTTACGTCGGTGATGCTACCGTCGGCAACGACGTTAATATTGGTGCCGGCACCATTACCTGTAACTATGACGGGGCAAACAAATTCCGTACGGAAATTGGTGATAATGTTTTTGTCGGTTCCAACTCCGCCCTGATTGCGCCCGTCAATCTCGCCGAGGGTGCGACGGTTGCGGCCGGATCTACAGTGACTGGCGATGTTGGCAAGGGACAACTGGGTGTTGCCCGCGCGCGCCAGCGCAATATCGATGGTTGGCAACGGCCGAAGAAACAACCCAAAAATTAAATGTTCGTCCGCGTTCTGCGGAGCCAGTTCGGCTTATTAAAAATCCTCAAAGGTTTATGTTCTATGTGTGGAATCGTTGGTGCTGTCAGTCAAAGGAATGTCGTCAATATCCTGGTCGAGGGTTTAAAGCGCCTGGAATACCGTGGTTATGATTCTGCTGGTGCTGCAGTACTGCAGAACGATGGCGAGCTGCTTATTCAAAAATCCGCAGGTAAGGTCTCACAACTGGCAGAACTCATTGCCACCACGCCCATGCCCGGCGGTCTCGGTATCGCGCACACCCGATGGGCGACCCACGGCGTGCCGAACACGGTCAATGCTCATCCCCATCGCTCGGGCAAAGTTGCGGTAGTTCACAATGGCATCATCGAAAACTATCAGGAGTTGCGCACAGAGCTGCGCGACAAGGGTTACGAATTCCTTTCGGAAACCGATACTGAAGTGATTGCGCATCTGTTACAGGAACATTTAAAGCACACGGATTCACTGCTCGACGCCATCAAAACCAGCATCAAACGCTTGCGCGGCGCCTACGGTCTGGCTGCGATATCCACCGATGAACCCGACAGTGTTGTGGTGGCACGCAGCGGCAGTCCATTGGTTATTGGTGTGGGTATTGATGAAAATTTTATTGCGTCGGATCAGTTGGCACTGAGGCAGGTGACGGATCGTTTCATCTATCTGGAAGAAGGTGATATTGCACAAGTCTCTGCCAATGCCATCGACATCATTGATAGTGCGTTCAACCGCGTTGAACGAAAAATCACCACCATTTCCGACAGTGTCGATGCCGCTGAAAAAGGCCCTTACCGACACTACATGCTGAAAGAGATTTTTGAACAGCCTGCGGCCATTCAACGTACCCTGGAAGGCCGACTCGGTTCCGACAAGGTGCTGGAAGAGGCTTTCGGCAGCAAGGCCCATGAAATTTTCGAGAAAATTGACGCGGTGCAAATCGTCGCCTGCGGTACCAGCTACCATTCGGGCCTGGTCGCCAAATACGCATTCGAAGAATGGGCCAATATTCCCTGCCACGTGGACATTGCTTCGGAATTCCGCTATCGCAAAATCATTGTGCCGCAGAACACCCTGTTCGTCACCATTTCTCAATCCGGTGAAACAGCAGACACCCTGGCCGCCTTGCGCATCGCCAAAGAAAAGGGCTACAGCGCAAGTCTGGCCATCTGCAACGTGGCCAACAGCTCGCTGGTGCGTGAATCGGACCTGTCATTGATGACCATGGCCGGCCCCGAAATTGGCGTTGCCTCCACCAAGGCGTTCACCACCCAGCTGGTCGCGTTGCAGTTGTTGGGCCTGGTGTTGGGTCGTCGCCACGGCTTGAGCGCAGAAGGTGAAGCGGAGCTGGTGCAGGCGTTGCACAGCCTGCCTCGTTTGTGTGAAAAAGTATTGGCGCTGGATTCGGTCATCGAAAAACTTGGCGAAGAATTTGTGGAAAAGCACCACGCGTTGTTTCTCGGTCGCGGCATTCAGTATCCGGTGGCGCTGGAAGGCGCGCTCAAACTCAAGGAAATTTCCTATATCCATGCGGAAGCCTATCCCGCTGGCGAGCTGAAGCACGGGCCACTGGCCCTGGTGGATAGCGACATGCCGGTGGTTGCTGTGGCGCCGAACAATGATCTGTTGGAAAAACTGAAATCCAACCTGGAAGAGGTCCAAGCGCGCGGTGGCGTACTCTATGTATTCGCGGATCAGGCAGCGGGCTTCACTGAAGACGAAAACACCCGCGTAACCGCCTTGCCCCACGTGCCCGCCAGTTTGGAAGCGATCATCTATACGCTGCCACTGCAACTGCTGTCGTACCACGTCGCCGTATTGCGCGGCACCGATGTGGATCAGCCGCGCAACCTGGCCAAGTCGGTGACGGTCGAATAGCTTTTTACAGGCTGTAGGCGTCGAAATAAATCCGGTAAGCTGAAAAAAAGCATACTGGATTTTTTCATGGGATATCTGCGATGCGTTGCTAGGCGAGGTCTTTCATGTCCTGCCTGACGAGTGCCTCTTCAAGCGTCATTTCACTCGCTTTCCACCGTTTGGTTGATTTGGCCGGGAGCTTAACGGAGACCGCAGGAACACGGCTGCGAAGAAGCCACTTCGTTTGAAAATTCCGCTTTGCTAGGTATAGGCGCACTAATAACTCAAGTTTCGGAGTTGGGTTACAGTCTATTATTGCTGAAGTTGATCACTTCGTAAGCAAGGTGTGGTGCTGCAGCGTGAGAGCTTCTAAAAACGCCGTATACATCCCTGTAGGCTCCGGCACAAGGTCCCTTTTGTGACGGTTTTAGAAACTCTCCCCCTACATCACCACGGTGGCGTATCCACCTGTTGATTTCTTTACCTGTCTGGTTATGAAGAAAGTTACCGCGAACTCCGAGAGTAATAATCGTCATCCAACATGTGCCAAAACCGGCGTCTCGTCCGTCGTCATGGCCCCGTCGCACGCTTTACGGATTAACCCGCCGATGCCAGCCTTGACCAGGTGAAAACTACAGTTTACACTCTGCCAGCGTTAGAGCTGCTCAAATCCGCCATTTTGGACGCCCGGCCCAATGGGGCACGCTATGCGATATCAGACAGCTCAGCGCATTGCAACCGGGTGGGAGCGTAGATCATGAAAGGCGGAAAACAAAAAGGTGTACGAGAGGCTTTTGCTCGTTACGACAGTGCCGACTACCTCAAGACCGAGGCGGACATTGCCGCCTATCTTGAAGCCTGCGCGGAGGAGGCGCCCAACGATCCCGTGTTCATGCTGAAAGCCCTCGGCACAGTCGCCCGCACGCGCAACATGAGTCAGTTGGCGGAAGCTGTCGACATGACCCGGGCCGGGCTGTACAAGGCGCTGTCCGGTGAAGGCAACCCCAGCCTCGCCAACACCATGAGGGTGGCGAAGGCGCTCGGCTATCGCCTGGCCCTGGTGCCTGATCGCGCGTGACATCCACCGCCGGGCGCGTGAATTCACATCCGCTTAAAATGAACCTGTCGGCGTCTCATGACACGAGAGACTGTCGGCCAATTGCCACATTGCGTGAGCGCATGACGCTGCTCGCCACGACCAGGGAACAACGGCCGCATGACACCGTCCAGCAACACCTTCAACCAGCTCCGCGACTTTCTCAAGGCCATGTTCCAGTTCGAGGGCAACGACCTCGACTTCGGCATATACCGCATTACCCGGCTGAAGCGGCAGTTCATCGAAGCCTTCATCGACGGTGAGGGTGCCGACAGCCTGCGAGCCACCGTGACTCAAGCCTTGGGTGACGTACGCAATCAGCAGAGCGATGCTGCACGCAACTGGCTGGGTGCATTCGCCGCGACACTCGGAAAAAAGGGCGAAGCGAGCTGGGAAGCCTTGGCAGCGGACCCGTCAGATGCCAAGGCAATAGCCGCCTTCACCAAGTTGCTGGTGCTGGCCGATGACGATAACGAGCGCGAACAGGCCGAAGCCCAACTCAAGACGTTTGTGGAA
This sequence comes from uncultured Cellvibrionaceae bacterium, assembly GCA_964419935.1. Taxonomy (GTDB): domain Bacteria; phylum Pseudomonadota; class Gammaproteobacteria; order Pseudomonadales; family Cellvibrionaceae; genus CAYQQJ01. Next base: position 117,502 of record CAYQQJ010000006.1, read on the forward strand.
ACCCGAAAAGTGGCCAGCGATGACCTCGAGGCCCGCATCTACAATCATCTGCTGAACTTCTTCGAGCTGTACTACGCCAATGGCGACTTCGGCTACAACACCCGAGCCGCCAGCGCTTACAAAGTGCCCTACGAAGCCGATTATGACGGCTCGGACACCCTGTTCCACTGGAAGCACAAGGACAGCTACTACATCAAGACTGGTAACGGCTTCCACAGCGTACGTTTTGAAGTGGCCGGGCAGTGGCTGGAGTTCCGCCTTGGCGATGATGGTGACGAGCAGGCTCAGACCACCACGCGCAACAACAACAAAGACAGCGAGCGCAAGCACTACCGGTTGAGTCAGATTGAGCCGGTTGAGCAAGTCGATGCGGGCGGCAACACCATTCATGTTTGGCAGGTTCAATTTGTGCTGGCAGCGGCATCGACGCCCAAGACGGAAATCTATTCCCGCCTGTGGCGCGAAGTGTTTGCCGACGATACCGACATCACACCCTATCTGCACAAGAAGCCGGGCAAGGAGGATGCGCCCCCCGGCAAGCCGGTGTTCACCGACCTGACCGGCGACTACGACAAAACCGACGGCGGCCAGGTCAAGGGGCTCGGTCAGCTGCGCCTGCGCTTTGACAAGTACATCGAAGAACTGAGCAAGCGCGATGACTTTGCCGCGCTTGGCAAGAATCTTGGCGAGCGCCAAGCGGCGCTGCAAGCCCATGCCACCGTCAAGGCGCTGTGGGAGATTGACCGCAACCTCAATAAGTTCTACGTGGGCAACGACGCCGACTATTTCATCCACAAGGACCTGCAAGCCTTTCTCACCCGCGAAAAGGCGCGCTTCATCAAGCAGGTGGTGTTCTCTGACCTTGGCGCCCTGCTGCATGCCGGTGAAGACAATCTCACCGTGCTGATCGCCCGCGCCTTCAATAGTGTGGCTGACCAGTTGATCGGTTTTCTGGCCGCCATTGAAAACTTCCAGAAATCACTGTTCGAGCTGAAGAAGAAAGTGGTGGACACCCACTACCTGGTATCGGTAGGAAAAATCCCCGCAAGCTTTCACGCGCGTATATTTGCCAGCCAGGCGCAGCGGCAGGAATGGGCGGACTTGTTCAAGGTGACGGTTAGCAAGGCCGCCGAGCTGGCCGAGCATCCCACCCTGGTGGTGGATACGCGGCTATACCGCGAAACGGATCCGGACTTTCAGGACGACCTGCTGGGTTTGCCCGAGTTCGACAATCTGGACGAACAGACCGACGGCCTGCTGATCAACTCGGAAAACTGGCAGGCGCTGAACCTGCTACAGGAAAAATTCCGCGAACAGATCAAGTGTATCTACATTGACCCGCCGTACAACACCGGCGGCGACGGCTTTCTGTACAAGGACAGCTTCCGGCACTCCAGCTGGGCCAGCATGATCCACGACCGCCTTGCGCTGGCGCATCCTTTGCTCGGCAAGGCGGGCGTGTTGTTTGCCAGCATCGACGACAAGGAGCGTACGCAACTGGAGACCCAGCTGCGCCAGACCTTTGGCTCGGGCAACCGGGTGGAAGAGCTGATCTGGGCGCAAAACTCCACCAAGAACCAGTCGCCGACCTACTCCAACAACCACGAGTACGTTGAGGTGTTCGCGCGCGACCTGGAGACGGTAAAAGCCGAGCCCACGATGTTCCGCGAGCCGAAGCCCGGCTATGCGGAAATGATGGAGCTGGTGGAGCGATTGAATCCGGACTACCCCAGCGTGGCGGAAATCGAGGCCGAGATTGCCAAGCTGTTCGAGCAGCATCGCGAAGAGCTGCGGGCCGATCTGGAAGAGCGCGGCATTGAGTTTGACAAGAATCTGGATCTTTGGAAAGGCTTGTACAATTACAAGAACGCGGAGTACCGCGATGCGGGCGGGACATTCGTCCCGGAAGCTGAAGCGCGACAACGTGAAGCAGGGATTTGGATTTGGCGCGAAAGCGATCCGTCGATGTCCCAAGTGAAGGAAGATTCTCAAAAATCTGAATTTCGCGATAGCGAAGACCTGGCATATCGGTTCTACAGGCCATTGCATCCAGTAACGAAGCTGCCATGTGCGCATCCAAAAAGAGGTTGGGCGTGGCCATTCAGCCGAATGCCGGGCCAAACATTTAGTTTCACAGACTTGGACAACGACCACCGAATTGCGTACGGCGATGACGACACGCGGATACCGCAGAAGAAGAGTTTCGTTCATGAGGTCGAAACAAACGTGAGCCGGTCGGTCGTCATTGATTACACGGACGGCGAGAAGGAACTTGCGAACGTTTTCGGACGCACACGTGCATTTTCCAACCCCAAGCCCACGACGCTCATCGAACGCTTCGCCCAACAAACCACCGGCCCCGGCGAATGGGTGATGGACTTCTTCGCCGGCTCCGGCACCAGCGGCCACGCGGTAATCCGCAGCGACCAACAACGCCGCTTCCTGCTGACTGAGATGGGCGGCTATTTCGACTCCATCCTGGTACCGCGCATCAAGCGCGTGCTGTATTCCACCCAGTGGAAAGACGGCGTGCCGGTGAGTCGCGGTCTAACCCGGCACATGGTCAAGGTGCAAGCACTGGAACAATACGAAGACACCCTCGACAACCTGCACGCCGTCTGGGACGAAGCCAGCCTGCCGCCGCGTATGCCGGTGCGCTATCTGTTCCGGCCGGAGGAAGAAACGCTGCGCGCCTCGCTGGATCTGTCGCGGCCCTTCGCGCAAGTTATGCGAGTGGGCAAGACGCGCACGGAAACGCCGATCGACCTGATGGAAACTTGGTGCTACCTGCAGGGCTACTGGGTTCGCTCGCGCCGCATGTATCGCGAGTTCGATCGCCCGTATTTAGCGCTGGAAACCACCCACGGCACGCTGGTGGTGTTGCGGGACATCGATGCCGCCGAGGACGACACCGCCAACCTCAAGGCCATCCTGGCGCACTACAGCGACGACGGCGTCAGCCGCATCCAGCGCCTGGAAGTCAACTTCGACGCCGACCTGCGCCGGCTGGACATCGACACCCGGCTGATTACCGGTGATGACTTCATGCGGGGCGCATCATGGAGCTAAAACTCTACAACCGCCTCAAGCAGGAGTTGTTAGGCGAGTTCGCCAGCCGCGCCGAGGGCAACGACCGCGATTATCAACAACAGGTGGAAGCGTTCGCCAGTGCGGCCGCCAGTGGTGTGCCGCAACCGATGTCGCGCAAGATTCGCGGCTGGCTTGACAGCTACAACAAGCTGCGGACCGTGCCGTTCAAGCTGCGCTATTACCAGATTCTGGCACTGTATTTCACCGAGCATGTGCTGGCCGCCAAGCGCGCCGGCAAGGGTTTCTCCGAGCAAAAAGCGCTGGTTTACTGGATGGCCACTGGCAGCGGCAAGACGCTGCTGATGCACCTGAACATCCTGCAGTACATCGAGCACATTGGTGGCAGTCAGGCCTTCGATGAGCTGCAAATCATCCTGACCACGCCGGGCGTCAACCTGATCGAGCAGCACGAGCGCGAACTGGGTGAGGTGGTGCGCTTGCTCAACCGCCAGTACAACAACCGCATCAAGCTGATTGTGGCCACCACCGGGGCGCTACTCAACAAAGAGCCGGGCTTTTTCAACCTGACCGGCAGCACCCGCGAGTTTCGCTTGGTGCTGGTGGACGAAGGTCATATCGGTTTGGCCGGTGGCGGAAAGGATGCGGGCGCATTCAAGCAGTTGCGCCACGACCTGATCGCGCCGGACAACGCTTTTCTGTTCGAATATTCGGCCACCTACCACGGCATTGCCGACCGGCATGTGGCCGGCTACGAAGAGCAGATCGTCTACGATTACAACTACTACCGCTTCTTCAAGGATGGCTACGGTAAAGACTACGCGCTGCAAAGTCTCAACGACGACCGCTTCGCCGACGCCGGCAAGAGCGAAGCGGCGTTCTTCGAGGCGACCTTCGACACCTTGCGTGACAAACTCGACGCGCACGCGCAGCTGACTGTTAGCCAGGCGCAAGGGGCTGGCGAGCTGCCGTTTGCTGGGCGTTTTCCCGACAAACCGCTGATTGCCTTCATGGGCAATACGGTGGAAGACCCGAAGAAGGAAGGCGGCGAAAAGGACGAGGTCTCCGACATCCGCAAGTTCGTCATCTGGCTGGCGCACTTGAGTGCCAGCGAACGCGAGTCATATGCCGCAGTGTTCAACAACGAATACGCCGGCATGCTGACGCTGACCCGCTCGCCGGGCATCAGTGACGAGATATGGTTGTCGTGGGGCGAAGGCCATTACTGGGGCCTGATCAACGTCGGCAATGGCGAAAAGTTTTTTAGCGGCTGCGAGGAACACCCGCAGTTGCATGACGCTCACGGCGAGCCGCGCGTGGTGTTGAACAAGGCAGCCATCGTCCACACGCGCTACCATTTCGACGCCATAGACGATCCGGCCTCGCCGATCAACGTGCTGGTGGGCAGCCGCAAGTTCGCAGAGGGTTGGAACTGCTTTCGCGTCTCCGTCATCGGCCTGATCAACCTGGGCTCCACCAAAGGCAACAAGATCATCCAGATCTTCGGCCGTGGCGTGCGCCTGAAAGGCCTGCGCCATAACGGCAAGCGCCAGCACGCGGAGCACTGCTCGGACTACGCCGAGTTGCTGGCGGATGACCGCCCGCTTAGCCGCCTGCGCCGGCTGGAAACGCTGAACGTCTACAGCCTGAAAAAGTCCTGGTTGAAAACCTTTCTGGATGCGTTGGAAGCCGACTTGCCCGCCATTGCTGGCCCCTTTCATCTGGATGTGGAACCCGCCGTGGTGCAGGTCGGCACGGCGGCGGGCAAGCGCAAGCCTGCAGAGTTTGCCGATTACCAAGCAAAACTGCACGCATTCAAGGTGGGTCGCTCGGAGTTTGATGCACCCCTGCGCTTGACGCTGGATGCGACCAGCAATGAGTGGCATTGGGAGTACGTCGCCGATGGCAAACCCCTGCAGGGCAATTTCGCCAACCCCGGTTTCACGCTGGACTACCGCGCAAATCGCGAGCAGGCGGGCGAAAACATTCTTCCAGCCATGTTGGAGGTGCTGGATGCCACCTTTGCTACGCACGCCGCCTTGCGCGATCGCGTTCGTACCTGGAGTCGTGACAAGCGCGTGCAGGCGTATGTGACGCGCAACGGCACGTTGTCCATCCTTGATACGAAGATGCTTCTTCGTACCGCACAAGGCGTGCTTTATGACGAGGCTCTGACCGAACGCGGCGAGGCGGCAGTGATACGCTTGTTCGACGAGGCACAGCGCGACCTGCTGGAGAAGATTTTTCACAAGGTTCGTTACGATATTGATAAACGCCAGTATCGCTATGATTTGGTACGCCAGTCTGCCGCTGGTGAATCCGGCGACTTCATCGAACGCTACCGACTCACCTATGAGTTCGGCAATCAGGAGGACAGACAGAAATTCGAGGGTGACAGCAAACTGCGGGCGCAACTGGAACTGGATCTGCGCGAAGCACACGGTGATTACCACATCTATGCGCCCTTGCTGAGCCGCATCGACGACAATGCTTCACTGCGGAAAGTGCTGTCGTCGCACAAACTCAAGCACATCGGTATTTCCCCGGATGCGCTCAATGCGGGTGAGCGCAAGTTTCTGCGCGATATTCTCGAATTTATCGAAGCGAATTATTCGCGGGATCCGCGTGAATTCTACCTGATGCGCAATGTTGAATCGTTGCGCTCGATTGGCGTCTATCTGGATGGCGAGACCCGCGCGTTCTATCCCGACTTCGTGTTGTGGATCGTCGACGACAAGGCCAACAAAACGACGTTGGCCTTGTTCGACCCCAAGGGCCAGACTGGTATCGTCAATCAGGATGATCTTGGCCTGACCCAGGGCCATGCGATGAACGACAAGGTGCGCCTGGCAACGGGCGGACAATTGCCGGAGCTGGCCAAAAAACTGGAGGCCGAGACAAAACGCCGCTGGACGGTCCATTCGTTTATCCTGCTGCGCGACACGTCGCCGTTGGGCAAATGGAAAGGCTCGGCGCCGACCGATCAGGAGATGGAGCTGGCCGAGCACATGATTCAACGCCATGTCTTGCGCATGGACTGGCACAAGACCAACGAACTTGGTCAAGCGGCTTCTCCCCTGCGCGGAGGCGACAGCTATCTGAGCCGCATTTTCAAGGTGTTGTGCGCGTAGTCGGACAACGCGGGATCGGCAGGTAGATGTTGCGAGGGGTTTTCCTATTAAGAAACTATAAGATCATCATCAAAAATGGCCCCACGCAACCCAAATGACTCAACGATCTGTTTGAATCGCTCATTACAGAAGAGTGTTAAACAATTTTCAATTGGTGTTTTAAAAACAAGCAATTCCGACGCGCTCTGATCAAATTCCAGATACTTCGGTCCTGCCTGCATACCTTCTTCGTTGTTAAATGTGCATTTATCTTCCTTGGGTAGCCCGAGTGTGAGGCAATTGAAAATGTAGTGCGACTCACCAGCGACGGATACTGGTAAGAACTCGCCGTAATCTTTGAGCGAGTCATTTAGTAAACGATACGCTTTCGGCGATAGCGTCAAAGTGGCGTCGACCCAACAACTAATGTCCGGGACTGCGGCTGCACCAGCGTTGGCTGTACTGATGTAGCGCGTATCTGGCGCTTTCCACCATTCTGCCATTGCATAGTTCATTTGGCTGAAGTCATAGACGCTGTCCAGGTTGATTTCATCTGGAACATTACGTGTGATATCCAGGATATCGAGATCCAGGACCTTGTACTTCGGAAGATCTTTTCTTATTGCGTATAGGTTATTCATGCGGTGCCAGCGATTAGTTTTGAGGAATATCTTTTGGCTCGTTTTGTTGCAGGATACGACCAATAATTTGAAGCTGTGTTTTTATCGCATCAATATTCTTCAGCGCCCTGATCCTGTTTGAAACCCATGTCTCATACAAGGCGGTGTGGTACTTCCTATGTCCTCGAGAAAGGGGCATAGACCAATGAGGTGTGTACTCATCTTTGTGAAGAAGATATACGCCGTTAGCCGGATCATTAATGCCAATGCCGTACCGATGAAGATGTAAGCGTGTTCTTCCATTAACAACGGGATCTCTCCCTTTACCGGGAACAATGTGGTGAGCCGTATGTTTTGCACTTGGTTTAGGTACACCCTCAGCTCTCATGAATTTTTCAAGATTGCCAGTGGGATGATGGCACTCCGCGTTCAAACGTCTGACAGCCTGATCTCTCTGCTTCGCAGTCCCGACAGTGGCGGACAGCGCTGATTCACGATAGGCGGCCAGTTTACCCTGTACATCAGCGATAGTGGCAAGTTTAGCTCGTTCGAGTTCGAGGAATTGAAGACATTCTTTTTGCTCTGCTTCCCTTTCCTTTTCCGTCCCGGTAGTTGAATGGTCAGTATTTCCTTTGGCGAGATATTGATACCGATCTAGTAGCTTATGAGCAGCTTCCTCGTAGCTATGTATTGCGGATTCTAACGGTGTCATCTCATGGATGAGCTTGGTGATTCTTTCACCATGTAGATATTCTAACTTCATTGTTTGCGGCTTCCTTGTGGAAAGGTAGCCACGATATCAAGGTTTTCATGAGAGTTCCGAGAACTTAGTCGGATTTGTCAATGGCCATCTATTTTGACCCACTTTTGGCCAATAGAATTGACCCACGGCGTGTCTTCTAGTCGGTTACTTTTTGTCTCAGTCGATAGCTCTCCCCTCCCAGCATGAAGATGTGTGAGTGGCGGGTGACCCAGTCGATGATTGGTGCCGCCACAGCGTCGTCGTGGAAGAACTCGCCCCAGTTGGTGAAGTCCTTATTGGTGGTCAGGATGATGGAGCTGTACTCGTACAGGCTGTTGTGGCGGCGCGTGCAGAAGTGCGGTAACAGGTCACGTTCAATACGCTGTTTTAAGTCGACGATGGCGCGGAACACCAATACCGAGGCGCGAGGCGATATCCATATGTCAAAAACCTGGGAGTTTTGAATTTAACAAGGATCCTATATCAGGTTCGGCCATCGCGGCAAGGGCTATGTCAGAATACTATAAGTTTTTGATATAGCTGTGGGCGTATATCAGAAACGATACTGGATTCATTCAAATAGAGGAGCAACGTGACCGGAGCGAGTGACAGGAGGACTAACTTCCGACAATATTCGCGTCACCGTGACCTCATTAGATGCGGTCAAGACGGAACTATCAAGACGAACTAGCAAGACAGAACTTCTCGACCCTATAAGTGAGTAGGACCCTCGTTTGGTTCAGGCGCTTTCACGCAACAACAAGCGCCGAATATGCCCGATGGCATGCATGGGGTTCAAACCTTTCGGGCAGACGTGGACGCAGTTGCCGATATTGCGACAGCGGAACACGCTGAACGGGTCTTGGAGTTCGTTCAAGCGTTCCTTTGTTGCGGTATCGCGACTGTCGATCAGAAAGCGGTAGGACTGCAGAAGTCCGGCGGGGCCAACATACTTTTCCGGGTTCCACCACCAGGACGGACAGGCGGAGCTGCAACAGGCGCAGAGAATACATTCGTACAAGCCGTTGAGCTTTTCACGGTCTTCGGGTGACTGAAGGCGCTCGATGGCCGGCGGCGCTTCATCATTCATCAGATACGGGTGAATGCGGTGATACTGTTTGAAAAACTGGGTTTGATCCACCACCAGATCCCGTATTACCGGCATGCCTGATAATGGACGCACGATCAGCGTTTTGGCTTTTCCCATGCATTCGGAGACGCGGGTGACGCAGGCGAGATCGTTCGTACCGTTGAGATTCATCCCGTCCGAACCGCACACTCCTTCGCGACACGAACGTCGAAACGTCAGCGTCGGATCTTCCGCTTTCAGATGTTCCAGAACATCCAGCACCATTCGCTTGCGAAACATGTCGTCCACCTGAAATGTTTGCATGGTGGGTGCCTGATCTTTTTCAGGATGATAGCGGTAGATTTCGACGGTAAGCATTGATTCCTCCAGCTTTTGCGTAGACGACGATCCTGTGTTCTCTATTTAACCCGGCAATTAACGTTGAGGGGGCATGCTCTTGTCGAAGTCTACTGCTAATCAAGTTCGCCAAGGTAGTTTGTCATCAGGGTAGTTCTTTTGAAACCCTCGCGGCAGGGATGCCGCGGGGGAGCCACAGGGACGTGTTTATGCGTTTTCAAAAGAACTACCCTGATGACAAACGGATCGAAGCCCAGTCCCGTCGTTATCGTATGGAGGCAACTTACCCCATGATGTTGATTGCCGAGTTAATAATGGCAGCGGTAATACACTTCTAGCAGAGCTCAAAGCGGGCGACGTCCCGGGTTTGCAGCCGAGCCTCTGCTTCCTGATTGTCTGCCAGTTCTTCAAACAACTTCTTTTCTTCCGGTACCTGAGCTAGCTGCGCGCGCAAGCGGTACATGTCTTTGAGCGTTTGGTGGGCGGTGAGCACATTGGCCAGAATATCCTGCACATCCTGACAGTCCAGGCACTTGGGGATTCGATTCAACAGGTGTGGATGAACGAACTCCTGGGAGTCGATCAACCAGGTCCCCAACAATCCTGAATCCGCGTTCTTTCGATAAGCGACCATGGAATGATGCATGCGCTCCTCCCGATCCGCGAGAAAACTCAGTGTCATCTTCATGCGCTCGTCGGTCTGTGCCTCGCTTAGATGACGGTATTGACTACCGAGTTTTTCATGGAAATCGATTATCCACTGTAGTAGATCCTTCACCTGATGAAAAGCCATACTATCGTCCTCCTGTGTTGTTGGCGCCTTGAGCTAACATACTTGGAATTCATATGGATGGGTAATGCATTGCTGTCCCACAAACCCCGGGGACGTGGATTCGGTGTTTGCTGTTGTGACCGTCGCCAGCATGGATGCTGGCGCCGAGCCTACAGGGACGTATTCACGGCGTGTCACAGCAGTGAATACCGGATCCATGTCTGCCACAGACCGTTGAGCCTCATAAGAGCTAGGTTCGTGGAACATTAGGCATTTAGTGTGTGGGGCAGTAATGATGGTAACGCCGTTCATGAATTCTGCTTGGGTTTGAGAAAAATTGTCACCAGCAGCGAGGCATCTTCCATACTTTTCAGCGCGTGGGGCTCGCCCCCGTCCAGGTACAGCAACTCCCCCGCCACCAGCGGCTGAGTACGCTCTGGCGTTGTGAATTCCACAGCACCCTCCAGGCAATGTACGGTGATTTCTCCCGGCACCTGGTGTTCCCGAAACTCTTTGCCTTTCGGCAGTACCAACCGAAATACCTGCAGGTGTTCAGATTTCAATAAAGTCGTATTAACGGCATTGGCCAGTTGCGCCCCCAACGGGCGCACGTTCACAATTTCACCGGGAATGGCATGATGTAGAGCCATGATTGAGTTCCTCGCTGCGGGTTCATGTTTTGCAAATGGGTGCGGTTGACTTATTTCGGTGGTTCCACATGGCCACCGAACCCGAAACGCATCGCCGAGAGCAGCCGATCACCATAAGTGTGTTGATCCCGGGAGCGGAAGCGCCCAAACAGCGCCATGGCCAGGACCGGTGTGGGCACGCCTTGCTCGACGGCTGCGTCGATAGTCCAGCGCCCTTCGCCACTGTCCGCTACTGCGCCGGTGAAATTGTCCAGTTTCGGGTCTCCCGCCAGTGCCTGGGCGGTGAGATCCAGCAACCAGGACGACACTACGCTGCCCCGCCGCCACACTTCGGCAATGTCCGCCAGATCGAGTTCAAAGCGTTGATCTTCCGGCAGGCTATCCGACGCCTTGCTTCTGAGGATATCGAACCCCTCTGCATACGCCTGCATAAGCCCATACTCGATACCGTTGTGAACCATTTTGACGAAGTGTCCGGCGCCTACCGGGCCGGCGTGAATGTAACCCCGTTCCGCGCGATCGTCTGGTGCATTGCGACCCCGGGTGGGTTCAAGGTTGCCGCGGCCGGGTGCCAGAGAATCGAACAAGCCATCAAGGCGTTCAAAAATGACGCGCTCCGCGCCAATCATCATGCAATAGCCTCGCTCCAGGCCCCAGACGCCACCGGAGGTGCCAACGTCCACATAATGGATTTGCTTTTGGGCGAGCAATTCTGCGCGGCGAATATCGTCCTTGTAGAAGGTGTTGCCGCCATCAATGATCACGTCATCCGCGTCCAGTACCTCGGCCAGGGCCGCGATGGTCTGTTCAGTGGCTTCGCCGGCCGGCAACATGACCCAGACTGCACGCGGCTTTGTCAGAGTTTGTGCGAGGTCCGCTAAACTCGCAGCACCAGTGGCGCCCTCTTCGGCCAATGTGGCAACGGCATCCGCGCTGCGATCATAGGCGACCACGGTGTGTCCCTTGCGCATCAGCCGCCTGGCGATGTTGCCACCCATTCGGCCCAATCCGATCATTCCCAGCTGCATAATGTGACCCCTTTGTTCGTGGCGAGAAAAATAACTAACGGAGTTTGTAAACATTTCTGAGCACCAGTTAAACAATTCACTGGACGCAGTCTCTATAACATGTATTATAGATACATCTTTACGAGAATGCACAGGCATTGCAGAAACAAACTTTAAGCGAGGGCTTCCTGACACAACCGCTTATTAAACAAGTTGGTTGAAAACGCGAGTGTCAGGCTGATCTGAATCGTTAACGGGAGGAGTTATGGTGGCATTTATTAGCGTGAGCGTGGTTTTGCTGGTTGTTGTACTGGTCGTTGTTGCCGTGTTTGGTCGGCCTCGGGTCAAACGGAATTCTGGGTGTGAGTGCTGCCTGGATCGGCAGACGGAAATCGAACGTCCTATCGTTTGAACGGATATAAGTCGAGAGTAAGTGATCGTAATGCCAGAGGTGAAAGCTGTCTGGATGCCGACCCGGATTTAACCGGATCAGCTCTCAGGCACGGGCTGATTCGTTAGATAATACCAAACGCCAGCATGGCTTCAGCCACCCGCCGGAAACCGACGATATTGGCGCCCACCACGTAGTTGCCCTTCATGCCGTATTCCTCGGCGGTTTCGAAGCAATCCTGGTGAATGTTGCTCATGATCTTGTCCAGCCGCTGTTCGGTAAACTCGAATGACCAGGTATCCCGGCTGGCATTTTGCTGCATCTCCAGTGCGGATGTCGCCACGCCGCCGGCGTTGGCTGCCTTGCCGGGGCCGTAGGATATTCCCGCATCGATAAACAGCTTCACACCTTCTGGCGTGGTGGGCATATTGGCGCCTTCGCTTACCGCCAGGCAGCCATTCTTGATCAATGTGCGCGCGGAATTCTCGTCGAGCTCGTTCTGAGTCGCACAGGGCAGTGCCACTTGGCAGGGAATGTCCCAGATATTGCCACCCTGAATATATTCCGCTTGCGGGTGTTCTTTCTGGTATTCACTGATGCGTTTGCGTTCGACTTCCTTCAAGCGTTTGACGGTATCCAGGTTAATGCCGGCTTTGTCGTAGATCACTCCGTTTGAATCCGAACAGGCGACCACTTTGGCACCGAGCTGCTGCAATTTTTCGATGGCGTAAATGGCCACGTTACCGGAGCCGGACACTACACAGGTTTTACCGTCGAGCGCTTCGCCGCGAGTTTTTAGCATTTCCTCCACAAAAAATACCGCACCGTAACCGGTGGCCTCGCGCCGCACCAGAGCGCCGCCCCAGGACGGGCTTTTACCGGTCAAAACACCGGACTCATAGCGATTGGTGATGCGTTTGTATTGCCCAAACAAATAACCGATTTCCCGGGCACCGACGCCGATGTCGCCGGCGGGAACATCGGTCAGTTCGCCAATGTGGCGATAGAGCTCTGTCATGAAACTCTGGCAGAAGCGCATGACTTCATTGTCGGATTTGCCCTTGGGATCGAAGTCGGAACCGCCCTTGGCACCGCCAATGGGCATACCGGAAAGAGCATTTTTGAAGGTCTGTTCGAAGCCCAGAAACTTGATGGTTCCCAGGTAGACCGAAGGGTGGAAACGCAGGCCGCCTTTGTAGGGGCCGAGGGCGCTGTTGAAGCCGACGCGGAATCCGCGGTTGATGTGGACTTCGCCGCTGTCGTCCTGCCAGGGCACGCGAAAGATGATCTGTCGCTCGGGCTCACAGATGCGTTCGATAATTTTATGTTCAGCGTATTCGGGATGCTTGCGCAGTACCGGGCCCAGGGTCTCAATGACCTCCTTCACCGCCTGGTGAAATTCCGCTTCACCCTGGTTGCGTTGCACCACCTGATCAAATATTTGGGATACTCTTGCGTCGACGTCACTCATTGGTGAGCTCCTGATTGAAGGGCACCTCTACTAATTGTGGACTGCCAGGCAGAGACCACAATCAATTAATAGAGGTGCCCTGAGACAAAAGAAAAATAGCACCGCCAGATTCAAAGCGGCGCTTGAATTCTGGCGGTGCTCTGGCATCAATGACCCCGCTGGGACAAGCCCAGCACAGGGTTGTTGCTCATGCCGTTTCAGATGTCTTCAAGAGCCTTGTCTCTGGCTGCGCTATTCTACAGAAAGTGTGCCTTTCATAAGAGCATAATGTCCGGGGAAAGAGCAGAAAAATGTATACGCCTGCCCGGCGCTCAATTGGTTCACCGCGAAGGTGACAGAAGTCTCTTCGCCGCCACCGATGATTTCCGTAAAGGCCAGAACCCGCGCGTCATCCGGTTTGACGTACTCGTTGTCGAGGCCGGCGCTCATGCCGTCTTTGGCGACGGCCTGCATATCCTCGGTTTTGGTCAATACCCAGTTGTGGCCCATCACGTTTGCACCCAACTTGCCGGAATGGGTCAGGGTTACGGTGAACTCCTCGCAGCTTTTATCCACCACAATGGCATCCGTATCAAAGCGCATGGCGTCTGTGCTGTCGACAGTGATAGCACATTCATTTGCCAGTGCGGAACCCGCACAAACGGCGAAAAAGGCAGGCAATAATAATTTGGTCAATTTCATGATGGTCTCCTTTGTGGTGTAAAAAACGTAAAATTTGCGCACTTAAAGAACGCGCTTAAATCGTGAGACGGGGCCGAACTCGTATTCAGCGTTCGATATTCAACTACAACTCAAGCTCAAAAGCGAGCAGGCCCCTCTTCTCTGCTAGTTACCACCTCCACAGCTGCCGCAACAAACGCCATCTTCGCCGTGTACAGGCTTGGCAATGGCAGCGGTTTCCGGACTGAAAACACCCTTCACCACCTGCCAGGCGACGGCCAGCGCACCTAAAATGAATACCACGTCACCGATGGTGCGTATCCAGCGCAGGTTCTGCAACAAATCCTGTTGCATAAAGCCTTCACTGCGGGCGTACCACAAGCCTTCGGAGGCGCTGGCGGCAAACTGCAACAGGCCGACGGGTAGCATGCTGGTGAACAGCATCAGCACCAGCCCACCGTTAAGCAGGAGGAATGAGTTCTTCATCAAACGGTCGTTGAACACCATTTGCGGGCGAATGTAACGCAACACCAGCAGGGTGAAACCTAACGCCAGGAAACCGTAGACGCCGAACAGTGCTGCGTGGGCGTGAACCGGTGTGGTGTTCAGCCCCTGAATATAATAGAGCGCGATTGGCGGGTTGATCATAAAGCCGAACACACCGGCGCCCAACATATTCCAGAAAGCTACCGCGATAAAGAATACCAGTGGCCACTTGACCTTCTCCATCCATTGAGCGCGGCCTTTAAGTTGCCATTGATCCCAGGCCTCATAGCCCAGCACGACCAGTGGTACCACTTCCAGCGCGCTGAAGCTGGCACCCACGGCCATGACCGGCGTGGTGGTACCGGAGAAATACAAGTGGTGGAAGGTGCCGGGAATACCGCCAAGCATAAACAGCGACGCTGAAGCCAGGCTGGCCGCCGTGGCAATGCTGCGCGACACCAGACCCATGCTGCAGAAGATGAACGCCAAAGCGGTGGTGGCAAACACTTCAAAGAAGCCTTCCACCCACAGGTGTACGATCCACCAGCGCCAGTACTCCATCACGGAGATGTGCGTACGCTCGCCGTAGAAAAACCCGGCACCGTAGAACAGGCCGATGGCCACCACCGAGGCAGTCAGCAAAGCCAGCAGGTTCTTGTCCCCGGGCTGACGCAGGGCAGGCACGATGCCCCGCAGCATCAACACCAGCCAAAAAGCGATGCCGGCGAATTTGCCAATCTGCCACAGGCGCCCCAGGTCCACATATTCGTAGCCCTGATGGCCCAGCCAGAAGTTGAGGTTTTCCGGCATGATGTGGGCAATGGCCAGATAGTTGCCGATGAACGAGCCAGCCACGACCACCACCAGTGCCCAGAACAGCAGGTCAACGCCCAGCTTCTGGTATTTCGGATCCTTGCCGCCATTGATTATAGGCGCGAGGAAAAGGCCGGCGGCGAGGAAGCCAGTGGCAATCCAGAAGAGAGCGGACTGAATGTGCCAGGTGCGGGTCAGTGAGTAGGGAAACCATTGCGACACATCAATGCCATAAAATTCCTGGCCTTCGACGGTGTAGTGCGCCGTGAATCCACCGAGCATCACCTGGAAGGTGAACAGGGCCACCACCAGCAGCAGATACTTGCCCAGTGCCCGTTGGGATGGCGTGAGTGCAACCAATGTCAACGGATCTCGCTCCGATGCGGCCGGGTGGGTTTCATCCTCCTTACGCAGGAAGGCCCAAGCCCAAATGAGCGCACCAATACCGGCAATCAGAATTACCACACTGATCAGTGACCACATGATGTTTTCCGCGGTGGGGCGGTTATCAATCAGCGGTTCGTGAGGCCAGTTGTTGGTATAGGTCACATCGCTGTCGGGGCGCTCGGTGGCTGCAGCCCAGGCGGTCCAGAAGAAAAACTCGGTCAGGCGCTCGCGACGCTCCGGGTCCGGCAATGTGTCTTCCTTCATCGCATAGCTGACCCGTGTGCTGCGCAGTTCCGGCGCGGCACTGAACAGGCGGCTGTAGTAATCCGCAGTCTGCGCGATTGCCTGCACGCGGCGTTCACCCAGTACCAGTTCGCCGCGCGCGGCGTTGTAGGTGTTGGTGCGATAAGCCTGCTTCAGGGCATAGCGCAATTGGTTTTGCTCGGCGCCATCCAAGGCATCATAAGCTTTGCCGTACTCCTCCTGCGCAGCAATTTCCAGCCAGGCTACCAGCTCGCGGTGCAGCCAGTCAGCGGTCCAGTCCGGCGCTTGATAGGCGCCGTGCCCCCAAATGGAGCCGAGCTGCATGCCACCGACGGACTGCCACGCGGTCTGGCCGTCGAGTATCGATTCCTCGGTCATCAGAATGGTGTTGTCTTCAGACAGAACGACTTCCGGAATTGGCGGCGCCTTGCGATACACTTCAGTGCCAAAATAACCCAGCACGCCAAAGGTTACGGCCACGACGGCTATCAGCAGCCACCAGAGTTTGCGGTATTCAGCCATGTTGTAATTCCCCCAATTGGCTATCAATACGATCAAAAAGGATGTTATTTTCAAGATGGATGTGGTCTTTCAGGTCGGTCTTCAGGGCGTCCAGCCCCAGATAGAGAGCGCGCCAGGTGTTGCATGCACCCTGGGGCAGTGAAATATTGTTGGTCACGCGATCAATAGCTGCCAGCGAGTCAGCGTGATCGTCGTGTTCAACGCGCATCTGCCGAATGGGATTTACTGCCATCGCCTGCAGTCCATTGGTAATCATCGGGAAAAGAATCTGCTCTTCCTTTTGCATGTGCAGGTTCAAATCGTTCTGCAATTTGGTCAGCTCATGGGCCAGTCCGGAGGGGCAATGGGGGTTGGCGCCGTGAACCAGCTCCACACGCTGTGCCAGTCGCACCAGTTCGGGCAACTGCTCACGGTGGATGTCGTGGTAGCGCGCCAACAGGTGTTCAATCAGTTCTATGTTGGTGGCGTCAGCCCAGGTTTCGTTATCGGTAGTGGTGCCGCGCAGCTGGTCTAGCTGAGCGGCCAAACCGGCACCGTCAAGGTTGTGTTGTGCGGCGGCGTCGCGCAAGGTCATGTTGCCGCTGCAGCAAAAATCCAGCTGGTGTGAATGAAATACGGCCGTCGCGCCGGGTATGGTGCGGGCGAGCTGGCCGAGAGGCTGGTCGAGGGTGGTCATGGTGTTCTCCCGGTCAAGAGTAACGAAGGTTAATGTGGTGCCTGATTAGCCGCTGAATGAGGGACCACGAACAGAACCGGGACCTTTCGCACATCGGCATAAGATGCATTGTAAATACATCTTTTAAAGATGTAAAATGTTTACATCTTAAATAGCATGCCAATTTGCGTTGACCTATGGTTGTAACCAGGAAATTTGCATGTATCTATGAAAACGTATACGTATGAAACGTACCTATGAACCTGCACCCACGAAACCTGTACATATGGAAGAAACCTGTGCATATGGAAAAAGTGCCGAAGTGACAGAGGAGCTCATGAAACGCGCCGCCGAAACCACTACTGCGCTGCCAACCGCCCGCACCCGTGTCAGCCGCCTGTTGTGGCGGTGGTTGGCCTGGAGCAGCCTGGGGCTGGGTGCCGTCGGCGTTTTCCTGCCATTGTTGCCAACCACGCCGTTCCTGTTGGTCGCAGCCTGGGCGGCGCCAAAAGGCTCGCCGCGGCTGCACCACTGGCTGTACCGTCACCCGAAGTACGGACCGTTGCTGACCGTCTGGCAGACTCAGCGCGCAGTACCGCGGCGGGCAAAGTGTCTGGCAGTCACCCTGCTGGCCAGCAGCTGGACCATTCTCTGGCTGTCCGACACCGCGACCGGCGTACTCTGGTTTACCGCGCTGTTGTTTATCAGCCTGGCGACTTTCCTGATCAGCCGCCCTGCCCCTGCGCCCATTGCGCCGGTCAACCCGTCTCCAGCCACGCCCGATGCGAATACTCAAGAATCTGTCACCCGAGGAAGTGCCAATGACTGAATCCATTCCCGTTACCCCAGTTACTCCTGCTTTTGGTGTGCTGCTCGCGCACCCGTTCCGGCCTTTCTTTTTACTTACGGCGCTGTATGGCGTGTTGGTGGTATTGGCCTGGTTCTGCTTTCTGTTTCTCGGTCTCGCTCTGCCCCTGGGCTGGTCACCATTGCAGTGGCACAGTCACGAGATGCTGTACGGCCTGGTGCCGGCGGCCATTGCGGGGTTTGTGTTGACTGCCATGTGTAATTGGACTGGCGCTACACCCCTGCGCGGCGCTGGCCTCCTCGGTCTGCTATTGCTGTGGATTGCGGGACGCCTGGTCATGTGGTTTGCCAGTTGGCTACCGGCAGGGCTCGTCGCCGCAGTGGATTTGGTGTTTCTGCCGGTGCTGACTATCTACGTCGCGCGGGTGCTGTTGCGCCACGGCAATATGCGCAACATGATTCTGGTGGCGGTGCTGACTGTACTGACGCTGGGCAACCTGCTGATGCATATCGGCTTTGTCACTGGCAGCACCACATGGCTTAAAGTCGGACAACAGCAGGGGCTCGACCTGATTACCCTGATGATGGTGATCATCGGCGGGCGTATAATTCCCGCTTTCACGGCCAACTGGTTGCGTAATACCGGCGGCAATGCGGATCACGTCATTCGCTCTGCAACCACCGATAAAGTGGTTATTGCCAGTACGGTGGCGCTGATTCCTATTGCCTGGTTTGGAGTGGACAGCGTGCTCGTTGGCGTTGTTGCGCTGCTCGCCGGTGCCGCCAACCTGGTGCGACTGATACAGTGGAATGGTTGGCGTACAGCTCGCGAACCTTTGTTGTGGATACTGCACCTGGCCTACTTCTGGATTTGTAGCGCGCTGTTGTTGCGGGGTGCGGCGGTCTTCGTGGATGGCATTCCGGCCACCCTGTGGCAACACGCGTTGGGCGTGGGCGGCATAGCCACACTGATTCTTGGTGTTATCACTCGGGTGGCCATGGGCCACACCGGCAGGCCGATGAAGCTGCCACCATTTGGCTTACTGATTTATATTGCGATTATTGCCGCGACCTTGCTGCGCCTGCTGGCTGCGGCGCAATGGATTGACTACCGCTGGGGTGTAAGCCTCGCAGCGATGGCCTGGATCCTGGCTTTCGCGCTGTACCTGATACTTTATGCGCGAATACTGGGTCGACCACGAGCCGACGGACGCGCCGGATGAACGGCGATTCAGATTGAGGTAACACATGTATATCACCCGCTATACGGATTTCTCCCTGCGCGTACTTATGTATGTCGGCCTGAAAGGTGAGGAGCTGTCCACAATCCGCGAGATCGCAGAGAGCTATGACATCTCCAAAAATCATTTGATGAAAGTGGTGCAGGAACTCAACAGCAAAGGCTACCTCGTCGCCATTCGCGGCAAGAACGGCGGCTTGCGCCTGAAAGGTCCTGCTGAAGATATCAACGTTGGTACCCTGGTGCGCGACATGGAAAAAGGCACAGCCTTGGTGGATTGTTTTGTCGGCGGCGCCGGCTGCGCGATTACCCCCGCTTGCCAACTGAAATTCGTCTTTGCCGAAGCCATGGAGTCGTTTTACAAGACGCTGGACAAATACACCCTGGCCGATTTGCTACCGCCGACGCGCCAGCCGGACCTGGTGCAATTACTGGAGATCAGGCAATGAGTTACACGATCGAATTCAAACGTATCTATGACGCGCCTGAAAAAAAGGACGGTGCGCGTGTGCTGGTGGACCGCCTGTGGCCCCGCGGCAAGCGGCGGGATGAGCTGGAATTCACCGAATGGTACAAGGACGCCTCCCCTTCCGCCGGCCTGCGCCGCGCTTGGCATAAGCAGGAAATAGACGATGATACGTTTGAACAGGACTACAAGCGGGAGCTTGACGCCAACCCCGATTCACTGATCCCGCTGATGTGCTATATCCGCAAAGGCAAGCTCACGCTGCTCACCGCCAGCCATGACCCCCAACACTCTCATCTGCCTACCTTGCGTGCTGCACTGCTCACCGCATTGGATGAGGAAGATCGTCAGGCCGATGGTCGTGAGCCGAGTTCGCCGACCTGTTATGGACTCTGAGGTAAGCGTCCCGCCGCTAAAAAGCTGAGGTTATCGCGGATTGCCCGCTCGTCCCCACTGCGCGGCTGCCCGAGCAAAATTCTGAACCTAAACTTGGTGCAGCTGATCAACGCAGTCATAAACAACAGGCTTTGTATTTGCGTCCACTGCCACAGGGGCAAGCATCATTCCGCCCCGGTTTAAATTGCCCTTCTCGTGTGTCGCCCGCAAGGTAAAACCACCTGTCGTTTTCATAAATAAAGCTGGATACTTCTTCTAGAAATCCCCAGCCAGTTCCCGCCTTGTAAACCGCACGAAAATGCACGCGCCCTTTATCGCCCTGTTGATCGGCTGCAAGGATTTGCAATGAGGTCCACTGGGGTCCCTCCTCCACTTGCAGTTGAGCGGGGCGGGTAGAGGGATGCCAGGTTTGCGCAATATAATCATTTCGTCGCAATACGAATGCCGTGTACCGGGATCGCATCAATGCTTCCGGTGTGGCTGCCGAAAGTGCTTCGTGCAACGGCTCGCAACAGTGCTCGTAGGTAAGAACGGAGCCACAGGGGCACGGGGAACTAGAGGTTATCATCGGAAGTCCATTGTTCAGGGCAGTGGTATGGCGTTTATCATATCCTGCTCTTTTCCTGCGTCAATCTTGGGGAGTCGGACCCTTTCATGGGTTCGTATGGCCCTTGGGTCTCAATCTTGGAAGGTGTCACTCCTTTGTCATAAAAAATAGATATTGTTGTGACAAACCGGTTTATTGGGGACTATACTCAGGGTGAACAGCTAATTTTATACCCGAGTAATTACTGCAGATATTCGATAACCGTTTCCAAACTTCAATCAAATCAAGAGGAGGTCCAGAGCAATAACACCCCACCCGGGCAATTCAAGCGAAGGTAACCGATCGTGGCATCGGCTATTAACTTGCACCGACCAGGAACTGTTATTATGGCGAAGAAGTCTTATTCCAAGCGCTCCATACAGCACCCTAAATACGCCGATAAACGACACCAAGACACCCGAAAGAAAACGCGAAACTCCCCCGAAGATCCCTCCAACATCTTTGCACTGAACGCCCGCCCACAACTCGAAACCAGCTACGCCGCACGCCGCGCGCAACATCTTCTGACTGCCAAAACCGCCGCCCAACAGCGCTACATCAATGCGATCAAAAATAATTGCCTGACCTTTGGCATCGGCCCGGCCGGTACCGGTAAGAGTTATTGTGCGGCCGCCTTGGCGGCAGAAGCGTTGGAGTCCGGCCGCATTGAACGAATTATCCTGACGCGCC
This sequence comes from uncultured Cellvibrionaceae bacterium, assembly GCA_964419935.1. GTDB lineage: Bacteria > Pseudomonadota > Gammaproteobacteria > Pseudomonadales > Cellvibrionaceae > CAYQQJ01. Next base: position 138,711 of record CAYQQJ010000006.1, read on the forward strand.
CCGCCGTTGAAGCCGGTGAGCAGTTGGGTTTTCTGCCCGGTGCGCTGGATGAAAAATTCGCTGTTTATATTGAAGCCTTCCGAGATATTCTGAATGAACGCCTCGGCGCGGGGACGGTGAATTACAACTTGCGCCACGGCCGCATAGTGGCTGCACCTTTGGCATTCATGCGCGGCAAAACCTTTGGGCCGGATACCTTTGTTGTGTTGGATGAAGCGCAGAATACGTCCCTCGCACAAATGAAAATGTTTCTGACCCGCATTGGCGAAGACTGCAAGGTCGTGATTAATGGTGACATTGCACAAAGCGATATTCGCGGCCCCAATGGTCTGGGAGATGCAGTGCAGAGGGTCGCCGGCCTGCCCAATGTTTATATTCACGAGTTTACTCGTGATGACATAGTGCGCAGCGGTTTGGTTCGGGATCTTCTCGACCGCTACGAAAGTGCGTGATTAAAGGTTGATTCCAACACAGCCAATAGAGCGAAGGCGCCGTCTCCGTATTCGCTCTATTCATTGCTTTGCTGAACTCGCATTACCGCGTGTGAATTGATTTCAGTATCACCGAATGCTGACATAATCCTTTTCGTTATACTCGGGCAATTGGTCAATGGCATCGCTGCCGGAGTCAACGGCCCAGAGAACTCGGTCACCATCAAGGCTGACTTCCTCAACGTTGATGACAACCTCTTCCGCCATAATGCCGTCCGGCGTAACAACTATACCGGTTTGCGAGCCGTTGCGGCTGCGTACCACATCCTGGGCTTCGCCAATTTTTTCATCATCGAGATCGACAACATCCTTGCCGACAATATCGCTGGCAGGTAATTGCTGAACTTTGGTGACGTTCACAATGCTTTCCACTGTGCCGTCAGCGTTCTCATCAGCAAGTTCCGTTGCGTTGGCGGGGTGCTGTTCGCGCGCGGTAAAGCTTGTGGTGAAAGCGCGGAACTCGACCGCATTCAGAAGCCTGTCCTGATCGAGGTCGAAGTCGCGCAACAGGCGCGTTTCGGTGAGGCCGGCCTCTGAGAGTTGGTTGTCAAAGCCCCGCCCTAATTCCTGCCAGGTCACCATACCGTCATTGTTGCGGTCAACCTCCTCAAAGCGGGCCGAAGAGGACACGGATGAAGCGGTTGTTGTATTTTTCGTCGGATTTCCAGAATCTGTTACGGTAACAGGATCTGCGAAGGTCACAGACGCTGCCAGGCCAACGGTGCCGGCGGTTGCTAGAAAAGAGTAAAGAACATTGGTGCGGGTGAACAAGCTGTTCATGGGGGAGTCTCCTGTAGAGCGTGCGCACGATGCCCTTCGATTTGCATCAACTTTGCCAAGTGAGATACGCGCTAGGTGAAATACATGGGAGACTTTACAATGCAAATTGGCGTTGTTTCCGACAGCCACAGCCTGCTCCGACCGCAAGTGATGAAGCAGCTGGAGCATTCGGATTTGATCATTCACGCCGGCGACATAGGCTCGCCGGAGGTGATCGACGGTTTGTCAGAGATCGCACCGGTTGTTGCCATACGGGGCAATATCGACACCGGGGAGTGGGCGGAGCAATATCCGCCGACACGGCTGGTGACGGTGCAGAACAAGCGCCTGTACGTCTTACACAATATCGCGGATTTAGTGCAAGACCCCGTGGCAGAGCATTGGGACCTAGTGATTTTCGGTCATTCCCACAAGCCGGGGATTGAGTATCGCAATCAGGTTCTGCACTTGAACCCTGGCAGTATTGGCCCGCGCCGCTTCAAATTACCGGTGGCGCTGGCAGAGCTGAAAATCATCGGTGACGAGCTAACCACAGAGATTCATGAAGTGGCGTTGTGACCTTCAGCATCGCGCCCCTCTGTCACTTTAAAACCCGTCTTATGCAAACGTTGCACACCCATCACCAGCAGAACAAACAGCAGGCAGGCGCCCACAGAAACCGATACTTCCACCGCATTCGATGGCACGATCAGAATAAAGCCCTGGCCCTTGATCAATGACGAAAAACTGGACACGCCAAACGGCATGAAAAATAGCCGAAACAATTGCCATTTGTTCTCTTTCCAGGACGAGCCAGAGCTGTCGACACTCAACAACAGCGCAATGCCAATGACAGCACTGATGCCGATAGAATTGAGCCAGATAGCCGGTGAGGGATCGAAATAGAAAATGACCATAACGGTGTACCAGATAAGGTAACACCAGAGCACGATTTTACCGCGGCTCAGGGAAGAAAGATACGAGAACACTGAAAACTTAGCCTGTTAAGCTCCAAAAGAGGCGCTAATTGTAGCAGACATTCGTAAAGTGACGGTGCTGGTCGATAGTTAACGTCGACGCAAGTGATCGCGCAGGCGTTGCAATGGCGTTTTGCTCTGCTGCTCCTCCGGGCTTGGCCAATGCGCTTTCTTGCTCTCGCATTTCACTATGCCGTTGCTCCCCAGCCGCAAGCGCCAACGTTGGGCGGACGAGTGGCGTTCGCCGGGTTCGGTGTACACCAGCAGCAGGTTGTAATCGTGCTGTTTCTCGATGGGGTGAGCCTGAACCGGAGATGACGGATCCTCCTCGTCCTCCCAAACAAACAGCTTGTTCCTGGTAGCCTGGATCATACTGCAAAGCTCTTCGCAATCCAGGCTGAGGCGCTCCTGAATCTGGTCCTGCTCTAGCGCCGTCTTGTCCAGGTTCAGCACCGAGCGGTAGCAGATGATCTGCCGTTCCTCGCTGGTTGCCCATTTGCCCGCATGTTCGAATACCTGCAGCGGCAGCTCGGGCAGCTTGCGGTAATCCAGCCAGATTTTTTGCAGCGCCAGTAACTTGTTTGTGTAGGGCATAAGCAGGCGAATCTTCCAGCGTGGCTTCCCCTTGCGCAGCCAATGGGTAATGCCTTTGACCATGTCGTCGCGTAGCAGGTCGCGTAGCGCATAGATCAATGCGATGCCCAAAAGCAGCGCCAGCGATAGTTGATGGCTGCCATCCCGCGCATTGAACAGGAAGTAGGTAAACAGCGACATGACCAACATGGTTGAGGCCGCTTTGACCAGCTTGCGCGTACCACTACCCAGTTCCGTCACGTTGGAGCGCAGCAGCACGGGATACTCCAGCAGTCGGTGATACAGGCTCATACGGTTCCAGACCCGGGTCGGCGTGCCGTGAAAATCATTCAGGTATTTGCGCTCCCGGCGACGCCCGTATTCCTGTTGCAGAAACTCCTGAATTCCATCCCTGAGCTCCTGGTCCAGCTCGGGAAATTCCGGCAGCGTCATGCACTCCAACAGGAACTGCTCCGTATGCCAGGAAAAATAAATATCCAGCAGCCGGAAATAACGTCGCTGTTTACTCTGTGCCGGGACGGATTTGCGCAGACGCTGAGCAAAATTCTGGCTCAGGCGCAAAGCCCGTTTCACCGGTTCAGCGATAAGCTCCCCGTCTTGAATCTGTTGCCGCAGGCGGTCCATGGAGGCGCGATACTGAAACAGCCAGGAACCGTACATGATCTCGTAATGCGGCGAAAGCAGCGCGAAAGAGCTGTCTGCCTTACTGACCCGGTCCTTGTCCGGCAGGCCCAGCAGGCCGAAGCGATGCTCCAGGGAGTTGAAGAAGAATTGCTGCTCCGCCAGCGTCCAGGCGGAGAAACTGCTTTCATGGGGAGTGAACAGATACAGTTCGAGCTTGTAGCGCCCAGGCTTCTTCAATGTGCGGGTCAACTGCAGGCGGTAATCGCCCTTGCGCTTCAGTGAAAACACACCACCTCCTGCAACCTTTGATAGATGATCTGCGTTTGCCCCAACTCAAGCCGGTGCGTCTTGCTCCACGCTATAATAGGACACCGTGGATCGCAATGTCTCCATCGGAGTGGTAAAACCACATGGAAAAGCATGGTTTGCGCTAACCAGCCTACCCATTTCAACTATCCATAGCGACCGTCAATCCTCTTCTCTTGGCAACCGAAGAAGATCTGTCACTCCCACATCGACGCCCAACTGGGAAAGAAGAACTGTGACCTGACCACGGTGGTGCGTCTGATGATTGAAGAAATGCGAAAGGACGAGTTGAAAGGGAAATACCTGGGGCTCCGGGTTCACCAAACTGGTGTAAGCCAAATCGCCGTTCACATCTTGCTGCGACAGTGACGCCATCCACTTCATTATGCGGTTGTCCTCCGACTCCCGCTCACTGCGAAGGTCGGTGAAATCCGCATAAAGCTCTTGGTCAAGAGACTTTGCGTGAAATGGCTCTTCTGTAAATCGCCCCATCCAGATACGATCAGCCAGGAGAAGATGATTGAGAGTGCCATGTATTGATTTAAAGAATGCGCCCAAGTCACACTTCCGCTCCTCATCGGACAGCCGCGCACAGCTCTCATAGATTCGTTGGTTCATCCAGCGGTTGTACCGGGCCATAGTCTGAATGTGCATCATCGCGTTACACCTCTTTGTTGTTCAGCGTGGGCATGAAGTCGCTTGCTATGGAAGTAACTAATTGGAGAGCGCCACAAGACCAGTGAGCTGGCGACGCGCATGTCGATCTAACCACTCCACAATGATTTTGCTGAGCTCCTTGGGACTGTGGTCCATTATGGAGTGACCAGAATCTGCTATCAATCGGGGATATCAGCTCATAAACCCATCATTTTTTCTGGTATCTCCGTACCCATATCACTCTTCATCCAACGGCAGCGTCTGATGTACAAAAAGACGATCGGCCTTTAGACCACCCAATAATAATTTGAACCTCACCGTCAGTTGCTGCGACTACCTCCCTGAAAGCCCCGGTTATCCCGATTTATCAAATAGTCAAAGAGGTGATTCTCATGCAACAACCACGTTCCAATTTTACGACCTTTCTCAGGGCGTTTACCTTCACGCTGCTTGCCGGCGGTTTGTTCGCCTGCGGAGGCGGTAGCAGTTCCTCGCCCAACAACGGTGGGAGTAATCCGAACCCTGATCCAGCTCCAGTGAATGTGGAGCTGGACTTCCACGTACAAACTTATGACGGTGCTCGGTTATCCGATGCCACCCTTACCCTTAATGAGACCACTGCCCAGAGTGATGAGGATGGTTATGCACAATTCATTGTGCCCAGCCAGGACACTTATGTCGTGCGTGCCGAGGCGGACGGTTTTGTCACGCAGGCGCTTAAAGTCGATGCCAGTGAAGATGGCGTTATGCCCATCAAGCTTATGCCGGTGGGGCAGACGCTGAGCCTGAACGACATTGAAGCCGCACGCACATTGAGTGGTGAGAGTCTGGGGGTGCGCATTACCTTCCCCGCCAACACCTTTGTCAACGCCGATGGTGAACCAGCCACTGGCAGTGCCACCGTTGAGATTACACCTTGGGACATTGCCAACGGCGACCTTAATGCCATGCCTGGTAATGGTCAGGCGGTGGACGCCATGGGAGATCCGACGGTGTTGATCAGTGCCGGCCTGATGTCCGTGAATGTGCGCGACGAGAATGGGGACTACCTGCAAGTGGCTCCCGGTACTTTGGTGGAGATCCAAATGGATTTGCCCCAAGCCAGCATCAACAACGAAGCTCTGTCCGTGGGCAGCACTATTCCCATGTGGCATTTTGATGAAGAGCAAGGCGTGTGGGTGGAAGATGATTCTACTATCGGTATCGTGGTTGAATCGGCTACCTCGCCAGTGGGTCTGGCCGTGCGTGCACAAGTCAGCCATTTCTCCATTTGGAACTGGGATTTCAAATTCGAGAATAGTGGCAGTATTAATGTCGAATGTCGTCTTAGCGATGACACCGCCGTTCCCTGTGGTATCAGTGCCGAGGTGGTACTGGACGACGGTTCGATCTTCACCCGTAACGGACAATTGCCTGAAGGCGGATCCACCATTATCAATATGCCCCTCAGCGCGACTATCAACTGGCACGCGGTAGCCCCCGGCGGCTTTATCGGTACACAGACAACGGATATGTCGGCGGATGTGGTTATTGAACTGGGGGAGCCCAGTAGCAAAAACGTTGTTCGTTGCCTATTGCCGGATGACTCTGCCGTGGCCTGTTCAGTAACACTCACCGATGGCACCGACACTCTGACCCAATCCGTGCCGGCAGCCGGCGCCACTGTTGTTACCGGCTTTTCCAGCCTGGATGAAAATAGTGTGCTGAACTGGGTGGCTGAGACTCCCTTCCCGATCACCTATAACGGTCAGCAAGTATTGGCGGAAGGCACGTTTGACTCCGGCGTGACCGACGACGTGACCATTGAGCTCAACACCATGCCGATTGATCAGGTCAATGTGCAGTGCCTTTCTGGGAACGGAACCCCCATTCCCTGCACTGTGGATGTTGTAGCAACCCTGGCCGATGGCACTCAGTTTACTGATACCGGCATTCTGGTGAACCAGAATATTGGTATCGCCATTCCTTCGGAGTCCATTCTGGTTCAGTGGTCCGCCACGTCCAATGGCGCATTTAGCCAAGAAGGCCAGTTTGTCGAACTGTCCGGCAGCCTGGAAACCGGCTTGGTCAGTAACGTTGCCATTATTCTGGATGACGAAACGGTACAAGGCCCCGCCGCCCAGAGCATTGAAATTGACTGCATTAACAGCGCGGGCACCTCGGCCACTAGCTGCGACATTGAAGTCCATCTGGAGGGCCAGACCTTCGGCTACATCCTGCTGGACAGCTTTGATGCGGTGCCCGTGGGTGACTCGATCACACTGGAATTCCCCGATGGGATATCTGGCCAGAACGAATGGGTCCAGATCACGGCCAGCGGTGATGATGAGTCTTACGCCTCCTACTTTTCAACCTACGGAGCCGTGAGTGACGGCCAGAGCGTTGAGCTGGAACTCGCGTGTAACGATGCTGCTGGTGGAACTACCTGCCTCTGATCAATCCTTCAGAAAACTAACTTGGTAGGATTTGAAGCCGGCTCTCGAGAGCCGGTTTTTTTGTGCCTGCGCTATGCGCGGTGTGACAGTGCAAGCAGGCTTGTTCGCGACATATTACTCGTAGCCTGGATGGAGTGCCACGCAATCCGAGGCGGTCAGCGGCAGGTCTTCCTGGATTGCGTTTGCACTCCATCCAGGCTACAAATTTACGGGCTATAGGCTATATCAACGCTAGCGCTTGTTTTAGCGGCACCCGGTTACTTGTACCAGACCCCGGCCAAAGCGATCATCGCGCCCTTCGGGGCCGAGGTCTTTGGCGTTTTCCAGCAGGTCTATTCCTTGATCGTCGGCGATCAGCAGCGCCGCTGTTACAAAAGGTGCGGCGAATGACGTGCCGGAGTGGTATCTCCCGTGGCTTTCGCCGTCGGCGGCCCAGATATCAACCCCGGGTGCGGCTACATCAATGTAATTCCCCTGATTGGCCATGGGATAGAGCTGTTCGGCGGCATCGACGGCGGTGACCGCGATCACCCCGAGTTGCGCGGCGGGAAATACTGGTGGCGCATCTGGCCCCTGGTTGCCGGCGGCTGCGACCAGATGAATTTTGCGCTTCAGCAGTTGTGTCAGCGCCAATTCAAACACCCGGTTGCGCTCCCCGCCCAGGCTCAGGTTAATGGCCTGAACTTTCTGGCTGACCAGCCAATCCAGAGCGCCGAGCAAGGTTTCGGTAGTGGTGTCGGTAACCGTGTCGGCTGAGGTGTCCCGTTGGCGAAAGACTTCCGCTGCAAATAGCTGACTGCCTGGCAGAATGCCGGTCACCAGCGAGCCGGGTTCGCCAACCAACAGACTGGCCACGGCGGTTCCATGTATTGAAGAAGCGGCGGTGCCGCGCACAAAATTGCGCCGCACCAATGCGGTATTGACCAGGGCGGGATGTTGATCCGCCACCGCGGTATCGAGCATGCCGATGCGGAAGTTACCTATACAGGTGCCAGAGGACTCCGGCCAGCCAATGAGCCGCTGTGCGTATTCTCGCCGGCCGTTGAGGAGCTGGTAGCGCTGATTGGCATCCAGGTTAAGATCCGGCAGCTCGGTGCGCAGCCGGGCTGTCAGCGATGGCAAATTGGCATCCGGCGGCAGGCGAAACACACTGATTACCAGACCCAGGTTGTCGAGCCGTTCACGAGATTTTATCCGCAGCTGATAAGCTTGCAATTGCCGGGCGGCGGTTTGCGCATCGGTCATATTGGCACTGATCAATAACAATTCTCCCGGCTCATAGGGTTGAGTATCCGGGTTGACGGTCGGCTCAGAGTTTGGGTTAGTCGGTGCCATTTGCCGCGCGGGAGGAACCGGTACAGGTGGTGGGGCCGAGTGGCTCAGCAAGCTGCCGCCAGGCCGGATTGGCTGGCGGATTCGAGCGGGTTTTACCGTGTCGTGCCGGGTTTCGTCGGCCTTATCTTCGGCGGTTGCCTCGCGTTCTGGCTGGGTCTCTGGCTCCGGTTCTGACTCTGACTCAGGCTGAGGTTTCGGTTCTCGTCGCGAGTCACGTTCAGGTCGTGGCTCGTCAATTTTTTCAGCTGCTTCCTTAGCCTCGGTTGGCGGCTTTGTTTCACGCTGGTCTATCTCGTTCGCTTCGGCTCCGCCGGATGGGGTTCGATCAGCCTGTCGTTCTTTCTCTTGTTCGGCCGGTATGCGGCTTTGTGCTGACTCGCGTGTTTCTTTTATCAGTTGACTATCTTCGAGTTGTCGCTGCTTTTCGGCGCTTCGGAATCTTGATTCTTCTTGTTCGGCGGCTGCCTTTGTGCGTAGTGATCGTTCTATGGTGGCGGCTTGCTCGGCCTTACGCTCCCGTGATTGAACTGCGCGGCTTTCCGTGTGCCGCTGCCGTTGATTCGCCTCCTGGCGCAACGCCCTGGCCGAATCGTCCTCCACGGGTTGTGTACTTACCTCCTGTGCGACCGAGACTCCCGACCAAAACGACAGCAACAAAGGACACAGAAGTCGTAGGCGTTGTCGATCATTGGCTGCCGACTTCACGGCGCAATGACCTCATCCACAAACTCAAATCCGCGCAAGCGTTCCACCGCTGTATCAACGGGTGCGTTGTTCGGCAGCTGCAAATGAAAAATGCCCAGAGCGCCGGGCCCGGCGACAATGTTGCCACTGACACTGAGCACGCTCGCTTGAATGTCCGCCATAGTTGCCGAGGAATCGAAGACGACTTGCAATCGGGGTCCAGCCGTTGCGGTCTCTCCCGCAGCGGGGCTCACGTCGACTGCAGTCCCCTTGTTGTTAAGTCCCGGCCCCAGCAGTATTCCCGCCTGCATCATAACCAGCAGGCTGGCGGCAATGGCCGCGGGCTTCCAGAAATTTTTGCGTGGCTGCATTGCGTGGCTTTCACGTTGTTCTTCTCGAATGGCTTTTTGCAGGCGCGCCAGCCCCAGCTCGCCTGGCGGAGTTACCGGCTCATGTTGCATGCCCTGGCGCAGGGCTTTAATAAATTCGGCTTCCCGAGCCAAGGCCGGATCTTCCGTCATTTTTTGCTCGAGTGCCAGGCGCTCTGCTTCCGGCAAGGTGCCGTTGGCCCACAAATTAAGCTGTTCATCAGTTTTGTTCACGAGGACCTCATGGCTATGGCCAGTTGTTTTTTCAATAACTTTTTAGCGTGATAAACCCGCGACTTCACCGTGCCCTCGGGCACTTGTAAAATACTCGTGATCTCCGCGTAATCCAGTTCCTCAAAAAACACCAGATGCAGAATTTCCCGATGCGGTGGCGACAGGTTTTGCATGCTGGCGTGCAAGACTTCGCCGTCCTGTACAGCGGCCAGGGTTTGCTCCAGATCCGCCTCGGGTGTGTCGTCCGGCAGGTTGTCGTCCAGCTCGGTAAACTCGCGCTGGCCCTGCTTGCGCCAGTAAGTCAGCGCCTTGTTGTTGGCAATGCCGAGCACCCAGGTGGTGACCTTGGAGCGCCCGGCAAACCGATTTGCCGAACGCCACACTTCCAGCATTACTTCATTCAGTATGTCGGCGGCGACAAACGAATCGTTCAATTTGGATAATAAAAAACGATAAACCCGCATCTCGTGCCGGCGATAAAACGTCGTCATTGCGGCCATGTCATCGCACGCCATGGCATGCAATAACTGCTCGTCGGTTGGCTCTGGCACCCCATCCGGTAACGAAGCGCTCTGCACTGAATAGTTCATAAATTGGTCCGGTTTACTCTGGGGTTTGAATTGACTGAACCGGACTGGCCGCCACAATAGCGCCCTCGACGTTCACGGCGATCACTCGCCAATAGTAGGTGTAGCCGGGCTGCAGCCGCTGCAACACCGCGGGGGATAATTGGGTGTGGCTGGTACTGCCCTTGACTAGCATACCCGTGGTGGGCGCCTGGTTGATTTCCGCGGGTGCGCTGTTGGGTTCGACTGGACGAGCCTGTTCAGCCGGCGTTGGCGGTTGATCGTAAAGTTCCAGCTGATAGGCATGGGTATTGGCGGCTCGCCGCCAATGAAATTTTGTTTCCGCATCCAGCGGTGCTCCTGCACTTGGTTGACTTAAACGTAGTTGTGGCACAAAAGCGGTTGCGGCCAGCTGGCTACTGACCTGATAGCGCAGGTCGATCATTTCCTGTGGCAGGGAAGGCTGAATCAGGCGCAGGCGCAGCAGGTACAACCCGGCTTCGTCGGTGGGTAATACGGGGCTTTGCAAGGTGACTTGCTGGCCTGCGCCCAGGTACTGACGCACATTTTCCAGCCGTCGGAACATCGGTTGGCCCCGAGTGCTGGCCGGGGTTGCCACCTCCCATACCGCTTCCAGCAACCCCGCGCGGTCGTAATGGAGTTGGGCCTGGGCGCGCAAGGGCTCGGTGCGGCCCACAGATGCCACGGCGGCACCGTTGTCAAAACGCAATGCCACCCGGCGCACCAATAGCCCGCTGGCAGTGACTTTTCGCCCTGCAGATAGCGATCGCGCGGCGTTGGGGGAAACGCGTGGTGGGTCGGGCATTGGCGGCGCGGTCAGTCGAATGGTCTGTGTGCCGGTCACTTGCATGCCGTTGAAGTTGAACTGGCGTACATACATCAACTGGCTGGCACCCAGCTCAGCCGCCCGCTGGCTCACGTCCGCTGGAACGGTCAGGCTTTCGTTAAGGGTAAAGCTTGTCCTCTGGCCGTCCGCGGTGCCGGTGATTTGTGTGTGCAGAGGTCGATAGACGGCGCCCAGTTGGTCTCCCGAGGCGGCCTCCCCCAGTGTGAAAAAGCCCATTTCAGAAGCAATGTCGGAACCGATGTCCGCATACATCCCGACATAAGCGCGGCCGCGCCAGATCAGCGGTACGGTTGTCTGTTGCCCGATGGTGACCGGCTGGAGCACCGTGCACGGCTGCATTGACGAGCACACTTCAAACTCTTGAGCGGCGGCTGGCAGAGCAATGCCGAACGCAAGGGTTGCGGTAATACCCAAAATAACTAAACGACGGACGATCATGGCGTTCCTCCCCGATAGGCTACCGGCAAGCTGGAGCGAAGTTCTATAAAGGCCTGATAGCCGTCTACTGAATTCACTCTTAGCAACTGGTTGCGGTAGTCGTTGCGGCTAAAAGACAATACCAGTTCCAAGCCCGCGCTATGAGTATCGGGTGCTCGAATTCGCCAATTCAGGTTGGCACTGATGTAGGTGGTTTCATCCCACTGGGCGAAAAAAGGATCGTCGCGCGCACTGGTTTGATTAAGGCCAATATTGAGGCTGGTGTGCAAGCGCTCCGGAATCCATTCGGCTTGGGCATCCAGGGAATAAATCTGCCGGTCGGTGCTTACATCCTGTTCGGGGTAGTAGCTGCGCTGTAACTGCCAGCTTGCAAACAGGCTGTACAGGCGCATAGGGTACCAACCGGCATCCAGTCGGGTTTCCCGGGTGCGCGTATCCGGCTGGTAGCCGGTGGCATCGTCCAGCGTGTCGTAGTGGTATCCCGCAGACCACTGCAACTGCGTTTTTCTGAAGCTGGCAGTCAGCCCGTAGCGCTGGGTTTCCAGGTCGTTAACCAGATACTCGTCAGGCGTGTAACTATCTTCCAGAGTCGTGCCGCTGGCCGAGAGGCTGTAACTTGGCTGCCCCAAAAATGCCAGTATTGGCCCCTCGGCCAAATCGTAATCAAAATAGCGTGTGTTGATGTGCCACTGGCGGGTTTCGGATATGGCGTAGGCGGTGTCTTTGGCGAGGTTATTGTCCTCCACACCGTAGCCCGCATCCCAGCTCCACTTGTTCTTGGCAATCTCAACAAACACCCGCTGCAGGTGTTTATCCGCCGGCGCATACCGGTTTGCCAGGCTCTTATACCAGGTGCCCATTTTTTTGGACTCCAGGCCCAGGCGCCAGTTGAGGTTGTTGGTTGAGGTTGGGTCCAGGACCACCAGCGCGGACCAGGCGTTATCCTGCTCCGGCTCAAAATCTCCAGCGGCGCCGTCAAAGTCGTATTCGCTTTCGGCCCGCTCGTATCGGAAACGCAGCTGGCGTTGAAAGAACAAGCCATCCACGGTCAGGTTCCAGGCCTCGCCGGTATGGGTTACCGCATCGGCAGTCGGGTCGAAACTCGCATAGTCTGGTTCGCTGACTCGCCCGGACAGGCGCTCTCCGGCGAGCATCACTTGTGCGTCATTACCGCGCAAGGGCCAGAGCTCAAGCCGCCCGCCGGTTAACCGGTTGTCGGCGTCATTGATACCCAGCCCCGCATCAATGCCCACCTGTTGCTGGCTGGCGGCCCGATAAACCGACATCGAGCCACTCCACACCGGTAACTGCGCGCCGGTGGAAACGCCGCGCCGCTCGAAGCCATCCTGAATCAAGCTGGCGGAAGCTAACTGCTGGTCGCCCAGGGCCAGCCGATAACGGTCATATTCGCCGCGCAGGTTAAACCGCGCCAAATCCACTTGCTGCCCGGCAGCGGTCAAATCCTTATCGTTTATCGCGATCAAGTCCAGGTGGTTATCCAGCCGCCAATTTTCGCCGCTAACAGCGGATGTCAGGCGGCCACCGCCTTGTGCGCGAAAGTCGCTGCCCTGCCCACCATGGCTTTCGGCCACGCGCTGGCTAAGGGCCAGGTCCAACTGTCCCTCGGCCTGAATTTCGCGAAATCGCTGTGATTGGCGAACCTCGAAGGTCCATTGACCGAGCTCCTGTACACGGCCTTGCTCACCATAAAATACGGCCCGCAATTCATGATTCCCGGCGGCCAGTGGGCGCACCGGCCTGTACACCAGCTCCGTCTCGCGCTGCTCGACCAAGGCCGATATATCCATGCCATCCAGTTCCAGGCTCAGTGTGCCGGGGGTGCTGGGCACTATTACGTCTGGCAGGGTGAGACGCAGGCTGTCATTCGGTCGATAGAAGTTGTCCGCCTCTGGTGCCTTCAGTTGGGCTTGAGCACTTGTTTGCGCTTGCGCCAGGGCGAGGGGCGTCACCAATGCCAGCCAACCGGCGAGCACCAACGGTAAATGCAATAAGGTGGTGGAGTGGAATACAGACAAAGCCATCCAGCGCTCACTTTGAGAGAACCTCTGTGGGTCGCAGTGGACGCCGGTTCGGTTCAACATTTTTATATTTGCTTTTTACCCAGCCTTTGCGCGGATGGGCCGTCGCCCTATATTAGCATCACTTCGCGGATGTAGCGGGAAACCGCCTAAGTAGGTTGCCATTCGGGTCATATCTACTGGAGCACTTCACAGCAAGATTCACTACCGTCTAACCCGTTTGAGGCATGACCATCACACGTCACGCTAGTAGCATGCTCGGTTGATTGCCGTGACAAGGTCATCCCCTGTCACTCCCAAAGTTACGGCTTTATATTATCGCCACTACTCGAGAACAACAAATAATGACAACTATTGCCAAGCAACTGTGTTTGAGCCTTTTCTTATCTATCATGATCTCCCTGACCGGTTGTGGAGGAAGCGCATCCGATGTGCCCGGCATTGATATTGGCATCGACGACGATGATTTCGGATCGGGCGAAGTCGCTTCCGTTGATGAAGGTCAAATCCCGGGCTACCAAAGCGGAAGCAGCGTTTCCGGTCTGGTGGCCACTAGCAATGGACTCTACATGCACATGATTGACGCCAGTGGCGCCACAATTCTCAAGCTTCACGGGAATCCGATTTTCGACAATTGGTCTAGCGCCAGTTTTCCTGTCGTCTACGATTTCGCGCCGGTCAACCCCTACAACGAGCAAGAAGACGAAATCAGCTTCTACTGGGCTAGTGGTGACGAGTGGGGCCTCTACACAGCCAATACCGGCACACCGGGATTTACCGAACAAGATGACATATCCATCCAACGTGTTGCAGCCGGAGGTCGTGAAGGCGTAATAACACCCA
>CAYQQJ010000007.1:0-133210 GCA_964419935.1 uncultured Cellvibrionaceae bacterium
GCCATCCTCCGCCGGGGAAGCGGATGTCGAATGACGTATCGCTTGGTCTGCGGTGTTGATTCGCTTCTCCAGATCCTCGCGTGTGGTTCGCAAGGCTTCCAGTGAACGCATAACTTCTTCATTGTGCAGTTCACGGCGAATGTCATCGGCGCCAAACTGCTTTTCAATTTCCGAGCGGGTTTCGCGCATGCTGCGTTTTATGCGCCCCCACCACAGGGCGCCGGAACGGATTGCGCCGGGCAGTCGCTCGGGCCCAATAACGACCAGGCCAACGATTACAACAACCAGCAGTTCAAAAAAACCTATATCAAACACAGTCGTTTAAGGTTTGCTGTTGCTGTTCTGATCGTGTTTCTGCGGATCAGCGGATTTTGTGTCGTCACCGGCGTTGGTTTTTGCCTGGGAATCAGCAGCAGGGGGCTCATCTGCAGGGGGTTCATCTTTGGTGTTTTTGTCTTCGTTCAATGCGCTTTTAAAACCCTTAATGGCACCGCCAAGGTCGCCACCCAAATTGCGCAGGCGCTTGGTGCCAAACAATAGCAGCACGATGACCAAAATGATGAGGAGTTGCCAGATGCTGATGCCGCCTAAACCCATGTTGCTACCTATATAAGAAACTTGTGGCTATTTGTGAAACTGATGTGTCAATGCTGGTAGTGAAACTGAACCGTCCAGTGACAGTCGCGTAACCTGCTAGCTACTGATCGCGCGAGGCTTTCTCTTCCAGACCGGAAAGATCAAAGCGACGGGACAATTCGTCGAGGATGGAGTCCGCGTCTTTGCCTAGGTGTGACAGCATGACCAGCGTGTGGAACCAAAGATCCGCCGTCTCGTATACCAACTCCGTAGCATCACCGTTGGCCATGGCATCCTTGGCAGCGATCAGGGTTTCTGTGCACTCTTCTCCGACTTTCTGCAGAATCTTGTTCAAGCCCTGGTGGTGCAGGCGCGCCACGTAAGAGGTGTCGGGTTCACCGGAAAGTTTGCGCTGCTCTAATATGTTTGTCAGCTGTTTTAGTACGTCAGTCATGAATAAATCTCTTTTGGGTCGCGAATTACCGGTTCGACGGTCTGCCAGCGGCCATCGCGCAATTCCCGGTAAAAGCAGGACTCACGGCCTGTGTGGCAGGCGATATCGCCTTGCTGGCTGACTTTGAGAATAATAGCATCCCCATCGCAGTCCAGCTGAATATCTTTCACCAGCTGCTCGTGGCCAGAGCTTTCGCCCTTGCGCCACAAGCGGTTGCGCGAGCGCGACCAATAAACCGCTTTGCCGCTCTGGACCGTTAGGTCGAGGGATTCCGCGTTCATCCACGCCATCATCAATATGCGGCCGCTGGCAATGTCCTGCGCGATGGCCGGTACCAGACCATCTTCAGTCCATTTTATGTCATTGAGATAGGTTTGCATGTGAGATAGGTCTATTAGGTCGAATTGTGAGCAGGAATGGGTTCCTCGAAATGCAATACAGTCTAACCGCTCACGGAGGTAGCGAAAAGCCGGGCGGCGCCAATTCTCCACTCGGGCGCGGATAGTTCTCAGCGTACGACCAGTGCAATAATCCCCACAGCCAGCAGCGCCAAGGTGCCGGTCTGCAGCGAGGCCAACTGCGGCATTACCGTAAGTGCAGCGCCACCAAAGGCCGCCAGGGCGATGATATTGCGCCGCCGTTTGCGCTGTGGGCGCGTGCGGTCATCAGCCAGGGCGCGACTGGCCTCACATAGCTCCGGCGCAACTTCGCCCAGCTCTTTCACCCGCGTCAGGGTTTCCAGAATCAGATGCGGCACTTCAGGGAATTTTTCCAGCCATTCCGGCCCTTGGCGTTGAAAATCGCGCCAGAGAGTGCGGGGGTGGAAGCGCTCCTTCATCCAGCGTTCCAGGTAGGGGTGTGCAGTCGACCAGAGATCCAGATCCGGATACAGCTGGCGCCCCAGGCCCTCGATGTTGAGCAGAGTCTTCTGTAGCAAAACCAGCTGAGGTTGCACCGGCATATCAAACCGCCGCGCCGTCTGAAACAGGGTAATCAGTGCCTCGCCGAAGGAAATTTCCTTCAGCGGCTTTTCGAATATGGGTTCGCACACCGCGCGAATGGCGCCTTCCAGCCCGGCAATGGAGGTGTGCTTCGGCACCCAACCGCTGAGGACGTGCAGCTCGGCTACCTGGCGGTAGTCCCGGCGGAACATGGCGAGCAGGTTGCGCGCCAGGTAATACTGATCTTCCCGGGTCAGGGAGCCGATGATGGCCATATCCAGGGAAATGTAGCTGGGCGCCCGGGGGCTGTTGCGGGAGACGAAGACATTGCCGGGGTGCATGTCCGCGTGAAAAAAGTTGTGCTCGAATACCTGGGTGAAAAAGATTTCAACGCCGCGCTCAGCCAACACCTTCAAGTCCGTGTTCTGTGCCTGCAACGCCGGAATATCGCTAACCTGTATGCCGTCTACCCGCTCCATTACCATCACGTTGCGCCGGCAATAATCCCAGTAGACTTTTGGGACGTATAGCAGTGGCGAATCCAGCCAGTTGCGCCGCAGCTGACTGGCATTGGCTGCCTCGCGCATGAGGTTGAGTTCGTCGAAGATGGTGTCTTGATATTCGCGAATGACCTCCACCGGGCGCAAACGCTTGCTTTCCGGACTGAAACGCTCCAGCAGCTCCGCCACGTACTGCATCAGCTGAACGTCCTTGGCAATGGTGCGCTCAATGCCTGGACGTACCGCTTTGATCACCACGGCCTCGCCACTGTGCAGGACCGCCGTGTGTACCTGGGCGATGGAAGCAGAGGCGAGTGGGCTGCCGCTGAATTCGGCAAACAGCGTTTCGACCGGAGCGCCCAGCGCTTTTTCAACCACCGCTTTGAACAGGTCGTCCGGGAACGGCGCCACATTGTCCTGTAATTGGTTGAGCTCTTGGATGAGCTCCGGTGGAATCAAATCCGGCCGGGTGGAAAGCAGTTGGCCGAACTTGATGAATATCGGGCCGAGATCTTCACAGGCGCGTCGCAAGCGCTCGCCTCGGCTGATCTTCGGCGCCGGCAAACACTTGAACGGCAATAACAGAAGCGTCATGGATAAGTGGCGATAGGCGGGCGGCAAGGATTCATCCAGCCGGTAGTGACCAATGACGCTGAGTATCTGTAACAGGCGGAGCAACTTGCCCAAGTTCTAGTCCCTCTTGCTGGCGGCAGTGGAGCCGGCAGGCGAATGATTGATGGAAACAGGTCCTGGGGAAGAAGAGTCAAGCTGCTGGAGCCGCGCGTTTAGTCGGTCAGTTCTGCTGCGCAGGTCATTGACCTCATCGTAGAAGTGCTCAAGTTCGACCTTGGCAGGCGTGGTGCGCAGCTCTTCGGTGAGGTAATCACCGATAAACCCCTCTGCCTTGCTGACGCTGGTGTTGATCCATTGGGCCTGGCCGCGCAGAAGTTGGGCCAGCTGATGGCCAAGGGTTGTACCAAGCAGCTCGTTGACGGCTTCCTCCCAGTCGATATCGAGGTCGCCGATTACGTCCTGGAACTCACTTAGCAAACCGGTGCTGCCGGAGACTTCAACCCCCGAATTTGCCAGGGAATGTTGTGGCCCCAATGCCAGAGCGAGCACCGCAAGTAGTGAGCCTTTGAGCCTGACGTCCACCGGGAGGGCACAATGGCTCTGCACCGTCAAGCTGACGTTGGACGTTTCAGGCTGGGGGGACAGGTAGAGGGTCAGCTCTGGAAATGTGGATTCCAGCGCGAGAATCTTGCCCGACATGCGCCCGAGGCCGGCGCGGGTGCCGGGATCATAAGCTAAGGCAAGGTTGGCCGTTTTCTCAATGGTCGCCGTCAGCGCACCGAGCAGGGTCGGGTCAAGCATCAGGGCTTGACCCCCTTGTGCAGAGCAACAATGCCGCCGGTCATGTTGTGGTACTTGCACTGGCTGAAACCGGCGTTTTCCATCATGCCCCTGAGCGTATCCTGATCCGGGTGCATGCGGATACTTTCGGCAAGATAGCGGTAGCTGTCGGCATCATTGGTGACCAGGCGGCCCATCATCGGCAGCAACCGGAAAGAGTAGGTGTCGTAGGCTTTTTCCAGCAACGCGTTGCGCGGCTTCGAAAACTCCAGAACCAGCAGCCGGCCACCGGGCTTCAGGACCCGATGCATTGCCTGCAGGGCCAGATCCTTGTCGGTGACATTGCGCAAGCCGAAAGCAATGGTGATGCAATCAAATGTGTTGTCAGGGAAGGGCAGATATTGCGCATCGGCCTGAGTAAAGCGCAAGTTGTGGGCGATGCCGTGGTCAATCAGTTTGTCGCGGCCAACACGCAGCATGGAGTCGTTAATATCTGCAAGAACGACCAGGCCCTCATCGCCCACGAGGCGGGAAAAACGGGCGCTCAAGTCGCCAGTGCCACCGGCGATGTCAAGCACCTTGTCGCCCGCGCGTACGCCGGAAAACTCGATGGTCAGGCGCTTCCACAACCGGTGAATCCCGCCGGACATGAGATCGTTCATCAGGTCATACTTGGCCGCCACCGAGTGGAACACCCCGGCAACCCGTTCGGCTTTTTCGGCAGCGCGTACCTGTTCATAGCCGAAATGCGTGGTATCGTCTTTGTCCATGCTGTTTACTACCCACTGTGGCCGTTGAAAGGCCTGTTATTGTACATGCCGCCTCAGCTGGCGACTACGGCAAAGCGAGCCTCGTGTTATGCCTGAATGCCCGCGTTTCACTATGCGTTTTTTGCTCTACCTGCTGGCGTGCATCCTTTCGACCGGTTTTGCCGCGGTGAGTGCCAATGGGCAGCAGAACTGTCTGTCGCAAGCCCGGGACGACTATGAAAAGCTCTACTGTCGGATCAAGGCTGGTGGGGAAGGTGCCCATCTGCCGAGCCTCGCCGACTTTCGCCGCAACCCGCCCGGAACTCAGGCACTGTTGCTGCGCCGACCGGCTGCTCGCCTGGGTTTGTCACTTCCAAAGGCTAAGCCGACGAGCCAATCCGACACAAGTTCCAACAATGGACGCTCCGCTGATGGCCTGTCGGCATCGTTGCCTGCGCACGAACCGAAACCGCAGCCAGCACAAAAACCGGAGAGGTCTGACCATGATATTGCAAACTGTACTCTGGCCAGGGAGAGGCTGTCGTGCGGGCCCCGGCGCTTCGACCTGGTTTCCAACCGCAGCAATCATCTGCTGGCGAAGGATGTGCTAGCCGAATCGAATCGCTTGATAGTGCCAAAGCCGCCTGTGGATGAATCTGCTGAAAAGGCCTATTTGATAGACGCCTATCAAATCTATATCGAGAAAATGCTGGAAATCGGGCTCGGCGCGTCAACCATGACGTTCAGCAAATTCTATTACACCTACCAGGCAATCAAGCGTCAGAACGTCGGCTTCCCCGCGCGCATGGCGGCCATGTTCGACTATCTGAAACGCGATAAAGCGACCCTGTCGATCAAACCGCGCTACCACGATCAGCTACCGTCCAATCTGGAGCAATGTAGTTATCTGGGACCGAGGTTGATTGTCTGCGATGAAGGTGAGTTGAATTGGGTTTTTAGGAGCCGCAAGCCCTAAGCTGTAAGCCCCAAGCTAAGAATAAGGACAAAACGGAAAGTCGTTCGAGACCGCTCAAGGAGTTTGTCATCAAGATAACCCTTTCGAAACCCTCGCGGAAGGGACGCCGCGGGGGAGCTACAGGGACGTATTTATGCGTTTTCGAAAGGGTTATCTTGATGACAAACGGGGCAGCACATTGAAAGCTAGGTGGGATCGAGTGTTTCAACAGCGTGCTCTCGCAGCTTAACCAATAATCCGCACGACACCTTCGTCCGGATCACGAGTTTTGCCGGCTTTTTGCAGGCGTTGCAGGTAATCCCGCCAGTTGGCCTCGTGGTTTACCCCGAGTTCATGCAAATAGCCCCAGGAGTAGATGCCGGAGTTGTGGCCATCGCTGAACACGATTTTTATCGCGTAGTTACCCTGGGGCTCGAGGGCGGTGATTTCCACGTTCTTTTTGGCGAACTGAAGAACTTCCTGACCCTGTCCGTGGCCTTTGACTTCGGCCGACGGCGAAAAGACGCGTAGATATTCAGCCGGCAACTCAAAGCCCCTGTCGCCGTAAACGACTTCAAGAATCTGAGAGCGTCGATGCAGTTTTATCTTGTCCGGTGCGGCCACGGGTTACCTCCAGCAATACCCTTACAAAATAAAGCGACTGAGATCTTCATCCTTGGCCAAGTCACCCAGGTGTTCCGCCACGTAGGTGGCGTCGATGGTAATCGTCTTCTCTTCATCGCCGGCTTCGTAACTGACGGTTTCCAGCAGGCGTTCCAGCACGGTATGCAGCCGGCGGGCACCAATATTTTCTGTTGATTCGTTCACTTCAAACGCGGTTTCGGCAATGCGGCGAATACCATCCTTGGTGAAGGTGATATGAACGTTTTCGGTAGCAAGCAAGGCCACATGCTGTTCGGTGAGGGATGCGTTCGGCTCGGTGAGAATGCGCTCGAAATCATCCGGCGTGAGGGCATTAAGCTCCACGCGAATAGGCAGCCGGCCCTGCAGTTCCGGAATCAGGTCGGACGGCTTGGACAAGTGAAACGCGCCTGAGGCGATGAACAAGATGTGATCGGTTTTGATCATGCCGTGCTTGGTGGTGACAGTGCTGCCTTCTATCAGAGGCAACAGGTCCCGCTGCACACCTTCGCGGGAGACGTCGGCGCCAGCGCTGCCTTCGCGCTTGGTGACCTTGTCGATTTCATCAATAAAAACAATGCCGTTCTGCTCAGCGGCTTCAATGGCCTGTGCTTTCAGTTCTTCTTCATTGACCAGTTTGGCGGCTTCCTCGTCAGTCAGCTTCTTGAACGCCTGCTTGACCGTCAGTTTGCGTTTTTTCGTTTTGCCCGGCGACAAGTTGGAGAACATGCTCTGCAGTTGGCTGGTCATATCTTCCATGCCGGGTGGCGCCATGATCTCGACGCCCACTGAAGCGGCGGAAACCTCGACTTCAATTTCCTTGTCGTCCAATTGTCCTTCGCGCAACTTTTTGCGGAACAGCTGCCGGGTTGTTGAGTCGCTCGATTCTGCGGCTGCTTCAGTGTCCGAACGGGCCGGCGTCAGCAGGGCGTCGAGGATGCGTTCTTCAGCCGCTTCTTCCGCGCGGAAACGTACCTTGTTCATTTCCTGCTCGCGATGCAGCTTGATGGAACCTTCCACCAAATCCCGGATAATCGATTCCACGTCCCGGCCGACATAGCCGACTTCGGTAAACTTGGTCGCCTCAACCTTGGTAAAAGGTGCGTTGGCGAGCTTTGCCATGCGGCGGGCGATTTCCGTTTTGCCAACCCCTGTGGGGCCTATCATCAGGATATTCTTTGGCGTTATCTCGCCGCGCAGGTCGTCTGCAACCTGCATGCGGCGCCAGCGGTTGCGCAGTGCGATGGCCACCGCGCGTTTGGCAGCGTTCTGACCAACAATATGTTTATCCAGTTCATGAACAATTTCACGGGGAGTCATATTAGACATGGAAAATCGAATTCCTGTATGTGATACGTCAAGGGGCGAGGCGCGGGCTGTAATTTCAGCGGGCGGCCAAAATTAGCTCTGGTAATCCAGTTCCTCAATCGTCTGGTTTTGATTGGTGTAGATGCAGATGTCTCCGGCGATTGCCAGCCCTTTCTGCACGATGCTGGTGGCGTCCAGATCCGTATTCTCAAGCAGGGCCCGTGCCGCGGACTGGGCAAAGGCGCCACCGGATCCGATGGCGATCAGGTCATCTTCCGGTTGAATCACATCACCGTTGCCGGTGACTATCAAAGAGGCGTCTTTGTTGGCAACGGCCAAGAGCGCCTCAAGCCGGCGCAGGGCGCGATCTGTACGCCAGTCCTTGGCCAGCTCGACAGCTGCGCGCACGAGGTTGCCGCTGTGGGTTTCCAGCTTGGCTTCGAACCGCTCAAACAGAGTGAAGGCGTCGGCGGTGCCGCCGGCAAAACCGGCAATGACCTGGTCGTGATAGAGCCGACGCACTTTGCGGGCGTTACCTTTCATGATGGTATTGCCCAGTGAGACCTGACCGTCGCCGCCAATAACAACTTTGCCGTTGCGGCGCACGGACAGAATGGTGGTACCCCGGTATTGTTCCACAGTAAATCCTTAGCCGGTTCGGCCCAAATGCATAAAGCTGTGAAGTGGGGGCGTTGCCGGGCATTTCAAGGGATAAAACCGTGGATTATGCTTTGCCGGGAGGCACGGTCGAGGTGGAATCAGCTCTCGATCGCGCGCTTGAGTATCAAGGCTTCAAACTTGTTGGATACCAGGATGCTTCTGGCCTTCGCCAGCTTTGAGCGGGATTCGAACGGGCCGACAATCACTCGGTGCCAGGTCTCGCCATTGCGTACCTTGGCGGTTTCAACATGGGCGGTGAGGTTGAGCAGAATCAGCTCGGCGCGCAGCTGTTCTGCATCTTCGGCGGCCTTGAATGATGCTACCTGAAGCAGGTACTGGGAGAGTTGTTCCGGCGCAGTTTCAGCGGACTCTTCAGGCTCATAAACCGGGACCGGCACCTCGGATTCTTTGAGCAGTTTGTAGAAATCGAAGCGCGGTTGCTGGTCGTCACTCGACTCCGATGGAACCTTTGTGGTGGTATCTGCAGCCGAATCTTCACTGGCCGGCAGTTCCGAAAGGCGCATCAAAAACATGATGAATGCACCAAGCGCCGTGCCGGTGAACAGCCATACCCAACCCGGAACCTTCGATTGCGGTTTGGTACGCGTTGCGGCGCGAGGACGGGTTTTTTTTGCAAAATCTTTTGACATAGAGCGTGGGTCGGCTGATATTTAGGCTTGGCGTGGGCGAATTTGCGCGGAATCTAACAAGATCACAGCACGCTATTGTAGATGATAACAACGCCGTTACGCAGCGGAAAAGGTGTCATTTTTAAAACTTACTTGCAGATCTGCTTGCAAGCTACTGTCTTTTCACAAGTTTTGTGTTAGATTTTCAACAGGTTTGTGGTAAAAAGATGAAGATCTGAGCCGGACGACAGCTGCCCGTTCAGGCGCTGGTGTACTACGTACAGGTCAATAAAAATCACTGTACTGACGGAAGTTCCTGAATCGCTGTCAAATAATACAAAAAAAACAAGGGATGCATTGAGCATGTTTAAGATATCGATCAAACAAGTGGCATTGATTTTTTGCCTGACAGCACTGGCAGCTTGTGGTGGCGGCAGTCCTGAAGGCAGTCAATCATTGGCCGAAAGGTTGACAAACGAACAAGGCAGTAATTCAGGCGATGGCACTGCGGTGGGCGGAGATACTGATGCTGCGGCTGATGTGACTAAGATCGGTCATGGAACGGGTGAAGACTTCGTTGAAGAAGCCTTAGCCGCGTCGAAAACGTCGCTTCAGCCGGGTGATTCGAGCACCATTACGGTGAACTTTGTCGATGGGACAAACAGCGCTATCACTGAAGATCTGACGGTCACTTTTTCATCAGATTGCTATGCAAACGGACTGGCCGATTTCGATCAAACCTCGGTGACGACTGTTGCTGGTCGTGCCTCAGTAACTTATGCCGCTGAAGGATGCTCACCTACAGACGTGATAACCGCTAGTGCCGAAATAGAGGGCGCCACTCTCCGAGCGGAAGTGGAGCTGTCGATCGAGGCGGACCACGTTCTATCGGTGCAGTATGTAGGGGCCGCCAGTAATCACCTGAATCTTCGCGGTCTTGGTGGTACCGAAACCACGCAAGTGACCTTCAAGTTGGTTGGTGCGCAGGGATCGCCCATACGAAATGAACTTGTTTCGTTCGATGTAAAGTCTGCCGAAGGCGGGGCGACAATCGCGGACGATCAAAAAGAGACTTATTCGGATAATTCTGGTTTAGTTACCACTGTCCTGCAAAGTGGGACCGTGAGTTCCACTGTACAGGTGACTGCCACTCATAACGCTACCGGATATTCTGGTGATTCTGAGGACATCACGATCGGAACGGGGCTTCCGGTCAACCGGCATTTTTCTTTAAGCTTGACGGTATTCAATCCTGCTAATGCCTTTCAAACTGATAACGTGCCGGTGACCGCGAATATCATCGCCAGTGACCAGTTGGGTAACAATGTGCGTGACGGTACGCAAGTCACCTTTTGGTCGCCAGAATCGGGAAATATTCAGTCGTCATGTACAGTACAAGACGGTAAGTGCTCAGCGACATGGATAAGTGCTGCACCTCGGCCTTTGGATGGCCGCCTGACGATAATTGCGCACACCAATGGCGCAGAGGATTTTGAAGACACTAATGGTAATCATATATTTGATGTCAATGACAGCGTATGGACTGATCTCGGTGAACCGTGCATTGATGCTGATGAAAACGGGATATGTGATCCGGGTACGAATGCGGATGACCGTTTTGTCGATGTCGACGAAGACGGTGTAAGAGACGCGGGTGATGGGTTCTGGAATGGGCCTTGTCTGGCAGTTATCAACCCTGATGCCCAGTGTCCCGGTGCAACTTCCGTGAAGATTTATAAAACCGCAACTATCGTTCTTTCCGAGCACACGGGGCGGATTTATGATTTAGGCACATTCCCCGCCCCAGGATCAACCATAAACATCTCGGCGGGTGCGGTTGAGTTAGACGGGCTGTTCATTGCTGATACAAATATGAATGCTATTCATCTGGGTAGTAATCCAATGCCGCAGGGCACGAAGATTTCGTTTACAACGGATATCGGCGAAATCGTCAATACCGCTGAATGGACAGTGCCTAATGCGACAGCGCCAACCGGTGGGCCCGGTGGGACAGGTTACGGTATTATTCTTGAGCCAAGTGATACACCAGAAGGTAGTGGCCGCTTGACTCTTGAGGCGGAAATTGAGGGAACCACGACTCAGTGGTTCTGGTACGTGACTGATATTCCACCTGGCCCCTGATTTACGTCACCCCATATCCACCGGATCCACATCCACTGACCAGCGGGTTCTCTTTGCGAGAGCCTGCTGGTCCAGCTCTCTGAGCAGTTGCTTCAACAATTCCTGTAGTGGCTTTCGCCGCGTAGTTCGTATCTGCAGTTGGTAGCGGAAGCGCCCCTGGCGTTTTTCCATGAGCGCAGGCACCGGACCCAAATAACTGATGGTCGGGCTCGGCGGCATAATTTGCTGGGCGATACGACGTGCCAGGTTCAGAAACTCCACGGCGTTCTCGGCGCGTTTGGATTCAGCCCGGATCAGTGCCATTGAAGTGAACGGTGGCAGATGGGTCGCCTGGCGCTCTGCCAGTAGTTGCTGTGCGTAAGGATGGTAGCCGTGCCCAATCAGCACTTGCAGTAACGGGTGTTCCGGCTTGTGGCTTTGGATCAGCACTTCACCCGGCAAATCGCCGCGCCCCGCCCGTCCTGCAACCTGGACTATCAGTTGACCCATGCGCTCCGGGCCGCGGAAGTCGGCGCTCATCAGTCCCTGATCGGCATCGAGAATGACCACCAGGGTGACGTTGGGAAAATGATGCCCTTTCGCCAGCATTTGAGTGCCCACCAAAATGCACGGCTCCCCGAGCATGACTTTCTCGCTCAATGCTTTCATGGCGTTTTTCCGGCTCATGGAATCCCGGTCGACACGAAGGACTTCCGTTGCAGGAAACTGTGTGGCCAGTGATTCTTCCGCCTTTTCCGTGCCTTGACCCTGATGCACCAGTTGCGGTGAGTGGCAGGACGGGCATTTCCGGGGTACTGGCCGCTGGGTGTCGCACTGGTGACAGCGCAGGTGGTGAGGCCTCTGGTGCAGTGTCATACGTGAATCGCAATGGTTGCAGTCCGCATGCCAGCCGCATTGATGACAGAGCAGTGCTGGCGCGTAGCCGCGACGATTGAGAAACACCAAAACCTGCTGTCCGTTGTTCAGCGTTTGTTGTATGCGCTGTAAAGTGTGCGGCGCCAGGCCGGCCGTGAGGCTCTGGTTGCGCAGGTTGATAACCTCCACCCTCGGCGGACGCGCGTCGCCGGCGCGCCGGGTGATCCTGAGGTGCTGATAGCGGCCTTGCATGGCATTGTGCAGTGTCTCGAGCGATGGTGTCGCGGAGCCCAGAATGACCGGTATTCCTGCGCGGCTTGCCCGTACCAGTGCCAAATCCCGTGCTGAATAGCGCAACCCTTCCTGCTGTTTGAAAGATAGGTCATGCTCCTCGTCGACCACGATCAGGCCGAGGTCCGGCATGGGTGTGAATATGGAGAGGCGCGTACCGATGACAATCCGTGCTTCACCGCGAGCCGCCATGAGCCAGCTGCGCTCCCGTTCCCCGTCACTAACGCTGGAGTGGAGCTCCGCAATGGGCACGTGAAAACGTTGTTGCAGGCGTTTGAGCGTCTGCGGCGCGAGGCCAATTTCAGGTACCAGTACAAGAGCCTGTCTACCCGCCTGCAGTACACGAGCTATGGCCTGTAGATAGACCTCGGTTTTTCCGCTGCCGGTGGCCCCTTCCAATAAGTAGCTGGTGAAGTGATGATAACGCAGTTGGTCCAGCGCGGCCTGTTGCTCATTATTGAGCGTCTTTGGTTGTTCAGCGAGCAAATGCTCGGACGGCGGAGGCACAGGCGCCGAAGGTGATGGATCACTACTCGGCTCGATTAACCCTTTTTCTTCCATGGCCTTGGCGACGGCTGCGGTTAAACCGTGGCGCTGCATGAGTTCGCGGCTCACCTGGCCATGAACAAGTAACAGTTGATGGAGTTCCTGTTGTTTGCGCGCCCGAGCCAGCGCATTCTGCGGCAGGCCTTTGCCTTCGGCGGTGTGGCGCCAGCCCTTTGGCGGCGCTGGGGTTTTGTCATCAGCGTTGCGCAGGCGCGCTGGCATGGCAACTTGGAGAACCTCGCCGATGGGGTGGTGGTAATAATCGGCACACCATTGACACAGGGCCATGATTTCGGCAGAAAGAATTGGCGTGGGGTCGAGTACTTCGTGTGCGGCGCGGAGTTTCGCTGGATCGAATTCGCTGGAGTCGCGCACCGCGAGGAGGATGCCAATCAACTCCTGTCGCCCGAAAGGGACGCGGACGCGCACCCCGGGCTGCAATTGCTCGGGCACTAACTGTTGGTCGGCCGGGGGAAGGTAATCGAAACCCTGGCGCAGTGGCGTGGGGAGCGCCAAGTGTAATATGGTTGGCTTCGGCATCAACTCGATCAAATATTGTGCAAATAGACTTGCGTTGCAGGTGGGTTCTGGTAATATTCCGCCTCTGTTTTTTCGCCAGTTACATTAACCGGTGTGCGGTGCCCGACACAAGATCGGGTGGCGGTGCACAAACGATATGAGGCTCCCATGCAAGCGGATATTCAACCTAAATACGGCGACATGACTGCAACCTGCAGCTGTGGCAACGTTATCAAGACTCGTTCCACCTTCACCAAAGATATCTCTTTGGACGTTTGTTCGGAGTGTCATCCATTTTATACCGGTAAGCAGAAAGTTGTTGATACCGGTGGCCGCATCGATCGCTTCAACAAGCGCTTCACCCGCGGCGCCAAGAAGTAAGACACCGGTCACGGTATTCGAAAAAAAGCCAGGCAATGCCTGGCTTTTTTCGTTTTGGCCGGCTCGCGCCGCCAGCGCGGATCGTTAAAACAGCTCCTCGGTCAGTACCTCGGGGTTGTCGTAAGGGGAATTCAGGCGCCCCTTGCTCGATGCCTCCGGCACGTTTTCGTCGCGGAATATCTCGAAGATCGCATCGGGATCACCCGTGGCTGCCCGCAAACCCGTCTCCGGGTCGATGCGCACAGTAACAATACCTTCTGGTTGAACCCGTGGCGTTTCAGGGCGACCTTTCAGTGCAGTACGCATGTAATCAATCCATACGGGTAGCGCCGCGGAACCGCCAAATTCGGAATTGCCGAGATTGGTCATCTGGTCGAATCCCACCCATGTCACCGTGACAATGTCGCCGTTGTAGCCGGCGAACCACGCGTCTTTGGGTCCGTTGGTGGTGCCGGTCTTGCCGGCTAGGTCATGCCTCGCGAGTGCCTTGGCGCGGCGGCCGGTTCCCCGCTGAATCACGTCCTGGAGCATGGAATCCATAATGTAGGCGATTTCCGGTTCCAGCACACGCGGAGCCTTCGGATAATCCTCTGGCTCAAGAATATCCAGCAGGCTCTTGATCGCAAAATCGACCTGAAATGCATCGCCGTTAAAATCATAGGGGGCATTGTCATTGATAGTGTCATCGGCGCTAACTGCCGCGCGGGGCTGGGGTGTCTCTTCGTCTTCGCAGGTCTGGCAGACCGTGAGCGGCAAGGCTTCAAAAACCGTTCGCCCATCAAAATCGAGAATGCGCTCGATAAAGTAGGGTTCTATGCGATACCCGCCATTGGCAAAGACGCTGTATGCCGTCGCCATCTCCAGTGGGGTCAGGTTGGCGCTGCCCAATGCCAGTGATAAATCATGTGGCAATTCACGTTTGTTGAAGCCAAAGCGGTCCATGCCTTCGATGGCATTGCCTATGCCGATGCTGCGCAGTACGCGGACTGATACCAGGTTGCGCGACAGGTAGAACCCTTTGCGTAAACGCGTGGGGCCGTAAAACTTGCCGCTCGAGTTTTCCGGCCGCCAGCTGGTCTCGAGCTGGCTGTCATTGAATACGATGGGAGCGTCATTGACGATAGTGGCGGGCGTTAGCCCGTGCTCAAGCGCAGCCGTGTAGACGAAAGGTTTGAAGCTGGAGCCGGGCTGGCGTTCTGCCTGGGTAACGCGATTAAAATTATTGTGCTGAAAGTCAAAGCCGCCGACCAGCGACAGAATTGCGCCATTGTCGGGGTTCAGCGCTACCAGCGCGCCTTGCGCCTCGGGAATTTGGTCCAGATAGTAGGTGTTGGGAGTGCGCTCGTTGAGTCGAATGACATCGCCGACACTCAGTACGTCCGCGGCAGACTCCGGTGCCGGGCCCACCCGGTTTTCCGAGATATAGGGCTGTGCATCGCTCAGGCCATGCTCCCATTCCACCCGGACGACATCGCCGGTTGCCAGCATTGCCTCGACGTGTCTTTCGCCTACCAAAGTGACAGCAGCGGGATAAAGATCGGCATAGACAGGAATCTCCTGCAACGCGTCCTGCCACTCAGCGCCCATCAGTGCTGCGTTAAAGGCGCTGCCAGGTGCTTCGCTCGTTGGTGTTCCGGAGTCATCTTGCAGTTCGCCGTCTTGAGGTGTGAGTGCAGAGGGTTCGCCGGCAAGGGTGCCGACAATGGAAAATTGCTGCTCCGGACCTCGATAGCCATGGCGGTGATCATAGGTATGCAGCCCCTTCCTTACGGCCTGTTCCGCGCTCGCCTGAAGCTCGCTATGAACCGTCGTGTACAGGCGATACCCGTCGGTATAGGCACTCAGGCCAAAGAGCTCGATTGCTTTTCGTCTGGCCATTTCCGCCACGTAGGATGCATCGACTTTCTCGGAGACGTTGCTCCCGTGCCGCGCGGCTGTAATGGGCGCATTGACTGCTTCTTTATAGCTGGCTTCATCCAGCCAGTTGAGTTCGCGCATGCGTCCGAGAATCCAGTCGCGGCGAATAAGTGCCCGCTCTGGATTGGACAATGGGTTCATGGTGGAGGGCGCTTTGGGTAATCCGGCAATCATTGCAAGTTGGGCTACACTTAGTTCACTCAAGGGTTTTCCGTAGTAACCATGAGCCGCAGCCTGAATCCCATAGGAGCGATTGCCGAGGAAAATGACGTTGACGTAGAGCTCAAGGATCTCCTCTTTAGTGAGCTCCCGTTCGATGCGCAGGGCAAGCAATATTTCGTTGAATTTGCGTTTGAACTCCTGGCGGTTGGTCAGGAAAAAGTTCCGTGCGAGCTGCATGGTGATGGTGCTGCCGCCGCCCTGGATATCGCCAGTCATCAATAATTGTGATGTGGCTCTCATAAGGCCGGTAATTGAGACGCCGCTATGCGAGTAGAATTGGTCATCTTCTGCGGCTAACAGCGCATCGATATAAGTCTGCGGAATCTCATCAAATTTGACGGGCGTGCGGCGCTTTTCGCCGAACTCGCCGATGAGCTTGCCATCGCTGGAGTAGATTCTGAGGGGGGTCTGTAGACGTATATCCCTCAGGCTGTCCACTGACGGCAGGGCTGGCCCGAGGTACAGGTGCATGGCCGTCAGACCCATAAGCACAGCGCTGGAGCCGGCAAGGAAAAGCCAGACGAAAGTGACAGTAACGCGGTTTTTTAATGCCATAAATAAGTGTACTGAGCCCTAATAAAAGCGAGAGTTTCAAATATCTTGTCATTATAAGACCTTTTTCACACTTTACATATGCACTCTCTTGTTGCAGGCTGGACTTAAAGTGCTATAACATAAACTTAAGCTAAGTAGCGGATATAGATAGAAAAATGGGCATATTCGGCTTTTTCGACAAAAATACGAAGCCAATGCTGGGATTGGACATCAGCTCAACAACGGTAAAACTGTTGGAGCTGAGCCGGCAGGGCGATAACTATCGGGTGGAAAACTATTCGGTGAAACCCTTGCCAGCCAATGCTGTGGTGGAGAAAAACATCAATGATGTTGACGCCGTAGCCCAGGCACTGAAGGCGTTGGTGCAGCAGTCGCGCACCAAGCTCAAGGACGTGGCGGTGGCCGTGGCAGGCTCGGCTGTGATAACCAAGGTTATCGAAATGCCCGCCGGTCTCAGTGACGATGCCATGGAACTGCAGATATCCCTCGAGGCTGATCAATATATTCCCTACCCACTGGAAGAGGTGGCGTTGGATTTTGATGTTCTCGGCCCCTCCTCGAAAAACCCGGAGCAGGTGGAAGTGCTGCTGGCTGCTTGCCGGCGTGAGAACGTCGATGTGCGGGCCAGCGTGCTTGAGCTGGCTGACCTGAATCCCAAAGTTATCGATGTGGAGGCCTATACCATCGAGCGCGCGTTCGGGTTGTTGCGTGAACAGATGGAAGAACAGGAAGAGCAGGTGGTTGCAGTATTGGACATAGGTTCGACCATGACCACGCTGAGCATTCTTGTCGACGGCAAGACTGTCTATACCCGGGAGCAGCTTTTTGGCGGCAAACAGCTGACCGAAGAGATACAGCGGCGGTATGGACTATCCAGTGATGAGGCCGGGCTGGCCAAGAAACAGGGCGGCCTGCCGGACGACTATGAAGCCGAAGTTCTTGAGCCATTCAAAGACGCGGTTGTTCAACAGGTAACGCGATCACTGCAGTTCTTTTTCTCATCCAGTCACTACAACGATGTCGATCACATTATTCTGGCTGGCGGTGTTGCTTCCATGTCCGGTCTTGCCGAGCTGATCGAGGAAAAGCTGGGGACTTCCGCCTCTATTGCCAATCCCTTCGCTAACATGTCAGTCGCCTCCCGGGTTAATGCGGCGGTACTGGCTAATGACGCGCCCTCGCTTTTGGTGGCGACAGGCCTTGCGCTGAGGAGCTTTGAAGTCGATGGCTAGAATCAATTTACTGCCCTGGCGTGAAGAGTACCGGGAAGAAAAGAAAAAAGAATTTTTTGTTCAATTTGCCATGGTTTGTGCGCTGGCTCTCGTTTTGGCTTATGCCTGGATTCAGGTAATGGCCAATGCTGTCGATAATCAAAACGAGCGCAACGCAATCCTGCAATCTGAAATCAACCTGCTGCAGCAGCAGGTCAAAGAGATTCAGGAGCTGAAGAAGCGTCGCGCTGAGCTGGTTGAGCGAATGAAGGTGATTCAGGATCTGCAAGGTACACGACCAATCATTGTGCGCTATTTTGATGAGTTGGTAAGAGCCGTACCGGACGGGATTTATATTGTTTCACTCACGCGCTCCGGTGACACCATAACGCTTGAAGGCGTGACTGAATCCAATAACCGGGTCTCGACATTTATGCGGCAACTTGACGACTCGGAATGGTTTGCTGATCCCAACCTGAAATCCGTCACAGCCGATTCAACCTTCGGTGAGCAAGCGAGTCGCTTCTCTATGCTTGTCAAAACCGTTCTTCCTGCCGGGCAGCAGGAAGAGAAAGGGGGGGCTTGATCATGGCCGATATGGCGGAATTCCTGGAACAAGTAAAGAATTTTGATATTTCGGAAGTCGATATCCAGCGGATTGGCGTCTGGCCTCTGCCGGCACGGATACTGGTTTGCGTAGCAGCGGCGATCCTGATTATTGTGGGTGCTTACTTTCTAGTTGTGAAAGATAAGAACCTGGAACTCGCCAACGCGCAGAGCAAGGAACAGACGCTGAAAACTTCTTTTGAGGCCAAAGCGGATGAAGCGGCTAATCTGGAAGGTTACCGAGAGCAAATGGTGCAAATGGAGGAGTCATTCGACGCAATTCTGAAGCAATTGCCGAGTGACACTGAAGTACCTGGCCTGCTTGAAGATATCGATGAAAAGGGCGTTAGTAGTCGTTTGAGTATCGAACGAATCGAGCTGCAACCCGAGCAGTCGTCCGAATTTTATATCGAGCTTCCAATCCGGATAGAGGTTACTGGCGGTTACCACGAGTTTGGTTCTTTCGTAAGTGGTATAGCGGGGATGCCCCGAATCGTGACGCTGCATGATTACACCATCAAACGATTGGATAATCAGGCGGGGTTGCGCATGGATATTCTGGCGAAAACTTACCGATACAAAGCCCAGGATGAAGAGTGATGTTTAATTCAATGACAAGAATTCTGCCTGTGATGGCTTTGTGCCTGCTCTCGGTCGGCTGTGGGTCAAGTGGTAGCCAGGAGGAGTTGAGGGATTATATTCGGGAGGTCAAATCAAGGCCGCCCGGAGTGATTGAGCCTATGCCAACATTTCGACCTTATGAAGCGTTTGTCTATAGTGCTGCAGCAAAACGCAGCCCTTTTGATCAGCCTGTTGAAGAAAAGCAGCGCATGCTGGGGGAGGCCGATGCGGACCTCAAGCCCGACTTGTCGAGAGAAAAGGAATTCCTGGAATCCTTCGATCTGAACGCTCTGACAATGGTGGGCACCCTGGAGCGAAATGGGACGCTGTGGGCACTGATCAGTGATGGAAGTGGCGGTATTCATCGAATCACCACGGGTAACTACCTGGGTAAAGATCATGGTCGCGTGATTGAAACGTCACGGACACAGCTTCAAATCATAGAAATTGTTTCCAACGGTCTCGACGGTTGGGTAGAGCGCCCACGAGTGCTCAAATTATCTGAGAAGGAATAACTAGCATGCTGGCAATCACTAGAAAAAAAGCTGGAGCTTCCCTGGTACGCATAGCCTTTTTGGTGTCGGCACTTGGGTTTTCATCCTCCCTTCTGGCTGTTGAGCTGAAGGATCTCAAAATTGCCGAGCTGCCTGGCGAGCGAGCGGAATTGCGGTTGCAGTTTTCGGAAGCCCCTGCCCAACCGCAAGGCTACAGTATCGATCAGCCCGCTCGTGTCGTGCTGGATTTTCCTGATGTTCAGAATTCTCTCGAACAGAAAAAGTATCCGGTTGCCATAGGGGCAATAGACAGTGCGGTGGTGATATCCGGTGGCAATCGGACCCGTTTGATCGTCAATATGTCAGAGCTATCGGCATACGAAACGCGAATTGAGGGGAATGAGCTGGTATTGCAGATCGGCGGGGAAGCCAAGGCGGCGAATGTTGCGGAAGCTAATGCGAGCGATAACAACACGTTAAGTGGTGGTTCAACAACTTCCCAGCAATTCGACGGCACTGACGTCGCTATAAAAAATGTCGATTTCCGGCGGGGCGAGAAAGGAGAAGGTCGCGTCATTATCGATCTCAGCGATCCATCGGTCGGTATCGACGTACAGGAAGTGGCCGGCGGAGTGGAGATCCAGTTTTTCAATACCGAATTGCCGAAAGAGCTGAGGCGCAAACTGGACGTTACCGACTTTGCAACACCGGTAACAGAGGTTTCCGCCACGGTCGAAGGTTCCAGCGCTGTGCTATCTATCGCCGCCACCGGTGAATATGACTACCTGGCATACCAGGCCGACAATGAATACGTTGTGAGCCTCAAGCCTTTGACGCGTGCAGAGCTCGAAGAGAAAAAGGCAAAATTTGCTTATGTTGGCGAAAAGCTGTCGCTGAACTTTCAGGACATCGAAGTGCGCAACGTGCTGCAGATTATTGCCGACTTCAACGATCTGAACCTGGTCGCCAGTGACACCGTGACCGGCAGTATTACCCTGCGGCTCGACAGCGTGCCTTGGGATCAGGCGCTGGATCTGGTTTTGAAAACCAAAGGGCTCGACAAGCGCCAGATCGGCAATGTGCTGTTAGTCGCACCTGCGGCAGAAATTGCAGAGCGAGAGCGTCAGGAGCTGGCGACTCAGAAACAATTGCAGGAACTGGCGCCGTTGCGCACGGAATATATTCGTGTGCGCTACGCCAACGCCCGGGAGCTGTTTAATCTGTTCGTCGGCGACGAGGCTGGCGGCGGTCAGGGTGGCGGGGCTGGAGGTTCTGAACGCAACTCTACCGGAAGTATTTTGTCCGAGCGCGGCAGTGCGATTGTGGATGAGCGTACCAATTCAATCATCCTGACCGATACCGAAGACAAGATTGCTGAATTCCGTCGCGTCATCGACCGGGTGGATATTCCCATTCGCCAGGTCATGATCGAAGCGCGGATTGTGATTGCCAATACCGACTTTTCAAAAGAGTTGGGTGTTCGTTGGGGTGGTGCCGCGGCATCGATCAACGGAAATACGGTGTATCAGGCCGCCGGTTCACGGGAGTCGCTGGACAGCGATCCTGGGTCTCCCGCTGAATTTTTCTACGCGGGTGGTACGACGGATATTGCAGAAAACGCCGTGGTTGATCTCGGAGTCTTTGAGCCGGTAGGCAGCCTGGCGATGAGTGTTATTGGCGAAGATTTCATGCTGGATATGGAGCTTTCCGCCCTGGAAAGTAACGGTTATGCTGAAATTGTCTCTCAGCCAAAAGTCATTACCGGTGACAAGCAGCAGGCGTCTATTTCCAGTGGTACTGAAATTCCTTACCAGGAAGCGTCCGCCAGTGGTGCAACTACCACGTCCTTCAAGGAGGCCGTACTTAAACTGGACGTGACTCCGCAAATCACCCCGGACGACAATATCATCATGAATCTGGTGATCAATCAGGATTCCGTGGGAGCCCTGGATACCGGGTCGGGTATTCCAACCATCGACGTCACCGAACTGCAAACTCAGGTATTGGTTGCCGATGGTCAAACCATTGTGCTGGGTGGTATATATCAAACGGAGCAAGTGACTTCGCAAAGAAAGGTTCCGCTGTTGGGCGATATCCCTATCCTCGGCAAATTGTTTCGCAATGATTTCAAATCCGAAGACAAGCGGGAACTGTTGATTTTTATCACGCCGCGTTTGATGAACTCTGATTTCTCCAATACTACGTATTGATTGTGGCAAACAACATCATCTTGGTCGGCCCCATGGGGGCCGGCAAATCAACCATTGGCAAAAACCTCGCAAGCCGGCTGCACTTTCGCTTTTGCGATTCTGACTCGGTCATAGAAAGCCGCACCGGTGCGGATATTCCCTGGATATTCGATGTTGAAGGCGAAGAAGGATTTCGCGTTCGCGAAACCGCAGTGCTTCGGGAATTGCTACAGGATAAGGGCCAGGTTGTTGCCACCGGGGGCGGGATCGTTCTGAAATCTGAAAACCGTCAACTGCTCATTGAAGGTGGCGTCGTCGTGTATCTCACCGCATCACTGGATCAGTTGGTGCAGCGCACCTCCAAGGACCGCAAGCGGCCACTCCTGCAGGTGAGCAACCCCCGCGAGCGCCTCAAGCAGATTGTTGAAGAGCGGGACCCTCTATACCGCTCCGTAGCCAATCATGTGATAACTACCGATGGTCGGGGACCCCGAGCGGTTGTGCAGGACATCATCGAGCTTCTGTAGTCAGTCGTCACCTTGCGCATGCAGGTTTGCCGGTTTGCACCGCGCCTTCAATCATTCTCTTTGTCGCGAATGTGATAGCATTCGCCGAACCTTTTTTCAAAATCCCATTTGGTAAACTCGAACGATATGCGACAACTAACGGTTGAATTGGGAGACCGCAGCTACCCGATATACATTGGCTCCAATTTGCTTTGCAATAGTGATTTGGTCGCGCCATATCTGGCTGGTAAACAGGTGATGGTTGTGACCAATGAGACCATTGCACCGCTTTACCTTGAGCCTTTCACCCAAGCATTGGGCGCTCATGCGCAGGTTGATACGTTGATTCTGCCCGACGGCGAGAAATACAAGAACCTGGATACCTGGAACAGTATTTTTGATGGCTTGCTCGCCGGTAGGCACAATCGCAAGACGACGCTAATCGCCCTGGGCGGCGGTGTTATTGGCGACATGGTCGGATTCGCCGCAGCTTGTTACCAGCGCGGCGTTGCATTCATCCAGGTGCCGACAACCCTGCTATCCCAGGTGGACTCATCGGTCGGTGGCAAAACCGGTGTGAACCACAAGTTGGGCAAGAACATGATTGGCGCATTTCACCAGCCGAACAGCGTGGTGATTGACACAGATGTTCTGCAAACTCTGCCCGCTCGCGAGTTGTCGGCGGGTTTGGCGGAGGTCATCAAGTATGGCCTGATTGCCGATGCCGATTTTTTTGTGTGGCTCGAGGCCAATATCGGATCGCTCATCGACAAGCGCACCGATGCATTGATCTATGCCATTGAGCGTTCATGTCAGATAAAAGCCGATGTGGTGGCCGCTGACGAACGAGAAGGCGGCATTCGCGCGACCCTCAACCTGGGGCACACCTTCGGGCATGCCATTGAAACCGTGCAGGGCTATGGCAACTGGCTCCATGGTGAAGCGGTGGGAGCCGGAATGATGATGGCGTGTCGCCTGTCTGCGAATCTCGGCTGGCTCCCGGGCGAAGTCGTTGATCGGGCAGAAGCGTTGATTGCCGCTGCGGGTTTGCCGGTTGCGCCGCCAGAGAATATGAGCGCTGCCGATTTCATGGAAAACATGGCCGTGGATAAGAAAGTTCTGGATGGTCGGTTGCGTCTGGTGTTGCTGAAAGCCTGCGGAGAGGCAGTGGTCACCAGTGATTTTGACAGAAAGACACTCGTCGCTTTGCTTGACGATTATTGTTCCTAGTCAAACATCGCCCGCGGCCGCTCAGTGTTCACGGCCAATTCGCCCGGCACGTAACTGGCCGGCGATGATTCATTTCAAAGACTTCGACGGCGGGAGCTCTGCCACATGCAAAATGACTCTCAGTTCAGTCTCGAATTATCCCGGGTAGACGCTACGCACAACCACTCGTTCGAACCGGTTTTCCGGGTAGCGTCCCATGAAGAGCTGTTGGATCAGCTGGCTCATGGAGCGCAGTTCAACCCCGGCATTCAGGTTGTTGAAGGTCCTGTCGGTAGCGGCAAATCCACACTGGCCGCCAGTCTGTATCGCGAGCATCTGGCTACTTGTGAACATCGGGGCGCGATTCAGGTTGAACCCGGCGAAGCGCCGCAAGTCACCCTGGCCAAGGTCGCCATGTCTCTTGGAGTGGGCGCTGGCCACGCGCAGTCAGCGGGGGAGTTGATGGCCGCTTTGCGCCATTTTTCCCAGTCTCTTCACGCTCAATCCCAGGTCGGGATCCTTGTTATTGACGACGCCCAGCAGCTGGACCAGCAAACCATCGCCGCGCTACTGAGCCTGCTGCAGGGCACGGCTGAGTCGGGGTTTGGTCTTCATTTTGTGCTGTGGTCAGAGCCGGGACTCATCCAGCGCCTGGATGCGCTTCAGCTGGTCGATGTGGCTGTACATGATTTTGTCGTGCCATTATTGTCATTGGACGAGGTGCAGGCCGTGGTCCGCCAGCT
Source organism: uncultured Cellvibrionaceae bacterium (assembly GCA_964419935.1). GTDB lineage: Bacteria > Pseudomonadota > Gammaproteobacteria > Pseudomonadales > Cellvibrionaceae > CAYQQJ01. The sequence goes on from CAYQQJ010000007.1 coordinate 23,775, forward strand.
GCCAGCGGGTCCCCAGTGGGATGTCCGGCAATTGTGGGCAGAATCTGAGGGTCGTATAGGACAGTTAAAATCCCTGATTCAGGAGCAGCTGACCAATGACCGGCCAGCAGATCAAATCGACATTCCAACAGCTCACCAGGCCGATCCTCCAGTTCACTCGTTAGCGGCGGGAACCGTTCTGGGACTACCGGTATTGCATGTTGCGGCGCTGGCGCTATTGGTTGTGGTATTGATCGGTGCGCTGTTTGCCTGGGATCCCACGTCGGGGACACTGGATTCCGCTCCTGGGTCGGGTGGCGCCGAGCTTGAGGCGTCTGGTATCGCGACCATGGGGCGTGGAAATGCGCCGGCGCAAACATCGAGTGACGCAGCTTCCGGATCCACCCGCTCACCAGAGGCAAATGCACCGGTAGCCTCTGAGATAACCGTCCCGAATAATGACCTCCGCCCCAGTGAGCCGTCTTCTGAAGAGGGCGAGGCCGCAATCGGAGACTTTTCCCTTGAGCCTGTTATTGCTGACCGCGAGCTTCGACAGGCGCTTTATGGCAGGGCGTCGACTACAATAAGCAGCGACCCGGTAGCCACAAAGGAGCCGGTTGAGTCAGAGAGAGCTCACTCCAACGTTGCCCCTGCTCCTGCCCTCGAGCCGGACTCCGGCCTCAACCCAGCCCCCAAAAGCCCTCATCAACCCAAGGTTGCCGAAACGCCAGAGCCAGTCATGGAAGCGCCACTATCGCCTGACGTGGAGAAGCTGCTCGGATTCGCACCAGATAGCTACAGTTTGCAGATTATGGCCGCAACATCTCGGCAATCCCTGGAGAGGTTTAAGGCAGCACAACTCAACGCAGGTGAACTTTACCTCTACCAAACCGAGCGACAGGGCAAGCCGTGGTTTCTGCTGTTGTCGGGCAATTTCCCCTCCCGCGCAGCTGCCAGTGACGCCATTGAGCGGTTGCCGTCCGTCCAAAAATCCGCCGGACCCTGGCCGCGTCGCCTCGAAAATGTCCAGCAGGAGATTGAGTCAGTTCGCGGCCGTTAGCGTATTTTGCGCTAAAATGGTGCGTAAATGCACCATTTTAGGGCCTAGTTTTTTCTTGCCAAGGCTTTTTCCCCTCGTTATATTCACCGCCCATTGCAGGCAAAGCCTCAGTGTTTTGGGGCTTTTTCGTCTCTGAAGGGCAGAACCCAATCTGCACTTTCTGTCCTGTCGCTGCGTTCGTCTCAGTGGAATCGACATTGCACTGAATCCTTCAGCTGAGTTTTGCGCTGAACTGTCGCATCAAGTTACACCGTTCATTGATGCACGACCTAAAAGCGTTGTACCGATTCAGCACATTCAGTGCGCCACATACGTAAGTAAAGTGAAGCCGCCTATGAGTACAGGTCTCTATCGTCTGGACGAATTCAAGGATAACTGTGGATTCGGCCTCATCGCCCACCTTAAAGGGCAGCCCAGCCACAACCTGCTGAAAACCGGTATCGAATCCCTTACATGCATGACGCACCGCGGCGGTATTGCGGCGGACGGTAAAACCGGCGACGGATGTGGGTTGTTGATTCAGAAGCCCGACACTTTTTTGCGGGCAGTGGCCCGGCAGGCTTGCAGCTTTGAGCTGGACGCGCTTTACGGCGTGGGATCAGTGATGTTGAGCCGCGACGCGACGCGCGCGGAACAGGCGCGGGCCGCCGTGGCAAAGGCATTGGCGGAACAGGGGTTGGACAACATCGCCTGGCGCAAACTGCCAACGGATCCCTCTTGCTTGGGGCCTATCGCACTGACCAGTGTGCCCGACATCTTCCATCTGTTTGTCAACGCCGGTGATCTGGATGAACAGCAGTTCGCCGCACGTTTGTTCGTTGCGCGTCGCCAGGCCGAGAAGTGCCTTGCACAGGATGAGAACTTCTATATCGCCAGCCTCAGCAGCCGCGTGCTCTCCTACAAAGGACTGATGATGCCGGTGGACTTGCCGAGGTTTTACCCGGACCTGGCAGACCCTCGGCTTGAAACCGCGGTCTGTGTTTTTCATCAGCGCTTCTCCACCAACACTATGCCTCGCTGGCCTCTGGCTCAGCCGTTTCGCATGCTGGCCCACAACGGTGAGATCAATACCATCACTGCCAACCGCAATTGGTCGGTGGCACGTACACGGAAATTCCGTAATGATTGCTTTCCCGATCTGGAAGCGATTTCGCCTCTGGTGAATCGCACCGGCTCGGACTCCTCCAGCCTGGACAATATGCTAGAAGTCCTGCTGATCGGCGGGATGGAACTGCATCGCGCGGTACGCATGCTGGTGCCACCGGCCTGGCAGAACATGGAAACCATGGATGAGGACCTGAAAGCCTTCTATGAATACAACTCCATGCATGCTGAGCCGTGGGATGGCCCTGCCGGGTTGGTGATTACCGATGGTCGCTACGCGGTGTGTACACTCGACCGCAACGGCCTGCGGCCATCGCGTTGGGTTATCACCAAGGACGACATCATCACTGTGGCATCTGAAGTGGGTGTTTACGCCTATGACGCCAAGGATGTTGTCGCCAAGGGTCGCCTCGGCCCTGGGCAAATTCTGTCGGTTGACACCGAAACCGGCCAGCTCTACCACACCGCAGATATTGATCAGCAACTCAAGGCGGGTCAGCCATACCAGGCGTGGATGAAGAAAAACGCCCGGCGCATCGAGTCTTCCCTGGAGGAGGATGTTGCGGAAAACGGCATGAGCGCTACCGAGCTCAAGGCGAACATGAAAATGTTCCAGGTCACTTACGAGGAATGCGCGCAAGTATTGGCGCCCATGACCCAGAATGGTCAGGAGGCTGTGGGTTCCATGGGCGACGACACGCCCATGGCCGTGCTGTCGCAAAAGCAGCGGCCACTCTACGACTTTTTCCGGCAGCAATTTGCCCAGGTCACCAATCCGCCGATCGATCCGTTACGCGAAGCCATCGTCATGTCGCTGGAAACCTGTCTGGGGCGGGAATTATCGGTGTTCGATGAGACTGAGGCTCACGCCCGGCGGGTAATATTGTCCAGTCCGATTCTGTCCCCGGAAAAATTTCGGGCGCTGGAGAGTCTTCCGGGCAGCGAATATGCACCGGTTCGTTTCAGCCTGTATTACGATCCGAATGCAGATACGCTGAAGTCCGCTCTCGACAAGTTGCTGGACGAAGTTGTTGCGGCGGTAGAGTCCGGCAAAGTCTTCGTCATCTTGAGCGACGCCGGCTTGGCTGAGGGCCAATTGCCCATTCATGCCCTGTTGGCGACTGGCGCGGTTCATCATCATTTGACCCGTTCGGGCTTGCGTTGCGACTCCAATATTCTGGTGGAGACCGCCACGGCGCGTGACCCTCACCATATTGCGACCTTACTGGGTTACGGTGCGACGGCGGTATATCCCTACCTCAGTTACCATCTGATCAATGACCTCATCGCCTCAGGTGACGTGCTGCTCGATACCAGCGAAGCCTACAAGAACTACAGAAAAGGCCTGAACAAAGGCTTGCTCAAAATTCTGTCCAAAATGGGCATATCCACCGTCGCGTCCTATCGCGGTGCGCAGCTGTTCGAGATTATCGGGCTGGCCGAGGAGGTTGTTGACACCTGTTTTGCGGAAACTACCAGCCGCATCAAGGGAGCCGGTTTTGCGGAGTTGGAACAGGATCAGAAGATCCTTGCCACTGAAGCCTGGAAAGCGCGCAAGCCGATCAATCATGGCGGCATCCTCAAGTATGTGCACGACCATGAATACCACGCCTTTAACCCTGACGTGGTGCAGACCCTGCAAAAGGCGGTACAAACCGGCGATTACGCCGCCTGGCGTGACTATGCCAATGTCGTCAACAACCGGCCTGTCGCCACGCTGCGCGATATGCTCAAGCTGCGTGGCGATGTAGCGCCGGTCCGTCTGGATGAAGTTGAGCCGCTGGAAGCCATTTTCAAACGCTTTGACTCCGCGGGCATGTCGCTCGGTGCTCTGTCGCCGGAGGCTCATGAAGCACTGGCAGAAGCCATGAATCGCCTGGGTGGTCGCTCCAACAGCGGCGAAGGCGGCGAAGACCCGGCGCGTTACGGCACTATCAAGAGTTCCAAAATCAAACAGGTCGCCTCCGGCCGGTTCGGCGTCACACCGCAGTACCTGATCAATGCAGAAGTGCTGCAGATCAAGATCGCTCAGGGCGCCAAGCCCGGTGAGGGCGGTCAGCTCCCCGGCGGTAAGGTGAACAGCCTGATCGCACGGCTGCGCTATTCCGTTCCCGGTGTCACCCTGATCTCGCCGCCGCCGCATCACGACATTTATTCGATTGAAGATCTGGCGCAGCTGATCTTCGACCTGAAGCAGGTCAACCCCGATGCGTTGATTTCAGTCAAATTGGTGTCGCGCCCCGGTGTCGGTACCATTGCCGCCGGTGTGGCCAAGGCCTACGCGGACCTGATTACCATTTCCGGCTACGACGGCGGCACCGCGGCCAGTCCCCTGAGTTCGATTCGTTACGCCGGTTCACCCTGGGAGCTCGGCCTATCGGAAACCCACCAGACGCTGTGCGCCAATGACTTGCGCGGCAAGGTGAGAGTGCAGACCGATGGTGGTTTGAAGACCGGGCTCGACGTGGTCAAGGCGGCCATCCTCGGCGCGGAAAGCTTCGGCTTTGGCACCGGCCCCATGGTGGCACTCGGGTGCAAGTTCCTGCGCATTTGCCATCTCAACAATTGCGCGACCGGGGTTGCCACTCAGCAGGAGCGACTGCGGGACAAACACTTCATCGGCACGGTGAACATGGCGATGAACTTCTTCACCTTCATGGCCCAGGACACACGGGAATGGATGGCGCGGCTGGGCGTGCGTGAGCTCAAGGAGCTGATCGGGCGGGTCGACCTGCTTGAAGCCATCGAGGGCACCACGCCGAAGCAGCAAACGCTGGATCTGGGTCCCATCATCTACAGTGACGACCTGCTGAAAAGCAAACCCCAGTTTTGTTCGGTGGAGCGCAACGAACCCTTCGACAAGGCCGAAGTGGCCGAACATATCGTTCACGCGGTGTTACCCGCAATTGAGGCTAAAACCGGCGGTGACTTCAGTTTCACAGTGACCAACTGTGACCGCTCTCTGGGTGCGCGCATCAGTGGTGAAATTGCCAGGCGCTACGGTGATCAGGGCATGGCCGACGCGCCCATCCGGTTGCATCTTACCGGTGTTGCCGGGCAGAGCTTCGGCGTCTGGAACGCGGGCGGGTTGGAGATGTATCTGGAAGGTGACGCCAATGACTATGTTGGCAAAGGCATGGCCGGCGGCAAGCTGGTCATTCGCCCCCCGCGGGAATCCAATTTCGCCAGCAAAGACACCAGCATTATTGGCAACACCTGTCTCTACGGTGCCACGGGGGGCAAGTTATTCGCCGCCGGTATCGCCGGGGAGCGCTGCGGCGTGCGCAACTCCGGCGCGCATGCGGTTGTTGAAGGCGCCGGTGATCACTGCTGTGAATATATGACTGGCGGGGTCGTGACAGTGCTGGGTAAAACCGGGGTCAATTTTGGCGCAGGCATGACCGGTGGCTTCGCCTATGTTCTGGATGAAGACAATCATTTCGTTGACCGCTACAACCACGAACTGGTGGAGATTACCCGCGTCAATACCGAGCAGCTTGAAGCCCACCGCAACCACTTGCGCAGCGTGATTGAAGAGTTTGTACGGGAGACCGAGAGCGCCTGGGGCCGGGAAATACTCGACAACTTCGGGCGTTATGTCGGCAAGTTCTGGCTGGTTAAGCCCAAGGCGGCCAGCTTCGAGCGGCTCTTGTCCAGCGTGAAAACGCGGGCGGAGTGAAAGCACGATAGTGGCGTGGCGCTGAAGGTGAAGATAGAGAATCCACCCTCATTTGCGTAACCGTTAGTTAAGTTAAGTTCAGCGCATGGCGCGCTGAATATTGAGGCTGAATTATGGCTGAGCGTTTGAACAACACTTTTCAATTCCTCGATGTCGGTCGGCAGGATCCGGACAAAAAAGATCTGCTGACGCGTAAGCGTGGTTTTGTTGAAATCTACGAACCCTTTACCCAGGGGCAGGCACAGGATCAGTCCCATCGCTGCCTCGAATGCGGTAATCCCTATTGCGAATGGAAGTGTCCGGTGCATAACTTCATACCGGACTGGCTCAAGTTGGTTGCCGAAGGCAACATCATGGAGGCGGCCGACCTGAGTCATCAGACCAACTCCCTGCCGGAAGTTTGCGGTCGCGTCTGCCCTCAGGATCGCCTGTGTGAAGGCGCCTGTACCCTCAACGACGGTTTTGGCGCGGTGACTATCGGCAACGTTGAAAAATACATCACGGAAACCGCCTTTGCTCTCGGTTGGAAGCCGGATCTGTCCAATGTTGTCTGGACCGGTAAAAAGGTCGCCATCATTGGCGCCGGCCCTGCGGGTATCGGATGTGCCGACGTGCTGGTGCGCAATGGCGTCAAGCCCGTGGTGTTTGACCGCTATCCGGAAATCGGTGGCCTGCTGACCTTTGGAATTCCTGAATTCAAGCTGGAGAAATCCGTGATGCGCCGTAGGCGCGAAGTATTCACCGAGATGGGCATCGAGTTCAGGTTGAATACGGAGGTGGGCAAGGACGTCACCATGGACGAGCTGTTGCGCGACTACGACGCCGTGTTCATGGGTATGGGCACCTATACCTATATGAAAGGCGGGTTTCCCGGTGAGGACTTGCCTGGCGTTTACGACGCTCTGCCGTTCCTCGTTTCCAGTGTCAACCGCAACCTTGGCTTTGAGAAGCACCCGGAAGACTACATCAGTGTGCAGGGCAAGCGCGTAGTGGTGCTCGGCGGTGGCGATACGGCCATGGACTGCAATCGCACATCCATTCGTCAGGGCGCTACCGAAGTAACCTGCGCCTATCGTCGGGATGAAGAAAACATGCCCGGTTCGCGCCGGGAGGTGCAGAACGCGCGGGAAGAGGGCGTCGAATTTCTGTTCAATCGCCAACCCGTTGCCATCGTCGGTGACGAGCAGGTCGAAGGGGTCAAGGTAATCTCCACCCGCCTGGGTGAACCCGATGAAAAGGGCCGCCGCCGCCCTGAAGCCATAGCGGGTAGCGAAGAAATCATCCCTGCCGATGTGGTGCTGATCGCCTTTGGTTTCCGCCCCAGTCCCGCTCCCTGGTTTGAGCAACACCAGATCGAAATCAACAATTGGGGTGCCGTTAAGGCGCCGGAAGTGCAACAATACAAGTTCCAGACCAGCAATCCGAAGGTATTCGCCGGTGGCGACATGGTGCGCGGTTCCGACCTGGTGGTAACAGCCATCTGGGAAGGGCGCGAAGCCGCTGACGGCATTCTGGATTATCTGGACCAATAACCGGGGGCAGCTGGCTTTGCACAGCGTGCCGCTGTGCAATCCATAAATGCAGGGGTGCGATGGAATGAATAGCCATCCGCTCATTGCAATTAAAGCTGATAAGGCCTGCCTGCTGTCATGTCAAATCTCAAGAATGATCGTTTTCTCAAGGCGCTGATGCGCCAGCCAGTAGACTGCACGCCCGTGTGGATGATGCGCCAGGCGGGGCGTTATCTGCCGGAGTATCGCGCCACCCGCGAGCGGGCCGGCGATTTCATGGGGCTATGTGGCAATCCCGATCTGGCCTGCGAAGTGACCTTGCAGCCACTGGAGCGCTATCCCCTGGACGCCGCGATTCTTTTTTCCGATATTCTCACCATTCCCGATGCCATGGGTCTCGGCCTTTATTTCGAGACGGGCGAGGGGCCGCGCTTTCGCAAAACCGTGGATACCGCGCAAGCGGTTGCACAACTGCCCGTGGTCAACCCGGAGAAAGACCTTCCCTATGTAACCGACGCCGTGCGCACCATCCGCCGTGAACTCAATGGCCGCGTGCCGCTGATCGGCTTTTCAGGAAGTCCCTGGACTCTGGCGACCTATATGGTTGAAGGCGGGTCGAGCAAGGACTTCCGCCGCACCAAGGCTATGGCTTATGACCAGCCAGCGGTGATGCATGAGTTGTTGGATAAGCTGGTGGCGTCTGTTACCGCGTACCTTAATGCCCAGATCGAAGCGGGCGCTCAGGCGGTGCAGATATTCGATTCCTGGGGTGGCGCTCTGAGCCACAGTGCCTATCGCGAGTTTTCTCTTGCGCCCATGCAGCGCATCGTGGATGGACTGATCCGTGAGTACGATGGGCGGCGGGTACCGGTAATACTGTTTACCAAAGGCGGTGGCCAGTGGCTTGATGCGATGGCTGATACCGGTGCGGACTGTCTCGGGCTCGACTGGACCACCCACCTCGGCGAAGCTCGCGCCAAGGTCGGTGACCGGGTTTCCCTGCAAGGCAATATGGACCCGTCAGTGCTTTATGCGAAACCGGAACGCATACGGGCCGAAGTGAAAAAAATTCTTGCTGAATACGGCCGCGGAACTGGTCATGTATTCAATCTCGGCCATGGCATCACGCCGGAGGTGAGTCCGGAACATGCCGGTGAATTCATTCGAGCAGTCCATGAGCTGTCTGCGGAATATCACTGAACCTCCTCGTGACGCTGGCCCTTGGGCTGTTTTGGCGCGTATTTTGTTAACAACTGTGCGCTGATCGGTACGACAATCGGCGCCTGGTCGGTAGAATCCTGCGCAACGTCAGGGCTCCGCAGTGAGCTCGGCGGTTTTCACGATATCACCGACCCCGGTTCCGATGGCGTTTGGCGCCTAAAAGTACTAGCTTTTATGCCTTAGCAGCCGGGTTCTGCCTGGGGGTGTGCACGTTGGGATTAAAACAAGTCAAAGTCAATGTCAATGAACTTGCCATAGGCATGTTCGTTTCCGGTCTGGATCGCCCCTGGACGCAAACGCCTTTTCCTCTTCAGGGCTTCTATATCCGCAGTGCGGACGATATCAAGGATCTGAAAGTCCATTGTAAACATGTCTATATTGATGCTGTGAAGGGCCCGGGCCCAACCACCAGTCTGCGCAAGCTCACTGGTGAAAAGCGCGGCTCGGTTAAATTGGCCCGAACCAGTCGTTCCGCGCCTCTACCCGATGTTGCCCCTCTCAAAATCCGCCGCGATGCCTACAACGAATTAACGCCTCTGAAGAAGGAGATCTTCAAGGCGCGGGACCTGCACATGCGGGTGCACGCGGCCATCGGCGAAGTGATGAAGCTGGTGGACCAGGACCACCACAATATCTCGGTGCAGGAGACCAAGCGCGCCGCCAGCGCCATGGTCGACAGCGTCATTCGCAGCCCCGACGCTTTCACCTGGCTGAGTCGTGTGCGCGAAAAGGATGAGTATACCTACAGCCATGCAGTGCGTTCGGCGGTGTGGGCGCTGCTTTTCGGCCGCCACATCGGCTTGCCGAAATCCGATCTGGATGTTCTTGCCATGGGTGTTCTGCTTAAGGATATTGGCAAGACAAAGTTGCCTCAGGACTTGCTGGAGAAGAGCCAGCGCACAGAAATGGAGCAGGCCGCCTACGAGCAGTTTGTCGACCACAGTGTGGCGATATTGCGGGATATGCCGGACGTAAAGCCGCGGGTGGTGTCGGTAGTCAAGACCCACTGTGAACGGGTTAACGGCAGCGGCTTTCCCCAGCATCTGCGCGGCGACAAGATTCCCTTGCTCGGCAAGATTGCCGGCATCGTGACTTTTTATGATGAAACCACCAACCCCCGGGGCCAGAGCCAACCACTGTCTCCTTCCCGTGCAGTGGCCAAACTGTATGATGTACGGGATATCGAATTTCAACAGGAACTGGTGGTTGAATTCATTCGCGCCATTGGCCTTTACCCGACCGGCACGTTGGTGGAGCTTTCCAGCGGGGAGGTCGCGGTTGTGGTCGAACAGAATTTCCATCGCCGCCTGAAGCCCAAGGTTATGGTGGTGATGGATGCCCACAAGCGGCCACTGTCGAAACCGGAGCTTGTCGATATGGCGGAGAAAGAACGGCAAAGGCAGGCGTTGGTGGATAGCGGCAAATACGGGCCTGATGATCTTGAACGCGTAGAGATTGTTCAGGATCTGGAGCCCGGTTCTTACAATCTGGATGTTGCCGGTGTGCGGGATGCGTATCTTGCCCGAACAGCCGGCGGTGGGTTGGTCGCCAAACTCAAGAGCAAGACTTTGGGCAATAAAGGTTTTAGTCTGGGGCGCTTGTTCGGCTTTGACTGAGCCCGCCGGAACTCAGCCTGGTGCCGACATCACGACACAATCTGCCCCAATGACTGGCCCATGCAGACCGGCGAGTCCGCACCGAACGCGAAATCCCATTCCGCCCGATTTTCCGCAAATAAAACCAGCACTGTCGAGCCAAGATAGAAGCGGCCCATTTCCGTGCCTTTTTCCAGCACCACATTCTGTGGATGGCCATACTGTTGCATATGCACTTGGCGCGATGGCGGAGTGACCTGGCCGGCCCAGACAGTAGCGATGCTGGCCACAATCATCGCCCCAACCAATACCAGCGCCATGGGGCCGGCCTCAGTATCAAAAATACAAATGGTGCGCTCGTTGCGCGCAAACAGGCGCGGCACACCGGCAGCCGTGACCTTATTGACGGAAAACAGGTCGCCCGGCACATGAATCATGGTTTGCAATGTGCCCTTGAGCGGCATGTGCACTCGGTGATAATCCTTGGGTGACAGATACACATTGGCGAAGCTGCCGCCGGAAAACTGTTCCGCCAGTTGGCGTTTGCCTCCCAGAAGTTCGAGCAGGGTGAAATCCTGCCCTTTGGCCTGAAATATTCGCCCGTCCTTGACCCTGCCGACCTGACTGATCACGCCATCAGTTGGGCAGGCAATGCTGTGGGGCATGGGGCAAATCGGACGAGCTTCAGGCTTGATCGCGCGGGTAAAGAAATCGTTGAAACAATAGTAGGCTGTGGGATCTTCTTCCACGGCCTGACTCATATCCACATCATAGGTTTTGACAAACCAGTTGATGAAGGCATTCTTGATCCAAGGCGTGTGGCTATTGGCCAGCCAGCCAGCGGCGCGGGACAGCGCGCGCTGTGGTGTTATGTACTGGAGCAGAATAAAAAGTCGTTGTTGCCAGGTCATTATCCAAAACTCGAGAAAAGGGGAAGAGAAAAGAAAAACCTGTGGGCGATGCTTAGGTTCAGCAGGTCATAATGTTTTTACGGTAGTGGATCAACTCCGCAATGGAGTCGCGTATATCATCCAGCGCGAGATGTGCGCCTTTCTTCTTCAGGCTTTGCACTACGTCTGGCTTCCAGCGCTGCGCCAGTTCCTTGAGCGTGCTTACATCCAGGTTGCGGTAGTGAAAATAAGCTTCGAGCTCCGGCATGTAATGTGCCATAAAACGGCGGTCCTGGCAGATGGAGTTGCCGCACATGGGCGACTTGCCCGCCGGCACCCATTCCCGCAAAAACGCCAGGGTGGCGGTTTCCGCCTGTCGCGTGCCTATGGCACTGTCCAATACACGTTGCGTAAGGCCGGATTTACCATGCTGGTTGGTATTCCATTCATCCATTGCGTTCATCACTGCCGGTGGCTGACTAATGGCCATGACCGGGCCCTCGGCCAGAATGTTCAGCTCCGAATCGGTTACCACGGTAGCAATTTCGATGATGACATCACGTTCCGGTTCCAGCCCGGTCATTTCGAGGTCGATCCAGATCAGGTTGTTTTCACTGTTTGCCATGGCTTTTTCCACTACAATAGACGGCTGAATTTAGAGGTGGGACAGTTTATCACCTCTCCCGGGAATCTGTCGGACTCAAGCCTCCAATATCAGACCTCCAATAATCGTTGTACAACTGGCAGCCAACATGGGCAAACGCAGGTTATCGAAACAGCAGCACAGCCGGATTGCCGGCCAGCACAAAGCGCGCGCTGCGCGCGTAGGTACGGCTGCCCCTGAGCAACTCGATGACGATCACCTGGGGCCGGAGCAGGAAGGTCTGGTAGTTGCGCAATACGGCAAGCAGGTGGATATTGAAGATAAGCAGCAGCCGCCAGAGACAAAACGCTGCTTCTTGCGCGCTAACCTCGGTTCCATTGTTACCGGCGATAACGTTGTGTGGCGCGACGGCGATGAGGTTGGCGTGGTGGTGTCGGTGTTGCCGCGTCGCAGCCAGTTGGCGCGGCCGGACAGCTTCGGCAATATGAAGATTGTGGCCGCCAACATCGACAGAATGCTGATTACCGTTGCGCCGCAACCCGAGCCTCACGCGAACCTGATTGACCGCTACCTGGTCGTGGCGGAAACCCTGGGCCTTACCGCCATACTGCTGATCAACAAGGTGGACCTGTTCAACAACACCCAGGGGCAAGCGCTGCAAACGATGCTGCGGGGTTATCGCGAGCTGGGTTACGCGGTGATGGAAGTCTCGGCGCATACTGGCGCGGGCTTGCCTGAATTGGTGCAGGAGTTGAGCGAGGGTATCAGCGTGTTCGTCGGCCAATCCGGAGCGGGCAAATCCTCGATTATTCAGACGCTGTTGCCGAATGAAACCATCAAAATTGGCGAGCTGTCGGAACAGGTGAACAAAGGCCGTCATACCACCACCAGCTCTCAGCTATATCACTTTCCTGATGGCGGCCACTGTATTGATTCGCCCGGAATTCGCGAGTTCGGCTTGTGGCATATGGAGCCTAAAGAAGTCGCCGCGGGATTCAGGGAGTTTCAACCTTTTCTGGGCGCTTGCCGGTTTCGCGATTGCCGCCATAAATCCGATCCCGGTTGCGCGCTGCAACAAGCCGTTGCCGAGGGCAAAATCAGTCAGGCCCGTTTTGACAGTTATATGCGCATTGTCGATAGCCTGGACAGCGTAGACGTTCGCATTCCCTGAAGGATCTTCGATGACCATTTTTGATCAACTCATTATCGAACCGGAACAGTTTGCCAAAATCTCCCCAAATGCAAATCTGCGCATCGTGGACCTGGGCAGCGCGGCAAGCTATACCGGCGGCCACGTACCTGGGGCAGTGCATTGCCCGCCCCAGGCGCTGATGTTGGGACAGCCACCGGCACCGGGCAAGCTTGCGGAGCTCGCTCAATTACAGCGGGTATTCGCCTATCTTGGTCACACTCCCGAGACTCACTACCTGGTCTATGATGATGAAGGTGGCGGCTGGGCGGGCCGGTTCATCTGGACGCTCGATGTGATTGGCCACCGACGTTACACCTATCTCAATGGCGGCATCCACGCCTGGAGGGCAGCGGGATTGCCTCTGGAAACGGACGACCGACAAGTGCCTGCGACCAACCCTGAATTTGTCGTGGATCGAAGCCCCATCGCCGAAATTGAAGATATTCTTCCGCGTTTGGGTGAGCCTGATTTTGCCATCTGGGATGCGCGCTCTGCACCGGAATATCGCGGTGAAAAGGTTTTCGCTCAGAAAGGAGGCCACATCCCCGGTGCGGTGCACTGCGAATGGACCGAACTGATGGACCCGGCGCGGCATTTTCGCATCCACGAAGATGCCGAAGAGTATTTGCGCAGCAAGGGCCTGACCCGAAACAGTGAGATCATCACCCATTGCCAAAGCCATCATCGCTCAGGTTTTACTTACCTGGTGGGCAAAAGTTTGGGATTCAATATCCGCGCTTATCATGGCTCATGGAGCGAATGGGGTAACCATCCGGAGACGCCGGTGGAGGTTTAGGGCAGGGAAAAGGGAAAAGGGAAAAGGGAAAAGGGAAAAGGGAAAAGGGAAAAGGGAAAAGAACGGTTGCGAAAAAACCTGTAGGGTGCCGCGCGTGCCGGACCTTGTAGGGCGAAAAAGCCTAAGCGCCTTCCGCCGAGCGTGCAGGTAGGGTGGGCACTGCCCACCAATGGTCATGACCGCACCCTGTGCGCATATTGAGATGGCTGACAACCGGCACGATCATTCTTTTCCCTTTTCCCTTTTCCCTTTTCCCTATTTTTTGATCTTGCGCCGGCGCCGTTTCCCGGGTTGGGCCTGTTGCTCCAACGCCCAATCAATATGTTCATCAAGTAGTGCAGACACCTGGCCGCGTCGAGCTTGCAGTGCGGCAATGATATTTTTCTGGGACGGCGCGTTGCCCAACCCCACCGCCAAATTGCGCAGCCAAAGCTCATAGCCAATGCGGCGTATGGGCGAACCTTCCGTGTTCTTGAGAAAGGTGACTTCGTCCCAGTTGAACAGGTCGAGCAGGTCACTGTTGGCCAGGTTGTGACGCGGCTGGAAATCCGCTTCATCAGTAGGCTTGGCGTATTTGTTCCACGGACAGATCGCCTGGCAGTCATCGCAGCCAAACACCCGGTTGCCAATCGGCTCGCGGAACTCTTCCGGGATCGGACCTTTATTTTCAATGGTGAGATAGGAAATGCAGCGCCGGGCGTCCAGCTCGTAGGGCCGGGGGAACGCGTCCGTAGGGCAGACTTTCAAACAGGCCGTGCATTCACCACAGCGGTTTTCCTGGGGGTTGTTATCCACGGGCAGCGGCAAGCTGGTCAGTATTTCCCCCAGAAAAAACCAGGAGCCGACCTGCTGATTCAGCACCAGAGTATGTTTGCCCACCCAGCCCAATCCGGCTTTTGCCGCAAACGCGCCTTCGAGTACCGGTGCGCTGTCGACGAAAGGCCGCTGGTTAATACTTTCGGTGATGGCTTCAGCTTCACGGGCAATTTTGTCGCACAAGGTGGCCAGTCGCTTGCGCATGAGTTTATGGTAATCACGGCCCAGCGCGTAGCGGGAGATGTAGGCCTTGTTGCTGTCTTTTAGAACCTTGACCTGCTGGGTGTCGCCGGGCAGGTAGTTCATTCGTACTGAAATCACCCGAATCGTCCCTTCAACCAACTGTGCCGGATCAAGTCGCTTGTCGTTGTTGTTTTCCAGCCACTGCATGTCGCCGTGATAGCCGTTATCCAGCCAACGCTGGAACACTGCGCGATGCTCAGCGAGATCGGTGTCCGCAATGGCAACCTGCTGAAACCCGAGTTCCTTCCCCCAGCTTTTGATGCGGGCGGCCAGATCCTGGTAAAAAACATCGTGGGGCATGAGGGACTTTCTGCAGTAGGTTATAATTGCGCCAAATTTCAGGCCATGTTGCCGATGGACCATCTTCGAGAAAAACTATGACGACCGCCGAACAAGAAACCAGCACGCCATTGAGCCTGTTGCCGTCAGCGCTTTACCGCGCGGCGCAAGTGCGCGAACTGGATCGACTGGCCACTGACCAAGCGGGTATCTCACCCGCCGCCCTGATGAG
This sequence comes from uncultured Cellvibrionaceae bacterium, assembly GCA_964419935.1. Classification (GTDB taxonomy): domain Bacteria; phylum Pseudomonadota; class Gammaproteobacteria; order Pseudomonadales; family Cellvibrionaceae; genus CAYQQJ01. The sequence continues at coordinate 38,976 of CAYQQJ010000007.1, forward strand.
CCGCGCTGGCCGCGCCGCCTTCGCAGCACTTGTCCGGAAGTGGCCGCAAGTGCGGAGCATAACTGTGCTTTGCGGCGGGGGCAACAATGGTGGCGACGGCTATGTGGTGGCGGCACTGGCCGCACAAAAACGTCTATCCGTGCGCGTGCTCTGGCTGAGTCCGCCCACCGAACTGGAGGGAATTGCCAGACAAGCCTATGACTACGCCTGCCAGGAAGGCGTTTTGGTGGTGCCTTTCGATGAGGCCGAGCTTGGCGATCCAGCATTTGCCGAGGGGGTGCTTGTCGATGCGATGCTTGGTATTGGCGCCACGGGTGACGTGCGGCCGGCTTACGCTGCAGCAATCACTTGGCTGAACCGGCTGGCCGGCCCCGTGTTGGCGCTGGATATTCCATCGGGTCTGTGCGCGGATACGGGCCGTGAATTGGGCGTTGCGGTACGGGCTGATGTGACAGTCACCTTTATCGGTTGCAAGGTCGGGCTATTGACCGGCCGCGGGCCCGCATTGGCGGGCGAGTTGCTGTTCGATGATCTGAGTGTGCCGGAGGATGTCCTCAGCGCCTTGCCGGCTGCCGCCGAACGTTGTCAACTAAATTCGTTGTTGGCGTCACTGCCCGCGCGCGAAGCCGACGCTCATAAAGGCCAGTTTGGCCACTTGCTGGTGATCGGCGGCGACCGCGGCCTAGGCGGGGCGGCGGCAATGACGGCGGAAATGGCGGCCCGTTCTGGCACAGGCCTGGTGAGTGTGGCGACTCAGCCGGAGCATGTATTGCCGATTCTCGCGCGCCTGCCCGAGGCTATGGCGGTGGGGGTGGCGTCCGGGCAGGAACTGGAACCGCACCTGGCGCGGCCGAGTGTATTGGCAATCGGGCCGGGGTTGGGGCGTTCGCCTTGGTCCGAGCAAATGTTGCAGCAGGCGGCCAAGAGTGGCTTGCCGATGGTGGTTGATGCCGACGCGCTCAACCTTTTGGCCGAAGGCAGGGTACTGCCCGACGCCAGGCGCGACAATTGGATTCTGACGCCGCACCCCGGTGAAGCGGCGCGTCTGCTGAACATGACCACGGCGGAAATACAGGCGGACCGACTTGCTGCGGTGGCGGCAATTCAGGCAGCTTACGGTGGTGTTGTCGTGCTCAAGGGCGCGGGAACCGTGATTGCCTCCAGTGAACGGCTGTGGCTGGCTGATGTGGGCAACCCCGGCATGGCCACCGGTGGCATGGGCGATATATTGACTGGCGTTATTGCGGCGCTGCTGGCCCAGGGGCTGCAGCCCGATATTGCGGCGCAGCTGGGTGTATGTCTACACGGAACGGCGGGGGATATGGCTGCAGAGGATCACGGCCAGCGCGGCCTGTTGCCTACCGACCTGATTCCCTATGTGCGCGAGCTGCTGAATTCATGATCGGCGGCTACACTGAATATCTTGCAGATGAAGCCGCGACCGTTCGCGCCGGCGAGCGTCTGGGTAAGGCGCTGGCCGCGGAGCCGGGCGGCGTCATCTTTCTTGACGGCGTGCTCGGCGCCGGCAAGACCACCTTCTGCCGTGGCCTGTTGGCGGCCTTTGGTCATCAAGGCGCGGTAAAAAGTCCCACCTATACGCTGGTTGAGCCATACTCATTGCAGGGCGTTACCGTCTACCATTTTGATCTTTATCGCCTCGGCAATCCGGAAGAGCTGGAATATATGGGCATCCGCGATTATTTTCGCCCGGACAGTGTCTGTGTGGTCGAATGGCCGGTACGGGGACAGGGCTTTTTGCCAGAGGAAGATTTGCTGGTTACAGTAACAACCCAGAATACCGGCCGTTGTCTCACGGTCGAAGCTGCCACTGCCAAGGGTGAGTGTTGCCTGACCGCTTTTGCTGCAGCCGCCAAATAATGCGAACCCAACTCGATGACTTAGGGTTAAATGGCTTGGATTGGACCCGACAGGACATAGCATGACCCATAAAAACAAAGCGTCGCGCCTGATTGCACGGGCAACCCTGCTGTGCATCTTCAGTCTTTCGTTCAATTGTGCCTGGGCGGTATCGGTTGAGAGTGTCCGGGTCTGGCGAGCGCCGGATCACACCCGCTTGGTTCTCGACCTGGACGGACCAGTGGAGCACAAACTATTCAGTCTCGATCAGCCGCGTCGGGTGGTGATTGACATCGAAAATACCAAATTTGATACAGATCTTGCCGATTTGCAGTTAACCGGCACACCGATCAGTAGCCTTCGCCACGGGCGGCGCAATGAAGACGATCTGCGGGTAGTGCTGGACCTGGCCCAGGCGGCCAGGCCGCGCAGTTTCACTTTGAGCCCGCAAGCGGGAAAACCTCACCGGCTGGTCATCGACCTTTACGACGCGGAGACCAAAACCGTCAAAACCGTCGCCAATGTGACCCGGCAATCCGAACATAGAGACATCGTTATTGCGATAGATGCCGGGCATGGCGGTGAGGACCCGGGTGCGATTGGCCCCGGCAAGTTGTATGAGAAAGACGTTGTCATGGCGATCAGCAAGGAGCTGGCGACCCTGATTAACCGGGAGCCCGGTTACAAGGCGCAACTGGTGCGCACCGGTGACTACTACATTGCACTGAAGGATCGCCGCGACAAGGCGCGGCAGATCCGTGCGGATTTGTTCATTTCCGTCCACGCGGATGCCTTCAAGGATTCCCGTGCCAAGGGCGCATCTGTTTTCGCCTTGTCCCGGCGCGGCGCCACCAGTGAAACCGCGCGCTTTCTCGCCGCGAAAGAAAACGACGCCGATTTGATTGGAGGCGTTGGCGGGGTGAGTTTGAGTGACAAGGACGATGTGCTCGCCGGGGTCCTGGTGGATTTGTCCATGACCGCGAACATGACCAGCAGCCTGAACGTGGGCGGCAATGTGCTCAGGGAGATGGGCGGCATTACCAGGCTGCACAAACATCAGGTGGAACAGGCCGGCTTTATGGTGCTGAAGTCTCCCGACGTGCCGTCGATACTGGTTGAAACCGGCTTTATTTCCAACCCGGAAGAGGCTCGCAAGCTAAACAGCCACAGCCATCGCGTCCAGCTGGCGAACGCCATCTTTCGCGGGGTCAAGAGCTTTTTTTACGACACACCGCCAGCGGGTTCCTATGTTGCCTGGAAAAAACACGGCGGTGGCGACAAGGAATATGTCATCGCCAGTGGTGATACCCTGTCCGCCATTGCCGAGCGACACAATGTTACTGTGCGTGAATTGATTCAGAAAAACGGGCTGACGGACTCGACTATCCGGGTCGGACAGCGGCTGATCATTCCGACCAGTTCATAACATCCCGAGCAGGCTGTTGAAAAAGTCTTTTGAGACCGCCTGATGACAAACGGATCGCACACGCAAATCGAATCGAACTTCTCAATCGCCTGGTAAACCACAACTGGCGGCCCATAGCCACCGGGCATAATCGGCGGCCAAGGTCGCCAGAGCGCTACCACCAACTATCGAGGTTACCCTTGTCACAGATCAAATTGCTCAGTCCGCGCTTGGCGAACCAGATTGCTGCCGGGGAAGTGGTTGAGCGTCCCGCATCCGTCGTCAAGGAGTTGCTGGAAAACAGCCTGGACGCCGGTGCCACTCAACTGGACGTCGAGATAGAAGCCGGCGGCACGAAATTGATGCGCGTGCGGGACAATGGCGGCGGTATTGGCAAGGATGACCTCACCCTCGCGCTGTCGCGTCACGCCACCAGCAAAATCTATGATCTGGACGATCTGGAAGCGGTTGAAACCCTCGGGTTTCGCGGCGAAGCCCTGGCCAGTATCAGCTCGGTCGCCCGCTTGTGTCTGACCAGCAACCCCGGCGGCGATGCTGCGAGCAGCGGCTGGGCAGCGAAATCCGAAGGCCGGGACATGCAGACCGAAATCATGCCCGCGTCCCACCCGCCGGGCACCACGGTGGAAGTCCGCGATCTGTTTTTCAATACGCCGGCGCGGCGCAAGTTTCTGCGTACCGAAAAAACCGAATACGGTCGGGTTGAAGATGTTCTGCGGCGCCTGGCGCTGTCGCGCTTTGCCGTGGGTTTTTCGCTGAAGAGCAACGGTCGCGTCATTCACAGCTGGCGGCCGGCCCTCACCCAGGCCGAGCGGGAGCGCCGTGTCGCGCAAATTTGCGGTCCCAGCTTTATGGAAAACGCCTTGCATCTGGATGTAGAGTTCACCGGTCTGCGTCTGTGGGGTTGGGTGGCCTTGCCAACCTTTTCCCGCAGCCAGGCCGATTTGCAGCACTTCTTTGTCAACGGCCGCTGCATCAAGGACAAGCTGGTTACCCACGCCGTACGCCAGGCCTATCAGGATGTGCTTTATCACGGTCGGCATCCTGCCTATGTGTTGTATCTGGAAATCGACCCGGCCAATGTGGACGTCAACGTGCATCCGACCAAACATGAAGTGCGCTTTCGCGATGGGCGCCTGGTTCACGATTTCCTGTTTCGCAGTCTGCATCGGGCTCTGGCCGATGTGCGCCCCCAGGCGGAACAGGCTCCGGTATGGCGCCCGGTGGAGGAATTGGCGACGGCGGGTCCCACGGGCCCTACGGAACAATCATCGCTGGGGTTTGGCCGGCAGCAGGGAGGCAGCAGTTTCAGCGGTATTGGGCAGGGCAATCGATTCTCTGCGGACAATACGGCGGTTGCCAATGTATCCGAACAAATTGCCGGCTATGCCACCTTGACCGCCGGGCTGCCGCAACAGGAGCCAGTGGACTTTCGCCAGTTGGATGATCAGGCCCAGGCGGCGGATATGCCACCCCTGGGATTCGCCGTCGCGCAGCTCAAGGGTATCTATATTTTGGCGGAGAACGCCGAAGGGCTGGTAGTGGTCGACATGCACGCGGCGCACGAGCGCATTACCTATGAGCGCATGAAACAGCAGTATGCTCTCAGTGGCGTTCAATCCCAGCCATTACTGGTGCCGCAGAGCCTCGCGGTCAGCGAGAAGGAGGCCGACTGCGCCGAGCACAATCACGGCGAATTCACCAGCTTGGGTTTCAGAATTGAGCGCGCCGGACCGGAATCGCTGCTGGTGCGCGAGGTGCCCGTGGTGTTGCACAAGGCGGATGTGGAGCTGCTGGTGCGTGACGTATTGGCGGATATGATCGAACACGGCGCCAGTCAGCGCATTGAAAACCGGGTGAACGAGGTGCTGAGTACCATGGCCTGCCACGGCTCGGTGCGCGCCAATCGCAAATTGACCATCGCTGAAATGAATGGCTTGTTGCGGGATATGGAAGCCACCGAGCGCAGCGGCCAGTGCAACCACGGCCGTCCCACCTGGACTCAGCAAACCCTTGCACAGCTGGACAAACTGTTTATGCGGGGTCAGTAAGCACGTGACTGTTGACGCTGTTTCTGAAGCCTCCACTTCTGAATCATCCGGTTCAGCAACGAAGCCCTTGGCCATTGCTGTCATGGGGCCCACCGCATCCGGCAAGACCGACCTCGCCATAGCACTGCACGAGGCACTGGGTGCAGAAATCATTAGTGTGGATTCAGCGCTGGTCTACAAAGGCATGAACATTGGCACTGCCAAGCCGTCTCCGGAAGAACTGGCGCGCGGGCCGCACCGGCTGATCGACATCCGTGACCCGGCCGACCCCTATTCCGCCGCGGATTTCTGTCGCGATGCGAGGCGGGAAATGGCACAAATCGCCAACGCCGGCAAAATACCTCTCCTGGTCGGCGGCACCATGCTCTATTTCAAGTCATTGTTGGACGGCCTGACGGACATGCCCGCCTCGGACCCCAAGATCCGCGCGGCCATCGAAGCCGAAGCTCAAGCCAAAGGCTGGCCCGCCATGCATGGGCTATTGGCGGAGGTGGACCCGGAGACAGCGGCGGCGCTGCATCCGAACCATTCCCACCGTATTGGGCGGGCGCTGGAAGTTTACCGTGTATCCGGTAAAACTATCAGCGCGTGGCGCAGTGGTGACAGTAACGGCCTGCGCGAGCAATATCGCTGGGTGCAATTGGCACTGGCGCCCCATGACCGGCAGCTGTTGCATGAACGAATCGCAATGCGCTTTGACCGCATGCTGGCGGAGGGGCTGGTTGAGGAAGTGCGCGAACTGTATCAGCGAGGGAACCTAACTCCTGATCTGCCCTCTATAAGAGCCGTAGGCTATCGCCAGGTGTGGGGTTACCTGGCCGGTGACTATGGTTATGACGAAATGCGCCAACGCGGTATCGCTGCAACCCGGCAATTGGCCAAACGGCAACTGACCTGGTTGCGCGGTTGGCCGGATCTGGTCTGGCTGGATATTCAGGCGCCGGATGGCGCGCCAAAAAGATTCGAGGAAATTATGAATAAGGCCTTGAATTGTATAGCCCCAGCAACCATATAATGGCATTGGTTTGTTTGCGTGGCAGATAAACCTCTGTGCTTGCTCGAATTTAATTTCTTATGCCGCCGGTAATTGCCCAGTCCACCCGCTTTTTGGGAAAGCCGCCCGGCCTCATTTCACTACTCTCATAAGGAGACCCGCCATGTCAAAAGGGCATAGTCTACAAGACCCTTACCTAAACGTATTGCGCAAAGAGCGCATCCCCGTTTCTATCTATCTCGTAAACGGCATCAAGTTGCAGGGCCAGGTCGAATCCTTCGACCAATTTGTGGTACTGCTGAAGAATACTGTCAGCCAAATGGTTTATAAGCACGCTATTTCTACCGTTGTTCCCTCTCGTCCGGTGCGTGTGCCTCTGGTTAATCCAGAAGGTGGAGCGGATGACGACATGGAGCATGGGGTATAACCGTGAGCCGTGCCATTGGTGATGCACTCTGCGTAACCACAGAGTGCAACGCTCACTCGTAGAGGTAACCCTTGTTTTTCGAACGTCCTGAATCTGGTGAACTGGCGGTGCTGGTTCACTTTGATATTAATCGTTCAGTTGATGCTGACGATCCGCGCGAGTTTGAAGAGCTCGTACTTTCCGCCGGAGGTGATCCGGTGGCCATGTTGACGGGTCAGCGCGCGGCCCCCGATTCCCGTTATTTTATTGGTACCGGCAAGCTGCAGGAGCTGCGGGAGCTTGTCCAGCACCACCAGGCAGAGCTGGTCATTTTCAATCATGTGCTGATGGCTACTCAGGAGCGCAATCTTGAGAAAGCGCTGCAGTGCCGCGTACTCGATCGCACCGGTCTGATTCTGGACATCTTTGCTCAGCGTGCCCGCACCCACGAAGGTAAGCTGCAGGTGGAGCTGGCGCAACTGCACCATGCGTCAACCCGGCTGATTCGTGGCTGGACGCACCTTGAGCGGCAAAAAGGCGGCATTGGCTTGCGTGGCCCCGGTGAGACCCAGCTCGAGACCGACCGCCGCTTGCTGCGGGCGCGTATAAAATCCATCGACAAACGGCTTGAGAAAGTGCGCAAACAGCGCGCTCAAGGGCGACGGGCGCGAAACAGGGCGGATATTCCCACGGTTTCCCTGGTGGGCTACACCAACGCCGGCAAGTCTACCCTGTTCAACAAAATTACCGATGCCGGCGTCTTTGTGCAGGATCAGCTGTTTGCAACGCTGGACCCGACCATGCGCCGCATTGAGCTGCCGGACGTGGGCGGTGCGATACTTGCCGACACTGTGGGCTTTATCAGTCACCTGCCGCATCGACTGGTGGAAGCGTTTCGCGCAACCCTGGAAGAAGCGGCCAATGCCGACCTGCTGTTGCACGTTATCGATGCCGCGGCGGAAGAGCGGCAACGCAACATGACCCAGGTTCAGGAAGTGTTGCAGGAAATCGGTGCCGCCAGCGTTCGGCAGCTGTTGGTTTACAACAAAATTGATTTGATGGATGCCATGGCACCGCGATTGGATCGCGACGACCAGGGGCGGCCGGTGGCCGTGTGGTTGTCCGCCCACACAGGCGAAGGTCTTGATTTGCTGTTTCAGGCCATTGCGGAGGTGCTGTCCGACAACATGTGCCATGGCACACTGCGTCTGAACACCGACAAGGGCAGTCTGCGCGCGCGTTTCCACCGCAACAACGCGGTGCTCGACGAACATTACCTGGCCGATGGCGCCTGTGAAATCGAAGTGCGTTTGCCTGTAGCGGATTTAAACCGTATCCTCGCCGCCGAAGCGTTGAAAACTGAAGACCTTGAATGGGTCAGTGACGCGCATATGAATTTTCGGGAGCCTGGGGCGCAGGACTCGGCCGAAAGGATTAACGCCGGAGCAGGTTGAGCGCCGTCGGTCTATCGCTTTCACGAAACCCGGCTGCATCTATCACAACGCCATCAGCTATGTGAAGTTAACAACAATACGATGAATCATGGAGATATTTATGGCCTGGAATGAACCGGGTAACAACGACAAAGATCCTTGGGGGGGGAAGCGCGGCAATAATGACGGCCCGCCCGATCTCGACGAAGTGATCAAGAACTTGCAGAGCAAGTTAAGCCGGATGTTTGGCGGCAAAGGCAGCGCGGACGGTGGCGGTAACAGCTCGGGCTCCAATTCAGGTTCAACAGGTTTTGTTATCGGTCTGGTGGCGATCATCGCACTCGTACTGTTTGGTCTGGGCGGCATCTATCAGGTCAACCAGCAGGAGCGGGCGGTGGTTCTGCGTTTTGGCGTCTATTCCACCACCAAAGGGCCGGGGCTGCACTGGAATCCGCCCTTCATTGACAATGTCATGGTTGAAACCGTGACCCGCGTGCGGGAGTGGAGTACGTCCGAGCAGATGTTGACCAAGGATCTGAACATCGTCGATATCCAGCTATCCGTGCAGTACACCATTGACGATGCGCGACAGTTCCTGCTGGAAGTCAAAGACCCGGAGAACAGCCTGCGTCAGGCGTCCAACTCGGCTTTGCGTCACGTCGCCGGGTCGACAGTAATGCATCAGGTATTGACGGAAGGCCGTAGCCAGGTCGCCTTCGATGTGCAGCAGCGCCTGCAGAGTTATCTGGACGCCTATCGCACCGGCATCCGAATTGGCACGGTGAACATCGAAGAAGCCAGCCCGCCCAAGGAAGTCCAGGCGGCATTCGATGACGTGATCCGCGCTCGGGAAGATGAAGAACGGCTGAAAAGTGAAGCGGAAGCCTATGCCAACGGCATCGTACCCGTCGCCCGCGGTAACGCCCAGCGCATGATCGAAGAGGCCGAAGGCTACAAAGCACAGGTGGTCGCCAGCGCCGAGGGTGAGGCACAGCGTTTCGAGTACTTGCTGGCGGAATACCAACAGGCACCGAAGGTCACTCGTCAGCGCCTCTACCTGGACGCCATGGAAGAAGTCATGTCGCGCAGCACCAAGGTGCTGGTGGATGTGGAAGGCGGCAACAATATGCTCTACCTGCCCCTGGACAAGATGGTCGGCTCCAATCGAGGCTCGCGGGCCAATGATGAGCCGCCGCTGACGTCTGCCGAACTGGATGAACTCACCAACAGACTTGCCGAGCAATTGCGCAGCGAACAAGCTGCGACTGCGCCGCGACGCAGGGAGGTACGCTGAACATGAATGTACGGTCGCTTTTTATACTTGCTCTTATCGCCGTGGTGTTCACTGTTCTGGTGAGTGCCCTGTATATTGTTAACGAAACCCAGCGCGGCGTATTGTTGCGCTTTGGTCGCGTGATCAATGCCGACATCCAGCCCGGCCTGCATATCAAATGGCCGGTCGCCGATCAGGTGCGCAAATTCGACGCGCGTGTGCTGACGCTGGATGCACCGGAGGAGCGTTTTCTTACGATTGAGAAGAAATCCATGATCGTGGATTCCTTCGCCAAGTGGCGCATCATTGACGTAGCCAAGTACTACACTGCCACCAGCGGCGAAGAGTTGCGGGCTCGGCGATTGCTAGAACAGCGTATCAACGAAGGTTTGCGCAACCAGTTTGCCCAACGATCTTTGCAAGAGGTTGTCAGCGGTGAGCGCGATCAGTTGATGGTCGAGTTGACCAAGCAGCTCAATGGTTTCACTCAGGCGTCCCTCGGTATCGAGATAGTGGATATCCGCATCAAGCGGATTGACCTTCCGGCCGAAGTCAGCGGTCCCGTGTTCGCCCGCATGGCGGCGGAGCGTGAGCGTGAAGCGCGGGAACATCGGGCGAAAGGTAAGGAGCAGGCCGAGATCATTCGCGCCGATGCAGACCGCCAGCAAACGGTGTTGTTGGCTCAGGCGTATCGGGATGCAGAAAAGCTGCGCGGCCAGGGTGATGCGCAAGCTGCCAACATCTATGCCTCGGCTTACTCGAAAGACCCCGAATTCTATGCGTTTGTGCGAAGTTTGAGTGCGTATACCCAATCCTTTAACAGTAAGGACGACGTCTTGCTGGTGGATCCAGAGGGTGACTTCTTCCACTACTTGAACAACGCGGGTGGCAGTAAATAAGTACCGATGGTCAATAATGCGGGGCGAGTGCGGTGATGATCGGTGTTGATGCATCATGAATAACCCCGTTTGATTTTCGTACACCACAAAGAATGGTAAACTTACGAAACCGGGCGCAGCGCGCCCGGTTTTTTTGTGTCACCACGACGGCTGAGCTTCTCGGTGGGACGCATGGTATGAGAGACAATGCTGTATGTGGGATGATCTGATCCGGGCTTTATGCCTCATGCTCGTGATCGAAGGGATCTTGCCCTTTGTGTATCCCGCGCGTTGGCGCCGGTTGATTGCCCTGGTTGCTGAAATGAGCGATCGTCAGCTAAGGCTGGTGGGGCTGGCGAGTATGCTGATTGGCGCGCTTTTGTTAATGACAATCTCCAAATGAGTGGAGCCTTATGAGTACAGTTGAACGTTGGTTGCTGCCCGACGGCATTGAAGAAATTCTGCCGAAGGAAGCGCAACACGTTGAACATTTGCGCCGCCAGTTGCTGGACCTGTTTCACAGTTGGGGATACGACCTGGTTATTCCTCCGATGGTGGAGTTTACCGATTCCCTGTTGATCGGCCAGGGTCACGACGTGGACCTGCTCACCTGCAAAATCACCGATCAGATCTCTGGCCGCAGTATGGGCATACGCGCGGATATCACCCCGCAAACCGCGCGTATCGACGCCCACAGCCTTAAACGTGAGGGCGTGAACAGGCTCTGTTATGCGGGCCACGTCATGTACAACAAACCTAAGCAGCCACTTGGCACGCGCACGCCCATACAGGTGGGTGTGGAGCTGTTCGGCGAGCCGGGGCTCGATGCGGACGTCGAGGTTATTTCCCTCTTGCTGGAAACATTGCGCAGCGCTCGTTTGCCCTCCCTGTGTATCGATCTGGGACACGTGGGCATTTACCGCGCATTGGCTGAAGCGGCGGGGTTGTCCAAAGAGCAGGAACACCGGCTGTTTGGCCTGCTGCAGGCCAAGGCCATGACCGAGATCAAAGCCTGGGTCGCTGACAATGTTACCGATGCCGAGACCGCCTCCTGGTTTTTGGCGCTACCCCAGCTCTCAGGCGGTGCGGACACCATAGCTCGCGCGCAAGCCGCGTTTGAACAGGCACCGGCAGAAGTCGCCGCTGCCCTGGATGAGCTGCAGTCAGTGGCGGAAGTCATCAGTGAACGTTACCCCGAAGCACAGCTTTACTTCGATTTGAGCGAGCTGCGCGGTTATCAGTATTTGACCGGTATGGTATTCGCGGCCTTTGCACCGGGCGTGGGCAACGCCATTGCCAGAGGCGGCCGCTACGATCATATCGGCGAGGTTTTCGGTCGCTCCCGTTCGGCCACAGGGTTTGCGGCGGAGCTCGTCGCCTTGCAGCGGCTTGGGCAGTTTGGCAATGGAAATTTTTGCGCAATATTTGCTCCCTTGTCGGAGAACCCGGCGCAGTGGCAGGCGATACAGAGCTTGCGCGCTGCCGGTGAAAGAGTCATCAGCGCCTCAGCCGCACAGCCCGAACCCGCTGATTTTCAAGTCTGCGATCGGCAACTGGTGGAGCGTGATGGGAAGTTTGAAACAGTTCCACTTAATCTGACGGCGGGTGCGGAGTAAGCCAAGGTAGCACTGCGTCATCAAAAACGATTCACGTACATAGAGCTTTTATACCGATGGGAAAAAATGTAGTCGTATTGGGCACCCAGTGGGGTGACGAGGGTAAAGGTAAGATTGTTGATTTGCTTACCGAACAAGTCGCCCATGTGGTGCGCTATCAGGGGGGGCACAACGCGGGTCACACCCTGGTTATCGACGGCAAAAAAACCGTGCTCCACCTGATACCTTCGGGCGTTTTGCGCGAGGGGGTCACCTGCTTGATCGCCAACGGGGTGGTGCTTGCCCCCGATGCGCTGATGAAGGAAATCCTGGAGCTGGAAGCCCAGGGTATTTCGGTACGCGACAACCTGCGCCTGTCCCCCGCCTGCCCGTTGATCCTGCCTTACCATGTGGCGCTGGATCAGGCCCGGGAAAACGCTCGCGGCAATGACAAAATCGGTACCACGGGCCGCGGCATAGGGCCGGCTTACGAAGACAAGGTGGCGCGTCGCGCGCTGCGACTGGGCGACATGCTGGCGCCGGAACGCTTTGCCAGCAAGCTCAAGGAAGTGCTCGAATACCACAACTTCACCCTGGAGCATTACTACAAGCAGCAGCCGTTGAGCTACGACGCCGTGCTCGCCGATTGTTTGCGTCTGGCAGAAGAGCTCAAGCCGATGATCGCCGACGTTACGGACATTCTGCACAAGGCTCGAGCCGCTGGCGACAGCATTATGTTCGAAGGCGCCCAGGGCTCCTTGCTGGACATCGATCACGGCACCTACCCCTACGTAACTTCCTCCAACACGACCGCCGGTGGCAGTGCTACGGGCTCCGGCGTTGGGCCGTTGTACCTGGATTATGTATTGGGTATTACCAAGGCTTACACAACCCGCGTGGGTTCGGGGCCTTTCCCGACCGAACTCGGCTGTGCTGTGGGTGAGCACCTGGGAACCAAAGGACATGAATTCGGGGCCACGACCGGCCGTCAAAGACGCACCGGCTGGTTTGATGCCGTTGCGGTGCGACATGCGGTGCTGATCAACAGTATCAGTGGCCTGTGCCTGACCAAACTCGATGTGCTCGATGGTTTGGACGAAATCAAAATCTGCGTCGGCTACGAAGACGGGCAGGGCAATGCGATTGGCATTCCTTTTGACGTGGAAGGCTGGAACAATATTCAGCCGGTGTATGAATCGATGCCGGGCTGGCAGCAGTCCACGGTAGGGGCGAGAACACTGGAGGCCCTGCCAGAAGAGGCGAGACGTTACATCAGCCGGCTGGAAGAGCTGTCTGGTGTACCGGTTGATATCATTTCCACTGGGCCCGATCGTGTTGAGACGATTGTGCTACGTCACCCTTTTGCTGAGTGACACCCACAAGGCGTTCTGAAGTGTGCTAATTAGTATGGATGGCCACTAGTTGGCCAGACGTGACTTCCGGTTATACTCGATAGCCGGAGGTCACAAGCATAACGGAAGTAAAGCGGCAGCAGGCTTCTCTGCGATCAAGGTTTAAACTATGTAATGGCGAGCTGTGGCAACCCGTAGTTGGAGTCTTAGATGAGTTTCTCACACGAGCGTCGCTCCTATACCCGCTATCAGGTCGACTGGCGGGTGCGCATCAGTTCCAGTCGCACGACCGTTGGTGTCGGCCGTATCCGCGACGTCTCATTGGGCGGAGCTTTGCTAGAAACCAACCTTTTTTATAAAGACGGCGAGCGCCTCCAGCTCGAAATCTTTCCACTCTACAAGGGCATGCAGCGGCGTATGGTAAGTGACGTTACCGTTGCCCACCACAAGCAGTTGAAAAACGGCAGTTACGTTCTTGGGGTCGAATTCCTCTTGATGCCGGATCACCATCGCAAGCTTCTGCTCAACATCATCAGCGTACAATCCGGGTGTCAGCCCATCTTTGACGACAGTGAACTGCAGCTTGACAGCGATTAATTCCTGCTTCCGATTCCTTTGCCGGACCAGTCCGGAGCTCCCCGTGCGTCCATAACTGAGGCCCAAGGGTTTTCCAGCCGTGCCTGCAGGGGTACACTGTGGAATGACACCGTTGTCCTTTTGCTGACCCTTTTTTGTGCTGCGGTTGCAGGTTGGCTTGACTGGTTAGCATCTTGATCGGAACAACATCAGCACCTGCCCGTACGCGTACAGCGATCAGCAATTTCCGAAACAATAATAAGGATACAAAAATGGCATTTGTCGATAATACCCAGGCCGCCCAATACTGGCGAAAAAACATCCGATTCATGATCTTGTTGCTGGTCATCTGGGCAACGGTCTCATTTGGCTGTGGCATTGTTTTCGTGGATTGGCTGAACCAGTTTCAGATCGCCGGGTTCAGACTTGGCTTCTGGTTTTCCCAGCAAGGTTCCATTTACACCTTTGTCGTACTGATTTTCGTCTATGTCAGTTATATGAATCGTCTCGACCGCCGGTTCGGCGTTCGGGAAGACGACTGAGGTGCCGGCCATGACATTGCAAATTACCACGTTCATTATTGTCGGACTCACCTTCGCTCTTTACATTGCCATCGCAGTTTGGGCGCGCGCCGGTAGCACCCGGGATTTTTACGTTGCCGGCGGTGGAGTACACCCTGTTGCCAATGGCATGGCAACGGCGGCCGACTGGATGTCCGCAGCTTCTTTCATCTCCATGGCCGGCCTCATTTCCTTTTTGGGCTATGACGGCGGGGTCTACCTCATGGGTTGGACCGGTGGCTATGTGCTGTTGGCCATGTGTCTGGCGCCGTATCTGCGCAAGTTCGGCAAGTTCACAGTGCCGGATTTCATCGGTGACCGTTACTACTCTCAGCTGGCCCGTATGGTCGCCGTCATCTGCGCCATTTTTGTCAGCTTTACCTATGTTGCGGGACAGATGCGCGGTGTGGGTGTGGTCTTTTCCCGGTTCCTCGAAGTCGATATAACCACTGGTGTGGTGATCGGTATGGCAGTGGTGTTTTTCTATGCGGTCCTCGGCGGCATGAAAGGCATTACTTACACTCAGGTGGCGCAGTACTGCGTGCTGATTTTTGCCTACCTGGTACCTGCCGTTTTTATTTCCATCATGATGACCGGGCACATCATTCCGCAACTGGGTTTCGGTGCAGAATTGGCTGACGGATCCGGTGTATATCTGCTGGATAAGCTGGACGGGCTGAGTCAGGAGCTGGGGTTTGATGCCTACACTGACGGCAGCAAGTCGACCATCGACGTCTTCTTCATAACCGCAGCACTGATGTTGGGCACTGCCGGCCTGCCCCACGTCATCGTTCGCTTCTTTACCGTGCCCAAGGTTCGCGATGCACGTTCGTCAGCGGGCTGGGCGCTGTTGTTCATTGCCATTCTTTACACCACTGCACCTGCGGTTGCATCCTTCGCTCGCGTCAACATGATCGACACCATCAATGGCGCTGAAGCTGAGGGAACCCCTTATGCCGAAGCACCCAGCTGGATCAAGAACTGGGAACAGACCGGACTGATCAGCTGGCAGGACAAGGACGAGAATCAGCGCATGTTCTATTCCGGCGATGAGCGCAACGAAATGACTATTGACCCTGACATTATGGTGCTGGCCAACCCAGAGATTGCGCGATTGCCGATTTGGGTAATTGCGCTGGTGGCGGCGGGGGGTATCGCTGCGGCATTGTCGACATCCGCCGGCCTGTTGTTGGTCATCTCGACCTCGGTTTCCCACGACCTGCTAAAACGCAATCTGATGCCGGACATCTCCGACAGGCAGGAACTGCGTTATGCGCGGATTGCCGCCGCTGTGGCTATTTGCGTGGCCGGTTATCTGGGAATCAATCCGCCGGGTTTCGTGGCTCAGGTGGTGGCATTTGCTTTTGGTCTGGCCGCCGCGTCCTTCTTTCCGGCCATTATTCTGGGCATCTTCAGCAAGCGCATGAACAAGGAAGGTGCCATCGCTGGTATGTTGACCGGTTTGCTGTTTACCGCCGCGTACATTATCTATTTCAAATTTGTAACCCCCGAGGCGAACCAGGCGGAAAACTGGTTGCTGGGCATTTCACCTGAGGGTATTGGTGCGGTTGGAATGTTGCTGAATTTCGCGGTGGCACTGGTGGTGAGCCGCTTTACGCCGGAGCCGCCGGCAGCGGTGCAGGAACTGGTTGAACATATCCGCTTTCCAGAAGGTGCGGGAGGTGCGTCCGCCCATTGAGTGAGCGGCGCACTGACAACTGCTACAGGTTGTAAACCAGGTTGATAAAGGTTGTCGTATCCATTTCCTCTTTATCGGGTGCGACATCCGTATCATGAAAAATACTGAAACCGACTTTCATTTGCAGCGTGTCGCTGATCTTGGTGGAAAGTGAGGTATCGGATATGGTGCGGGTGTTGTCCGCGCCGGTTTCAACACTCACTTTCTGGGCAAATATCGCAGTTTCCGATACTTGCCATTGAAACTCGAGTGCCCCCCGCGCCATAACACCGCTCTCGGTTTCGATCGTGTCATCTTCGGTTACGCGTTCACCGCGAAAATAGCCCGGGCCAATTTCCGCATCCAGAAACATGTTTTCTCTATCCAGCCAGCGCGCACCATAACCAATGGACGCTGTGGTGTAGGTTTCAAACGAGCCGAATTCATCGTCTGTGTAAGAGCCGTAGGCGAAAAAATTCGAGTGCTCATTATCCAGTTTATACGCGGTCTTCGCGGACAGGAAATAGCGCTCGGCAGTTTTTTCCGTTGTCTCCGTACCATCCGCCTGGGTAATTTCATCCTCTTTGAACAGCACGCTGGCGATATACTGATTCTGCCAGTTTTCCATGTCGTGAGTGATATCCGCCTTGCTTTGAATCGACAGAGTTTCGGTGTTACCGGTTGTCGAGATAGCGCCCAGCTCGATCGCCGCCTTTAGCGGCTTCTCCAGCTCACTTTGTGCCAAGGCAACGCCGCTGGCTGCTGCCGCAATCATGGCGATTGATAAAGACCTGATCATACTTCTACCTTTTCTTCTCAGTTGAATGGCATTTGCCATAGATCCAGCGCGCCGCGACCGACCCAGTGGCAGCGGTTATTGTACATAAATGGCGGAGGTGTCTGTGTGGGCAAACGCAAATTACTGCGCGGTTTGCACGGGCGAAATAACGGTGTAGGTTTTACATGAAGAATTGTCAATCTGGCTTGCGGCTTTTACAGCCGCAAGCCGGCGAGGGAAGAAGTGCCGAATGATGTTTCTCGAGTTCTCACTGCTCGATAGTCGTGAGTTGTGGCCATCTGTCACGGCAGGCTGTGGATCGCATCGCGGAATGACTGGCGCAGGGACGAAATGACGCCGGGTTCCGATTTGCCTGTCCCTGCTCGTCGCACCTGTGGATGAGCGGAGATTGCCTGTTCCATTGCAGATTTTTCGTTGTCGTTGATGTCAACGTACAAAACATGTTGTCCGTTGCGCAGTTGTTCCTGAAACCGCTTAACGTCCGGGTGGGGGTTATGCGCGCCAATCAAACCACCTTCCCAGGTGCAGAATCCCAGGATAACAACAGCGAGAAACAAAATGGGGACGGCCCATACGGTGTCCATCAAGCCCAGTGCCAAGCCCGCAATGAGTATGATAAATGCCAGTGCCATGCCCACCAGAGCACCTTTTAGTCCCGATCGGACCCAATCCTTTTTGGACAGAGAGTCCACTTCGTGTAGCCGTCGCACACCGATCTGGTTGTCCTGATCGCTCATCACGTGGATACGCAGTTCATCCACTCCCCGTGATTCCAGGTCGTCCTGCAGATGCTCGAGAACATCCAAATCGTCGCTGGTATAGTAGTAGCGGTTCATGGGGCACTCCTACTGTTGTTTCGTTGAGGTGAATGCTGCAATAAACATTCCTCAGCGTACATGCGTCCGTGACCAACTGTCGTGGATGAGTTCATGGCGGTACAGGCAATGCGCTACAATAGCGACTTTTGCTGTGGCGCGAATATACGGAACAGGAGTTTCTGTGACAACAAACAATAATATTATCGGCTTGATCAAAGCCGGTCCCCAAATCTGGAATGAATGGAAAGCGACTGCAGCCAAAGAGCTGCGCATCCTGGACGGTGTGGAACTGGTCGGATTGCAGCTCGATGGTATCGACTTTTCAGGCATGTCCATGCAGCGGGCAAAAATCAGCCGGTGCAGCATGAGAAATGCGAAATTCATTGCGGCTAATCTGAGCCACTCACAGTTGCACGGCAATGATTTTTCCGGCGCGAAATTCATCGCTACCGCGTTCGAAGGTGCCAGCCTGAATGAGTGCAACGTCCACGGCGCCAGTTTCCTCACAGCGTCCGTCCGCGGTGCAAAGCTGGAGCAAATGGACTTTCGTGAACACGACCTGCGCAGCCTCGATTTACGTGATACATCACTCGCTTACAGTAACCTGACCGGCCAAACGCTCGCGCACATGGACCTGTCGGGAATCAATTTACAGGGCGCCGACCTGCAAGGTGCTGATCTAACCCGCGCCAATCTCACCCGAGCCGACATGAAAAACGCCAATGTCTGTAACGCCAAGTTGCAAGGCGTGAACTTTCGCGGCGCGAATTTGGAGTCCGTCGCCTTATGCGGCCACGATTTGCAGAACGCCGATTTTCATAAAGCCAATATGGTCGATTGTGACCTGCGCGAAGCCAATCTGCAGGGCGCGAATCTCTCCGGTTGCGATATTAGTGGCAGCCGCCTCTGGAAAATTCAGACATCCAACTGGGATATCGCTGGCATCAAATGTCGGGAAGCCTACTGGGGAAAAGCCGCGAACAAAAAGACCCAATATCGCAATCATGAATTCGAACGCATTTACGCGGAAAATCCCGTCATCGAACTCAGCTATCCTTACCGGTTGATGGGCACCGAACTGGTGACGTTACCCATTTTCATCGAACATCTGGAGGCCACGTTCTGGGGGATTGTTCTGCGGTTAAAGTCAGTGGAGGACGTCGCCGGCGGCGCCAAGGTGACGCTGATCATTGAAGAGCCTGGTCGACACCGTCCCTCCGAGCTAAAAGAGGAGCTGCAGAAAGAGGCCAGCAAGATTCAGATGGCGCAGCTCTCGCTCAGGCGGAACAACGCATTGCAAACTCAGCTCAAGGAAGAGGTGGCCAACATCAAGGAAAAATTCTGGCCGCGGCTGCTGGAACTTTCCGCTGAAAACGAGCGGGAACATGTGCGCAACCTGACGGTGGTGTTCATGGATTTGAAAGGCTTTTCGCAGTGGGGTGATGATGAGCTGTCGGACAAGTTGGGGCTATTTCGCGGATTGGTGAAACCCATCCTGAATAAATGGCAGGCCGGTTACCCGAATATGGAAGGTGACTCGCTGCGCGTCACCTTCCGGAATGCGTCTGCTGGTCTAGCTTGTGCTTGTATGATGCGCGGCGTCTTGACCGCCGCGGGCTTTGAGGTGCGGGTGGGCGTCGAGCTTGGCGAGGTTACTGTGGTGCATAATGAAATCACGGACATTTCCGATCTGGAAGGTACATCCATCAGCATGGCGGCACGCCTGGAGGCGGTCGCCGAGCCGGGCCAGGTGCTGGCGACCGAGCGAATTCGCCACTATGCCGACCGCAAAGGGCTGTTTGAGTTTACGCCGGTCAAGCCGCGCCTGGGTAAAAGTATTGGCAACCGGGCCAAGGGTGACATCATCGACTGCTATGCAGTGGAGATGTATCCGGCCGGCCATAACGGGCTTTGACCCGTTCGTTCAAGTGAGGCAGGGCAACTCGAGTTGCCATCTTTTTAACACCTACCGACAAAGCGAGTAACCATGAAACGACCAGGAATACTTTGCTGCTTAATGATTCTGGGCGGCCTGTTGCTGTCGAGCTGCAGCAAGCCGCCCGCCGGCGAGCAAATCACCCGCAACCAGGTGGCGGTACCGCTGGAATCCGAACTGGCAGTGATCGGGTACTACACCGGTGATGGACGGGATCTGGAGCGCTACGACTTCAACAAACTCACCCACATCATATACAGTTTTGTGCACCTGAAGGGCAACCAGCTGAGTTTCGACAGCCCGAGTGCACTGCTGGCATATCAGCGCCTCGTGGCATTGAAGGATCGCTACCCTCATTTGCAAGTCATGTTTGCGCTCGGTGGCTGGGGCGGCTGTGAGCCCTGCTCGGACGTGTTCAGCAGTGCCGAGAACCGCAAGATTTTTGCTCAGTCGACACTCAGCCTGCTGCAAGCCCATGGGGGCGACGGCATCGACCTTGACTGGGAGTACCCGGCTATTGAAGGGCACCCGGGTCACCCTTACAAGCCTGAAGATCGGGACAATTTTACCGACTTGGTGCGGCAACTGCGCCATGTTCTCGGTGACGACTACCTGCTGACCTTTGCTGCGGGAGGCTTTGACGAGTTTCTCGAAGACTCAGTGGATTGGGACGCCGTTATGCCGCTGGTGGATCACGTCAACCTGATGTCCTACGATCTGGTAAATGGTTTCAGCACCGTTACCGGTCATCACACGCCGCTGTACTCCACAGACGCGCAGCACAATTCCACGGACAATGGGGTGCAATATCTGCTTTCCCACGGCGTGCCGGCATCCAAAATCGTTATCGGTGCGGCGTTCTACTCCCGTGTATGGGAAGGTGTGGCTGCAGAAAACAAGGGGTTGTATCAGTCCGGTACCCACGTCCCCGGTTTACCCTTTGCGGAAATTCCACAGGCCTACAGCGCCGCTAACGGGTATGAGTATCTTTGGGATGATGTCGCTAAAGCGCCTTATGCCTATAACGTCGAGGCAAAGCGTTTTGCCACCTTTGACGACCCGCGCTCTGTCGCGCTGAAAACCCGTTATGCCATAGACAAAGGGCTTCGGGGCATCATGTTCTGGCAGTTACCTGGCGATGGCGATAGCCCCAGCTTGGTCGACGCGATTTACGCGGAAAAAAGCCGCCCGTGAGCCGCGCCTGATACAGCGGAAGCGCTCGTAACAGCGCTCCTAGCTATGTAAGCGCCCCCCAGCAGCGAGCTGAGGGGCGCCTCTTCCTCCAGCCCGGCATCCCGCTCAAGTAAGCCCACCACAGGCCGACATAGATAGGGTAGGTTGCTCAGCGTCAAACACCACCTATACTAAGGTAAGGGTATTCCGACGCCATCGCCGTAATTCAGAGGCGGCCGGGGGCCCTGTGACAGCCAGACTTCCTGTCAGTCGCTCACCCATTCCGGAATCAGACCATCTATGGCAGCAACAATGATGACAATTTTTATTGCCCGCGCTGGTGACCGCTTAGTGTCCCTCGGCCGTCGTTATCGACGTATTTTCAGCATGCTGGCGCTCAGCAGTGCCGCGTCATTCAGTATTCCGGCTGCCAGCATGGAAATTGTGCATAACTACTCCAATGCACCCAAGGAGCAGTTGGCACTGGAAATCCTGAAGTTGGTGCTCGCCAATGATCCCTCCGGTACCCAATACACCTATCGGTCATTGGATGAGAACGTGGATGAGGGGCGCCTGGTGCAAATGCTCAATGACGGCGTCGTCAATGTTATGTGGGCGGGCACCCAGGTGCAGTACGAGCGCGAATTGCTGCCCATACGCATACCCATGTTCAAGGGGATGCTGGGGCATCGGGTTTTTATTATTCGGGAGGGCGATCAGGCAAAATTTGATCGCGTTGAAACCCTGGAAGATCTGAAGCAAATCCCGGGGGGCCAAGGCCGCTTCTGGGGCGACACAGAGATTCTTAAGGACAATGGTTTTAATATTGTCACTGCAGTTAAATACGAAGGCTTGTTTGATATGCTCGATGGCGGGCGCTTCGACTATTTTCCCAGAGGAATTCACGAGCCGTGGAGCGAGTTGCAAAGCCATAGCGACCTGAATCTGACCGTGGAAAAAAATATTCTCCTGGTGTATCCGCTGGCCATGTACTTTTTTGTCGGCAAGGACAACCATACGTTGGCGGAAGCCATTCGCGCTGGCTTCATGGCGGCGATCGAAAATGGAAGTTATGAAAAGGTGTTTTTCAATCACCCGGTGATCAAAAACGCGCTGGAAAAATCCCAGCTGAAAAATCGCAAGATATTCCGCATTCCCAATCCGCATACCACTGCTGAAACACCACTTGATCAGACCGATCTCTGGTTGAATATCGAAAATTTGCAGTAACAAAGTCAATTCATCATCCCGGCCTTCATTTTATGAGGCCGGTGTTCCCAATGTGGCATCCTTTCGTATTGGTGATGCACGTCCAATCGTCTTCCTTGTGTTAAGAAATGCCCTCGACCTGGCCGAAAAGCGGGTTGGGGCAAGCCCGTACAACAGCAACTTTCTGTCCCACCCAATGTCTCAAATCCGGTACCAACCTCCACCGGCCATGGCCGATCATACAGTTCACGCACGGAGCAAAGCCTGGCTTTGCTGTTGTACGTAATGGAAGTGGGACCTTGTATATGGACAGGAGCGAGGGGAGAGACAATCCTCGACTTTCGCCGGGCGTTTCCATAACCGAAACGGTGGCGGCGAGTGTCGAATCGACAGCAAGCAAAGATTCCCTTTGGCGATATGCCCACCGGCTGGAACGCGCAGAAGCGCGTGCTCATATAGGCAGCTGGGAACTGGACTTGCGCGGCGGTGAACACTGGTGGTCGGCTGAATTGTGCCGACTTTTTTACCGTGACCCGGATCTGGGTACGCCCAGCCTTGAAGACTACGTACAATCCGTACACCCCCATGATCGCGCCTTGGTGATGGCAGCCGTTCGCCAGATGGAGCAGGGCCAACTGCCGGATGAGCAAGAGTTCCGCACCAACCCTGACTATGGCCCGATGCGGCACCTCGCGCCAAGCGCCACTATCGAAAAAAATGCTCAAGGCCAGCCTCTGCGGTTTGCTGGCACAGTACGCGACGTGACGGAACAGCGGCAGTCGGAGGCACTGTTGCGTCAGAATGAGCATCTTCTGGAAATTGCCAGCCGCTCGGCGCACATTGGCGGCTGGAGCCTTGAGGTATCATCCAGAAATGTTCACTGGTCTGCTGAGGTCTGCAGAATTCATGGTGTTGCCGCCGACTCAACGCTTACCTGCTCGGAAGCACTGGATTTTGTTGCGCCAGAAAAGCGGCGCGATATGCGCCGCAATATCGAAGCCTGTATTGCACAGGCTGAACCATTTGACGATGAATTCACCATTCAAACAACAGCGGGACATCGTTGTTGCGTACGCATAATCGGGCACCCGGTTCAGGATCAAACCGGGGATGTGGTACGCGTACAGGGTTCCTGTCAGGATATTACCGAATACAAGGATTCCGTAGCCGAAGTAAGTCGCCTTGGCGAGACGCTCGCACTGACCATGGAAGCGATCACCGATGCGTTCATCACCATCGATCGGGACTGGAACCTGACTTACCTGAATCGCCAAGCGGAGAAAATTCTCTCCCGCAACCGCGATGATATCCTGGCCAAGTGCATCTGGCAGGTATTTCCCGAGACCAAAGGCACAGCGTTTGAATTCAATTACCGCCAAGCCGTCCAAGAAAACTGCCCCATAACCTTTGAAGAATTTTTCCCCCCGCTGGAAGCGTGGCTCGAGGTGCGGGTCTATCCTTCCGGGGACGGACTAGCCTTGTTTTTTCGCAATATTACAGCACAGAAAAAAGCCGATAAGCGACTGGAAGAAGCTCAGGAACGTACCCGGCTGATTGTGGATACCGCACTGGACGCCATAGTTGCCATGAATGCGGATAGCATTATTATCGGTTGGAATCAGCAGGCGGAAGCGATTTTCGGCTGGCCTGCAAATGAGATCATTGGCCGCTTTCTGCCGGAATGCATTATTCCGCGGGCTTACCGGGAAAAACATATCCGGGGTATGAAACACTTTTTTGAGACCGGCGAGGGTCTTCTTCTGAATCGCCGGGTGGAAATTCTCGCACTGCATCGCGATGGCCATGAATTTCCGGTGGAACTTTCCATTACCGTTCTTCCTTCGGAAGGGGAGGTGACATTCAGTGCGTTCATCCGTGACATTACCGAAAGAAAACGCTCAGAGCAGGAAATTGCCCATCTTGCTTTCTATGATCCTTTGACCGAGTTGCCCAATCGTCGCCTGCTCGAGGAGCAACTGCATCACGCGCTCGCTGCCAGTCTTCGCAACGGTGTGCATGGCGCGCTGCTTTTCATTGACCTGGACAACTTCAAAACCCTCAATGATACCCTCGGCCATCACATTGGCGATTTGCTCCTGCGGGAGGTGGCGGCACGGTTGACGGATTGTGTGCGGGAAAGTGATATGGTTGCGCGTTTTGCTGGTGACGAATTTGTAGTAATTCTGGAGAACCTGAGCAATAGTCTGGAAGAGGCCACCCTGCTTGCTGAAGCGGTGGGCGAGAAAATTCTGTTCATGCTTCGCCGCCCCTATGACTTGCACGGCCACGAGCGTCACAATACCGCGAGCATTGGCATTGCCCTGTTTGGCCAGGGTTCGGATACCGCCGGCGACCTGATGAAGAAGGCGGACATGGCCTTATACCAGGCAAAAAGCACTGGGCGCAATGAGGTGAAATTTTTTGATCCGGAGGCGCAGGTTGCCATCATTGCTCGCGCAGGATTGGAGGCCCTGCTGCGCGACGCACTCATGCGGCATGAAATGATTCTGCATTATCAACCCCAGATAGATTCCATCGGAAATATCATCGGCGCGGAGGTGCTGATGCGCTGGAACAATGCGGAACGGGGGATTATTTCACCGTCGGAGTTCATTCCTGTTGCGGAAAGTTCAGACCTGATCATTCCTTTGGGTGACTATGCGCTCGGGCGGGCTTGCGAACAGTTGGCGGCATTTGCCCAGCAGGAAGATATGGCAGCCATTACAATCTCGGTCAATATCAGCGCACGTCAGTTTCACCATCCGGACTTCGTCAAGCTGGTTCGCGACAATCTTGATCGTACCGGTGCCAACCCTCAGCGATTGATGCTTGAGTTGACGGAAACTGTGTTGGTGGATGATATCGAAGATACCATCGTAAAAATGACCGCTCTGAAAATTGAAGGCGTCAATTTTTCACTGGATGATTTTGGCACCGGCTATTCATCCCTTTATTACCTGAAGCGTCTGCCACTGGATGAACTCAAAATTGACCAGAGCTTTGTTCGCGATGTTTACAAGGATCCCAATGATGCCGCGATTGTGCGTGCCATTCTGGTGATGGCTCAAAGTCTCGGGCTTCGGGTCATCGCAGAAGGTGTTGAAACCGAAGATGCGCGGCGATTTCTCGACCTCAATGGTTGTCAGGCCTACCAGGGGTATTTGTTCAGTCGTCCTTTGTCCATAGACCACTTTCAGGAATTCGTGCGGCAGCCGTCGGTGAGGCACTGACCTGCACTGAAGGTGGCGGCCGAGACCGCTACTGAAGGCGCGCACGCTGTGGTTCGATTCGTGATACGCTTGCCCAACGGTATATTCAGGTAATACGTTCATCAGCTCACAGGAAAGTCCTTCATGACACTTAAGTTAAACGTTGTAATTTGCAGCACGCGCCCCGGCCGGGTTGGCCCCAGTGTCGCCAACTGGTTTTATGACCTCGCGGCGCAGCACCCGGAGTTTGATGCGCAACTGGTTGACCTTGCGCAATTCAACCTGCCGATATACGACGAGCCTCACCATCCTCGATTGCAGAATTATCAACATGAACACACAAAGCAGTGGGCGGCCAGTGTGGCCCAGGCCGACGCTTTTGTGTTCGTAACGCCGGAATATAATTACGGCCCGCCCCCGTCACTACTGAACGCGTTGAACTATGTTTACAATGAGTGGAACTACAAACCGGCGGGTTTTGTGAGTTACGGCGGCGTATCCGGTGGTATGCGCGCGGTGCAGTTGGAAAAGCAGACGCTGAACACCCTCAAGATGGTGCCGCTGGTGGAGGGGGTGGTTGTACAGAGTGTCTCGCAGCTGCGGGACGAGGCGGGCAATTTTTTGCCCAACGAACACCACATCAGTTCAGCCTCCGTTATGCTGGATGAACTGGTGCGATGGGGCAATGCTCTGCAGGTTCTGCGCACGGGTAGCTGATATCTTCTGTATGTGAGGCCCGGGTGTTTGGCTGATTTCCTCGGCGCTGCTCCTTTGAATTTGCACTTTTGAGGTCGCTAATTTGAGGTATATATGCTCGGTTTAGATGCACTGGAACTGGCACGCATCCAGTTCGCCTTCACCATTTCCTTCCATATTATTTTTCCGGCTATCACCATCGGCCTGGCCAGCTACCTGGCCGTGTTGGAAGCGCTGTGGCTCAAAACAAAAAAAGAAAGTTATCTGGATCTTTATCATTTCTGGTCGAAAATATTTGCGGTCAACTTCGCCATGGGCGTGGTCTCCGGCATTGTCATGGCTTATCAATTCGGCACCAACTGGAGCCACTTCTCGCAAGTGGCTGGCAGTATCACCGGCCCACTGCTGGCCTATGAGGTGCTCACCGCATTTTTCCTGGAGGCCGGTTTTCTCGGTGTGATGTTATTTGGCTGGAACAAGGTCGGACGCGGGCTGCATTTCTTCTCCACGTTGATGGTCGCGCTGGGCACCTTGCTCTCCACCTTCTGGATTCTCGCGTCCAACAGCTGGATGCACACGCCGCAAGGCCATGAATTGGTAAACGGCCAGTTTGTGCCGGCGGACTGGTTCGCGGTCATCTTCAACCCGTCGTTCCCCTATCGCTTGATGCACATGTCCATTGCGGCCTTCCTGTCTACTGCGTTTCTGGTGGGCGCGTCCGCAGCCTGGCACCTGTTGCGCGGGCGGGATACGCCAGCCATTCGCAAGATGCTGTCCATGGCGATGTGGATGGCGCTGTTGGTGGCTCCCATTCAGGCGGTAGTGGGGGATTTCCATGGGCTCAACACCTTGGAATATCAACCCGCCAAAATTGCCGCAATTGAAGGCCATTGGGAGAACGAGCCGGGCGAGGCCACTCCGCTGATTCTGTTTGGCTGGCCAGATATGGAGCAGGAAGAAACCCGCTTCAAAGTCGAGATTCCCTACATGGCCAGTTTGATTCTCACCCACAGCCTGGACCAGCAGGTGCCGGCCTTGAAGGAATTTGCGCCGCAAGACCGTCCGAACTCCACTATCGTATTCTGGACATTCCGCATCATGGTTGCCCTCGGTTTGCTGATGATCGTCATCGGCATCTGGAGCCTGTGGCTGCGCTGGCGCGGTCGCCTCTACGGGTCCCGGCCTTTCCTGCACATGGCATTGTGGATGGGACCTTCAGGGCTGATTGCACTGCTTATGGGTTGGTTTACGACCGAGATCGGCCGTCAGCCGTGGATCATTTACGGTCTCATGCGCACCAGTGAAGCGGTCTCCAATCACGGCGTACTGCACATGAGCATTACGCTAGGCCTGTTTGTGGTGATTTATTTCGCCGTGTTCGGTGCCGGTACTGTTTATGTGCTGCGATTGATCGGCAAAGGCCCGGTTCATCGCGACGAAACTCGCCCTGAAGAGGGCGGCCCGGGCCGCAGGCGCACGCCGGCACGGCCCTTGTCGACGCCTAACGAAATGATGGACGACGAGCAAGCGCAGCACAGTAGCGGCCATGCTCACGACTCCAATTCCGGAAAGCCACAGGGAGGAACCGAGTAATGGATCTTTCACTGATTTGGGCCGGCATTATCATCTTCGGCATCATGATGTACGTTGTTATGGATGGCTTTGATCTGGGTATCGGCATCCTGTTTCCATTGGTGTCTAGCTCCCAGGACCGGGACGTGATGATGAACACTGTGGCGCCTGTATGGGACGGTAACGAAACCTGGCTGGTGCTGGGCGGAGCGGGGCTATTTGGTGCTTTCCCGCTGGCTTATGCCGTTGTGCTGGATGCGCTGGCACTTCCCCTGACACTGATGCTGATTGGCCTTATCTTCCGCGGCGTCGCCTTTGAATTTCGCTTCAAGGTGCCGCTCAGTCGTCAGCATGTGTGGGATAAGGCCTTCATCGGCGGGTCCCTGGTAGCAACTTTTTGCCAGGGGCTGGTGCTGGGCGCATTCCTCGACGGGCTGCCGGTTGTGGACCGCACCTATGCCGGGGAAGGCCTGATCTGGTTGACGCCGTTTGCCATTTTTTGTGGCTTGGGTTTGATCGTCGCCTACGCGCTGCTCGGCTGCACCTGGTTGATAATGAAAACCGAGGGCAAACTGCTTGAGCAGATGCGCAAATTTGCCCGGCCGCTAACCTTGTTGTTACTCGCCACCACCGGCCTCGTCAGCCTGTGGACGCCACTGGCCCATCCGGAGGTTGCCGAGCGCTGGTTCTCTCTGCCGAACTTCTTCTGGCTGATGCCGGTGCCTTTGCTAGTGCTGGTTTGCACCTTTATGCTGTTGCGCGCGGTGAGTGGGGCGTCCCATTACAAGCCGTTTTTGTTGACGCTGGGTCTGATTTTCCTCGGCTATCTCGGTCTGGGTGTCAGTATCTGGCCCAATATCATTCCGCCGGCCATCGATATTTGGGAAGCCGCCGCACCCCATCAAAGTCAGGCATTCATGTTGGTGGGCGCGGCCATTATTATTCCCATTATTCTGGGCTACACCGTGTGGAGCTATTATGTGTTCCGCGGCAAGGTCACCCATGAAGACGGTTATCACTGAGGGCTCACCATGCGTCATCACAATCTGAGCGACGAGAGGGCTGTTGTTGATGATGGTGATCGCAAACCGCTTTGGCAGCGGTTGGCTTGGCTGGTCATCATCTGGTGTGCCAGTGTGGCAGCACTCGCCGTGGTAGCGTTCTTGCTGCGCGTGTTTATGAATGCTGCGGGGCTGCAGACGCCATGACGTTATGTGTCAAAGCATTGCTTTTTGCCTGATGCTTTGACGTGCCCACGAATCAAGCTTATAGAGGCATGGCGGCCCGTGGCAGACATGGATCCGGTATTCACTGCTGTGACACGCCGTAAATACATCCCTGTAGGCTCGGCGCCAGCATCCTTGCTGGCGACGGTCACATCAGTAAATACCGAATCCACGTCATCGGAGTTTGTGGGGCAGCAATGGTGTTAAAAGTGCCACACATAACTAAACCGGCAAAGCTGTTTTATCAACCGGCGACTTGAGCACAAAAGACGAGTGCACACCGCTCACGCCTTCAATGCGCGTCAGCTTTTGTAATAGAAACTGCTGATAAGCATCCATATCCGTCACGATGACCTTCAACAGATAATCTGCTGACTGCCCGGTAATCAAGTGACATTCCAAAACCTCAGGATAATCCCGCACGGTATTCTCAAAACCCTCGAAGCGCTCCGGAATATGTTTGTCCATGCTGATCTGGATAAATGACACCAGCGTCAGCCCCAGCTGCCGCGCGTTCAGCAGTGCCACATAGCCGTCGATCAAACCGGCTTCTTCCAGCTGGCGCACTCGCCGCAGGCAGGGTGAAGGCGAGAGCCCGATAGCATCCGCCAAGTCCTGATTCGCAATGCGGCCATTGGATTGCAATAGGTTGAGGATCATTCGGTCATAGCGATCGAGTTTTACGGCCATGGCTCTTCCTGTTTTCATGAATATGCGCGTACGTGATCATGTAAGCAATATAAAGCTATTAATTGTTTAAACAATAGCATTAAATGCTAAATCTACTCTATTCGTAACCATGTTTGCAATCCTGTAGCCCTCAGCCAGGCATATACTGTCCCCATCCTGATCGCGAAGAAGTAGCGTCACAAGCGTCTCCCAGGCCGGTTACTGCGGCATCCCCACCCGGGATGGCGGCGGGAACAGGGGTTCCACAGAGGTCATCAGAAGATCCTGATGATCGATGCGCGGCTAAAGAGTTCTTCTCAGGTTTTCGTATCTTCTTAGCGTAATTAATCATTTTGGAGTTCCCATGATCAGCAACCCAGCCACCAAGTATCGGCAGTTCATTGGTGTGAACCTGCCCAACCGCCAGTGGCCGAACAACCGGATTACCGAGCCGCCTATCTGGATGAGTACAGACCTGCGGGACGGCAATCAGGCGCTGATCGATCCCATGTCCGTGCAAACCAAGTTGCGTTTTTTCAAAGCGCTGGTTGCCATGGGCTTCAAGGAAATCGAAATCGGCTTTCCGTCGGCGTCTGAAACCGACTTCAATTTTGCACGCCTGTTGATTGAAGAAAACCATATTCCCGACGACGTGACCATTGAGGTGCTCACACAGGCGCGTTATGAGTTGATCGAGCGCACGGTGGAAAGTGTGCGCGGCGCGAAAAAAGCGATTCTGCATATCTACAATCCCCTGGCACCCGTTTTTCGCAAAGTCGTCTATAAAACGGACGAACGGGGTGTAAAACAAATTGCCACCCAAGGCGCACAGTGGGTAAAGGAATTAACGGCAAATGCTCCGGAAGTGGATTGGGTTTTTCAATATTCGCCGGAAATATTCTCCAGCACCGAACTGCCGTTCGCCAAAGAAGTGTGCGATGCCGTGGTGGATATCTGGCAACCAACACCGGAGAAAAAAATCATACTCAACTTGCCGGCGACGGTTGAAATGTCCACGCCCAACACCTACGCGGACCAGATTGAATGGATGCACCAGAATCTCAACAAGCGAGACTCCGTTATTCTCAGCGTGCATCCGCACAATGATCGCGGTACCGCCGTGGCGGCGGCTGAACTTGCGGTCATGGCGGGTGCAGATCGGGTTGAAGGTTGTCTGTTCGGCAATGGTGAGCGCACCGGCAATGTGGATTTAATTACTCTCGCATTGAACCTGTATTCGCAAGGTATTCATCCGGGATTGGATTTTTCGGATATCGACGAAGTGCGCCGATTGGCGGAAGAGTGCAATCAGCTGCCCGTACATCCGCGCCATCCCTATGCGGGTGAGTTGGTGTTCACGGCATTTTCTGGCTCCCATCAGGACGCCATTAAAAAGGGTTTTGCTGTACAGCAACCCGATGCATTTTGGGAGGTGCCCTATTTGCCGATTGACCCCAAAGACCTCAATCGCAGCTACGATGCCGTGATTCGCGTCAACAGTCAGTCCGGCAAAGGCGGTGTCAGCTTGTTGTTGCAACAGGAGGCGGGTTTGCAGTTGCCCCGCGCGTTGCAAATAGAGTTCAGCAAAATCGTTCAGCAGGTCAGTGACGCCACCAACCGTGAAGTGACCAGCGCGGAGATCGTAAAACTGTTCGATCAGGAATATTTTTCGGTCAGCTCACCCTTCAGTTACACTCGCAGCACCACCGAGGAGGATGAACATCAGGTAACCATGTGCATCCACGGGAAGCACAATCAACAATCCATTGAGCTCGCTGGTGCAGGCACAGGCCCACTGGACGCCACCGCTCACGCGCTCAGTGACTTTCTGGGGCGCCGCATCAGTGTGGTGGACTACCACGAACACGCCATCGGTTCCGGCGCAGACGTGCTTGCCGCCTGCTATGTCTCCTTGAAAATAGATCAGCACCCTGCCGTATTCGGTGTCGGCAAAGATCGGAACATAGTGACCGCTGCCATCAAAGCCGTTTTCAATGGAGTGAATAGGCAAGTGCGGGTTGAGGATTGTGGTGGAGGGTTGAGGGCCGAAGTGCCAGAGTATGATGAGAAATGATTGGCAATGGAAAGACGTTGAGTGCTTCAACCTCCATGATATTTTTCGAATAAGGCAGAGCATGGGCGCATTGTTTCTCAGGAGGGGGCTGCTAAAAAATTCAATGGCAATGACAGTTATATCTGACTCAATGAGGAGTAGCTAACGTTTTGGCACACGGAAAGTGGCATTACTTATTACTCAATGGCATTATTGTTTCGCAATATTCCCAATGGCTTGATGCGGCAGGTGCTGCAATTTCTTATAAGGAAGGATGATGCCAAAATTGATGATGCCAAAACTGAAGTCCCTCTTCTCCCATGTTTCCATTTGTATTCTGGGTTTGACCGCAGCCACTGCGCATGCTGAATCCGAACTACAACTCAACCTCCCATTTTATTTTTTTGATGGTATACCCATCGATAATAACCCGGGTGTTGGGCTGGGTTACGGCTACCGCTTTGATAACCCGATGGGTGTAGAGCTCGCCTATAACCATCTGCCTTCCGAGTTGTCTTCTTCCGGTATCGATGCAGATCTGGCCCATTGGCAGTTGAATGGCCTGTATCACTTTGCAACCGATAGCGACGTAACGCCATTTGTTTTGCTGGGCGTAGGCAACATGGACGTGGATATTGCCGGTGCTGGCAGTGATGACACCTTGGCGTCTGCATTAGGCTTTGGTGCCAAATATGATTTCGCAGATAACTGGCGCTTTCGTAGCGATGCGCGTTGGTTTCACACGGACGACGGCTCAGACGACGTTTATGCATTGACCCTCGGCATTGCCTATGTATTCGGGAAAACAACAAAGTCAGTGCGAACAGAGCGCGCCGTTGCGCCTTCCCAGCCCACACCCACGGATAGCGACGCTGATGGCGTGAATGATAATGCTGATCAGTGCTCCGCCACGCCACGTGGTGTCGATGTCGACATGCAAGGCTGTCCGCTGGATAGCGATGACGATGGTGTAGCGGACTATCAGGACCGCTGTCCCAATACCACAGCACGCGTGCGAGTCGACGCATCGGGTTGTCCAGTAATGCTGGAAGAAACCGTATCGATTGAGCTTGAAGTACACTTCGACACCAACAGCGATGAGGTGAAAGCCAGCTATTACCCTGAAATACGCAAAGTGGCAGATTTTCTTGCACAGTACGAAAACACCAACGCAGTCATCGAAGGTCATTCCGATGCCCGTGGCGACGCCAGCTATAACAAGCAGCTGTCGCAACGTCGTGCTGATTCCGTGCGAGCGGTTCTGGTTAACCAAATGAACGTCAATGATAGCCGCGTGCGTGCTGTCGGTTATGGTGAGGAGCGCTTACTGCGCGTAGGTGACCATGATGCTAATCGGCGAGTGGTCGCCGAAATCAGTGCCAGCGTTGAGAAGCCCGCTACGACGCGTTAGTTCAAAAGTGCTGTAGAAACCACGGACAACAAAGTTGTCAGTGCCCCAAAGCCCGCTATGCGGGCTTTGTTGTTTTTGTTCTGCAGAGCATCGTTATCGGCCTGGGTTCTTTTTTGTTGCCGGCTACCACCTTGAGTAAATTGATGATGGGGCCTGTGGTTGAACCTGTATTGGTGCTGTCCATAACGATCATGGGCTGCTTCTGTCTTCACGAGTTAGTCCGTCAGCATAACCTGATCTACGTGAAAGGAATCGCGTGTGAGTGATCGCTTGGTCCCAGAACATCACCTGACTTTTTGCTCCCAATCCTCGGGAATCTCCGCTCGCAGCCACGGTCATATGTGATCCAGACTGTATTTCAAGAGGAACTCCTGATGGCAGCATTCCGCAAAGAAATTAAAAACTCCGTCATAGTCATATTGGGCGCCTCGAGTGGTTTCGGGCGGGGTGCAGCGTTGAAGCTCGGCAGTGAAGGTGCCAAAGTTGTGTTGGCTGCGCGCCGGGACAATTTGTTAACGGAACTTGAAAGGGATGTTCACAATGCAGGTGGTGATGCCATTCCCGTTCATTGCGATATCAGTAACGCAGAGCAAGTGAACGAGGTTGCTCGACAGGCTCTCGAAAAATTCGGTCGCATTGATGTGTGGATTAACAATGTGGGCGTCGGTGCCCTGGGGTATTTCTGGGATATTCCCGTGGAAGATCAGGCTCGAGTAATTGACGTCAACCTCAAGGGCTTGATGTATGGCGCTCACGCGGCCTTGCGGCAGTTCCGCAGTCAAGGTTATGGCGTGCTTGTAAATACCGGGTCCATTGATAGCGAAGTGCCAATCGCGTTTCAAACAACCTACGCTGCGACCAAAGCCGGCGTATTGAGCATGAGTCGCTCTATTAATGAGGAGCTGCGTCTGAGCGGTGAAAACGAATCCATTAAAGTCGCCACAATTATGCCTTGGGCTGTAGATACACCTTGGTGGACTCATGCAGCGAATTACACGGGGCATCAGCCGCGCATGGCCTCTATGGATGATCCGTCAATCGTGGTCGACGCTATCGTTAAAGCCTGTACTGAGCCCAAGGAAGAAATGCCGGTTGGGCCAAAAGCACACGCTTCCAATGCATCACATCATCTTTTTGCGGACCTTACTGAGCGGATGTCTGCGAATATCGCCAATCGCGAAATCAAAAAGGCGGCTCCCCTGTCACCTACCTCAGGCAGCATTTATGAACCCATGCAGGAAGGCGCAGGAATCGAAGGCGGAATCCGCGAGCGGATGAAACACGAAGATCGGGCTGCGCGGCCGCATTAGCTATTTTGTCGGCCTCCTTCCTGTCGAACTATCCGGAATTTCCGGATAGTTGGTTCCGGGAGTGCTATTGAGGCCGTCGACCAAGCAGCAGGTCTTAGCCAGGCTTATCTTGGTCTATGAGGTAGGTACACTTGCTGCGGCGGAACAGCGAATCAACAAAGACCGGGCGGACCTGAATGCAGTGCAAAGCGGCCTGCTTTACCCTTCGGTTGACGAGCTACAGTACAGTGTGAGCTATTTGAAATTGAAGCCAGCGCTCAAGCAATACTTCACCAACGTCATTGGTGGTGAACCCTTTGAGTTGAGTGAAGCCTTAGAGGCCGATGCGGAAATTATTGTTGCAGATAAATAGCGTCCGAAAGTACATATCCTCAAAGGCAGGGATGACACGCGGGCAGCACATGCCAAGCCTAGAATCGGTTTTTTAACGACGATGGTTTCGCTAAAGTTCGGATCTTGGTGCAGCAGCGGAGCCCGTTGCACCAGCGCCGGTACCAGGCGTTCTGATACCGACACTTTTCACCAGCCCTACTGAATACTAACAACCGCCTCGGTGATCTGGTCTGCCGCAACAAAGCCCGGCTGGCCGCTACCAACCGTGATTTTCACTCTGCCGCTGTAGACTTGGTGATTACCCTGATTGTCGACATAGCGCAATTGATCCGGCGCAACAGTGAGCGATATTTCTGTTGCCTCGCCATTCGCCAGCGCCGTGCGGGTGTAGGCCACGAGCGCTCGCTGGGGCACGCGGACGGGTGCATCCAGCATGGTCAGGTAAACCTGGGTGACTTCCGCCGCGTCCATGGGGCCGTTATTTTTCAGGGTTACCTGCAGGTCCAGACCCTCTCCCGCCGCGATGGATTGGGGTGCTTGTAGGCCGGTGTAGGTAAAGTCGCTGTAACTCAGGCCGTGGCCGAAGGGGTAGAGCGGCTTGCCCTCGTAGTACTTGTAGGTGCGGTTCTCCATGCTGTAATCCTTGAACCCGGGTAAGTCCTCCACACCCTGATAGAAGGTGACGGGGAGACGGCCGGACGGGCTGACTTCACCCCAGAGTACGTTGGCCAGGGCAGTGCCGGTGGCTTCGCCGGGGTAGAAGGCCTGGATTATGGCGTTGAGGTTTTCATCCGCCCAATTCAACGCCATGGCGCTGCCGCTGAAGTTGACCAGGACCATCGGCTTGTTCAGTGCTTCCAGGCGCTTCAGAAGGGCCTGCTGCTCCTGTGGCAGATCCAGGCTGGTGCGGTCGCCGTGATCGAAGCCTTCGAGCTCAACGGACATTTCCTCGCCTTCCAGCAACGGCGAAATGCCGCCCATAAAAAGAATGACATCCGCATCTTGGGCGGCGGCGATGGCTTCCTGCCCCAGATCGCGGGAGGTATTGACCCAGCTCACTTGAACCTGCGGCTCAAGCGCGTTGTTGCCCCACCAAACACGAGAGAAGATCACTTCAGCTCTGAACGGATATTCTTCACCGGCTTGCAACGCGATGGACCCTTCAACAACTTGTCCGTCGATGGCGACTTTGGCAATACTGTCAAAGCGGAATTCCCCGCTCTCTTCAGGCACCAACACGCCTTCCCACACCACACCGAATTCATCCCAGACGCTGTCGTCGATGGGTGAGCGCTTCCAGAAGAAGTCGATATTGTCGTCGATGCGCTCCATGGAGGGCTCGGCCGCCATGGTCGGCTTGGCGCCCAGGGTGGTTTCGAGTGTTGCGTCGTAGTAGGCGGCTTTCAGGCCCCGCTGCAATTCGCCCGACTCAGTGCGATGGAACAATGCACTGGCGGGAATCGGCTGGTAGTGGCCATAGATATCGGCGATCAGTGGTGAGCCGGGGGCATAGAGGACATTGTCAGCGCCGACTTGCTGCCTGATGCCCTCCAGCGGCGTGATTGGTTTGATCGGATCTCCGTGATAGTTGCCCACCAGAATCGCAGGGTTGGTGGCGTTGGGGCCGATAACAGCAACTTTTGTCCCTGCCTTCAGCGGCAAAAGTCCGTCGTTTTTCAGCAGCACCAGTGATTGTTCCGCTATTTTCAGGGCCAGTTCCAGGTGTTCCTCGGAACCCACGACAGACATGGGTATATCCGTGAAGGGTACCTGGTCCGCCGGATCGAACATGCCCAACTTGAAGCGGGTGCGAAACAGGTTTTCCACCGCGTTATCGATCTGCGCTTCAGTCACCATACCGCGCTGGAGGGCGAAGTGCAGGTTGGTGAATGTACTGAGGCGTCCGGTACCGCAATCGAGATCCGTGCCGGTGGTCAGCGCCCAGGCGGCCGCTGCGGCCGGTGCGCGCACAACATTGTGGGCGGACTCTGCGTAGAAATCGTCGATGGCGCCGCAGTCGGAGACGACGTGACCATCAAACCCCCACTTCTCGCGCAGCAGGTCCTGCAGCAAATAGTCATTGCCGCAGGCCGGCTCGCCATTGACGCGGTTATAGGCGCACATGATGGATTCGACATCCGCATCTTTCACGGCCATGCGGAAGGCGGGGAGGTAGGTCTCGTGCATATCTTTGCGCAAGGCTTCGTAGTTGTCCGAATGCCGCGATTTCTCTGGCCCGCTATGCACCGCATAGTGTTTCGCCATGGCGGACGTTTTCAGGTATTTCTCGTCATGGCCTTGCAGGCCGGTTATGAATTCGATTCCGAGAGTGCCGGTCAGATACGGGTCTTCGCCGTAGGTTTCCTGGCCGCGTCCCCAGCGGGGATCCCGGAAAATATTGACGTTCGGGGACCAGAAGGTGAGACCGGTGTAGCGAAAGACCACATCATTGTTCGTGAAGTAATGGTGCTTGGCTCGAGCTTCGTCGGAGATCGCCGTCGCCACGTCGTACATTAGAGGCTTGTTGAATGCCGCCGCCATGCCAATGGCCTGGGGGAACACGGTTGCCTTGCCCGCCCGAGCAACACCGTGCAAGGCCTCATTCCACCAGTTGTACTGGTCGACCCCCAGCCTCTCGATGGCCGGAGCTTCATTGTAAAGCTGGGAAATTTTCTCCGACAGCGTCATTCGCGACACCAAGTCTTCCACCCGTGTGTCCAGAGACAGCGTGGTATCGAGATATGCGGGAACTTCAGATTCGTTAACGGCCTGTTTGTGGGTACAGGCCCCCAGCAGCAGAGCGGTTGCCAGGATCGTAAAGGGCAGAGCGTGCGGCGACAGTTTCATAAGCTTCAACCGTTATTAAGAGGGAAGATTATTGGTTATGAAGACTTATAGTAACATGAAATATAAGTTGGTGACCGCTCGCCTGGTGGATAGGGCCGCTTGGCCAATGATGACCCGTTTGCTTCTTTCACGGAGCGATTCGGCGTCAGGTGGGGCTGGCCCGAGGCCAACCCAGGAGACGATTCCTGTGCAGCTAAATTGCCTGCACTGTGCCGCTATTGCGGAGCATTGGTGTAGGTTCAGGTTGCTTAGTGACGACCATATTGGTGATGCTCGCCCATGTCCGGTCGCTTATTGCGCGCGTTTGCCATGGCCATTTTGAATAGCTGGGTCATCCGGTTACTGTCACTGTTCCAGACCTCGGCTTGTTCCACATTGACTTCGATGAGCCCAATGTTTGGATCAGCTTTGCCTTTCGGAAACCAGGCGCCGACCATGGGATTCCAGAATTTGTCGACCAGCGTCGGGTCCCGGATAACGCGTGCCGTTCCAGAAACAGAGATATACAGCTGCTTGTGGGTGTCTTGATAACTGAGACAAACATCGTGGGTGTCTTCGATCTCAACCGTTTTCGTGGTGGTGACATCGGTAAAGAACCAGAGTGTTCCAGCGAACTCGTTCTGCACCTTGTGCATGGGACGCGCATGAATCCGTCCTTGCATCCGGGTGGCCATCATGGCAACCGGGATATCTTTCACATAGCTCCACAATTCATCAGCCTGCGTTTGCTCAAGCATAGTGCGCTCCTCCGTCGTGTCGGTTGGGGTGTGGCGGCTGAGTGCTTGTTTCAAAAACAGGAAGGCTTCTACCAACCGGAAGTTTGCGACATAGCATCAGCCGTCGATTCCGTTCTGGTGGCAATTTATGCACCAAGTCATGTTTCGCGGTTTAGATTGGGGCATCGCACTCAATCCGGGGCTTTGACATACCCCGAGATTCGGGTAGGCTTCCATTCCCCGCCGGTAAGCGGCACCGTTTGATGCAGAAGCCGGCTTCCAACAGTTACAGGGAGTCTGCTTATAGACACTCCCGATGCGGAGCATTTTATGACCAAGTATGTTGCAGCGCTATTTCTCGCTATTCAGGCCTTTGCCGTTAATGTCTACGCAGGGTCGGTCGCGGAACTGGCCATCGCGTCAGATATGGCGGCCTTCGATATCACCAGCTGGGAAGAGCCTAGAGGCAAACTGTGGAATATCGGCGTTACCCGCAATGATGATGTGGATGCGACTACGGCGTCCATCGCCTTCAATGCGATCGGCCAGCTTGCTGCCGCCAATAATATTCGCGCCGGCGTTGGCTGGAAGGCCTCCTACCACAATACATTCCAAAGCAGTTACTCATTGGCGGTAGGCGGTTCCTTCCGTTACGAGCCCCAAAATTTGCCCGGCATAGGCTTTGAGGGGCTGGCTTATCTTGCGCCCGATGTGCTCACCACCAATGACACTGAACAATACCGGGAATTGATGGCGCGGGTAACCTACGCGCTGCATGCCAATGCAACGGTTTTTGCGGGTTGGACAAACAAAACACTGGACTACAAGAGCATGGCACCGGCAGGCAAGCTAGAAATAGCCGACGGACTGATGGCCGGTTTCAGTTTGGCTTTCTAGTTCAATGTGTGCAGTTTCAATTTTGGCAGGTTCCCTTCACCTTGAAAGGTGTTCCCGTTACACGGGCAACCCACGAATAGTACTATCTGGAGAACGCAGTTATGCAGTCACGCTTTCAGGTTTTCGTTGCAGCGATCCCGCTTGTCTTTGGCCTGCTGTGCACACCGGCCACCGCGGGCACAGAATATGAAGCCATTGATCTCAGTGGATTTGCGGACGTCATCAAACACTGGGATGACCGTACCGCTGAGCAGAACCAAAACCTGTACCCGGCGAATGAAATACGGGGTATCGCGGACAATCTTCTACTGTTTCAGCGCGACAACGGTGGCTGGCCCACTAACAAGCATCCCCTGCGGATACTCACTGCCGATGAAACACGGGCGGCCCTGAAACAGAAGGCGGCGACGGATACCAGCTTTGATAATCGCAACATCTATCCGCAAATCGAATATTTGGCTGCGGCGTACAAACAGACCCAGGACAAACGCTACCTCAACGCCAGCCTTAAGGGACTGGAGTTCATTCTTGAGCATCAGTACGAGAATGGTGGCTTCTCTCATTCCCCACCGCGCACTGACGCATACTACGGTCACATAACCTTTGCCGATGAGGTCATGCCGGGTGTGCTCGGCCTTTTGCGTGACGTTGCCAGTGGTACGGCGCCTTTCGATGTCTTTGACAAGAGCGTACGCAAGCGGGCTGAGAAAGCTTTGCTCAGGGGTGATGCACTGGTGCTGGACCTGCAAGTGCAGCAGTCCGGCAAGCCAACGGTTTGGGCCGGACAATATGATCGAAAAACCCTGCAGCCCGTGCAGGCGCGTTCGTTCGAGCTCCCTGCCTTGCAGAGTTGGGAAAGTGTCAGTGTGGTGCGTTACCTGATGAGTATCCCAAATCCTTCGCCTGAAGTTGTTCGGGCCGTAGAAGGCGCTATAGAGTGGTTTAATGCCGTCCAGATTGGCGGCATGAAACTGCAAAAAATCCAGACCGAGGATATCCGTTTCGACTATCACACCAGCACCTATGATCTGCAGGTTGTTGCGGATCCAGCTGCCCCGGCGTTGTGGGCGCGATTTTACGAGCTGAACACAAACCAGCCGTTTCTGGCGAATCGCGACGGCAGCAAGGTTTATACACTGGCCGATATAAAACTCGAACGGCGCACGGGTTACAACTGGTATGGGAACTGGCCGCAAGAGCTGATTGATAAGGAGTATGTTCTCTGGCGGCAAAGACTCGATCGCTAATTCTGAACAGGTGCCGCGTCCGTGGCAGTTCCAACGTTCATGTTTTTGCGTATGGAAATTGCTTACTATCTATCGCCAAACATTATGTAACGCGTAAAACGCGATACCTGTAACGCAGGATTGGGGGCGAATATGAATCTTTTTGCGGCGTACACAGCGGCATTCTGGGGTGTTGGTGCCGCTATCGCAACGCTATTGGTGCAGGGGCTAATCGCCAGCGTCAGCAAAGCGAAACAACCGGGGGCGGTGCCCGGAAAAATTGACGAGTCTCTCAGTCACGAGTCCTTTGTTTTTCGTGCGCATCGCACCTTCATGAATTCGCTGGAGAATATTTCCGCATTTCTTGGCGCTGCTTTTCTGGCGATTCTGACCGAAGCCGAACCCAGGTGGACCGGGATCTTTATCTGGGTTTTTGTTATTGCGCGTGTGGCTCACATGGCTCTCTATTATGTGATTGCCACCGAGAAGAATCCGAGCCCGCGCAGCTACTTTTTTCTGCTAGGGTTTTTGGCGACGTTTTCTCTGCTGTGCTTGGCGGCGGTTACGTTGATTCAGTAGTGACTGGCTTTTGAAGGTAAACTTCCCGTCGATACATAAGCTAGCTGCTATGTATTGAATCGTATTTTCTCGTCCGGTATTGATCAATTAAATTATTTCTTTAATCCCATTATCAGAAAATGGCGTATTGCTGTGCGTGGGATTTGTAAAAAATACATTCATGTCTTAAGTTCACATGTTAAACAAATTGTAAAAATTTCTATTTGCTTCAATAATTTTTAAGACGGCGGTCACGTAAATTGTTGGAACGCTCGACCTCTGCCGCAGTCATATCAACGTGACAATAAAGATGGCATCTTTCTGGAGAGTGGGCAGTGCGAGCGCGGCTACGAGGTTCCAGTTACATTTTCTATTGGCGGTTCCTCGGCTTGTAAATCCACTCGGTCAGCTCCACGACAAGATGTCTTTCACCCATATGACGCGAATCATGAAGGACTCATTATGTCTGTTGCAGCGAAATTCAGTACGGTTCTTTGGCTAAGTGTGTGTCTGGTGCTAAGTGCCTGTGGAGGTGGTGGCGGTGGAGGCGGAAGCTCTTCCGGTGGTGATGGTGGGCCCAACGTGGAATCGCCTGGAGATGGCGGTGGAGATGGAAGCGGTGATGACACAGACACTCCCGATCCGAACGTTCCACAAGAAGGCGCGCCGACGGTTACTGTCGAGTCACCAGCCATGAAACAATTGCTGTTCAGCTGGAATGCCCAAGAGGGTGACGAATTTTATCGTTTGTCTCAGGACGTTGACGGCATTTCCGGTTTTACCGAGGTGGCGGAGATAGAAGGCGCCACCGAATTTGTTCAGGACGTGTCCGTTCACCAAATTAACGGCGCTGATGGCGCATACATTGTGGAAGCCTGTAATGCGGCCGAGGGCTGTGTACCGTCCCTGAATGTCAGCGCGACCGAAGCGTTGATCAATGCCATTGGTTATTTTAAGGCATCCAACACCGGCGCGGGTGACGAGTTCGGTCAGGCCATAGCCATCAGTGACGACGGCAAAACCATAGCTGTTGGTGCTCACAATGAAGAAAGCATGTCCACCGACATTAATGGTGATCAGGCCGACAACTCCGTTCGCAGTGCGGGCGCGGTGTACGTGTTTGCATATGGCGACGCGGGCTGGACGCAACAGGCATATATCAAAGCGTCTGATATTGCCAGCGATGATGATTTTGGCCACAGCCTGGACCTGAGCGCGGACGGCAACACGCTGGTTGTCGGTGCGCCTTGGGAGGAGAACACCAGACTGAGCGACCATTACGATACTGGTACAGCTTACGTGTACACCCGTAGTGGTTCCGAGTGGTCTGAGCAGGCGTACCTGCATGCTCCCACGCTGCGCACGAGCGGTCACTTTGGCGTCAGTGTAAGCTTGAGTGATGACGGCAATCTGATGGCCATCGGTGCTTACGGTAAAGATGGCACCACGACTGCTACTGACGGAGAGGTAACGGATGACCCCACCGAGGGAGCTGTCACGGACGCGGTGCTTGGTGTTGCGCATCTCTTCCAGCGCACCGAAGGCGCGTGGAGTTCCGTTGCGGTACTTGAGGCGTCCAATACTGAGGCTGGTGACATGTTTGGCCACGATGTGATCCTTAGTGGCGACGGTTCGACTCTGGTGGTGGGCGCCTATCGGGAAGACAGCGCGGCGACTACGATCAATGGTGATGGCGCCGACAATACGGTAGCGCATGCGGGAGCCGCCTATGTGTTCAGTCAAACCGATGGAGTTTGGGGGCAGCAGGCTTACCTTAAATCCCCAACCAATAGTGCCAATGGCTACTTCGGCTATTCATTGGCGATCAGTGACGATGGTAATACACTGGCTGTCGGCGCAAGCGAGGAAAGTGAAAAAGCGGGCGCAGCACATATCTTCAATCGGGCAGATGGCGTGTGGACACATCAAGTGCGGTTAACCGGGTCCAATACCGACGGTGGCGACAATTTCGGCACTGATCTGGTTTTGAACAATGATGGCAGTTTGCTGGTGGTGGGCGCCAGTTTCGAGGATAGCACTGCAACGGGTGTTGGTGGTTCTGAAGACAGTAATGCTGGCCCCAATTCTGGTGCGGTTTACGTCTTTGAGAACGCTGGCACTGAATGGGTACAAACAACTTATGTTAAGGCGCCAAACACGCAGGCCCAAAGCAATTTTGGTCACAGCGTAGCTCTTGACGGAACCGGTGCGACCCTCGCTGTGGGTGCCATTCGGGAAGATGGCGGCAGTATGGGTGTTGGTGGTGATCAGGCCAACCAACTGCCGGAAGACGCCGTAACCGGGGACGAAGCCGACACAGGCGCTGTTTACTTGTACTGATAAGTTGATGTATCTCGCCAAGTGAACTTCACCTGGCCCGCAAAAAAGGAAGCCCACTCTTCGTGGGCTTTTTTTCGTCAGTCCTTAAGTCACTCCATGTGTATCAGGACGGGGATCGCAATAAATCCCGAATTTCCGTCAACAAAACCTGCTCTTGACTGGGAGCGGGTGGAGCCGCCGGTGGCTTGGCTTCCTCTTTACGCTTGAGCCGATTGATGCCTTTAATCACCATGAATATGGCGAAGGCAATAATCAGAAAGTCGACCAGCGTTTGGATGAATTTACCGTAGGCTATTTCTACAGCCGCCGTATCTGCGGTTGCGGCCTTGAGCGTTATTGCCAACTCAGTGAAATCAACCCCGCCGATCAATAACCCCAACGGGGGCATGACAATATCACCGACAACCGAAGTAACGACTTTGGTGAAGGCTGCACCAATAATGATGCCGACTGCCATATCAATGACATTGCCTTTTACCGCGAACTCTTTGAATTCTTTCGCTATGCTCATAAACGGATTCCTTGCAAATGAGTTAAAAAATATTGACTCATGCAATGTACCAGCGCCGAAGAATGAGCACCACTATATTTAATGGCATCGCTGCCGCACAGGACCGAAGACATGAACCTAGGGAACCTCTGATCAAGTCCCTGTGGTCTCTGCGCAATCTGGCGCGAGGCAATCTCAAGGCGGCAATCGCAGCTTATGGCCGTAGCCCTTAGTAAGATTGCCAACGCCGAGAGTGCCCGCGCCAGGCAGCGCCCTTCGGGGCTTGCAGGAATTCTCGCTGGCGGCGTTGCGCTCATTCGACGGGCAACCAGCCCGACTCAGTCGCGCGCCTTGCCAGCAAAAATTCCTGTAAGCCAGAGACCGCAGGGACTTAATCAGAGGTTCCCTAGTGTTGTAAGCAGGTTGCACTCCATCCAGGCTACAAATTCGCGAGCCAACGCGTTAGCGACCATCTTCTCAGGGTGTGGGCATGGGTACGGGTACGGGTATCGTTATATTCCGCCAGAGTTCGGTGTGCAGTTGTTCAAAATTCTGCGCCCCCGCACTTATCCATTGGGCCAGAGCCTGGGCAACGTTGGGATAATTTAACGGCGCGGGTTGAGGCTGAGCCAGCCATGGAGCAATCACCTGAGCGTTCAGCCTGCGGGCGACGCAACCATAGCCCAATTGTGTCAGAGCCAGGGCATTGGACTGCTGTTCCATTTGCCCCGCAACTGGCTGTACCAGCAGTTTTTTACCCAATTGGATCGCCTCGCTGGCCAGCTCGAATCCCGCGTTACAGATCACTCCTTCACAATGATGTAAATCGCGTTGGAAGCCGTCCCGGGAAAATGGCCGTATGTGTATCCCACCTTGATCGCTCGCTTCCTTTACCGGCTGATAAACAAAAAATTCATGGTCCGGAAATCGGTTGAGCTCCGCTTTGAGTGATGTCAGATCATTGAATGGCAAGTACACCAGATAGTGGTTGGTGCGCGGCTCATTGGGAAATTCCGACGGCTCGATCAGCGGCGGCAATATCGGTTGGTCAAAATGGTGCCAGTGTAAACCAATGGGTAGATCTGCCGGCGCAAACCAGCGCATGAATGAATCGGTAAAAACATTATTGCCCTGTTTGGGGATGCTGTGCAGAAATGCGTTTTGATGAGACAGGCCGATGACCTTTTTTTTCGCCCGTCTCGCAGCCCAGGCGGTAATTGGCTCAAAGTCATTGAGAACAAGGTCATAGCCTTCCACATCGAATGCCTGAATATCGCGGTAAAGTTGTACCAGGTTGTTTTTCTCGAGGGTTTTGCCATAGCGTACGCGTCCACTTTCAATGGCGAATGTCAGGCCGCGGAAGCTGCGAAAATCTCCGAACACCT
Source organism: uncultured Cellvibrionaceae bacterium (assembly GCA_964419935.1). Lineage (GTDB taxonomy): Bacteria > Pseudomonadota > Gammaproteobacteria > Pseudomonadales > Cellvibrionaceae > CAYQQJ01. The sequence goes on from CAYQQJ010000007.1 coordinate 83,925, forward strand.
CCATGTCGAACATCTCGTCGCGGGCACGACCCGAGAAAACCCAGTCCACTTCGGCACCGACTGCGGCCAGCGCGCGGGCCATGCTGCGTGCCCGGGTAATGTGCCCATTGCCTGTGGCTTGTACGCCATACAATATTTTCATGGAGTTCCTGTTGTAGCCTTGATGTTGTACAGACTGTGCATATTTGCACTGCCTGCCAAAATTCAGCCGCCGACCATGACGTGGGACAGCAATGCGCAACTGGTGCCAAGCAGGCCTCCGGCTGCAATATCACTGGGGTAGTGGACCCCCAGCAATACACGGCTACTGCCGATCAGGCTCGCCCACAGATAACATGGCAGCGCGAACCCGGGGTAGTGAAGTGCGGTGAGGCAGGCGAACAAAAATGCCGCCGCGGTATGGCCGGAGGGAAAACTGAATTGATCTGATGGAGTGATCCAGGCTTCATAGAAATCCAGTCTCATGGCGGGTCGATCGCGCTTGATACCGTTTTTCAGTATCAGATAGAGGCTGACATCCATCAGGTAGGCAATGATGCCCGTGACGACGAAGGTTCGACCGTGAATCGGCTCCAGGGCCAGCAATGCCAGGGCGGCAACCACATAAAGCGGGCCGTCACCGGTGTGGGATATCCAGCGGACAGACTTGCGGTACGGGAATCGTTTGGTGATATGCACCCAGGTGAACGCCAGAGTGTCCAGTTGGTGAATGCGCTGAAATAACAGATTCATATGGCACCGCCGAATGCAGCTGTTGAAACAGGCTTAATTAATATCAGTACACCGTGAACTTTATGTGACAGGCGGTATGAAAAGGCGCCGCATCGTTTCCCCCGGTCGTGTTTTAGGTTAAGTTGGCGGCCACCATCGAATCGGAGTAAAACGTTATGTCAAAACCGGGAAAGACTGGCATCAGCCGCATTGTTGATGCGTTTGGCTATTCCATGCGCGGCTTTGCCGAAGTCTGGTGTTGTGAAGCGGCATTTCGCCAGGAAGTGGCCCTGGCAGTTGTACTGATACCTACGGCCTTTTGGCTCGCGGGGAACCATATCGAGCTGATTCTGTTGCTGTCGAGCGTGTTCTGGGTGCTGATGGCGGAGCTGGCTAATTCCTCGGTGGAAGCTGTCGTTGACCGGATCGGTTCCGAGATACATGTGCTGGCTCGCCGGGCCAAGGATATTGGTTCTGCGCTGGTCTTCCTCAGCCTGGCTCTCTTGGTTCTGGTCTGGAGTATCGTCGCCTTTAATCGATTCGCTTGATTGCCCGACAAGGTATCCCAGCGGTCGCTTGGCTGGCGTCCCGGCGGCAGACTGTTTACTATCAGCCTTTTGCTATCAATCCTGAGAGAACGGCCATTAATTGTTGTGGTCGAAGTTGAGGTGATGCGCGCCGGTTCGGTGAGATGTGGGTAGAGGCACGCCTATGCAAAGGAGACATGATCTAATGCGGTTATTAACGGCAGCTTTTCTGTTGCTGGCAGCAGTAAGCAGCCACGCCAACGAGGATATTCGACGCTACTTCGAGACCTTGAACAGTGGCTACAATCTTCCGGTGCATGGGGATCATCTGGTCAGCATCGACGAGCTGAAGACCTTTTACGAAGAACATAATTACCAAGCCGTGTGGTATCAGGGCGGCAAAACCATTTGGGCTGCCACCGAACTTTATCTTGCCATTGAGACTGCTGGTATAGACGGGCTCCGCCCTGAGGATTATCACAACCGCGCGCTGCAGGAGTCCTGTCCCGCTGAGGAGACCGAGGCTATTGGCTACTGCGACTTGTTGTTCACCGATGCTTTCCTGATTCTTGCCCGCCATCTGTCGGAGGGGAAAATCAACCCGAGCGTGCCGTTGCGTACCTGGACTGCGGTGCAGCGTTCCAAGAATCTGATTTCGCTGCTGAACGATGCCCTTGCGGAAAATACCCTGAAAAACGTTATGACCAACCTGCGCCCGCGGCAACTGGGTTACGAGCGACTGATGGCTGCCCTGAAGAGACTGCGCGCCGCCACCCGTTACCCCGCCTGGGCGCCACTGGCGCTCTCACCGGCCATAGAGCCCGGGCAAGAGGACGAGCGGCTGGCTGCGATTATCGAGCGACTGGTATTCTGGGGCGATATGCAGGCGCCGGCTGTGCCCATAGCGCTTTATGATGCAGCGTTGCAACAGGCGGTGGAACGTTTTCAGGAGCGTCACGGGCTGGCTGCCGATGGTGTGATAGGCCCGTCCACCCTGGAGGCACTTAACGTGGATCCCACCCGTCGCGCGCAGCAGATCATGGCCAATATGGAGCGTCGCCGCTGGCTGTCCAGCGAGCTGGGCAGTAAATATGTGCGTGTCAATATTGCGCAGCGGGAACTGGTAGCGGTCGAACACGATAAAGTCATTTTTACCCAGCCGGTGACTGTTGGCAGTCACTATCGGGATACGCCATCCTTCAGTGACAAGATTCGCTATCTGACCGTGAATCCCGACTGGACGGTACCCTTGGAGTTCGCCCGAACCGATTTCCTGCCGATGTGGAAAGACAACCCGCAGTCGATGGAGCTGCTGCAGTTTACGTTATTTTCCGGCAGTGAAGAGGTGGCACCGGCATCCATTGATTGGTCGGGTGTGTCATCTCAGGATTTTGATTATCGTCTGGTGCAGAAGTCCGGCCCGCGCAACGCGATGGGGCGGGTGAAATTCATATTCCCCAATGTTCACAAGGTATATTTGCACGATGCGCCGGAGGAGGACCTGTTTGGCAATGGCGAGGGTTTCAGCGCTGGCAGCATGCGCGTTGCGAAGCCGTTTGCGCTGGCGGTCTGGCTGCTGAGTGACAACGCTTGGCCGATTGAACGTTTACAGCAACTCGTCGTTCAGGGCGCGCAGAAAACGGTGTTCCTGCGCAGTGCGGTGCCCATTCATGTGGAGTATCGCACGGCCTGGGTGACAACCGGTGGCGTGCTCAATTTTCGGCAGGACTTTCAGCAACGTGATACTGCTCTCTACGAGAAGTTGACGAAGCCTCTGACGAACGATCGCTAGTGTAGGTCTTCATTCATTTGTAACTTATAACGAGTGAATTTTTTCGTCAATCGAGGCGCTTTTATGAAGGCATAGTGGGCCTATGTGAAATAAAAGCAACGCGGAGTGACGGAAAAAGGTGCCGTTATAAGTTATGAAATGAGTGACGACCTACACTAATGGCTTCCCTGCACAGTGCCAGTGATCAGGCTTTCAGGAAGTCACAGAGCGCATCGAATATTTCCCGGCGCCAGGGCTCTCCTTCATTAGCCAGGTGATGTAAGCCGCCTTCAATGTAGCGCACTTGCGCATCCGGAAATTTTTTCTGTATTAATGGCACATTCCAGCGCCAGTCCACGGTGGTATCCGCCGTTCCCTGGATAACGAGCAGGGGTGGGTGAATGGGTGGCTGAGGGAGAGAATCGGCTGCAGAACCCAAAGGCGAATACTTGAAAAACAGCGCCGCCCAGTCCCGCATCGCCTGTACCCAGGGAATATCAATGAACCTGGCCTGCAGCGGGTCCTTGTGAGCGAGAAAGTGCAGAAAGTGCGCGTCGTGGGAATTGCGGGCAAAGCGTCGCGGAACCTGCTTGATGAACCGCTTCAACAACCCGTGGAGCAAGGTGACGCGGTGCCAGCTGCGAATACGCACCAGTGGTGCCAGCAGCACAACTTTATGCAGCGGTGCTGCCAGCTCCCGATCCATCAACAGGGCCAGGATAGCCGCGCAACCCGTACTCTGGCCCACGGCATAACAGGGCGCGGGAAACGACAGAATGCAGTAGTGCAAACATTCCGCCAGCACATCCCGATAGCGGCTGAAGCTGTCGATAGCCACCGGGCTGCCGCTGCTGAGGCCATGCCCCGGCAAATCGACACTCACCACGCTGTAACCTTCCTGCAGTAACCGTCGCACCAACTTCAGGTAAAGGCCGGCATGATCAAATAGCCCGTGGGCCAGCATGACCGTGCCACGGGTGCTCGGTTGACGCCAGCTGTGCAACGCTACTCGGTAGGCCGCCCAATCGCGAAATTCCAAGCGATAACTGAACGAGCAGCGTCCATCGATCAGCGTATCGAAACCGTAGTGGTAGATATAGCGCTTGATGACTGCGGGAGCCGCTTTGATGGCGGCTTTGCTATCCGCTTGGAATTCAGGTGTAGTCTCACGCAGCTCATGTGCGTCAGCGGAACTGAAAGGTGCAATGTGCTCACTCATCATTGGCATCTCGAGGTGGGAGGCGAATTGAGCATTAAACGGCAGCTGACTACCGCGACCTGTGAAAAATCCTGCCGACGAAATTGCGCCTTTTATTATTGTAGTTATGGGGCGATATCAGGAATTCAAACCAGGCAGGTTGTTGAAAAAGTCGTTCAAGACCGCTCAAGGAGTTTGCCATCGGGGTAACTTTTTCGAAACCCTCGCGGAAGGGACGCCGCGGGGGAGCTACAGGGACGTATTTATGCGTTTTCGAAAGAGTTATCCCGATGGCAAACGGGCAGCACATGCAAGTCTTAACCGGAATCGACTTTTTCAACTGCCTGTTAGCTCTGCCCGAATTATTTCGGGCAGAGCTAGGTTGGGCAGAAACGTTTACAGCCGCTATGGGATGATTCAACCCTGAGCGCGACTTTCCAGCATGGCAACCGCCGGCAGGGTTTTACCTTCCACGTATTCGAGGAAAGCACCGCCGCCGGTTGAAATATAGGAAATGCCATCGGTCAGGTTGAACTTGTCGATGGCTGCCAGCGTATCGCCACCACCGGCAATGGAGAATGCAGAACTTTCCGCAATGGCCTTGGCCACGGCTTCGGTTCCCTGGGCGAATGCCTGATATTCGAATACGCCGCAGGGGCCATTCCAGATAATGGTTTTGGCGTTCTTCATCACTTCCGCAACCCGCGCGGCAGTTTCAGGACCGTAGTCGATGATTTCCTCGTCGGCTTGAATCTCGCTCACCTTTTTAACTTCAGTGGCGGAGCTGTCGCTCCAGTCAGAGAAGCCGTCTTTGGTGGTGCGCACGTCGGTGGCAAAAATCACTTCGGTGGTTTCGCGCAGACGTTTGGCTTCGGGAATCAAATCCTTTTCATACAGCGAATTGCCCACTTCGTTGCCGGCGGAGGCAACAAAGGTATTGGAAATGCCGCCGCCGACCACCAAAACGTCGGCAATTTTTGACAGGGCATCCAGTACCGTCAGCTTGGTGGATACCTTGGCGCCGCCGACCAGTGCAACCATGGGGCGCTCGGGTTTGGCCAATGCTTTTTCCAGGGCGTCGAGTTCATTGGCGAGCAGTGGGCCGGCACAGGCAACTGGTGCGAACTTGGCAACTCCGTGGGTGGAGGCCTGGGCGCGGTGGGCGGTGCCGAAGGCGTCCATCACAAAAATATCGCACAAGCTGGCGTAAGCTTTCGCCAGCGTTTCGTCGTCTTTTTTCTCGCCCTTGTTGAAGCGAACGTTTTCCAGCAGCGCCAGCTGACCCTCTTGCAGGTCTACGCCGCTTTGCCAGTCTGTAATAACCGGCACATCCTGGCCGAGCAGCTGACTCAGATGCTTGGCCACCGGCGCGAGAGATTCTTCCGCCTTGAATTCCCCCTCGGTCGGGCGACCCAGATGGGACATGACAATGACTTTCGCACCGGCTTCAAGAGCCTGGCGCAGGGTGGGCAGTGCGGCCTGAATGCGCACGTCCGAGGTGATCTTGCCATTCATGATGGGCACATTCAGATCTTCGCGAATCAGTACGCGCTTACCGTTAAGATCCAGGTCCTTCATCAGTTTTACGTTCATGTCTGCTCCATTAAAAATTGATCGTTGGGTTTGATATTCGGAATGACGCGAATTTTAGCTATTAGCCCGGCAATTAATACTACCGGAGAAATTGACTTCACACGATAAAGGTGGTGGTGGACTTCGGCCCGTTTGTCATCAGGGATAGATCTTTTGAAAACGCATAAACACGTCCCTGTGGCTCCCGCGCGGCATCCCTGCCGCGAGGGTTTCAAAAGATCTATCCCTGATGACAAACTACTTTGGCGAACTCGACGAACACTAGACCTCGACAAGAACCGTAAGTCGGATTATGAGCCCTGGGAGCTCGTAACCCGACAACCAAGCTTGCGAGTTTAAGCTGCAAGCGGCACGAATGCTTACAGCTTGAGCTTGCGGCTTGCAGCTACCTAATCTTCCAGCAGTTCCGCCACGGTGTTCACGACATTGTCCAGCGTGAAGCCGAAGTGTTCGAACAACTGATCCGCCGGTGCGGATTCGCCGAAGGTTGTCATGCCGATAATGCGTCCGTCCAGGCCCACATACTTGTACCAGAAGTCCGCGTGAGCGGCTTCCACAGCTACCCGGGCGGTTACAGACAGGGGCAACACGGCTTCGCGATAGGCGGCGTCCTGTTGCTCGTACAATTCAGGGCTGGGCATGGAAACCACGCGGATTTTCTTGCCATCGGCGCTGAGTTTGTCGGCGGCAGCAACCGCCAGTTCCACCTCGGAACCGGTGGCTATCAATATGGCTTCTGGTTCGCCCTGGCAATCCTTGAGTACGTAACCACCTCGGGCAATGTTGGCCACCTGAGTAGCGTCGCGCTCTTGGGGTTTCAAGCCCTGGCGGGTGAAGATCAAGGCGCTGGGGCCATGGCGATGTTCAATCGCGCCTTTCCAGGCGACAGCTGTTTCTATCGTGTCGCAGGGGCGCCAGGTGGTCATTTTGGGTGTGGCGCGCAGCGCGGTCAGTTGCTCCACGGGCTGATGGGTCGGGCCGTCTTCGCCCAGGCCGATGGAGTCGTGGGTGTATACAAAAATGCTCTGAATCCCCATGAGCGCGGACATACGCACGGCGTTGCGTGCATATTCCGTAAACATCAAGAAGGTTGCGCCGTAGTTGACGAAGCCGCCGTGCAGCGCAATGCCGTTCATGATGGCGCTCATGCCGAATTCGCGCACACCGTAATGGATGTAGTTGGCATTGGCGTCGTCAGCGGTGAGCGCCTTGGAGCCGTCCCAGATGGTCAGGTTCGAGGGTGCCAGATCCGCAGAGCCACCGAGCAATTCCGGCAACAGCTTGCCATAGGCGTTCAAACAGTTGTGGGATGCCTTGCGCGTGGCCACCTTTTCCATCTGTTGCTGGGTTTCCTGAACATAGGCTTGCGCTTGTTCACTGAACTGGGCAGGCAAGTCACCATTGATTACACGGCGTTCATATTCGTCTGCCAGGTCCGGGTGCGCGGCGCGATATTCGGCAAACTTGGCCGTCCAGCGCTGCTCGGCCTGGGCGCCTTTTTGCTTGGCATCCCAACCCAGATAAACCTCATCCGGAATCACAAAGGGCTCGTGCTGCCAGCCCATGGCCTGCCGGGCCGCGGCAACTTCGGCATCACCCAGGGCAGCACCGTGTACCGCTTCGGTGCCCTGCTTATTGGGCGCACCCATACCGATGATGGTCTGACAGCAGATCAAGGTGGGTCGATTGGTTTCAGCGCGAGCGGCTTCAATTGCGGCTTTGATGGCTTCCGGATCGTGACCGTCAACTTTGGGGATCACATGCCAACCGTAGGCTTCAAAACGGCGGGGAGTGTCATCGGTGAACCAGCCTTCCACTTCACCGTCGATGGAAATGCCGTTGTCGTCGTAAAAGCCGATCAGCTTGCCCAGCCCCAGGGTACCGGCCAGGGAGCACACTTCGTGAGAAATGCCTTCCATCAGGCAGCCGTCGCCCATAAAGGTATAAGTGTAGTGATCGACAATGGTGTGTTCGCCGCGGTTGAACTGCGCCGCCAGGATTTTCTCCGCAATGGCCATACCCACGGCATTGCTGAGCCCTTGGCCGAGGGGCCCCGTGGTGGTTTCCACGCCGGCGGTGTAGCCGTATTCGGGATGGCCCGGTGTTTGTGAATGCAACTGTCGGAAATTCGCCAGTTCCTTCATCGCCAAGTCATAGCCACTGAGGTGCAGCAGGGAGTAGATGAGCATGGAGCCGTGGCCGTTGGAGAGCACGAAGCGGTCTCGGTCGCTCCACTTGGGGTTGTTCGGGTTGTGCTGCAGGTAATCATTCCACAGCACTTCGGCGATATCGGCCATACCCATTGGCGCGCCGGGGTGGCCGCTATTGGCTTTTTGCACCGCATCCATACTCAATGCACGGATGGCGTTGGCGAGTTCTTTACGGGATGGCATCAGCTCTCTACTCCTGAATCTATAGGTTGTCTTGGTCGCTATGAGGGGCACATAAGTTGGCGCATTTTCGCGCACCTTGACCGGCCAGTAAAGCCGGCTGACAAAAGCGGCCTGCCGAGGGCGCCAGTTTAACGGCATTGGCAGGTGCAGTGGGGGATGTTTCTGATATCTGTCTGCTAGCCGGCGGAAGCTCGACACTATATCAAAATATTTTGATATAGATTGGCTCCCCTGCTAAACTGCCGAACATGAGTGTTCAGCCCGAGGCCAAGCTGATGGCCAATGCCAGCCTGCTACCTGAAAGTCAGGAAGTTGCCCGCCTGTTCAAGGCGGTGGGTGACCCTTTGCGGGTGGAAATCCTCTGTGCGCTGACAACGGACTCTTACGGGGTGCTGGAGCTGAGCCATGTGTTTCAGGTCAAACAGAGTGGCATGAGCCATCACCTCAAGGTCCTGGCCAACGCGGGCCTGGTATTGTCGCGCCGGGAAGGTAACTCCATCTTTTATCGCCGGGCTCAATTGGCGGTTGAAGACCCTTACCGGGAGCTCAAAGCCAGCCTGTTCGCCACTCTTGGACCGCAACTGCTCGGCGTACAGGTGCAGGCGCGGTTGGCACAGGTACACGGGGAGCGAGCGCAGACTTCCCAGCAATTCTTTGTGGAAAACGCGGACAAATTTCGGGAACAGCAGGATCTAATTGCCAGCTTTCCCGTCTATAGCCAACAGGTGCTCGAGCTCTTGCAACAAACGCCCCTTGCAGAAAGGGCGCGGGCAGTGGAAGTGGGCCCCGGTGAAGGCGAGTTCCTGCCGGTGCTCGCGGCAAGGTTCGGGCAGGTACTCGGGCTCGACAGCAGTGCCGCGATGCTGGCCAAGGCGGCGGAACACTGTGCGGAAATTGACAACATCAACCTGGTGAACGCGGATACCTCTTATCTGACGCAGTGCGTCGATCAGTTCGACTGCGCCGTGATGAACATGGTATTGCACCACACCTCGTCTCCGCGCCAGCTGTTTGCCGACGTGAGCAAAGCACTCAAGGTGAACGCGCCCCTGTTGGTAACCGAGCTGTGCCGCCACAACCAAACCTGGGTCACTGAGGCGTGCGGAGACATTTGGTTGGGGTTCGATCCTGCGGATCTAACCCTGTGGGCCCAGGAAGCCAAGTTACAGGAAGGGCAGAGCATGTACTTCGCACTGCGTAATGGTTTTCAGATTCAGGTAAAGCAATTTTTTAAACTCGCGTGATAGCCCGGCAACTGACCGTTAGATTATGCTCGCAGACACTGCACTTAGTCGAGTGCAATATTGGAGTTTGTCATCAGGGAAAGCTCTTTTGAAACCCTCGCGGCAGGGACGCCGCGGGGCCGCTCCTTGGCATCCTGCCATCGCGGCATTAGTGCGTCCATGCACGTCGGAGCCACAGGGACGTGTTTATGCGTTTTCAAAAGAGCTTTCCCTGATGATAAACGGGTCGAGGCCCCATGCAACAGTTGTCGTGTTAAGGCAGTCAATTCGGTAATGTCGGTTGCCAATTTAATAGGTTTTTGAATCGCTTTTTCACAATTTTTTTTGTTGAACTTCTTTCGGCAATTCCATCTTTATAAAAAAGGAGCAACACGTCCATGGCTCAATATTCATTGTTTACTTCGGAGTCTGTCTCTGAGGGTCATCCCGATAAAATGGCGGATCAGATTTCTGATGCGGTACTGGACGCAATTCTGACGGAAGACAAACACGCCCGGGTTGCCGTCGAAACCATGGTGAAAACCGGCATGGCGATAATTGCCGGCGAGCTGCGCACCTCGACCTATATTGACCTGGAAGATCTGGTGCGCGATGTGATTCTGGACATTGGCTACAACTCCAGTGATGTCGGCTTCGACGGAAAATCCTGCGCGGTTCTTAATGCCATCGGCAAACAATCGGCGGACATCGCCATGGGGGTCGACGAAGGTCAGGACAAGGATCAGGGCGCGGGTGATCAGGGGTTGATGTTTGGTTACGCCACTAATGAAACCGATGTGCTGATGCCCGCGCCTATCTATTACGCGCACCGTCTGGTGGAGCGCCAGGCGCAGTTGCGCAAGAACGGCGCGCTCACCTGGTTGCGCCCGGATGCCAAGAGCCAGATCACCTTGCGCTATGACAATGACAAACCTGTGGCCATCGATGCTGTGGTGCTGTCGACACAGCACTCGCCCACGGTCAGCCAAAGCGTGATCAAGGAAGCCGTGATGGAGGAAATCATCAAACATGTACTGCCGGAAGAATGGCTGCACGCGGGAACCCAATATCACATCAACCCAACCGGTCAGTTCATTATTGGCGGCCCGGTAGGCGACTGCGGTTTGACGGGGCGCAAAATTATCGTCGATACCTACGGCGGCATGGCGCGTCATGGTGGTGGCGCCTTCTCTGGCAAGGACCCCTCCAAGGTGGATCGCTCCGCGGCATACGCGGGTCGTTATGTGGCCAAAAACATCGTTGCCGCCGGTCTCGCCGACCGCTGCGAAATTCAGGTGTCCTATGCCATTGGTGTGGCCGAACCCACGTCGATTTCCGTGAATACTTTCGGCACCGGAAAATTGCCCGATGACCAGATTGGCAAATTGGTGCGCGAGCACTTCGACCTGCGCCCGCGCGGCCTGGTGGACATGCTTGACCTCCTGCGTCCCATTTATCGCGCAACCGCGGCTTACGGCCACTTTGGCCGCGAACTGCCGGAATTCACTTGGGAAAAAACAGATAAGGCGGCAGCGTTGAGAAGCGCGCTTTAAAAGAGTAGGGGAAAGGTAGAAGGGGAAAGGGAAAAGTGGGTCGTGCTCGCCGCACGAACGTGCGCCGAGCGAGCTGACAGGGCAACGAAAAGTGAGAAAGTCTTGGAGCTGGCGGATTATTCTTTTCCCTTTTCCCTTTTCCCTTTTCCCTTCTTTACTTCTACCTTTTCCTTTAATTTATAAATTTACGAGGTTCACCTATGTCCACAGCAGAGAACATTAGTTTCGCCGACTATAAAGTCGCCGACATCAGCCTGGCCGACTGGGGCCGCAAGGAAATCAGCATTGCCGAGGGGGAGATGCCGGCGTTGATGGCATTGCGTGCAAAGTACCGTGCCGAGCAGCCGCTCAAGGGCGCGAAAATTATGGGTTGTATTCACATGACCATCCAGACTGCTGTGTTGATTGAAACACTGGTTGAGCTGGGCGCGGAAGTGCGTTGGTCATCGTGCAACATATTTTCGACTCAGGATCACGCCGCTGCCGCCATTGCCGCCGCCGGTATTCCCGTGTTTGCCTGGAAGGGCGAAACCGATGAGGAGTTCTGGTGGTGCATTGAGCAAACCGTCGTTGTCGATGGCAAGCCCTGGGATGCGAATATGATTCTGGATGATGGCGGCGACCTGACGCAGGTGGTGCACGACAAATTCCCTGAAATGCTGAAACATATTCACGGTATTTCCGAAGAAACCACCACTGGTGTGCATCGTCTTCTGGAAATGATTGACGAAGGCACCTTGCTGGTGCCGGCCATTAACGTGAATGACGCCGTCACCAAATCCAAGAACGACAACAAGTATGGCTGTCGTCACAGCCTGAACGACGCAATCAAACGCGGCACTGACCATTTGCTGTCCGGCAAGAAGGCGTTGGTTATTGGTTACGGCGATGTGGGCAAGGGCTCTGCGGCGTCGCTGCGTCAGGAAGGCATGATCGTCAAGGTCAGTGAAGTCGACCCCATCTGCGCCATGCAGGCTTGCATGGACGGTTACGAAGTCGTGTCGCCTTACAAAAACGGTGTCAATACCGGCAATGTTGCCGATGTGGATCAGGATTTGTTGGGCAAGACGGATCTGGTGGTTACCACCACCGGCAACATCAACGTCTGTGATTCCGCGATGCTGCAAGCGCTTAAATCCGGCGCTATCGTCAGCAACATTGGCCACTTCGACAACGAGATCGACACTGCATTTATGCGTGCCAACTGGGAATGGGACGAAGTCAAGCCGCAGGTGCACAAGGTTTATCGTAACAAGGCGGAGAATGATCACCTGATCCTGCTGTCCGAAGGCCGCCTGGTCAACCTCGGTAATGCCACTGGGCATCCGTCGCGTATTATGGATGGCTCGTTTGCCAACCAGGTATTGGCACAGATGTATTTGTTTGAACGCAAATTTGCCGATCTTCCCGAAGATGAAAAAGTTGCCAATGTCTACGTGAGGGTGCTTCCTAAAAAACTCGACGAAGAAGTGGCAAAGGCTATGGTCGAGGGTTTTGGTGGCGTACTGACGCGTCTGACCAATGATCAGGCGAAGTATATCGGTGTCAGCGCCGATGGCCCCTATAAGCCAGAAAGTTATAAATATTAATGTTGATGGGCGAGCGGTACTTTGATTGTTGCCGTTCGTCATACAACGTGTTCTGTAAAATAAGATTCAAGAAGATACGCTATGAGTGAGCAAACCATCCGTTTGAGCTTTGAATTTTTTCCGCCGAAAACTGAAGTAGGGCGCGAGAAGCTGAAGGCTGTCCGACAGGAGCTGAACAAGCTGGAGCCGGATTATTTTTCCGTCACCTACGGTGCCGGTGGCTCGACCCGCGATACCACACTCGGTGTGGTCAAGGCGATGTTGGCGGAAGGGTTCAGCACCGCGCCGCATCTGTCTTTTGGGGGGGATGACGAAGAGTCAATGCTGGATTTGTTGAACCAGTACAAATCGTTGGGCGTCGAACGCCTGGTTGCGTTGCGGGGCGACATGCCGAGCGGCATGGGTGGCTCCTACCAGATGGTTTACGCCAATGAGCTGGTGGCATTTATCCGCAAGCATTTCGGCAAGGATTTTCACATTGAAGTCGCGGCTTATCCGGAAATTCATCCGGAAGCGAAGAACTACGAAAGTGATGTGCGTTACCTGAAAGGCAAATTTGACGCAGGCGCCGACAGCGCGATCACCCAATATTTTTATAATCCCGACTCCTATTTCTATTTTAGTGAGCATTGCCAACAGGCCGGTATCGATCAGCCGATTTACCCGGGCATTATGCCGATCACCAATTTCCGTAACCTGTCGCGTTTTAGCGACAATTGCGGCGCAGAAATTCCGCGCTGGGTGCGCAAGCGTCTGGAAGCTTACGGCGATAATCAGGAGAGCGTGACCGCATTCGGCCTGGATCTGGTCACTGAACTGTGCGAAACCTTATTGGAGAATGGTGCCCCCGGTTTGCACTTCTATACCATGAACCAGATCGATCCCACGGAAACCATTGTGAAGCGCCTGGGTTTGACGGACTAGGCGTCGAGCATGCGCATTCCAAGAATCTATACCAGCCAACATCTCGCCATGAATACCACGTTGGAACTGGAGCCCGGACCGGCACACCATGTCGCGAAAGTTTTGCGCATGACTGCCGGCCGGGAGCTGATACTGTTTAACGGCGGTGGTGGTGAGTACGCGGCCACCATTGTGGCGGCCGGCAAGCGTCAGGTTACCGTGGCAGTCGGTGATTATTCGGAACCGCGGACCGAGTCTCCATTGCACACCGAGCTCGCCATTGGTTTGTCTCGCGGGGAACGCATGGATTGGGTTATTCAGAAAGCCACGGAGCTCGGCGTCACCCGTATTCAACCCACCCTGACCGAACGCACCGAAGTGAAACTGCAGGGTGACAGACTAGCGAAGCGCATGGAGCACTGGCAGCAGATTATCGTCAGCGCCTGCGAACAGTGCCAGCGTAATATCTTGCCGCAGTTGCTTGAACCTGTGTCGTTGCAGCAATTATTGGAGAGTTCGACGGCATCACTTAAATACGTGTTGCACCACCGCACAGACAGACAACTGAAGGATACTGGCCAGCCGGACTCGGTCTGTTTGTTGGTTGGTCCCGAGGGTGGCTTGTCCGACAATGAAATCGCACTCGCCTTGCAACATGATTTCAAAGCCCTGTCGCTCGGGCCGCGAGTCATGCGCACGGAAACAGCCCCAGTGGCAGCCTTGGCGATCATGCAGTTTCATTGGGGAGATTTTTAGGCCTACGTGTTTGTTGAGTGCACCAAAGTAGTTTGTTATCAGGTAGATCTTTTGAAACCCTCGCGGCAGGGACGCCGCGGGGGAGCCACAGGGACGTGTTTATGCGTTTTCAAAAGATCTACCTGATGACAAACGGACCGAAGCCGAGGCAATTCGCCCGACAACGTTAATTGCCGGGTTAATATTAAAACCCTCCATGAAAAAAGGGGCGCCCTGTTACAGGCGCCCCTTTTTTCGTTTTTCACCCTGCACAGGGTGCAGAGTTGTTTTGCTTACGGCAGGTTATCAACCGCATTGCCGATGGGGCCGGAGAAGATGTAGCCATCGAAAATATCCCAGTTGATGGACCAGGCCATGACGCCGCTGAAATCCGGGTGTACGCCACCCGCGTCAATAGAACCACAGTTGGTGCCGCGGGTGATGCAGTCAAGAGCGCTGATAATGGCAGCGTTGGTGGCCTGACCGGAACCGGCGGACTGAGGACCAGACGGCAAGCCCAGCGATACCTGTTGTGGATCCAGTCCTTCAAAGTAGCCGCCATTGCCCAGCGGGAAGCCTTCAATCAGCATGCGCGCAGAGGCAACCATCATATCCACGGAGCCGGCCGGGTAAGCCTGGGGCGAGTAGGGCGTTTGCAGACCGCCATTGTTGTACAGCTGGGTGTGCAGCAGGTCCAGCATGTCGCGAGTCTGATCGATGATCGGCAGGTAGGCGCCCCAGATACCTGAATACGCAATCATGCCACCATGGACGTAAGGGTGTTCGGGAGCCATGGTAAGGGCCATACCACCCACATTGTCATTGATCTGGCGCAGTGCGACCGGCAGACGTGCCTGGATCTGTGAGCCGTGGATCAACTGCGAGCCACTTTCCAGGTCTACGTCGAG
This sequence comes from uncultured Cellvibrionaceae bacterium, assembly GCA_964419935.1. Classification (GTDB taxonomy): domain Bacteria; phylum Pseudomonadota; class Gammaproteobacteria; order Pseudomonadales; family Cellvibrionaceae; genus CAYQQJ01. Next base: position 99,029 of record CAYQQJ010000007.1, read on the forward strand.
ACCATCGAAGCCCCACTCCTGAATGATGTTGGTCAGGCTGCTGACAAAGTTGGCTTGGTCCGAAGCTGTGTTCAGCGTAATCGTGCCTTCAGCGCCACCCAGAGACAATACGAAAATTTTCCCCTGAGCTTGCAGAGCCGCCATCTCCTGCTTGAACTGGTTGGGATCCAACCCGGGGCAGCTGGAGCCGGCGCCATCGAACAGATTGAAGTGAACCGTACCGGTGCTGTTGCGATCATTATCCGCGAATGCAATATCGACCACGTCCCAGGCATCGGGAATCTGTGACAGAGGAATTGGGCAGCCGGCCGGGTTTTGGAAGTTGTGCCAGTAGCCGACCAGGGCATGCTCAGGAAAATCGCCGGTGTAGCCGCCTGAAGACGAACTGCTGGATGTGGAGCCTGAGGATGATGAGCTGCTGGATGAAGAGCTGGACCCGCAGCTGCCGACGAGTTCCCAGGCGTCCTGCCAGTGCGCACCTTCGCCCGGGGCGTAGGCCCAGGCCGCAGAGGATGAACACCAGCCGGCAATCACGCAACGGTACTCATTGCCGACGTTCTGCACGATTTGGCTGGCACTGTAGCTGGTACCGGCGCTGTATTGTGGAGAGCTGCAGGTGCCGCCGCTCGACGACGAGCTGGAAGACGAACTGCTCGATGATGAACTGCTGGACGAACTACTGGATGATGAACTGGAACTGCTGGAGGACGATGAAGAGCTGGATGACGATGAAGAGCTGGATGACGATGAAGAGCTGGATGAGCTGCTGTCATCACAAGCGCCTAATAAATCCCATTCCTGCCATTGGCCAGAGTGCGAGGCGGGGTTTTGGCCTTGCGTCCACCAGTTGGCTTCGTAGCCATTGCCGGATTCCTGGGCGCGGTCACCCTGGGTGAAAACGGTGCTGCTGTGCCAAACCGGCATGGTGCTACAGTCAACGGCGTAGCTGTTCAGCGATAATAAACCGGCACCGGCGGCCAGTGCGGCGAGTAAATGTTTGGGTTTCATGGGTATGTCCTCATTGATATGTTTTTGTTGTTTATCAGGAGCAACAGCTGATCACCAGCTTGTGGAGACAAGGGCGGCAATAAGGTTTAGAAACCATGAATCGACCGCACCGTGATCCTCTGTTGCGATTCCCTTCACTGAGCTTCCTGTGACGCTAAAGGTTTTGATTTAAGGCTGGATTGATAGTGAGTTTTTGGGCAAATTCCATTATTGCGGCCATGGACTTGCTGGAGCACTACTTAAGAACATCGACTAAGTCTTCTCACGCCTGCCTTGTTTATCGTTATTTATGACAGCGTTGTCGTATTTATAACATGTTAAATATTACGGTGCAATAAAGTGGGCTGGGGAAATGAAATTCGGTGAACTGTTCCCGAAAGAATCGGCTTGTTGTAAAGCGGGTAACCATTAAACGAAATAACGACGCCCATGCCTTATTGCGAAATTACCCTAAGCGAAACAGCGACCCCCACTTCAATCTGACCGCGTGACATTTTTGCCACGATGCGGCCGTACAGAAGTGAGGGCAGTTGGCTATTCAGGGTTTGCGATCAATATTTCCACCCGGCGGTTCTGTTGCCTACCTACCGATGTGTCATTGTCCGCCACGGGATACTCTTCACCAAAACCCTCAGTTTCGATGCGCTCAGGATCCACGCCGCGCACCACCAGCGCTTGTTCCACCGACTGTGCCCTGCGCTCGGACAAGCCTTGGTTGTATTCAGCGGAACCGGTGCTGTCAGTGTAGCCTTTAATTTCCAGTTCACGATTCTGGTAATTGTTCAGGAAGGTTGCCACTCGGTCCAGCGTTCGGTCTGCGCTGGATTTCAGTTGCGCTTCGTTGGTTGCGAACAGGATGTCCTGCAGCGTCAGCACGATGCCTTCATTGGTTGTTTCTGTCTTCAAAGTCTCCATCTCATTTTGCATCCCGGCCAGGGACTGCTCCAACTCCTTGTTGCGCAGTTCAGCCTGCTGCGCGCGAGCCTGTGCCCGCGTGGCTTCTGCTTCGCGGATTTCCAACATCACCTGCTGACGCTCCAACTCCGCTTCCTCTATAGTGGCTTCTGCGCGACCGCGCTCGGCAGCCTCTTCGGCTATCGCCACACGCCGCTCTGCCAGATATGCATAATGGTTGACGATGAGCTCATCAGTGTCCTTGCGCCAGGCCTCTTCGGCGAGAGCCACGGCTTGTTCCGCGTCGTCGAGTTCCTCTGCAGCATGGCGCTGGGCATAGCCCTGCGCCGCCAACCGATCGTACTCCGCCCGTGCATCCTGTACCGCACTCGGAACTTCGGGGGTGGTCGAACAACCCACAATGGTGCCCGCCGCCAATGCTGCCATCAAACCCAACTTACTGGTTTTTATGATGCTCATCGCAAACCCTCCATTTGATTACGAGGCTGCTGGTCGCGCAGCGCAGACTCCAGCTCCGTACGAAGTGTGTTAATCGTCTTCCTCACCTCCGTCGCCGCCTCCTGAGCTTTGACGCTGCGGCTTTTGGCAATGGCGTAGTCCGCATTCACCAGGGCTTTCTCGAGATTGCGCGTCGCAGCGGGATAGTCTTCGGCACGTATTGCGCGCCGCGCATCTGCCAGCTGGTCCCGCGAAGTGCGCAGGGCAACGGGTGCCTCGTTGCCGGCATCCGCTTCTTCAGCGGCTTCGATGCGCAGTTCCGTTTGAGCCAGTAATCGCTCCGGTACTGGCGGACTTGATGCGCAGGCGCCAATGAGGCAAAACGCTGATAGGCAGACAGATCGGAATACTAGGTCTTGTGGATGGTGATTCATGGCGAGCATCCTCGTTTCCCGTTGCGGAATACCGCAAAAAACGACGCAAGCTATATGCCAGCAGCGGTCAATAATTGACCGCAATATGGGTGGCCACTAACTACAGCGGACCATAGCGACAGATGTTGTTTGGCCAAGCTGATGCTCAAAGCCCCTGTTCCTCTTGTAACCGCCGGGGTATCGATGAAAAGGTTACAAAGCTTGTGGTGATTGGATGAGTGAATGGTGAATAGGGGAGGGACCTTCAAAGTATGAACGGGATCTCATTTTGAAGCGCTTGGATCGCGGTGAACTTGTGGGAGTTTCCGTGAATGCTGAACCGGTCCGCATAACGGCGCTGGCCCCGGAAGATTCTTGGCACTACAATAGCGCCTCCCGTTGTTACTCACCTCACTGAAAGGCAGCTTTTTTCTCATGTTTCTAGACGAATTTCACTCCGCCCAGGATGGTAAGGTTAGCGTCACACCGCAGCAGGCAAGCCGCTTCGCTAAAGAAGTTGCCGATGATTACAATCCGATACATGATCCAGATGCCAAACGCTTTTGCGTGCCCGGTGATCTGCTTTTCGCCTTGGTGCTGGCCAACTATGGTTTATCCGAGCGTATGGAATTCAGTTTCCGGGGCATGGTGGGCGAGGGTGTGCTATTGCAGTTTCCAGAACAGACTGGCAGCTCTTTCGATATTACCGATGACTCGGGCAAAGTGTATTTACATGTGGAGCGCCAAGGTGCGGTTACTCGTAATGAGGCGGTTATCGAAGCATTCGTGCGACGATACGTCGCCTTTTCTGGCCACAACTTCCCCCACCTACTGCAACCCTTGATGGCTACACAAAGAGTGATGTTCAACCCGGATCGCCCCCTGGTGATTTACGACAGTATGGATTTCGAACTCAAACGCCTGGACGCGCTTGAACAGGAAATGGAACTCTCCGATTCCGCGCTCGACGTCAACGGCAAACGCGGTGACGCCCATTTTTCCTTCACCCTAACCGCCGACGGCGAAGCCATCGGCGTTGGTTCCAAAAAGTTGGTGATCAGCGGTTTGCGCGAATACGACGAAACGCGCATGCAGGAAGTTATTACCGAGTTCTATCAGCGCAAGGAAAGTTACGGCGGAGTTACAAGCCACAAGCTGCAAGCGACAAGTTAGGGAAAAGTAAAAAGTATAGGGGAAAGTAAAAAGGGAAAAGTAAAAAGGGAAAAGTAAAAGCCACATACAGACACAATCCTTCTTTTCCCTTTTCCCTTTTCCCTTTTCCCTTTTCCCTATGTTTCCTCCAACGCGTTCGCGTGATGGGCTATGTGGTCCTCGATAAAACTGGCGATGAAAAAATAACTGTGGTCGTATCCCGATTGCATGCGCAGCGTGAGCGGGTGGTTGTTTTTATCGCAGGCCGCTTGCAGTAATTCCGGTTTGAGTTGTTCTTCCAGAAAATTATCATCGGTGCCCTGGTCTATCAGCAGCGGGAGTCGCTCCTGGGCCGTCTCGATCAGCGTTACGGCGTCATACTGGCTCCACGTATTTCTATCATCCCCCAGGTAACCGCCGAGCGCTTTGTGTCCCCAGGGGCAGCTCATCGGCGAGACAATGGGCGCGAAAGCGGATACGGATTTGTATTTTCCTGGGTTTTTCAGGGCAATGGTCAAGGCGCCGTGCCCGCCCATGGAATGTCCCATGATGGATGTACGTGTTGCATCGACGGGGAAATTTTTTGCCACCAGGGTTGGCAGTTCCTCGGTAATGTAAGTGTACATCTGGTAATGCTGGCGCCACGGCTCCGCGGTGGCGTCCACGTAAAAGCCCGCACCCAAGCCGAAGTCGTAATCACCGTCAGTGTCATCCGGAACACCGTCACCGCGGGGGCTGGTGTCCGGAGTGACTATGGCCACGCCGTGTTCGGCGGCGTAACGCTGTGCGCCGGCTTTCTGCACAAAGTTCTCGTCAGTACAGGTCAAGCCCGAAAGCCAATAGATGACCGGTACCGGTTTTTTCTGCAATGCCGCCGGAGGCAAATACACCGAAAAATACATGTCGCAGCCAAGCACTGCAGAGGCGTGTTGATAGCGCAGCTGCACGCCGCCAAAGCTTTTATTTTCTGCTACTTTTCCCAGAGACATTGCTTCAACTCCTTCTCAGTTGCCAGTTATCGTTGCTCGCGTGGATTTTCGTTGGTCGATACATGGTAGTCATTGCTCACAAGCTCCGAGGACGTGGATTCGGTGTTTGCTGCTGTGACCGTCGCCAGCATGGATGCTGGCGCCGAGCCTACAGGGACGTATGCATTCGCCACGTCCGTGTGGCTCACCCTTCGGGCAGCTACGCTGTGTAAATCGGCTTTCCTGCCGATTTGCCACGGCGTGTCACAGCAGTGAATACCGGATCCATGTCTGCCACTGGCTGCTAAGCCTCGCTCTTCGAAGCACCAGGCAATTCACTTGCGGGCACATTGAAAACTAGTACAAGACAACAGAGCGAATACTTTCACCGCGATGCATCAGGTCAAAAGCCTTGTTGATGTCATCCAGAGGCATGGTGTGGGTAATCAGCTCGTCGATTTTGATTTTGCCATCCATATACCAGTCGACAATGGTCGGGACGTCCGTGCGGCCGCGCGCGCCACCAAAGGCTGAGCCGCGCCAGGAGCGGCCGGTTACCAATTGGAACGGACGTGTAGCAATTTCCTGCCCCGCACCGGCTACGCCAATAATGCAGCTTTGCCCCCAGCCTTTGTGGCAGCACTCCAGCGCCTGCCGCATGACGTTCACATTGCCGATACATTCGAAACTATAATCAACGCCGCCGCGAGTCAGCTCAACAATCGCCTCCACCACATTGTCGACATCATTCGGATTGACGAAGTCCGTCATGCCAAACTGCCGACCAAGAGCTTCCTTGGCTGGGTTAGTATCCACGCCGATGATGCGCGTGGCCCCAACCATCTTCGCGCCCTGAATGACATTTAGCCCAATACCACCCAGGCCGAATACGGCGACGGTAGAACCGGCCTCGACTTTCATGGTAAACACAACCGCGCCGATGCCGGTGGTGACGCCGCAGCCGATGTAGCACACCTTGTCAAACGGCGCGTCTTCGCGGATTTTGGCCAGCGCGATTTCAGGCATGACCGTGTAGTTGGAAAAGGTGGAACAACCCATGTAGTGATGAATGGGTTTGCCGTCCAGGGAGAAGCGGCTTTTGCCATCGGGCATTACGCCTCTGCCCTGGGTCGCGCGAATGGATCCGCACAGGTTGGTTTTCGGGTGCAGGCAAAATTCACATTCGCGACACTCGGGTGTGTAGAGCGGAATCACGTGGTCGCCCGGTTTCAGTGACCGCACGTCTTTGCCCACTTCCACTACCACTCCCGCGCCTTCATGGCCGAGGATGGCAGGGAAAAGTCCTTCAGGGTCATCGCCGGACAAGGTGAAAGCGTCCGTATGGCAGACGCCGGTCGCCTTGATTTCTACCAGAACTTCACCCGCCTGGGGCCCGTCGAGATCAACATCGATAACTTCCAGGGGTTTGCCGGCCTCGAAGGCCACGGCTGCGCGTGTTTTCATGAGCGGAACCTCTTTTGAATGCATTCTGAGCGCTTTCCGAATTTACGGAAACGCAGGAGAGTGAATGATAGCGGTTAACGGGTGTGGAACTGGAGCAGCGTTGCAACTAGCGATTGCCATTGCGCTACTACCCGGTATAGGGGACTACAACTGCATCGAGATGATCCGAGGGAAAGGGCACCGTGTGGATGCCCCAATAAAAAGCGGTGCTTTTTATTCCCCGGTCGCTTCGCCGTCTTCAGCACTTTTCGCCGCTTCAGCATCAGTTGCAGCTTGTTCAGCCGCTTCTTGAGTCTGCTCGGCTTCCGGCTCAGCTTTGGGCTTGGCAGCAGGTGCCTTGACCAGCTTTTCCTTTTTCAGGATAGCGATTTTGTCTTCACCGTTGACCCATTTCTTTGATGCATCTTTTACAGCGTAGCGGCCATCTTTACGTGCAAAAACCGTGTACTCGGCTGTCTTTTTGACAGTTTTCATGTGCCTTTCCTCATGGTATATATTGGTTGGGTTGATTGGACGGGTATTGTAACGGACCTGTGCCGGAAAGGGAGCGCTTTGGCAGCAAATTGACGAGAATGCGGCGCTGGTCGGGTTATTTCAGTGCTGGTAAGTAATCACTTTGCGGAGCCAAACCGCAATATCCAGTGTCTGTATCCATAGTGGCCGTGAGTCGCGTCTGGGCTGCGGTGGTTCCCACAAGGTGCTTCTCAAGAGGATGGCTCTCAAGAAGATCCATTCAGGACGGTCCATAAGGCGCTATTGATTGTGGTGGAGATAGCTATGAAAAACAATTGCTCACCGCTGGTTCGTTTCGGGCTTTGCCTGGTGCTCGGCAATATGGCAAACCATGGGCTGGCTGAAGAACTGTATATGGAACATGAACGGCACGGCGCCTGGGAGCTAACGCTTGAGGCAGTGCATCTTGGCAGTGACAGTTTCAGCGGCTTGATTGAGCCGGTGATTGAGACCGACAGCGGTGCCGGCTGGGGAACGAGTATTGGGTACAATTTTACCAATCAGTTCCTGTTGAACATGTCCGTTATCAGTGCCAGCCCCGATTACCAGATCCAGCTCAATACCGCCGATGGCGATCGCACCGTCAGCGGAGAACTCGATTTCATGAGTACCCATTTCAGCGGTACCTGGCATTTCCGGCCGGAAGGCTTGACGCCCTTCGTCACCCTGGGTGCGGGGTGGACGACGGTGGACACCAACATACCCAGCCGCGCGCCGCAGACGGATTGCTGGTGGGATCCCTGGTGGGGCTATTCCTGTGCCAACTATTACCCCACGCACAGTGAGACGAGCGCCTCAGTAAGTGCGGCCCTCGGCATGCGCTGGGACTTCCATAAACGTTTCTTTGCCCGGGTCAGCTACGGCAAGCTCTGGTTTGACGTGGACGGCGATGGCAGTGCGGCGCCAGGTATTGCTCGGCTCGAGATCGGGTTCAGGCGCTAGTGTAGGCCTACGCTAGGGTGAGTTGTTGGGTTGCCTGAATTGGAACCCTGTTGTTATGATGACCCCCTTTTTTTCGATGCAGCGCTCCAGGGATTTCCAACGGCGTTTGCCTCGGCCGTGGACCTGCTCCATCACGGGCAGGCATGCCATTCAAACAACTGACAGAAGATTAGATTATGGCCACATTATTGTTTTATCAGGAACCCGTCGCACTCAACCGGGAAGAGCACAAAAATCTGCGCTTGAAAAAGCAGGACAACGTGGCCTTCGCGCAGAATGTAAACTCTGTTCCTGTGGCGGGTTTTGAATTTTTCGAAGCCAGTCGCGAGCTGCCGGTTCTTTTCACCAAGGACAATAGCGGTGACTTTATTCCAGTCGCACTGTTGTCTCTGAAGCCAGAAGGCAACAGCCTCGGTAACCAGTGGGGCGATGTTTACATGCCCGCCTTCATTCGCCGCTACCCGTTTGCTTTGTCGAGTGACGGCACAGTAATTTTCGACAAGCAGGCGCCGCACCTGCAGGAAAAGGAAGGCGATCGTTTGTTCAACGAGGAAAACGGCGAAAACACTGAAACCTTGGATTCGCTGGCTAAATTCCTCAACCATATGGATCAGCAGTACAAAGCGACACATGAATTCAGCAAGGCATTTGCCAAGCTGGATCTGTTTGAGCCGTTTAACGTGCAGGTCAATGTGGAAGACGGCAAGCCGGTTCGGTTGAACAGCCTGTTCGTGATCAGCGAGAAAAAGCTGCACGATCTGCCTGACGCGGAAATTACCGAATTCTTCAAGAAAGGCTGGTTGGCCTGGGCCTATGCACACCTGCATTCACTCAGCGCAGTTGGACGTGTGGCACGGCGTGACCGGGATGCCGCTCCTGCAGCAGCCACTGAAGCAGAATAGCGTTCAACCCAGTAGGTGAATGAACCCTCGAGCGGGGTTCATGGAATACCTGCAGTGACGCAAGGTCACTGCAGTCTTGCTCCTTCCCTTTCCCTTCTTCCTTTAATTAGCTAATTAATTACCTATTAATTAACTACCGACGGCCACTAACGCTGATTGCCGTTGTCCCGTGAGCGATTGCCATTGGGGCGGCTGTCTCCGGTACGAGCGCCGGCGGGTCGATTCGACGGCCTGCGGCGTCTGACAATCGGCGCATCTCCGGCGTTATTGTCGCGCGCAGCCCGTTGACGTGAATTGCCCGTGGCTTTGGCGCCTGCGCCTTCCGTGCGATTGCGGTTTTCCGAGCGACGGTTATCCTGCGGTTTGGGCGCACCACTGCCGGCAGGACGCGAGCGCTTTGGCCGGGAACCCGGTGCACCGCGACCGCCCAAGACCGACTCGGGCAAATTGTGCTGTGGCTCAAAACCATTAATATCATCACGGGTAAGCTTGCGCTTGATCAGGTTTTCAATATCGCGCAGTTGTTTGAATTCATCGGCGCTGACCAGTGAAATGGCCTTGCCTTTGGCGCCGGCGCGACCTGTACGGCCAATGCGGTGTACATAGTCTTCCGGCACGTTGGGCAGGTCGAAGTTCACCACCTGAGGCAGTTGTTCAATATCCAACCCGCGGGCGGCTATGTCCGTGGCGATCAGAATCGATACGCGACCGCGTTTGAAGTCTTCCAGTGCCTTGGTGCGAGCTGCCTGGCTCTTGTTGCCGTGAATTGCCGTTGCGCGAATACCGTCCCGAGCCAGCACAGTAACCAACTTGTTGGCGCCGTGCTTGGTGCGACTGAAAACCAGCGCCTGGCGCCAGTCCCGGGTGCGGATCAGGTGACTCAGCAACTCTGCCTTGCGCGCCTTGTCCACCGGATGAATCCATTGTTGAACATTGTCGGCGGTGGCATTGCGCGGCGCGACATCAATTTCCACGGGATCATTCAGAAGGCCCTTGGCCAGCTCCCGGATTTCTCCGGAAAAAGTGGCGGAAAACAGCAGGTTCTGACGCTTGGCAGGCAGCAGCGACAGGATTCTGCGAATGTCGCGAATGAAGCCCATATCCAGCATGCGGTCCGCTTCGTCCAATACCAGAATTTCCAGGTCGTCGAAGCGCACCGCATTTTGGTTGTACAAGTCCATGAGCCGGCCGGGTGTGGCAACCAGTACGTCGGCACCGCGGCGCAGCCGCATCATTTGCGGGTTGATCTTCACGCCGCCGAAAACGACGCTGGAGCTCAAGCGCAAATGTTTGCCATAGGTTGCCACGCTGTCACTGACCTGGGCGGCCAGTTCCCGGGTGGGAGTCAGCACCAGTGCGCGCACCTGGTTGGCGCGAGCGGGTTGGCCCGCGTCGAGAAGCTGCAGCAACGGCAAGGTAAAGCCGGCGGTTTTACCGGTACCGGTTTGAGCCGCGGCCATAAGGTCGCGGCCGCCCAGCACGGCGGGAATGGCCTGGGCTTGAATGGGTGATGCTTGGGTGTAGCCCTTTTCGCGCACAGCACGAAGCAAGGACTCGGATAAACCGAGAGAATCAAAAGACATGAATAGTATGCTCGATGGGACTGCGGCCGCCTGTAAGGCCAACAGTCGAATAAAAGATGCGCAACCAGAAGAGTGAAACCGAGAGCAAAAAACTGCACCGGTTCACCAAAAGGGGGTTCCCGCAATCGAGGTGCGACGCAGGGATATCCGAAGGCGTGTGACTCTGGAATAATCGAGAGTGGTGCAAATGATTTGAGCCAGTGTTACAGGCTCAGTTCAGGGTTGGCGATGTGAAGAATAGCACGTCTGGCCGGGCTTGTCGCAGAAGATATGTGACGTTGTATAAAAAAACAGCAGACCAATGCGCCGGCCAAACCTTAGCGCTGGACCTCCAGTGGCAGAGCTGCCAGCGTTTGGCTGCCTCGCCACCGTTGGCCGCGCTCGAGCTGAACCGGCTCCATGACACTGGCTGCCTCCACGCACAACATGGCCTGATATTCGTCGTCTGCCATGTCAGCCATTGCGGTACTGCCTTCGCGCCATGGGTTCCACACCACGGTGTCGACAAAGCCTTCGCTGTTTATGGCGGTGTGTTGTGTCGGGCTGGAGAGGGTCAGGGTGTCATGGGCGCCGGTATACACCCGGTCGAGAGGCCCGCGGCACTGAACATAAGCGGCCTCGTCCAGGGCTTCCTGGTTGCCGGCATTCTTATCGATATAGCCGCGTCCTTGCAGTCCATCAAGCCGCGTCCTGTCGATATCGCCGATGGCAAAATAGGTGTGAAGAGCGCTGGTAAAACTGAAGGGTGAGCTGTCGGTGTTATGAATTTCCAACGCCATTTCCAGCTGGTTATCCCGCAAGGTCACAATGAAATCGGCACGGAATTCGTGAGGCCAGAGTGCCCGGGTAACGTCATTGCTGCGCAAGCTCAGGACGACTTCGGCTGCGCCGTCAGGCAAAGTTTGCCGACGGGTTTCTCGCCACACTTGAATGCGGGCGAACCCATGTTTGGTTAAAGGTCCGCGGTCTGCAAATTGCGGAAAAATCACCGGTACGCCACCGCGCAACGCGGTGCCATCTCCATAGCGGGCTTCGCTGCTGACAAACAATTGCTCCTGCGTGCGCATCGCCGGTTGCCAGGAAACAACGTGAGCGCCATAGAGAAGAATACGCGCTTGGGCGCCACCTTCGCTTGTCAGGGTGATGCTGTCTTTGGCGTCTGTGGTGCTTGCGCTGAATGCGGGCATGGCTATTTCTCTGGCAGGGTTGAGTCAGTGCATGATAACGGAATTCACCATTATTGGCAGCCGTAGCGCCTTACAGCGAAATGCGTCATTTCGTGTAGAAAATACAAAATATCGCCGCAACCCCTCAGCGAACAAATCCGGGTCCCTGCGCAGCTTCGCCGGATGCGATTGAGGTGGAACTGTGAACGATAATTGCAGAGGTTGAGTTAAACGCAGAACCAACGGGCCAAAGAATTGAAAACGCTACCGATACATCAAGCCGCGCTCATCTTGTGTTGCCTCCCGGCTGCACCCTCAGTGGGCGCAAGCGGATTGGCGGGTGCAACACACTCATGAAAATAGCCTACCTGACCAATTGTTTCGGGATTCAGTCTCACACATTCATTCGCCGGGAAATTGCCGAGCTGAACAGTCTCGGCATAGCGGTGGAGCTGTTCGGCATTCGCAGGGAGACCTCGGAAAAGCTCACCGCTGACGAGCGCGAACTGGTGCAGCCCACCCGGTATCTCTACCCGGTCAATCTGCTTCGTCTTGTTGGCTTGCACCTATGCATGGCTGTGGCAACGCCCCAGCGCTACTGGCCGACCTTGTGGATTGCCCTGACCAACAGCGAGCGCAAAATTTCTCGCCGGCTGAAGCTGATTTACCATTTTCTTATCGCCCCCGCACTTGCGCAGCAGATCAAGGCCAGTGGCGTCAGCCACATTCACGCACATTTTCTCAATGTCTCAAGCACAATGGCGATGTATGCCTCGCTGCTGACGGGTATCCCCTATAGCGTGACTGTGCATTCCGCGGGAACCCGGAATGCGGCCCATATTATTGGCATCTCGATGAAACTGCGCCACGCGCAGTTTCTCATCATGATCTCCCGCTACAACATCGATTACTTTGACGCGATTTATCCCTGCCGTGACAAGTCCACGGTCATTCGCTGCGGTATGGATCTGGCCGCCTATCCCTTTCGCGAACCCGCCTGCTATCTGGAACAGGAAGCCGCTCGTGCCGCTCCCTCGGTGATGGCGGTTGGTCGCATGGTGGAGAAAAAAGGCTTTCTTTACTTGCTGGAAGCCGCGCACCAGCTGCGGCAACGGGAGGTGGACTTCATCGTCAACATACTCGGCACAGGCCCGATGGAAGAAACGTTGAAAGCCAAAGTGGCGGATCTCGATATTCAAAACCAGATCAACTTTTTTGGCCCGGCATCCACTGCTGAAGTTCGCGAAAGTATGTTGGCCGCCAGTGTCGTCGTGGTCCCCTCCGTCACCAGCGCCTCTGGCGAAATGGAAGGTATACCCGTGGTGCTGATGGAAGCCATGGCGTTGGGCGTGCCGGTTGTTGCAACACGTCATTCCGGTATCCCGGAGCTGGTGCGCAATGGCGACACAGGTGTTGTGGTTGAGGAAAAAGACTCAGCGGGGCTGGCATTAGCCTTGCAGGCATTTTTGGAAAATAGAGAGATTCATAATGGAGAAGTCAGTGGTGCCAGCGCGGACCTATCGCAACGGTTGGTAAGGGCGCGGGCACTGATAGAAACGGAATTCAACATCTCTGTCGTTGCCCGCCAACGCCAAGCGCTTTTTTTACACTATCAGAATATCTCTGAGCAGGTTCAGAGTGTTTCTGGATAATCAGGAAAATCTGCACCATGGATCTGACAGTCATTATCCCGTCGTACAACTCTGCAGCTACCATTGCGGATACTTTGAACGCGCTCGAGCTTCAGGTCGCGTCCCTGGATTCGCCATTTCACTACGAAATTCTGGTGGTTGATTGTTCGGATGACAATAGCGTCGAACAGGTGGTTGCCAAGTTCAGCAAAGCCACCTGCCTGCGGCGGGACATCCGTTTCAATCCCGGTGAAGGCCGTAACATTGGTGCCCGCGCCGCCGCTGGAGAACTGCTGCTATTCGTGGATGCCGATGTGATACTCGAGGGGTCTGCGCTAAAAAATAGCTGGGACTTTTATCGTCAGGGCAACCACTTGTTCGGCGGCGCATTGGAGCTCAATGAGCAACACGATACGACTGTGGCGTCCTATCTGGAACATTGGTTTTTCAATCATGAATCCCAGCGCCACAGGCCTGTGTGCAACCGCGCCAATCTGAGCTCCGCGTTGATGGCCGTGCAGCGAAAACTGTTCCTCGACGCGGGCGGCTTCTCCGACATTCCGCGAATGCAAGACACTGAAATTACAGAGCGTCTCCGACGCCAGGGCGTCAAAGTTCGTTTTGCTCCGGCAGTGGTAGGGTTCCAGATTCAGGACTCCCCGATGAAGAAGGTTTTGAGGAAAATATTCATCAACGGACAGAACCTGTATTCGATTCGCTATAAATCCGACATGTCTCTCGGTAAAAAGCTGCTGTTCATTGCGCTCTTGCCCTTGATGGCACTCTTCAAGGTGGGGCGAATTATTTGTCGCCAACTGCGCTACCAGAACCTGCGCAAGCGCTGCATCACCATCCTGTTGGTGCCCTTGTTGTTGGTATCCGGCATTTATTGGATGCTCGGGTTCTATTACGGCATTTTATTCAATCGAGGAATCAGTCAGCAACGGTAGCTGGTTTCCATAAACCGAACAAAGGTGATGAAGTGAGAAAAGGAATCATACTGGCGGGGGGAAGCGGAACGCGTCTCTACCCCTTGACCATGGTTGTCAGCAAACAGCTTATGCCCGTATATGATAAGCCGATGATCTACTACCCACTTGCAACCTTGATGCAGGCGGGCATACGCGAGGTGCTCGTTATCAGCACACCGGACGAGTTGCCACGCTTTCAGGAACTGCTCGGAACCGGCAGTCAATGGGGCATCAATATAGACTATGCGGTTCAACCTGCGCCGGAAGGTCTGGCACAGGCGTTTATCATCGGCCGGGAGTTTCTCGACGGCAATCCCGCCGTACTGGTACTTGGTGACAATCTTTTCTATGGCCACGAGCTGGTGAAATCCCTGCGCCAGGCCAACCAGCGGTTGCAAGGGGCGACCGTGTTCGGTTACCACGTGTCCAACCCTCAGGCCTACGGGGTCGTTGAGTTCGACGCTGAGGGCAAGGTGCTATCCATTGAAGAAAAGCCGGCTAAACCCAAGTCCAATTACGCGGTGCCCGGCATTTATTTTTTCGATGAAAAGGTGGTGGAATATGCTGCATCTGTGAAACCTTCCGCCCGCGGCGAGCTGGAAATTACTGAAGTCATTGAGCGTTATCTGCAGGCAGGAGAGCTTTGCGTCGAGGTCATGGGGCGAGGCAGTGCCTGGCTTGATACGGGGACGCACGACAGCCTGCTGGATGCGGCGCAGTTCATTGCCACGCTGGAAAAACGCCAGGGGCTCAAGGTCAACTGTCCTGAAGAAGTCGCCTATCGCTATGGGTTTATTGACGCTGCGCAGTTGCGGGATCTGGCTGCACCATTGAAAAAGAGTGGTTACGGTGAATATCTAATGGGGTTGTTGGAAACCCGGGTGTTCGCATGATCTTTGAAAGTACGACCATTGCTGATGTGAAATTAATCAGCCCCCAGGTGCTCGGTGACGAGCGCGGATTTTTCATGGAAACTTTCCGCGAAAGCGAGTTCACTCGCCACTGTGGGGCTCGAGACTTCGTTCAGGAAAACCACAGCTTGTCCCGGCACGGCATTCTGCGCGGTTTGCACTATCAGATTCAGCAGCCACAGGGGAAGCTGGTTCGCGTTGTACAGGGAAAGGTCTTCGATGTTGCGGTGGATTTGCGCCGCAGTTCATCGACCTTTGGCCACTGGTTTGGTGTCGAACTCTCGGCGGAAAACAAACTTCAGCTCTGGGTTCCGGAAGGCTTTGCCCATGGCTTTTACGTCATGAGTGACACAGCGGAATTTGTTTACAAGTGTACCGCTTACTATGCGCCAGAGCATGAGCGATGCCTGCATTGGAATGATGCGGAACTCGCGATTGAATGGCCGCTGGAAGTTGATCGACAACCGCAGGTATCTGACAAGGATGCTGCTGGGTGCGCATGGGCGCAGGCCGAAAAATTTGCCTGAGAACGCCAGCGGTCACTGAATCTTTAACTGAGTTACTTCGAACTACTACCTGAATGGAAAGCTGGGATGACTCCATGAAACTGATGATCACGGGAGGAGGAGGGCAGCTGGCGTGGGAGCTTGAACGTTCCGCACCGGCGAATGCGGAGGTCACTTGCCTGGCACGAGCAGACCTCGATATTACGGATCGCGATGCGGTATTAGCCAAATTTGCCGAGTTGAAACCTCACACTGTGATCAATGCGGCTGCTTACACGGCGGTGGATAAAGCCGAGTCTGAGTCCGAGCGGGCCATGGCCGTCAATGGTCAGGCGGTGGGCTACCTGGCGGAAGCGTGCAGCACTCACAAGAGTTACCTGTTGCAGCTCTCCACGGATTTTGTTTTTGATGGTCGCAGCAATCAACCTTACGCTCCGGCTGACAAGGTGAATCCTCTTAATGTCTACGGCGCGACCAAGCTCGCGGGCGAACGGGCTCTGGCCAAACACATGCAGGGGAATTGGTGTGTGCTCCGCACCTCCTGGGTTCACTCTGCTCACGGCGGCAACTTTGTCAAAACCATGTTGCGCCTGATGACCGAAAAACCGGCTCTGACCATTGTCAGTGATCAAATCGGCACGCCTACCTGGGCTGCAGGTCTTGCAGAGGTTTGCTGGCAAATGGCCGAGCATCGAGTCGAAGGCAAATTCCACTGGAGCGACAGCGGTGTGGCCAGCTGGTATGACTTTGCCATCGCCATTCAGCTGTTGGGCCTGCAAAAAGGTTTGTTGAACAGTGCCATTCCCATTATTCCGGTGCGTACCACTCAATATCCCACCGCAGCGCAGCGGCCCCCATTCAGCGTGTTGGACAAATCCCAATTACTCGATGCGCTGCCCACACTCAAACCCAAGCATTGGTTGTTGCAACTTTCCCGAATGCTTGACGAACTATAAAGAGCGAAATTCTGACGAGGTATTTCATGGCCAATACACTCCTGGTAACCGGGGGAGCTGGTTTTATCGGCGCCAATTTTATTCATTACTGGATGGACACGCACCCGCAGGACCGCATCGTCGCGCTTGACGCGCTCACCTATGCGGGCAATCCTGCGAGTCTGGACAGCGTTAGCGGGTCGCCCAATTTCAGGTTTGTTCATGGAAACATTCTGGACCAGTCTCTGGTGGAAAACCTGCTCAGAAGTGAACAGATCAACTGGCTGGTCAACTTCGCCGCCGAGTCTCACGTCGACCGATCCATCAGCGGACCCGATGCATTTCTTGAAACCAACATTCTCGGGACCCACGCTCTGCTCAAGGCAGCCAAACAGGTTTGGCTGGACGAAGGTCTGTTAAAGGGCGAACACCGCTTTCACCATGTTTCTACTGACGAAGTCTACGGAACGCTGCAGCCGGGGGAGGCGCCCTTCAGTGAAACAACTGCCTATCAGCCGAACTCACCCTATTCGGCGAGCAAGGCGGCGTCGGATCATTTGGTGCGCGCTTACCATCACACCTATGGTCTCAAGGTTACCACCTCCAATTGCTCCAACAATTACGGTCCCTTTCATTTTCCGGAAAAACTGATCCCGTTGGTCATCATCAATATTCTGCAGAACAAGACCTTGCCGATATATGGCGATGGTCGGCAGGTGCGGGACTGGCTTTATGTAACCGATCATGCTCGGGGTGTAGATATGGTGCTGCACAAGGGAGTGCCAGGCGAAAATTACAATATCGGCGGTAATAACGAGTGGACGAATATTGAAATTGTTACCTTGATTTGCACGCGCATGAACGCCTTGTTTGCGTCGGACGCGACCTTGAAAGCTCGCTTTCCGGAAGCGGTGAGTGCGATTGCCGGTTGCGCGGAAAAACTCATTCAGCATGTACGAGACCGACCAGGACATGATCGACGATACGCAATAGACCCCGCTAGAGCTCGCGCTCAGTTGGGGTACGCACCTCATGAATCTTTTGATTCCGGCATTGATAAAACCATCCGCTGGTACCTGAACAACGAGACCTGGTGGCAGTCGATTCTCAATGGTCATTATCGCGAATGGGTGGCGTCACACTACCATTCAACACCCGAACTTTCTCATGCGGATTAGCTGGCATGATTACTGCAAACCCTCCAGGCCTAAGCGAGAATCAGGGTCATACAGCACCCCATCAAGGAATGATGACGATTCAAAAAAACGGCTTCAGGCCGAAAAATGGCAGAAATTTCTGAGGCTTCGACAGCCCTTGTTTCAGGGTACTGTTCTACGGCAATAAAAGATCAGAATACGCAATGTGACATGGCCAAAACCATGCTGTGTCACAGTCAATAGACCCATGTTTTAGCGGACTTCAGGCATTTGTATATTCTTCAAAGCGACTGAATCCGCCAGCTAAACTTCATCAATTCGGGGATCACTAATGCGATACACAAGTGGCGCTTTCGGCCTGATTTTACTGTTCGTACTTTGGGGGTGTTCAAGCTCTGGCGCAAAGAATATACCGGACGCCTCTGATAGCAGTCTGAGCGAATCCTATACCATTGGCGTCGGTGATGAGCTGCGTATAAACGTCTGGAAAAACCCGGAACTTTCGGTGGACGTGCCTGTGCGACCCGATGGCAAGATATCCATTCCACTGATCGGCGACATCTCTGCTGCGGGACGAACCGCCCCTGAGCTCGCAGATGAGTTGACCAAGGGTTTGAAAAGCTACATTCGCAGCCCCCAAGTGACCGTGATCGTTGCCAGCGCAGGCAGTGTTGACTACCAAAGACGCGTGCGGATAACCGGGGCGGTCGAAACACCCATATCCATTCCCCACCGCGATGGCATGACCGTACTCGATCTCGTTCTGGAAGCCGGCGGGCCGACCGAATTTGCAGCGCCAAGTCGCGCCAAACTCTACCGCAGAGTTGATGGGGAAATGAAAGTCTACTCTGTCAATCTCGATGATTTGTTACTCAAAGGCGAGCTTGAATCGAACTATCAGTTGGCGCCATCGGACATCATCACCGTTCCTGAAAGAATGCTTTAAGGGGTTGACGAATTATGGATATGGAATATTACAAAGAAATGCTGACGGCGGTACGGCGGGAATTTTCCCGATACCGAGCACTGTGCGCGCTGCTGTTCGCCATCGTTCTAATTGGTGTAGTTACCGCCGGTATGTTTTGGCCAAAGGCTTATGAATCCAATGCGCTCGTTTATATCGACTCGGCCAACGTTATCGAGCCGCTGTTGGAGGACCGAACCAACGTGCGCAATGTGGACCGGGCGGCACAGGCCCAGAAGCTGATATACACCCGCAGCGTGTTGACAGGCGCTGCGCGCAAGACCGGGTTGTTGGATGACAATTCCACACCTGAACATATCGAGCAGGTAGTCATGAAATTGCGCAACAGCTTGACAGTGGAAGCGGAAACCGAAAACTTCTTCCGTGTGACCCTTTGGGATTCCAGCGCCAAACGATCCTATGAGGTGCTTAATGCCGTACTGGAGACCTTCATTGGCAACCGGGCCGCGGCCAAACAGAGCGACAGCAGCAACGCTTACAGCTTTATCAATGCGCAGGTTCAACTGTACAAGAGCCAGCTGGATGAGGCTGCGCGAAAGCTCAAGCAGAACAAGGAAAATAGTCCTGACGTCACCGAAGAGGCGGTAAAGGAACGTCTTGCCCAGCTGACAATGGAAATTCAGGATCTGGAAATCACGGTACGGGAAACAGAATCGAAGATTGCCACAACCCGGAGACTGCTGAGCGACGAGAATCGGTTTCTTAACAGTCAGTCTCAGGTTTCTCTGTTGCAGCAGCGCCGCCTGGCGTTGATGAATCAATTGAACGAGTTGAGATTGTCCTATCAGGAGTCTTACCCGGATATCGTGTCCATCAAAGGTCAATTGGCGGAGGTGGAAGCGGCGCTTGCCGCAAAAGATCCCGCCGCGCAGCTCGACGTTTCTCCTGGTCTGACTGGCGAGGCGCTGTACGAGGACTTGCGCAAGCAACTGTCCATTGCCGAAGTGAATGTCAAGGCTCAGAAGCAACGTCTGGAATCCTTGAAAGAACTGCGTCTGGAAGAATCGCGACGCGCGGACAAGGTGGCAGAGAACAAGGCGCTGCTGGCGGAGCTGACCCGTGACTATAATGTCATCGTCAAGGTCTATGAAGAACTCCTCAGTCGACAGGAAAGTGCGAAATTGTCCGTTGCCATCAACAAAAATACCGGTGGCGAGAATTATAAAATTGTTGAACATCCCGTGTACCCGCTGGAGCCCGGTGGGCCCCAGTTCATTCATTTCGCCATGGCGGCCCCACTTTTAGGCCTCGGTGCTCCATTTGGACTCCTGCTGGCTTTTATCATGGCAGACCCACGTATTCGTTCTGTGACAACCCTGGTGCAGAGCATTCCGGCTGAGCTGGAACTCATGGGTGTCATACCGCACTTCAATTCTCCGGCAGAAACTCGCGCCGCCCGCGCAGAGATAGCAATGCTGGCCATGTTTTGCCTCGTGGTTTTAGTGGGTTATGGGTTTATGGTCTACGCCGGAATCACCGGACTTGTTTAGGAGTATCAGATGACTGAGAACATGAAAAAGCCAAAGTCGGTTGTCACGAGACTGGAAGATACTTGGCCCGGAACCACATCGGATCAACGGGAACTGGTGGTTGCTGAAGTCAATCGCGGCATCAGCCGTATGGCGCTTCCGCGTCGCTGGACACAAAAAGAGCTACGCCAGAAGAAGCTGATCTACGTGGGTATGGAGCAGCGGGAGGTGCTGAATGCCTTCCGTCAATTACGCACCCAACTGATGCAAAAAAGACGATCAGACAATATTACAGTGATGATGGCTGCAGCGGGCAATGGCGAGGGGGCCTGCGCATTGAATGCCATTAATCTGGCCGCAGCTTTCGCCCTTGATCCACAAAAGACGGCGCTGTATGTGGATTGCAATCCCTATCAGCCTTCGGCTGAAAAATTCATGCTCGGACGGCCACGTTACGGCGTGACGGATTATCTGGATCAGCCCGACCTGCCATTGGAACGTATTATCTATCCCACGGGTGTTGATCGCTTGCGCATTATTCCTATCGGGATGGCAGCCATGGCCGCGGCCGAACAGTTTCACTCGGTTCGTATGCAGACGCTTATTGCCGAACTCAAGCAGCGTTACCGGGACAGGTTTATCATCATTAATGCGCCTTCGCTGACCACCTCATCGGAGTCTCAGGTCATCGCGCAATATTGCGATATGACGGTGCTGGTCGCACCTTACGGCAAGGTGAAACCGATCGAAATCGACACCGCCTACCAAGCCATCGATAAGCACCGCCTTGCAGGAATGATATACAGCTACCTATGAAAAAATCCCAACTGATTACATACCTCTGGTTGAGCGTGGGGCTGCTGGCTGCGGCTCCGCAATATTCTCTGGCGCAAACTCATCCTGACGAAGAAGAGGAGGAGCAAAGCGTATGGTGGGCGGGTGCGCTTTATGTCGAGTCCGTTCTGGTGGATAACGCGCTGCGCACCTCCGATGAAAGCCGCAAGATAGAAGAGGTGCAGCTTGAATACGGTGCCGACATACAGGCCGGCATAGATCGGGAATTGATCGCGTTGTCAGCTGACTATAATTTTGCCCAAAACGAGTATTCGGAAGACTCACAGGACAGCCGGTTTACCCGCACGGGCCAGTCAGAACTGGTACTGGGTTCGGATACCACGTTCTATCAATTAAACGTCAGTCATTCCACGCAACGGTTCCTGGCTGACCCCGCGGGTCCCGCTATATTGGCAAACACAGATCAGCGTGACGTGCTTGCGGCGTCGCCACTGTTACGACTCCAGCCAGGTTCAGGCAATCGCATCGCCGTGATTGGCCACTACGCACAGATCGGTTACAAGGAAACGGATCTGAACGATAGTGAGCGAACCGGCTTCGGGGTTAGTTGGCTTAGAGACATGTCGCCGGTGCACACCCTCGGCGTGAACTACATGGAAAACGATATCACTTACGATATCAACAGTAGTGGCGACTACACCTATCGTCGCGCGGCACTCGAATTTCATTCTGAACTTCGCCGATTGAAATATGCAATTCAAGTGGGCGCCAACGAGGTTGAGCCGGTGAATGGCCAGATCGTTGATGGCCTTTACTACGACCTGAACATTCTGCACGGCAGCCACCGCAACACCTGGACACTGACGGCGCAGCAGATGATTACCGATACGTCCTTAGGCAATGCCAACAATCCCTTTTTCTCGAAAGGTATCACATCGGACGCGTCCAGTATCGTGCAGGACCAACTGGAGCGAACCAGCTTCGGGTTTGCCTGGCGATCAGATTTTTTCTGTTTCCGGTGTGATGTCACCCTGCGGGCGGGGTATGAGGAAGAGGTTTATTTTAATGTGGTTACAGAGAACAAGACTGAGTATTTTGCCGGCGTGGGGTTGAATTACCGTTTGCGGCCTACTGCCAATGTTGAGTTCTTTCTCGATCACGGGAGGAAAGAATTTGCACCAGGCGGCCGCAGTTCAGATTACAGCGAGACATCGTTTGTACTTGCTCTGGACATTGAACCGGTGTTTCGGCACTTCAATACGCGCTTCTGGTATGAACTGGAATACCGTCAGCCCGAGATGGGCAATGACTATGCGGTAAATGGCGTCGGATTGCTACTCGGTTACGTGTTCTAACAGAACCCAAATGTCTTTCCCGATGAGGTAGGCGTTGCGGAGCGAGGTCTACCAGCCACGCCTGCTTATGTCTGTCATGTGGATGGCCACGCGGGGCGGCTGATGTCGAGTTCATTGAGAAGTTTATCGGGAGCAGGCATAGCAGTCACCCAGTGATGGCTATGCCTCTACCCCTGAATTGGAAAATCAAATAAGTGTTATCCAGAATCATACAATCTCGTGTGATGCGGTCCCCGGCGATGTCTGGAAGCATACTGCTGGCGGGGACGCATATTGCAAAGATATTTCTCAGACTCCTGAGTACGGTCGTCCTGACGCGGTTGCTGTATCCTGAAGCTTTCGGTTACATGGCGGTGGTCATGAGCGCCGTGCTGATTATTTCATTGAGTACGGATATCGGTATCAAACCGTTTCTGATCCGATACCCGGGTGCAATCAGCGATCGGATGCTTGATGTCATATGGACACTCAAACTCCTGCGTGGGGCGATACTGTTTTTTGTCATGCTCGTCGCCAGTGGCAGTTTTGGTGACTTCTATGGCGATGAGAAAATTGCCAACCTGCTTCGAATTGTTGCCATCTCGGCACTGTTGTCTGCTGCGTCACCTCTGAGTTTGTACTGGGCAGAAAAGAATCAGCGGTTTTCTCTGGTTGCTGGTGCAGAGTTTGCGGCATTTCTTGCCCAAACTGTGGTCGTTATTATTTTCACCGCAATTTATCAAAGTTACTGGTGCTTGGCATTGGGTTCAGTGGTCAATTCATTTGTTCTGTTCATGATTGCCTCACACCTGAACGGCTACAGGTATCCCAAGCTGATCTTAAACTGGGAGGATATTCGCGAAATATGGACGTTCATCAAATGGATTACGTTTGGTAGCGCCATATTCGTTGCAGTGATGCAGGCGGACCGATTCGTGATAGGTAAGGTATTCGGCGCTGAAATTCTGGGCTTTTACGCCATTGCCCTCACGATATCTGAAGCGCTAACCACCATGGCGCAGAACATCGGAAACCGGATCGGGTTCCCGACCTGGGCAGACGCCCGGCGGAACGGCGATGTCAAAAAGAGTTTTACTAATTTTTCTAAAATTTTTATACCCATTGCCGGATTGGCGTCGGGAAGCCTGGTTTTTGTTGCTGACAATATAGTTGCGATACTTTATGACCAACGCTATCAGGTAGCGGGAGTTCTGTTGGCAATTCTTTGCCTGCGAACGGTTCTGGTGGGGCTTCTTACTACAACCGTGGATCTGCTTGTGGTTGATGGTAAGTCGCGAGCCATGTTTACCGCGAATGTCATACGTCTGATCTGGGTTTTCAGCGCGGTAACACTCGCAACGGGTACAAACGACGTGCGCATCTACGCATTCATTTTTACAGCCATGGATGTTCCATCGATACTGTTTTATGCTGTTGTAGCCCGCGGCTACAGAACCCTTTTTGCTCTCAATATTGTGTACGCCTTAGCCGGTCTTCTGGTTGGCGTTACTCTAAGCTATTTTGCCAGCTACATGCTGACGTGGTTAATGAATGTGTTTTAAGCCTCGCGAAGAACTAGGGAACCTCTGATTAAGATTGCGCAGAGACCACAGGGACTTAATCAGAGGTTCCCTAGCGTAAAGACGTCACCTCGGACTATTGGATGAATGACTATGAGTAAGTTGCCAAGTCGCGTCGCCCTCATCACGATCAAGGATCCGAACGACCTCAGTTCCTGGTCCGGAACGCAGTACCGGATCTACCAACAGTTGCTGAAGGAGTTTGATCTTGTCGAGCCGCTGGGTCCAGTAGAGTTTACGCCACTGGAGCGCTTTGTGGTGCGGGCTTCCCATCGAATTCTGCGCACGTTGTTTAAAAAATACAATCACATACACAGCTTGATACAGGGGTACTTTCGTGCAAAGCATTTCGGTCGAAAGGTGCGCGAAGGCAACTATTCGCTGGTTTTTGCCTCGGCATGCTCACCGGTGGTGGCCTTTTTGCAAGTGAAAACTCCTATCATTTACCTTAGCGATGCGACGTTCGATCTGCTGGTGGATTATTACGAACAGTTCAGTGGCTTGCCCAGGGTTTCCCTGATTGAAGGCGGTTACGCGGAACAGAGAGCGATCGACAGGGCGGCACTGGTGATTTTGTCATCGGAATGGGCGAGACAATCGGCAATCCTTCACTACAAGGCAGACCCGGACAAAGTGCGAACATGTTTGTTCGGTGCCAATATTGATGGTGACGCGATATGTGGGGAAGTAAACCGGGAAAAGTCGGCTGAGATGGAGGGCGATGTGAAGCTCGAGCGCATTGGCAGGCATTGCGACTTGCTCTTCCTTGCTCGGGACTGGAGGCGCAAGGGCGGGACCGTTGCGCTTGAGGCATTCAAGGAATTGCGTCGCCGGGGCTTATCGGCAAGTCTCACCGTCTGCGGTTGTGTTCCGGAAAAGCCGGAAGATATCGACGGTTTGACGGTTATACCCTATCTCGACAAAGGCAACCCTGCAGACCTTGACCGCTACCACGAACTGATGCGGCGTTCGCATTTCCTGATATTGCCGACCGTGGCCGATTGCACGCCTATGGTATTTGCTGAAGCCAATGCCTACAGCATGCCTGTGATCACCACCAATACGGGTGGTATACCTTCAATTATCAACGC
Organism: uncultured Cellvibrionaceae bacterium; assembly: GCA_964419935.1. GTDB lineage: Bacteria > Pseudomonadota > Gammaproteobacteria > Pseudomonadales > Cellvibrionaceae > CAYQQJ01. Next base: position 123,858 of record CAYQQJ010000007.1, read on the forward strand.
AGAGAACGGTGTGCTCTTGCCGGTCGAAGCCGATGGCAGGGCCTATGCCGACGTTGTGCAAACTCATTTCTTCCAACAACCAGAGCAGTATCGGAATTTAGTGCAATCTTCACGCAGTCGATATGAGAAAGCGCTAAATTGGGATAGCTGGGGGAAATGTGTAAGGGAATTTGCTGATAACAAGTTATTGCATTATACGGGAACAGTTTAGTTACTCGTTTTTGCGCGCGCAATCATTGGTCGGACGCAGGAATAGCGCGGCCACATGCTGGAAATTGGGAACCGGGAGGTCGTGAGATGAAGAAAGTTATAGCAATTGGTTTGGACGCCGCCGAACCGAGGGTTATCGAACGCTGGATGGCGGAAGGTAAGCTCCCCCACATGCAGAAGATAAAGGACATCGGCGTCTATACACGATTGGATAACTTCGAAGAGTCCAGTGTGGAGACATCCTGGACGACATTCGCAACTGGAAGCCCGCCGGAGAAGACCGGTTATTACGGTCCTCTGGTCTACAGTCCGGAGGCATATCGGATGGTGACCAAGGCCGCTTATGACTACGAAGAGTACCCGCCATTCTACGCCCTGGGCGACGACTATCGCGTTATCGCATTCGATATGCCCCAGGTACGTCTTAACCGACGAATTAACGGTTTGCAGGTGGCCGCCTGGGGTGCTCACTCACCGCAGGTTGAACAGGGGTCACTGCCGGAACATCTGTTTGAAGAAATCCGTGAAAAGTATGGCGAGCATCCTGGTCTTCACCGCGACTACGCCTGTATCGGTAACTTTGAAAAAACCATGGAAGTGCAGGAGTGGCTTCAGGAAGGTATCAAACGCCGCACAAAAATCTGCCTCGATTTGATCAAAAATCAGGAATGGGATTTGCTGATGACGGTATTCGGTGAATCTCACGCAGCAATGCATACTTGCTGGCACCTGAGCCAGGAAGACCATCCGCTGTATGAGCAATTCCAGGCGAAGCTCAATGGGCGCGACCCAATGCTCGAGAGCTTCCAACTGATGGATGAAGCCATAGGCAAGATGCGTGCGGCAGCACCGGACGATACCCAGTTCATCGTTTATTCGCTACACGGCATGGGGCCGGCATTCATGGACCTATCGACACTGGTGTTTTTGCCGGAATATCTGTATCGATACAACTTTCCTGGTATGCAGGCGTTGGGCGACTCACGCACTACCAAAGAAAGTGACAAGCAGGTTATCGAGTACGAATTCGGTTTTTGGGAAAGACACATTTGGAACACCAAGTACGAGCCGAACCTGTTCAAGCGCTTCTTGAAAAAGGTGTTGCCCAATAAGGCCTATTTCCCCATTGCGGAAAAAATCGATCCGGTACGCGATGATGATCTGGTTTCCCCTTTCGCTATGTCCCGTCTGGGTGAAGCGGTCGGCTGGAATCCCGCGCACTGGTATTACCGTTTGTGGCCGCGCATGAAGGCGTTTGCGATTCCAACATTTGGCGAAGGCTTTGTTCGCCTTAATGTCAAAGGTAGAGATCCGAACGGGATGCTCGAACCGGAAGATTTCGCAAGCGCTTGTGATGAAATTACCGATATGTTGATGCAAATCACCGACGTGGACGATGGTGACACCATGGTGCAGCGGGTTGTTCGAACCCGGGATCGGCCGAATCAAAACAGCAGCCACGGCCACTTTGCAGACCTTATTGTATTGATGAAAGACAAACGCCCACCGAGTAAAGTCACCCACCCGGAACTGGGAACGATCGGGCCACTGCCGCGCTATAGATCCGGCACCCATCGGAACCTGGGGGTTTTCCTCGGCTGCGGATCCGACATCGAGGCCAGTATCGCCATTGAAGGCGCTCATGCACTCGGTGTGGCGCCAACAATCCTGCGTCTTTTGGGAGCGCCCATTCCGGCTCATATGAGTGGCAAGACGTGCTTCGAGCGACAGGCCAGCGGCGGGTTGTAATAGCCGCTCGGCACGCGAATTCCGAGAAAGCGGTTTTGCACGTTCGAGCTAATAAGCCGTGTCATGTGGCGTATACGGATGTGCTGCGCGCAATATAAGTACCATAAGCGAAATATCCAGCGCGGCTGGAAGTAAGAATGCGAGCAATTAAACGAAACATAATGAAGCAGTCCCATAAAACTGGATAGATAGCTTAATGCCGAATTATATTAAAGCGCTCATACTGGTGCTGGTGGCGACCAGCGTCGTTATTTTTATAGCGAGGGACCCGCTATCCTCACATTATTCCAAAGAAGAATTCAAACAGTACCGGAATACCTGGTTGTTCCTGACGGTTTGCCTTTTTTTGTCGCCGGGCATATGGATTTTTTACGCGATTGTCCTGATTACCTTGTTGAATCGAAAGTACGTGCAGGACATGGATCGCGTGCTCGTCTATTGTTTTCTGTTATTCGTTGCGCCTTCCATTGAAGTCGCAATTCCCGGTCCCGGTGGCATCAACAAGATCTTCGCAATCAATATCCAGCGAATATTGATTCTTGTGGTTCTCCTGCCAATATTGACCAAAAGCCTCAAAGGCGGGTTGTTCAGGAACCCGTCGGACAAGTATGTGCTGTTCTACATCCTGTTGATTGGCGGCTTGCTGTTTCGAGACGATAATCATACCAACGCCGCGCGGCTTGCACTGTTGCTGGTGATCGATGTACTCATTCCTTATTTCGTGATCAGTCGGACAATCAAGTCCGTGACCGATTTCAATCGCCTGCTGTTGATTTTGATGTTTGCACTGGCACTGCTTTCCGCGGAAGCGGTTATGGAATCAATCCGACACTGGGAACTTTATAACTCGGTCGGGGAGCGACTTATCGGTGAGCGGGTATTTCGCTTCAGTGGCGAGCGGGCGGGCATTCTGCGGGCGCGCGCCATATTCCTCAGTCCCATTATTCTCGGCTACGTCATGGTGCTCTTGCTGGCTCTACTGTTTTACCTCAAGCCCTACTTCACCAAGAAGATGGGTTTTTATTGTCTCGTGGGCCTCGCGGGAATGGCACTGGTTGTCAGCTTTTCCCGCGGTGTCTGGGTTGGTGCTGTGTTGTTTCTGATTGTTCATGCCTTGATCGCCAACGGCATTGCCCGCTCGATGGTATATGTGCTATCTGGCTCGCTTGTGGGGTTTCTCGCGCTCAACATGACAGCATTCGGCCAGAGAATACTGGATCTATTGCCTTTTTTTGGCGGCAAAGCGAGGGTAGATACGTTCGATTATCGTGCGCGCTTGCTCGAGAACGGCATCAAGGTCATCGAGCGCAACCCCTGGCTTGGGGATCACTATTACCTCGAGTCGCCGGAAATGCAGGCGATGCGTCAAGGACAGGGGATTATCGACACAGTCAATGTCTTTTTATCCGTCGCCATGCGCAATGGTTTGATCGGTCTGTTTCTGTTTGTGATGATCTTTATTCCGTCTCTCATCATTATTTACCGGGCCCATAAAACATTGCCGGAGAGCGAGCGGCGGCTGGCCGAAATTGGCCGGATACTTATCAGCTTTACAGTGGCCGCGCTGGTCATTATTTCCACCGTTGCCAATACGGATTTTATTCCGGTAATTTACTTTATGGTAGTGGCGATGATGGCGGCCTGGATCAGTATCTACAGAGACCCTGAGCGCAACAGGCAACAGGCATCGGATTTGGCGGTTCGCAATGGAGACGTTTTAAATGGATAGCCTGGCAGTTTATTTTGTCTTAGTAGCGAATCTCTAGCTGGTAACATACTGATGCAAAGATACGGTGTAGTTGTTATAGGGCGAAACGAAGGCGCTCGGCTGGTCAAGTGCCTGCAGTCTCTACAGGAGCATCCGGTGGTCTACGTCGACTCCGGATCAACCGATGACAGTGTCGAGCAGGCGGAGCTTCGCGGCGCGGAGGTGGTGCGGCTGGACATGTCGTCTCCCTTTACGGCGGCTCGCGCGCGCAATGCGGGGGTTGAGCATCTGCTTGAGTGTTATCCCCAGGTGGAATTTGTGCAGTTCGTCGACGGCGATTGCCAGGTCGAAGCTGGCTGGATGGATGCCGCCCAACGGGAGCTGGAAATGGATCCGACGCTGGCGGTTGTTTGTGGCCGGCGTCGGGAAATCGATACGGCGAATTCCGTTTACAATATGTTGTGCGATATTGAATGGGATACGCCGGTTGGAGCGGCGGACGCATGTGGTGGTGACGCTATGTACCGCGTTAACGCGTTCCGGGCAGTGGGCCAGTTCGATGAGGAATTCATCGCCGGGGAAGAGCCTGAGCTTTGCTATCGCTTGCGTTGTGCAGGGTGGCGAATCAAGCGGGTGAACCGCGACATGACCCGACATGATGCAAATATGCACCGCTTTCAGCAGTGGTGGAAGCGCAGTCAACGGAGCGGTTACGCTTACGCGTTGGGTGCCCTGGAACATGGTTTTGGTTCCGGCCGCTACAAAACCCGTCATTGTCTCAGCGTTTTCTTTTGGGGCGGCGCGCTACCATTGAGTTTGCTTTTTCTGGCATTTTTTAATGGCTGGATGGCACTGCTGCTGACAGGGCTGACCTACGGTTACCTCGGCTACCGGATCTATCGCCACAGCCGTCGCGAACACCCGGATTTTGAGCAGCGACAGACTGCGATCTATTCCGCCTTTCTGGTACTGCAGAAGTTCCCGGAGTTGTGCGGCATTCTGCAGTGTGGATGGCAGCATATGACCGGACGTGGTGCGACGATTATTGAGTATAAATAAATTATCGGGGAATTGATTGGCTGCGGCCCGTTTGGCATTAGGATGGGTTTTCAAAAGGTCTATCCCTGATGGCAAACGGATCGAAGCCGCTTACTGACGTTAATTATAATCCCCCGTGGACATATCTACATCGTAGTCACATAGCGTTATTAACCGGGACTTCCGGCAATGCTGTACGAATCCATTCGTTGATCGCCTCGGCGGTGTAATCGGCGTTCCAGTTTGTATGGGATTGGTCGCGAAGGTGTGTAATGAAATTGTTTACCGTTGCCGGCTCGCCCAGCGCCTGTTGATAATCCTGTATCAGGTTCTCCAGGTCGTCATAGGCTGCGGTAATGGCCGGGGTGGAAGTCGGTTGGACGCTTGCGGCGACAGCTGCGTTGGATAAAGCTGCGCCTTGACGGCTGGATTGTTGATGCCAGCCCGCTAGTGAAAGGCGCGCACCTTTCACCGAAAAGCGCTTGTCGGCGTTGGACTCACCCAGATAGAGGTTGTCGTGAAAGGCAATGCCGTCCAATGATTTTTTTGCTCTGACGAAATAACGCCCATCTTCCTGAAAATAAAACTGGTTACCTGCGACCTCGACCTTCTCGAGGTCGGCCTTTTCATCGATAGCGAATATATAGCCATTGCCAAAGCCGTAAACGCTGTTATCGGTAACTTCCAGGTTGCGCGTTTCTCCGGTGAGTTTGAAAGCGAAGAGATTATTGGTGGTGGTGGATCCCGGATGAATCAGCAAGTTGTTGGTGACGTTACCATTATCCCAATCACGAATGTCGATGTACCAGGCGAAGTCCCGATCGGTTGGCATGGACCTGCCGAGGTTGAGCAGTACGTTGTCTCTGATCTGAATGTTTTTGAATCGCAAACCGTCTTTCTTGTTACCTCCCATGCTGATGCCAATCTCGCCGTCCATATAAAAATTGTTGGAAATTTCGATATTGCGGGTACTGGCCGCTCCGGAATTGGCCGTCCATTTATTGCCAATACTGGCGGGGCGCAGAAATATGTTGTTCTTGAAGACAACGTCATAGGTATCTTCAAAATAGGTATTGTGGTTGAACATGGTTGCCTGGCCGCCGTCACGGTTGTCCATTCGTTCAGTTTCCTGCTGCTTGTACCAGCCGTTGTGATCGAAGATGTTTTCCTCGAGGGTGATCGACGCGTTACTGGCGAACAGTCCCTGGGAGTGGGATCTTGTGGAATAGTTGTCAACAATCACGTTACGTCTCAGGCTGACGTCTGCAATGCGACCTTTGGCCTGGATAACGTTGTTGGTGAAGAAACGGAATTTGCAGCCCTCAATAAGCAAACCGGTGCCGTAGTGCCCGTCCTTGACCAGCACATAGAAGCCCGCGCCACCGTCGGTCGAGGAAAAATCAGGTGAGTCGAAGTCCCGCGTATGGGCATAAAACTCGATGCCTTGCACGGCAATATAGTTGAATGACTCGCAACAGATTTCCAGCGCGCGTTTCGAGCCGGTTTTAACCAGGGGTACTTCCGGGGCGCTGCCATAGGATGCGACTAGGAATGGCTCATGCTCCGAACGGCCGTTGCGCGCGGCGATGCTGCCGTAAAACGTATCGCCGCGTTTGAGCAGAATCCAGTCCGGGTGGCCTTCCCGCGTCTGTTCGTAAGCGGCGGCAAAGGTCTTGAACGCCTTTACGGTACCTGCGGGGTGGCGAGGGTCGGGGCCCAACGCCACTGACGCGCGGGTGTAGGTTTCGGCGGTATCGTCGTTGCCATCGTCGCTGACATACACAATTCGTGTATCCGCCGAGGGCGTGAAAACCGTCCAGCCGGAGTCGTCCTCATACAGCGGGCGAGGTTGGTCCGTGGTGCCGTCAGTGTCTTCAGGCGGTGCCGTGGAACATGACGACAGGTGCGCAAGGGCAGCGGCGAGACAGAGAATTTTGAGCGTGCGGGTAATCATTGGTTGGCTCCATAACCGGGTTTTCTGCTGATACAGAATCTCTACTGATGCAGAAGGTAAAAGCCGGTGATAAAGCAAGTAACGAGCCAGGCGCGGAAAAAACATGTGACCCTAACGGGTAATGGCGGTTGAATATGGGCAGATGCTTCGGACAAAAGCTGCGCACACAAACTGAAACACAAACAATGAACAAAAGCGGAGACGAAAAAAAGCCCCGCTGAAACAGCGGGGCCAAGGTTGACGACTCTTTCGAGCCAAACGTTGAGGACTCTCTCGAGCCAAACTTATAGATTTTTTTACGCTTCCCGGTCGATTAACGTCCGAACCCGGCGCGAATATAATCGTTGATGCCATCAGCTGTGTAGCGTACATCCCACTCCTGCAATCCACGGTTGCGCGCTGTTTCGATAAAGGCTTCGAAGGAGCGCTCGCCACCCAGGCTGGCGTTGTAGTCGGCCAAAGTGCGGTCCGGGTCCGGGTAGCCTTTGTCGGTTCCCTGGTCGGTGGATTCCCAGCGGTAAACGATGTTGTCGCTGTACTTGGCGGCACTGTCCTGACGGATGGCGCTGATGTAACCGTCGAACTCGAACATGCGGTTGGAGACGATGTTACCTTCCACTCGCACATCGGCGCCGCCCAGGTTTTCCACCTGAATACCCCAGATCGCTTGGGTGCACAGGTTGGCGCCGGAGCAAGAGTCGATGCCGCGGTCCATATTCAAACCTTCCGATACCACGTTGTTGAGCGAGTAAGCGATGGTGCCTGCTTCCAGCGCCGGGCCACCTTTGTAACCGAGCTGCATGCCAATGGCGTTGCGGCCAAAGAAGTTGTTCTCGTAGTGACCACCGGGGCGACCGTGAATACCCAGAGCGGAAGCGCGGGTCACGATGTTGTCACGCACCAGAATCTTGTTGCCCACGTTGTTGCGCTCGGAGATGTACATGTTGTGGTTGAACATGTTGGCACCGGCTCCGGGCACTTCCGCGTTCCAGCCGTTGTGATCCCACAGGCTCTCTTCAATGGTCAGGCCTTCGCCGTTATCGGTGTAGATACCGGAGGGGCGGCTGTCACGGTTGTAAGAGGTTGCGGGGCTGTACTTGTCCAGAATCATTGAGCGACGAATATGAATGTCGCGGGGCTTCTTGCCGTTGTAGCCCTGGATCACAAACTCGACAAACCGCATTTTCACATCTTCAAACAGGATGCTTTGGAACCCACCGACCATACGAATGTTGGCTGAGGTGCGGCCATCGAACGCGGGGTCGTCCGGGTTCAGTTTGTAGGCTTCCATTTCAAGGCCGATGATGTTCACAAAATCCAGACCTTCAGAATTAAGGGTATAGCCGGAAGTCTTCAGGCGCGGACGGTCACCGCTCTCGCCATAAAAGGCGACCACGGCAGGTTCACTTTTGCTGCGACCGGACTGCACGCCGTTCAGGTCTTCATCGACCCACACATCACCGCGCTTGAGCAGTACATGGTCCGGATAGCCTGCGCGCACCAGCGAGAAGGCTTTGTCGAGCGTCTTTACCGGCGCATTGATAGTGAGACCGGCATTGGTGTCGAGCCCTTCGGAGCTGCTGACATAAACCGTGCGCGTGTCGTCACTGGCGACGATCGGGGTGAAGCCGTTGTCAGCTGCCGCGTCATCGGACACGGTAATAGTTACCGACGCTTCCGCTTTGGCACCGTTCTCGTCGAGCACCGCGTAGGTGAAGTTGTCGATGCCGGAGAATTCATAGTCCGGGGTGTAGCTGAATGAGCCATCGGCAGCCAATACCAGCGCGCCGTGTTCCGGCTGGGCGACGGTGCTGACGTGGGCAGACTGAATGCTGCTCACTGCGTCATTGGTCAACACACCGGTGCCTGCGTCAACTTCAAGGGGCTTGTCGCTTGCGGTGGTGTAGCTGTCGTCATTGGCAACTGGCATACCTGGTTGCGCGGGGCTTTCGAGACCCGGCAAAGTTGGGTTTACCACCCCTGCGTCGTCTGAAACGATCGGGGTTGTCGGTGCGGGGTTGGACGGTTGAGCGCCTGGATTAGCAGTACCGGCAGTACCACCGCCGCCACCGCCACCACACGCAGACAAGGTAATAACGCTAAGCAGACTCATTGCACAAATAGATTTTTTCAAAGTATGGACTCCTGAAAGAGTGTCGTCGTCAAAGTTTTCGAGCTCAGTCTTTAGTATTAAAAACCGGAAGAATTTCTACGTCTTAGGTATTAACCTCTCGAGTTACGACACACTGTAGTCGAGGATCAGGAGATGTGTAGCGGAAGCTGTACAAAAATTGCGCGCTTCGCTCAAAATGCGACCAGTGTCACACGGGTTATGCGGCCTAAAGCCCGTTTTTCGTGGGGTTCCGCTGCATCAGGCCGGGTATTGATTCCCGGAGAACAAACACCGAACAATCGAAAATCAGGTCTGTTTGGCGCCCTAATAAACGCTAATACTTTGGGATGGGGTTTGGGGTGCGGTAAGGTCGAGATCCGGGAGAAGATCCGGCGCGCCAGAAGAAAGTCTGAGAGCGCGTGGTGCAGATGGTGAGTCGGCAGGGTGGTCTTGCCTCTGCCTGGTCTGGAAAGGTCGCTGGTGTTGAAAAAGGCGTTGACACAGCTGATTGCCCTGTCACGCTTTTTTGCTTGCAGCTTGCAGCTTGCAGCTTGCAGCTTGCAGCTTGCAGCTTGCAGCTT